>NZ_JBVIST010000014.1:0-192273 GCF_055575375.1 Streptomyces sp. NPDC034111 | reverse complement strand
CGCTTCCCTTCGGTCTTGCGTTTCCGACTCTATCAGATCCTTGCGGTTCCGATTTTCGCCGGTGCGATTCGGCCTTTCGGCTTCTTCGCGTTTCCAACCTTACCAGATCCGTTTCCGTCTCTGGCCCCCTGTTGGAGCGGGGTCGGCCGCTTCACTTTCGCTTTTCGGCCTTTCCGACTCTATCAGATCCGATTCGTTCCGTTGCCGGTCCGAATTTGTTTCCGATTCCCCGTCGGAGGGGGTTCCACCTTTCGGCGTGATCACTACTTTAGCGGTATTCCTCGTTGGCACATAATCGCGCCGTGGTCCGAATTCCGGCATGCCGAAATTCTTCCCGGTGAGGGGCCGTGCAGTAGTGGTGTGCCGCGAGGCGGCGGGATGGTCGCCCGGGGCCTGTCGGCTCCCCGGCAACTCGGAGGACAGTACACGAGGGGGTGGGGTTGTTCAAACCGGTGCCTGGCCCGGCTTGTCGGGTACTTTGGGCGCATGACTGCGCATGCGCTCGTACAGCAGTGGTGGCTCGCCTGACGGCGGCCGCCCAGCAGCGCATGCATGACCACGGCCGCCGCTTCGGCGGCCGTTTGCGTTTCTCCCTCTCGTAGCCGGCCGGCGGGGTCGGCGGTCTCGACGCGCACTCGGTGCAGTGCGGAAGTTCGGAGAGATCTATGGACGAGATGGCCGTCGCGGCGACGGGGCGTACGCGGATCTTCAGCGGTGTGAAGCCGACGGGGCATCTGACGCTGGGGAACTACCTCGGGGCGCTGCGGCGGTGGGTCGAAGAGGACCAGCACCGTGCGGAGGCGCTGTTCTGTGTGGTGGATCTGCATGCGCTGACCGTGGAGCACGATCCGGCGCGGGTGCGGCGGCTCAGTCGGCAGGCCGCGACGCTGTTGCTGGCGGCGGGGCTGGATCCGGCGCTGTGCACGGTGTTCGTGCAGAGCCGGGTGGATGAGCATCTGCGGCTGGCGTATCTGATGGAGTGCACGGCCTCCGACGGGGAGATGCGGCGCATGATCCAGTACAAGGAGAAGGCCGCGCAGGAGGCGGCGCGGGGTGGGAGTGTGCGGCTGTCGCTGCTGACGTATCCGGCGCTGATGGCGGCGGACATCCTGGCGTACGGGGCGCACGAGGTGCCGGTCGGGGAGGACCAGGCGCAGCATCTGGAACTGACGCGGGATCTGGCGGTGCGGTTCAACCAGCGGTACGGGGCGACATTCGTGGTGCCGAAGGCGACGCATCCGGTGGTGGCGGCGCGGGTGATGGATCTTCAGGAGCCGACGTCGAAGATGGGGAAGTCGCACGTCAGGACCGGCGGGATCGTCTATTTGCTGGATGAGCCGGAGGTGGTGCGGAAGAAGGTGATGCGGGCGGTCACCGACGGCGGGAGCGAGGTGGTGTACGACCGGGCGGAGCGGCCGGGGGTGGCCAATCTGCTGGATGTGCTGGCCGCTTGTACGGGAACGGATCCGGAGGAGCTGGCCGGGGAGTACGGCTCGTACGGGGCGTTGAAGAAGGATGTGGCGGAGGCGGTGGTGGAGCTGTTGCGGCCGGTGCGGAGTCGGCATGCGGAGCTGGCCGCTGAGCCGTCGTATGTGGATGAGGTGCTTGGGCTCGGGGCGGAGCGGGCGCGGGCCATGGCCCGGCCGCGGGTGGATGCCGCGTATCGGGCCATGGGGCTGTTGGCGTAGCGGGGAGGGCCCATACATACCTAGGGGAGGCCATACCTATGGGGTGGCTTCCCTATAGGTATGGGTGCCCCGGGCCCCGGTGGTGGCTGGCCAGTGGTGTGGCTGGCCCAGTGGTGTGGTTGGCCCCGTGGTGTGTGCTGTGCCGCCGGCTCGGTGGGGTCAGCCGTTGCCGGTGGCCAGTTCCTGGCTGCGGTCGCGGGCGGCTTCGAGGGCGGCGATGAGGGCCGCCCGTACGCCGTGGTTCTCGAGTTCGCGGATGGCGTTGATGGTGGTGCCGGCCGGGGAGGTGACATTCTCGCGGAGTGTGACGGGGTGTTCGCCGCTGTCGCGGAGCATCACGGCGGCGCCGATGGCGGCCTGGACGATGAGGTCGTGGGCCTTGTCGCGGGGCAGGCCGAGGAGGATTCCGGCGTCGGTCATGGCCTCGACCAGGTAGTAGAAGTAGGCCGGGCCGGAGCCGGAGAGCGCGGTGCAGGCGTCCTGCTGGGACTCCGGTACGCGGAGGGTCTTGCCGACGGTGGAGAAGATCTCCTCGGCGCGGGAGAGGTGGGCGGCGGTGGCGTGGGTGCCGGCGGAGATGACGGACATCGCCTCGTCGACGAGGGCGGGGGTGTTCGTCATGACCCGTACGACCGGGGTGCCGGTGGCCAGGCGCTCCTCGAAGTAGGACGTGGGGATGCCGGCGGCGCCGCTGACGACCAGGCGGTCGGTGGGGACGTGCGGGGCGAGTTCCCGGAGGAGGGTGCCCATGTCCTGGGGCTTGACGGTGAGGATGAGGGTGTCGGCGGACTTGGCGGCCTCGGCGTTGCTGACGGCTTCGACGCCGTAGCGGGCGTGCAGCTGTTCCGCGCGTTCCTGGCGGCGGGCGGTGACCAGGAGGTCGGAGGGGGCCCAGCCACCGCGGATCATTCCGCTGAGGAGCGCTTCGCCGATCTTTCCGGTGCCGAGGACTGCGACCTTCTGGGTCATGGTGCGGGTTCGCCTTTCCGCTGCGCTGTGCCTTTGCGGTCATCCTCGCACCGTGGGGGCGGGGGTGCGGGCGCGTCCCGTTGGGTGGACACGCCGGGAGGGTGGCCGTGGGGTGGTGACGGGGAGCGCATCCGGGTGCGGTCAGGGGGTTCGGCGGCGGAGGGTGGCCGCGCCGATGGTGAGGACCAACAGGGCGCAGGCGGTGACGACGACGAGGTCGCGGACGAAGTCGGCGGTGAGGCCGGGGTGGTGAAGGACCTCGGTCATCCCGTCCACGGCGTAGGACATCGGAAGGACGTCGGAGAGCGCCTCCAGGGCCGGCTGCATGGTGGGGCGCGGGGTGAAGAGGCCGCAGAGGAGGAGCTGGGGCATCAGCACGGCGGGCATGAACTGGACGGCCTGGAATTCCGAGGCGGCGAAGGCCGAGACGAAGAGGCCGAGGGCGGTGCCGAGGAGGGCGTCCAGGACGGCGACGAGCAGCAGCAGCCAGGGCGAGCCGGTGACGTCGAGGCCGAGGAGCCCGACGGAGAGGGCCGTGGCGAGGGCCGACTGGACGATGGCGAGGCAGCCGAACGCGAGGGCGTAGCCGGCGATCAGGTCGGCCTTGCCGAGGGGCATGGCGAGCAGGCGTTCCAGCGTGCCCGAGGTGCGTTCGCGCAGGGTGGCGATGGAGGTCACCAGGAACATCGTGATCATCGGGAAGATGCCGAGGAGTGAGGCACCGATGCTGTTGAAGGTGTCCGGGCGGGCGTCGAAGACGTAGCGGAGCAGGGCGATCATCGCGCACGGGACGACGAGCATCATCGCGAGGGTGCGCGGGTCGTGGCGCAGCTGACGCAGGACGCGAGCCGTGGTGGCCAGGGTGCGGGCCGGGGAGAGGGGTACGGCCAGGGTCCTGCGCGCCGGTGCGGGGCGGAGTCCGGGGTGGGATCCGGGGTGGGATCCGGGGTGGGGTCCGTCGTGGGGTCCGTCGTGGGGTCCGTCGTGGGGCCCGGGGTGCGGTCCGTCGTGGGGTCCGTCGGTGGTCATCGGGCCTGCTCCTCGGGGGCGGTTGTCGGTGGTGGGGTGGCGGCGTCGGCCTCGTCGATGAGGTGGAGGAAGGCGGCCTCGACGGTGGGGGCGCCGGTGCGGGCGCAGAGCGCGTCGGGGGTCTCTCCCCCGAACTCCGTTGGGGAGGTGCCACCGGCGAGGAGGCGGCCTTCGCGCATCAGGAGCAGGCGGTGGCAGCGCTCGGCCTCGTCCATGACGTGCGAGGAGACGAGGAGGGTGGTTCCCCGGCCGGTGGCGAGGGTGTGGAAGAGGTCCCACAGGTCGCGGCGGAGGACGGGGTCCAGGCCGACGGTGGGTTCGTCGAGGACGAGGAGTTCGGGGGCGCCGAGGAGGGCCACCGCGAGGGAGACCCGGCTGCGCTGGCCGCCGGAGAGGCTGCCGGCGAGGTCGCCGGCGTGGCGGGTGAGGCCGACGTCCTCGATGGCGCGGGTGACGCTTTCGCGGCGTCGGGCGCGGGCTTTGCGGCCGGGGTGCAGTACGGCGGCGAAGTAGTCGAGGTTCTGCCGGACGGTGAGGTCGTCGTATACGGACGGGTCCTGGGTGACATAGCCGATGCGGGGGCGGAGGGCCGGGTCGCCGGCGGGGTGGCCGAGGACGTGGAGGGTGCCGTTGACCTTCGCCTGGGTGCCGACGATGGCGCGCAGGAGGGTGGATTTGCCGCAGCCGGAGGGGCCGAGGAGGCCGGTGATCTGGCCGTACGGGATGTCGAAGGCGAGGGCGTCGAGGACGGTGCGGCCGCCGCGGACGACGGTGAGGTCGCGGGCGTGGAGGGCGGGGGTGCCGTCGGGCGAGGAGGTGCCGTCGGGCAAGGGGGTGCCGGGGTGGGCGGGGTCGTCGCCGGCGCCGTAATTCATCATGCGGTGAATATCGTGCCGGGGAGGGTGGGGCGTCAAGAGGTCAGGGGCATGAGGGGCCGGCGGGGCGGGGTGTGCTTCGGCGGAGGCCGGTCGGGCTTCACGTGGGCAGGTTGCGCTTCGGCGAGGGAGGGTCGCGCGTCGCGCGCGCGGGTTGCGCTTTGGTGGCGATTGCGCAACGGCGCATTGGAGTGCGAAATGCGCTCCGGCGGCCAGGGGGCGCGAACGGAACCATTCCGTCCTGTTGGATAACTCCGCATTTACAGTCTGATTACATTCCGCACTGCGGTCCCGCGGCTCCGCCTCGACACAATGGGGTGACGTGTCCAGCCACGCCGGAGGGGGCGACGATGGCGAAGATCCGGGTGGGCGGCCTCGGCCGGCTCCTGTTGATCGTCGTGGCCGTCGTTCTGACCCTGCCGCTGGTCTCCGTGGTCACGTACGAGGAGCGCGCGGCGGCCGCCCCGGTCACGGACAGCGCCGCCGGTGCCGGCTCCCAGGGCGCCGCCCCGGTGGCGACGGACCCTTCCGAACATCCGGATTCCGCCGCCCACCGCTGCCAGCCACGCCGCGGCGGACGCTCCTCGGCCACACCGTCCGCGCCCACGGCGCCGGGCACGCCGGTCTCGACGGCCGGCCCCGTACGGACCGAGGGCGGGCTGCGGGTGACCGTCCCGCTGACCGGCCGTCAGGCCGTGCCCCTGTCGAGATCAGGTGAACTGCCGGTCCATCACCTCGTGTTCCGCTGCTGAGACCGCCAGGACCGGCTGCTGGGCCTATCTGCCGGGCTCATCTGCCGAGACCGACTGCCGAGACGCTGAGAGCCGGTGGTCGAGCCGATAACTGCCGGCTGAAAGTCGCCGGCTGAGAGTTGCCCCAGGGCCTCCCCCGGCCCGCGCATCCGACGGATCCAGCCGTCATTGCTCATGCACCCTTCACGGCGCGCGGCGCCGTATCCCCGCTCGGCCTGCTCGTACCCATGCTGCTGCGCACGCTTCGGCATGCGCTGCCGCATGCGCGCGGGCGTCGGCTGCTGCGTCCGCGCGCCCTCGCATCTCGCATTCGCTGGAGGTATGTCCATGCGTAGGTTCCGTCCTGTCCGCCGTCTTTTCCGGCCGTCCATACCCCCGTTGGCCTCCCGGTCCTCCGAAGGCTCGCGGCGTTCGCTGTTGTTCTGGCGGGCCGACTTCACCGCGTCGCTCGTCGTGTTCCTCGTCGCCGTCCCGCTGTGTGTCGGGGTGGCCGTCGCGTCCGGCGTGCCGGCCGAACTGGGCCTGGTCACCGGGATCGTCGGCGGACTGCTCACCGGGCTGCTGCCGGGCAGCAGTCTTCAGGTCAGCGGGCCGGCCGCCGGGCTGACCGTGCTGGTCTACGAGGCCGTGCAGGAGTACGGCCTCGGCACGCTGGGCGCGCTGGTGCTGATCGCCGGGGTGCTTCAGCTGGCCATGGGGGCGCTGCGGCTGGGCCGCTGGTTCCGGGCCATCTCCGTCGCGGTCGTCCAGGGGATGCTCGCGGGCATCGGACTGGTGCTGATCGCCGGGCAGTTGTACGCCCTTGCGGACGCCAAGGCTCCTGGTGGCGGGCCGGCGAATCTGGCCGGGCTGCCGGGCCTTGTGGTGGACACCCTCGCTTCGGACCTGGCGCCGCTGGCGCTGGCGGTCGGTGCGTCGACCATCGCGGTGCTGGTGCTCTGGCCACGTTGGCGGCGGGCGGCGCGGGTGCTGCCGGCACCGCTGGTGGCGGTGGCGCTGGCGACCGCCGTGGTGGCCGCACTGGATCTGCCGGTCGCGCGGGTCGAGGTGCAGGGCCTGCTGGACGTCGTACAGCCGCCGGGCGCCGCGGACTTCGCGCGCCTGGTGGAGGCGGGGGCGGTGGCCGGTGCGCTGGGCACGGTGCTCGCCTTCACCCTGATCGCGTCGGCGGAGTCGCTGTTCAGCGCGGCCGCGGTGGACCGGCTGCACGACGGTCCCCGGACCCATTACGACAAGGAGTTGATGGCGCAGGGCGCGGGCAACACGGTGTGCGGGCTGCTCGGCGCGCTGCCGATGACCGCGGTGATCGTGCGCAGCGCCGCGAATGTGCGGGCCGGTGCGCGGACCAAGGCCTCGCGGGTGCTGCACGGGGTGTGGCTGCTGCTCTTCGCGGCGGCGTTCCCGGCGGCGCTGGGGGTGGTGCCGATCGCGGCGCTGGCCGGCGTACTGGTGCATGCGGGCCTCAAGTTGCTCCCGTTGAAGGAGTGGCCGCCGCTGTGGCGGGAGCACCGGGGCGAGGCCGTGGTGCTGGCGGCGACCGCGGTGGCGATCGTGGCGACCAATATGTTCGAGGGGGTGCTGCTGGGGCTGCTGCTGGCCGTGGCGAAGTCGGCGTGGGAGACCTCGAAGGTCCATCTGGAGGTGGCGGGCCTGGAGGGTACGGGCGTGGTGCGCGTACGGGCCGTGGGCAATGCCACCTTTCTGCGACTGCCCAAGCTGCTCGACCAGTTGGAGGCGCTGCCACGGGACCGGGAGATCGAGCTGGACCTGTCCGGGCTGCGGCATCTGGACCATGCGTGTGCGGCGGCGCTCGGCAACTGGGAGCAGCAGCGCCGCGGGCCGGACGGGACCGCCCGGGAGACGGCACCGTCGGTCGCCCCCTGAGCGCACGCCGCGGGCGAGCGGGGCGGGCCTCCCCCGGCGGGCCTCCCCCGTCCGTCGGCCTCGCATACCGGAATGGGCGCTGATCGGTAACAGAGGGGCGTTGCGGCGGAAATGACCGTAGGGTCGGGGGGCTGTGATCGCCGACCCGAGGAGTGCTGTGACCCGTCGGCCCCTTCGTCGTTGCGGCGCGACCGCCGCGCTGTCCGTCGCCCTGCTGCTGTCCTCCTGCACGAGCGGCACCGTGAGTGCCAGGGGGACAGCGGGCAGCGGCGGGGTGGGCGATCCCCTCTTCCCGGCGCTCGGGAACGGCGGTTACGACGTCCGCCACTACGGGATCACGCTCGACTACGACGTACGGCACAAGCGGCTGGCCGCCACCACCGAGATCACCGCCCGGGCCAAACAGGATCTGCGCTCCTTCACGCTGGATCTTCAGGGGCTGCGGGTCTCCGCCGTACGGGTCGACGGCGAGGACGCCACCTTCTCCCGTCAGGGACACAAGCTGACGGCCCGTCCGGCCGAGGGGATCGCGAAGGGCGCCCGGTTCCGTACCACCGTCGACTACGGCGGGACCCCGCAGGAGATGACGGATCCGGACGGGTCGACGGAGGGGTGGGTCGCCACCGCCGACGGGGCGTTCGTGTCGGGTGAGCCCGCCGGGACCATGACGTGGTTCCCGGGGAACAACCACCTCGGGGACAAGGCCACCTACGACTTCACCCTCACCGTGCCGCAGCGCTACACCGCCGTCGCCAACGGGGAGCTGCGGTCGCAGAAGGTCTCCAACGGGAAGGCCACCTTCGTGTGGCACAGCCCCCAGCCGATGGCCACCTACCTCGCCACCGCCACCATCGGCACGTTCGACGTCCGCACCTCCCGTACGGCCGACGGGCTGCCGCTGTATGTCGCGGTGGACCCGGCGGAGGCCGCGGCGAGCAGGCGGCCGCTCGAACGGCTGCCGGAGATCATCGAGTGGGAGAGCGGGCTGTTCGGCCGCTTCCCCTTCTCCTCGGCGGGCGCGATCGTCGACCACACTCCGCCGCGGATCGAGTGGGCCGCCCTGGAGTCCCAGACCAAGCCGGTCTACGCGGGCGCGCCGGACACCGTCACCGTGGTGCACGAGATGGCCCACCAGTGGTTCGGCGACTCGGTGACGCCGAAGACCTGGCAGGACACCTGGCTCAACGAAGGCTTCGCGACCTACGTCGAGTGGCTGTGGGCGGAGCACGAGGGCGGCAAAACGCCGCAGCAGCAGTTCGACGCGCTCTACAAGAAGGACAAGGCCAATGAGCTCTGGGCGTTCCCGCCGGGCGCCCCGGGCGCGGCGAAGAACGTGACCGGGACGCCCGTCTACGAGCGGGGCGCGATGGTGCTTCAGCAGCTGCGGAAGGCCGTCGGCGACAAGACGTTCTTCCGGATCCTCAAGGAGTGGCCGGCCAAGTACCGCTACGGCAACGCCGATTCCGCGGAATTCATCGCCTTCTGCCAGGAGCGCACCGAGGAGGATCTGACCGGTCTCTTCGACACCTGGCTGTACGGCAAGGGGAAGCCGGAGCGGGAGGACTGAGCCGGGAAGACCCTCCTAGCCGATGCCGGGGACCATCCGGACCACGTCCGGGTGGCGGGCCGCCAGCCGCAGGAAGCGGAGGGTGTTGCGGATCACCTGCTCCTTGAACCCGGCGGCGGGACGACCGGTCAGCACCCGTTCGCGGGGGGTGTCGTCGGCCCGTACGGACTGGATCAACGCGTCGTGCCGGCCCAGGCTCACGCACTGGAAGAAGTAGGAGTACGACAGCGGCGCGGGCACGGCGCCGCGGGACTCGGCGATGATCGCGCCGGCCGCGTGCGAGCCGGTGGGCAGGGCGGTGGCACAGGCCATGCGCAGCGCCCCGGCGCGTGGTGCACGGGCCGCGGCCGCATCGCCCGCGACATAGATGTCGGGGTGGCTGACCGAGCGGAGCGCGGCATCGACCTGGAGCCGGCCGGTGGCCCGGTCGACGGCCAGCCCGGCGTCCTGGGCCAGGCCGGCGGTGGCCTTCAGGGCGGCGGCCCACACCACGGCGTCGGTGTCGGTCTCGTCCGCGTGGCCGACCCTGCGGCCCTCCTCGACGCGCACCCCCAACCTGCCCAGGACGGTACGGACATGGGCCCGGCCACGGTCGGACAGCCCCGGGCCGATCTCGCCGCCGGTGAGCAGCCGGACCTCCCACTCCGGGTGGGCCTCGGCGATCTCGGTGGCCATCTCGATGCCGGTGAGGCCGCCGCCGACCACGGCCAGTGCGCCCGGGCCGTCGAGCAGCCGCTTGTGCAGCTCCGCGGCGCTCTCCGCGGTGAAGCTGCGTTCCCCGGCGCCGCGCGGGTCGGTGTGGCTGCCGAGGGCGTAGACGAGCCGGTCGTACAGGAGGGTGCGGCCGGAGTCGGTGTGCACGGCGCGGGCGTCGGGGTCCAGGGCGGTGGCGCGGGCGGCGAGGTGCTCGATGCCGGTGCCGCGCAGCAACTGCGCCCGGGAGTGGGTCACTTCGGGGCGGCCGGCGGCCAGCTCGTGCAGCCGTACCCGTTCGGTGAACCGGTCACTGGGGTCGACCAGGGTCACCTGGGTGTACGGGGCGAGCCGGAGGGCGGCCATCATGCCGGCGTAGCCGCCGCCGAGGACCACGACCCTCCCCCACCGCCGCCGCTGCTTCCGCACGCTGTTCATGCTGCCCTCCTGTGTCGGGGCCCCTGCCCGGTCGGGCGGCGCCGTAAGGGGGACGGGACAGCGGGCGCGAGTGTGACACCGCCCCCGGACGCGCCGCTGCCCGCCGCACCCCGGGCGGCTACAACAGCCCCGCCCCGAGGTCGAGATGGCCGAGCTTGTCCGGGTTCAGCACGGCGTCCACCTCCGTGATCCGCCCGTCGTGCACGGTGAACGCGAACACCCCGGCCTGACGGCCCGCCGCATCGGCGAAGACCAGCCCGGCGGCGCCGTTGACCTCCACCACGGCGACCCGGACCCCGCCCAGTTCGGCGCCCCGCTCGACCAGCCCCCGTACGTAGCGGGCGACCTTCTCGCGGCCCAGCACCGGCCGGCGGGCGGCGCTCACCTTGCCGCCGCCGTCCGAGCGCCAGACCACCTCGGGGTCGAGCACGGCCAGCAGCGCCTCGAGATCGCCGCCCACCACGGCGGAGAGGAAGGCCTCGACGGTACGGCGGTGCTCCGCGCGGTCGACGGTGCGGCGCGGCGCCTCGGCCCGTACCCGCTTGCGGGCGCGGGAGGCCAGCTGCCGTACGGACTCCGGGGTGCGGCCGACCGCCTCGGCGACCTCCGGGAAGGGAACCGCGAAGACGTCATGGAGGACGAAGGCGGTGCGCTCGGCCGGGGTGAGCCGTTCCAGGACGGTGAGCAGCGCCATCCCCACGGATTCGTCGAGCGTGACCCGGTCCTCGGGCGCGGGCGCGGCGAGCGCGGCGGGGGCCACCGCCTCCGCCCCGGCGACCAGTGGCTCCGGCAGCCACGGCCCGACATACCGCTCACGACGGGCCCGGGCCGAGCCCAGCAGGTCGTAGCAGATACGGCTGACGACGGTGGTGAGGAAGCCGCGCGGGCTGGCCACCGGCGGCTCCTCGGGCAGCGCCTGCCAGCGCAGCCAGGCCTCCTGCACGGCGTCGTCGGCATCGGCGACGGTGCCCGTGATCCGGTACGCGATCGCCCACAGCCGCCCGCGCTCCTCCTCGAACTCGGCCAGCCGGTCGCGGGGTTGGGCCCCCACGCCGTGCCTGGTGCCGGTCTCCGGCTGCCCCATGTCCCCGCTCCTCTGCTCTGCCCTGGTCGGCCCTGGTCTGTCTGGTCTGCTCTGCTGCGGCTCCGCCGGCGTGCCGAACGCCGCCGGTCCCTCTTCTCAGGACGATGCGGCCGGGCGGAGTGTGACGGTCAGGTCGAGCGCATAGGCCTCCTCGACGATGCCGTCAGGGAAGATCTCCAGGAGGGCGGTGCGCTCCTCCTCCAGGACGGGGGCGGCGGCCGCGGGGCCGATGGCGGCGAAGTAGGAGCGGCTGCCGAGCATGGCGAGGTGGGTGTCGAGCGGAACCTTGCGGGTCCAGTGCAGGACGCGGAAGGCGGGGCGCAGCCCGAGGCCGAGGCCGCGGATCAGCCCGGGGGCCTCCGGGGAGACGCTGTGGGCGTGGTAGCCGAGGAGGCGGCGGGCGAGCCTGGCCTCCTGTTCGGCGGCCCAGGGGACGTCCGGGTCGGGGACGTTCCACCACAGGGCGAGCGCGCCGCCGGGCCGCAGCACCCGCAGCGCTTCCGGGACCGAGCGGGCCGGGTCGGTCCAGTGCCAGGCCTGGGCGTAGCCGACGAGGTCGAAGCCGGCGTCGTCGGAGAACGGCAGGGCGTCGCCGAGGGCGCGGACGAGGGGCGTGCCGGGGTGGGCGGCGCGCAGTTCGGCGGCCATCGCGGCGCCCGGCTCCACGGCGGTGACGCGGGCGCCGCGCGCGGCGAGCAGCCCGGTGGCGATGCCGGTGCCGGCACCGACGTCCAGCACCCGCGCGCCGGCCAGCGGCCGCCCGGCCAGTTCCTCGATCGCGTCGAAGAGGGCCGGCGGATAGCCGGGGCGGGCGGCGGCGTACTGGGCGGCCACGGCGTCGAAGGAGCGGGCGAGGGAGGAGTGGCCCGGAGGACCGGGCAGCGGCGGCGGGAGGGAAGACATGAGGCCATCGTGCCCACGCTCCGGGAGAGGCGGAGCCCATCCCGGAAATCCGAACCAGCCGGTGTTCCGGGGGATGTTCCACACGATGGCGGACCGGTACCCGAAGCGCGGAACCGGGCCGCCATCCCCTCATGTCAGCACGGTCGCCGTACTAGGCGATGACCCCCGCGTGGGCGGAGGAGGGCAGCAGGGTGCCCGTGCCCGCGAACTTGGCGTCGTAGCCGCCGTTGGCGAAGATCACGATGAAGCTCAGGGTCTCGTCCAGCCGGGCGGTTCCCTGGGCGTCGGTGACCGCCGTGCCCAGGACCTGGGTGCCGGTGCTGAACGTGATGGTCTGGCCGGGCACCGGAAGTCCGGTGACCACGTCCTTCAGCGTGGCGGTCAGGAACGGGTAGTACACCTGCGACGGGAACAGCCTCGCCAGCGCCGGGGTCGCGGTCAGCGACGTGGCGTGGCTGGGCGGGACGTAGGTGTACCCGTTCACCAGGCTGGCGCAGCCGCCGTCGGTTTTGACGGTGACGGTTGCCGGGCCGAGCGCGCCGGCCGGGGTGAAGGCGTGGATCGCGGTGCCGCCGGGGTTGACCATGACGCCGGTGGCCGGGTTGCCGCCGATGGTGACAGTGGCGCCGGTGAGGTTGGTACCGAGGAGGGTCACCGGCGTTCCGCCGGTGGTGACCCCCTGGTTGGGGGTGATGCTGGTCAGCGTGGGGAACGGCGGGATGACGCTCACATCGTTCGAATTCTGGTTGGCGACATAGATCTTGCCGTTGGGGGCGACCGCGACAGCGAACGGGGTGGTGCCGACGGGGATGGGGGTGCAGACGACGGCGTTGGTGTTGGTGTCGATCACCGTCACGTCGTCCGACAGGTAATCGGCCACGTAGGCCTTGCCGTTGGGGGCGACCGCTATCCCGGTCGGGGCGGTGGCGACGGAGACGGGGGCGCCCACGACGGTGTTGGTGGTGGTGTTGATCACCGTCACGTTGTCCGACGAGAACGCGGTCACATAGGCGTTGCCGTTGGGGGCGACCGCCACGTCGAACGGGCCGGTGCCGACGGGGATGCTGGGGACGGTGACGTTGTTGGTGGCGGTGTCGATCACCGTCACGTCGTTCGAGCCAACGTTGGTGACGTAGGCGTTGCCGTTGGGGGCGACCGCCACCCCGTACGGGCTGATGCCGACGGTGAGGGCGGAGCCGATGACGGTGTCCGTGGCGGTGTCGATCACCGTCACGGTGAAGTCGCCCAGGTTGGTGACGTAGGCATTGCCGTTGGGGGCGACCGCCACCCCGACCGGGATCGTGCCGACGGGGATGCTGAGGACGAGGACGGTGTTGGTGGCGGTGTCGATCACCGTCACGTCGTTCGAGCCACTGTTGGCCACGTACGCCTTGCCGTTGGGGGCGATCGCCACCCCGATCGGGCTGGAGCCGACGGTGATGCTGGGGACGAGGACGGTGTCCGTGGCGGTGTCGATCACCGTCACATTGCCCGACCCGGTGTTGGCCACATAGGCGTTGCCGTTGGCGGCGACCGCAACCCCGACCGGCTGACTGCCCACCGGGATCGTCGTCAGTGCCAGCGGCCTGACCGGCGCTGCCGTCCGGGCCGCGGGGAGGGCGGTGGCCGAAAGCAGCCCCGGCAGCCCCGGCTGAAAGTTCGTACTCATGCTGACCCCTTCAGATAGGGGCCACCCATCGCCTGCCAGACCGGCCGGGGCGTCGGCACAGGCCCGCAGAACCTCTCCGGGGCACACGGCAACAAAACACGCCCTCAAACACAGCGAGCTGCCCACCCGAGGAGGGTATGGGCAGCCCATCGGTTTCGTTCACCCCTGCGATGCCCGCCCCGCGGGCCGGTGAAACACCCGCCGCAATTGCCTTACTAGCGGCGCTTCTTGGGCCTGGGCTTCTTGGCGGCCGGGTTGCCGGTACGGGCGCCGCGGCGGCGCTCGTACCGCTCGCGGGCCGCCGCGTACTCGGCGCGGTGCAGCTTCTCGCCGGGGGCCTCGATCAGGCTGCGGCAGAAGTAGGCGAGCAGGGAGCCGATGAAGCCGATCAGCATCAGGCTCTGTCCGGACCTGTCGGCGGCGGACTGTGCGGACGGGTCGGGGCGGCGCAGAAAGCCGTCCCAGGTACGGCGGAAGGCCAGCGCGCTACAGATGGCGAAGCCCGCCACGACGAGGATGCCGACGAACGGGCCGACGGCGGCGATCTCCAGGCCCTGGAACGCGAAGCGCAGTACGGCCGCGCCGGCCGCGGCGAGCAGCAGCGAGCCCACCGCGACACCGGCCCGGCGCAGGGCGTAGCCGCCGTCGTGGTGGACCCAGGTGGTGCCGAAGAACCGGATCTCCTCCGGCTCGGGGCCGCCGCGCTCCGGGATCCCGGAAGACGGGCTCCCGGAGGGCGTCTGCTCATCACTCATGGCACCGATTATCCCCGGCGGCCCCGGAACGGCGGCCGTACTAGGCGATGACCCCCGCGTGGGCGGAGGAGGGCAGCAGGGTGCCCGTGCCCGCGAACTTGGCGTCGTAGCCGCCGTTGAGGAGGATCAGGGGGAAGCTCAGGGTCTCGTCCAGCCGGGCGGTTCCCTGGGCGTCGGTGACGGCGGTGCCCAGGACCTGGGTGCCGGTGCTGAAGGTGATGGTCTGGCCGGGCACCGGAAGTCCGGTGACCACGTCCTTCAGCGTGGCGGTCAGGAACGGGAAGTACACCTGCGGCGGGAACAGCTTCGCCAGCGCCGGCGTCGCGGTCAGCGAGGTGGCGTGGCTGGCCGAGACGTAGGTGAAGCCGTTCACCAGGCTGGCGCAGCCGCCGTCGGTGGTGACGGTGACGGTCGCCGGGCCGGGCGCGCCGGGCGGGGTGGTGGCGGTGATCTGGGTACCGGCGGGGTTGACGTTGACGCTGGTGGCGTTGTTGCCGCCGATGGTGACAGTGGCGCCGGTGAGGTTGGTGCCGGTGAGGGTCACCGGCGTTCCGCCGGTGGTGGGCCCCTGGTTGGGGCTGATGCTGGTCAGCGTGGGGAACGGCGGGATGACGCTTACGTCGTCCGAATTCTGGTTGGTGACGTAGATCTTGCCGTTCGGGGCGACCGCCACCCCGAACGGGATGTCGCCGACGGGGATGGGGGTGCAGACGACGGTGTTGGTGTTGGTGTCGATCACCGTCACGTCGTCGGAGCTCAAGTCGGCCACGTAGGCCTTGCCGTTGGGGGCGACTGCTATCCCGGTTGGGTTGATGCCGGGAGTGACGGGGATGGGGGCGCCCACGACGGTGTTGGTGGTGGTGTTGATCACCGTCACATTGTTCGACGAGAAGGCGGTCACATAGGCGTTGCCGTTGGGGGCGATCGCCACGCCGTACGTGTTGGTGCCGACGGGGATGCTGGGGACGATGACGGTGTTGGTGGCGGTGTTGATCACCGTCACATCGTTGGAGGCCACGTTGGTGACGTAGGCGTTGCCGTTGGCGGCGACCGCCACCCCGTACGGAGTGGTGCCGACGGGGATGCTGGGGACGAGGACGGTGTCCGTGGTGGTGTCGATCACCGTCACATCGTTCGAGACCTCGTTGGTGACGTAGGCGTTGCCGTTGGGGGCGACCGCCACACCGGTAGGGATCGTGCCGACGGAGATGCTGGGGACGAGGACGGTGTTGGTGACGGTGTCGATCACCGTCACGGAGTTCGAGCTGGTGTTGACGACGTAGGCCTTGCCGTTGGGGGCGACCGCCACCCCGGTAGGGCCGCTGCCGACGGGGATGCTGGGGACGATGACGGTGTCCGTGGCGGTGTCGATCACGGTCACATCGTTCGACGAGGAGTTGGTCACGTAGGCGTTGCCGTTGGCGGCGACCGCGACCCCGACCGGATGGTCGCCCACCGGGATCGTCGTCAGTGCCAGAGGCCTGACCGGCGCTGCCGTCCGGGCCGCGGGGAGGGCGGTGGCCGAAAGCAGCCCCGGTAGCCCCGGCTGGAAGTTCGTACTCATGCTGACCCCTTCAGATAGGGGCCACCCATCGCCTGCCAGACCGGCCGGGGCGTCGGCACAGGCCCGCAGAACCTCTCCGGGGCACACGGCAACAAAACACGCCCTCAAACACAGCGAGCTGCCCACCCGAGGAGGGTATGGGCAGCCCATCGGTTTCGTTCACCCCTGCGATGCCCGCCCCGCGGGCCGGCGAAACAACCCGCCGTCCAGGCCTCAGCTCATGCAGCGCGGCGCGACCATGGTGTCGCTGCCCGTCCGGACGTACGTATCGGAGACGTACTGGCCGGGGCCGATGTTGTCCCAGAGGTCCGAGGTGCCGTACGGGCCGCTGACCCGCTGGCCGTGCCGCTGGCAGCGGATCGTGATCGACGCGCCCTCCGGCAGCAGCCGCACGACCGGGAAGTCCGTGCCGGGGCCCTTACGGACCCTGACGCGGTGGCCCGGCGCGATCGGAAAGGTGAGACCGCCGGCGGCGGCGAGCACCTGGCCGTCGGCCGCTTCGGCGTTGCCCTCGACGTCCTGTGTCGTCATGACGTATATCCCCCGTTGGTGAAGCTTCGTCCCGGCCCTGTCGCCGGGAACCGGTTGACAGTGCAACGCGCACGCTAGCAAGCCTCACCCAACTCGTACGCGCCATCGACTAGGCTCCGCGCGTCGCACCTGCGACCGAATGGCACAGGAATCACACGGGGGTGGAACCATGCCGTCGCTGCGCGACTCCGGGAGCGGCCCGGAAGCGGAGCGTCCGGAATACGCCGGGCAGTACCGCCTGGAGGCCCGGCTCGGCGCCGGCGGTATGGGGGTGGTCCACCTCGCCCGCTCGCCCTCCGGGCTCCAGCTCGCGGTCAAGGTCATCCACGCCGAATTCGCCCAGGACCCGGAGTTCCGGGGGCGGTTCCGGCAGGAGGTGGCGGCCGCGCGGCGGGTCAGCGGGGCCTTCACCGCGCCCGTCGTGGACGCCGATCCGGACGCCGACCGCCCCTGGATGGCGACCCTCCACATCCCCGGCCCAACCCTCTCCGATCATGTGAAGCGGAACGGTCCGCTGGCGCCCGGCGAGGTGCGGCGGCTGGCCGCGGGGCTCGCCGAGGCGCTGCGCGACATCCACCGCGCCGGGGTGGTGCACCGCGACCTCAAGCCGGGGAACGTGCTGCTGGCCGCCGACGGCCCGAAAGTCATCGACTTCGGTATCTCCCGCCCCTCCGACAGCGAAATGCGCACCGAGACCGGCAAGTTGATCGGGACACCGCCGTTCATGGCGCCCGAGCAGTTCCAGCGGCCGCGCGAGGTGGGCCCCGCGGCGGACGTCTTCGCACTGGGTTCGGTGCTGGTGCACGCCGCCACCGGGAGCGGTCCTTTCGACTCGGAGAGCCCGTACATCGTCGCGTACCAGGTGGTGCACGACGAGGCCGATCTGGCGGGCGTACCGAAGGAGTTGGCGCCGCTGATCGAGAGCTGTCTGGCGAAGGACCCGGAGGACCGGCCGACACCGGACGGGCTGATGGAGCTGCTGCGCACGGACGCGCCGCCGGCCGTACCCATGGGGCTGCCTGCGGGCGGGGAGGTGCCGCAGCTGCGGATACCGGAACAGCGGCAGCCCGTACGGCCCGAGGCCACCCCGCCGCGGGCCGAGGCCACGCATGTGCGGGCGCCCGCGCCCGTGGAGGAGCCCGCCGAGCGGTCCGAGCCTGCCGGGGAGCCCGGGAAGCCGGTGGAGCGGCCCGCCGCGGCGCGCCGCCCGTTCCGCTCCCGCACCCGCCGCTGGCCCCTGTGGGCGGCCCTCGCCCTCGTGGTGACCGGGGCCGGCACGTACGCCGGGGTCCAGGCGCTGTCCCCCGGAGGCTCCGGCGAGGACCCCGCCCTCCAGACGCATCCGCCGCGCGCCGGCCAGGCCGACTTCCGCCCCTGGCACACCACCCTCCTCAAGCGCCCCAAGGGGCATGACGCCGAGATGCCGCACTGCACGGCCGGCTCCGGCGCCGTCTTCTGCGGCCAGCCCGGCGTACTGGCCGCCCGGCTCGACCCCGGCACCGGCCACGTGGCGTGGCGCCGTACGGACGCCCCCGCCGGCAAGGACGCCGCGTCGCCGACCGCGCCGGTGCTCTCCGGCGGGCTGCTGTACGTCTTCTCCGCCGACGCCGAACGGCTGCTGGCGCTCGACCCGTCGGCCGGCGGAAAGGGCGCCACCCGCTGGAGCAAGGACGTCTCCGGCTACGAAGGCGGCGCCACCGTCCTCGGCGACCGCATCCTCCTGACCGCCGCGGACGGCACCGTCACCGCGCTGGACAGCACCACCCACCGCGAGCGGTGGCACAAGCGCCTCCCCGGCCATGAACTACCGCTGTTCACCGGGTTCGGTGACCCGCACACCGCCTACGCCGCCGAGCCCACACCGGACGGCACGGGCTCCCAGGTCACAGCCGTCGACCCGGCCGACGGCAAGGTCCACTGGTCACGCCGGCTGCCGGGGGTGCTCACCCCGGCCGGAACCGGTGCCTCCGGCGCGCTCTACCTCACCGTCACCGACCCCAAGTTGTCGTACCGCACCACCGCCGTCCTCCGCTACGACCCGGCGAGCGGGCGCACCCGGCGCCTCCCGCTGACCGCGGCACTGGACGGCGTATCGGCGGTGGTACGCGGCGAGACGGTGTACCTGCTCGCCGAGGGCGGCGCCCTCCAGGCCGTCGGGGCACGGAAGTGGGACACCGAGACCTCCGTCAGCCGGGGGTCACCACCCGTGGTGAGCGGCGACCGGCTGTTCTTCAGCGCCGCGGACGGCAGACTGCTCGCCGTCGACGCCACCTCGGGCGCCCTGGTCGGCCAGACCGCGCCACGGCTGACGGCCGCCCGGCACAACGGGTATCTGGAGGCGCTGCCCGCACCACGGGTGGACGGCCCGCGGGGCTCGGTGTACGCGGCCGCACCGGACGGCACGGTCTTCGCCGCGGCGACCAAGGACCCGGCGCGCTGGTGAGAGCTCAGTGCCCCGCCCCGTGGCAGGGACAGCCGCAGGCTTCGCGCCGCACCCCGGGGACCGAGGTGACCCCGGGGTCGGCGGCCCCCTTGTCGCACGCCGCGTGCCGGCCGATGTGGCACGCCGGGGAGATGTACGGGCCGGGCGCGCAGGGCCGCGCAAGGAGCGGGTTCACCGGACGCCCGCGCCCGTGAGCACGGCGATGAGCCGGTGCGCGGTCTCCACATTGCAGCGCCCCAACTCGACCAGCGGACGCGGGTGTCGGTACGTATACGACACCGGGTCGACGCTCAGCGACGGCAGCACGATGCCCGCCCGGTGCAGCGCGGCGGCCAGCTCGTCACACACCGCCTCCGCCTCGTCGATCTGATGGCTGGTCATGGTGCGGCTCCTGTCTGCCGGTTCTCTTCGGTTCCCTTACAGAGCGCCGGACACATGACTACGGTGAGTGTTCCGGCCATTACGAGAATGGACCCGGAAACGGGCACGAAGGCCGTCCGCGGGCTGTGCTTCGCCGCCCCGCACCGTTAAGTTCCACACCTTCCACGGAGGAGGGCTGCCATGCCGCCGAGACGAGCGGTCACCGGACGGAGCCAGGAGCCGCGCCGACGCTTTGCGGAGGAGCTGCGATTACTACGGGCGAAGAAGGGCGACAGCCTGCGGAAGCTCGGCGAGGTGCTGGGTTGGGACTCGTCGCTGTTCGGCAAGTTGGAGAGCGGCCAGACGCTGGGGAGCCCGGAGGTGGTGGAGGCGCTGGCCCAGCATTACGGCACGGGGGATCTTCTGCTGACGCTCTGGGAGTTGGCGGCCGGGGATCCGACGCAGTTCAAGGAGCAGTACCGCCGGTATATGACGCTGGAAGCCGAAGCGTTGAGCATGTGGCACTTCGGAGTCAGCACCATTCATGGGCTGCTCCAGACGGAAGGCTACGCACGTACCTTGCTCGCGGCGGGAGACATCGCCGGCGAAGAGCTGACACGGCAGGTGGAAGCGCGCATAGGGCGCCGCCAGTCGCTGAGTGGCGACGATCCGCCACGGTTCCGGACCATCCTGTCCGAGGCGGTGCTGCGCACGCCGTTGGCCGATGCCGTGGAGTGGCGGAAGCAGCTTGAGCACCTGGTCGTGGCAACCGAGCGTCCGAACATTGCACTCCACGTGCTGCCGTTCAGCGCCGGGCCGTACGACTTGGTCAGCACCGACGTGATCTTTCTGCGGCTGCTGGACGGCCGCACGGTGGCCTACACCGAGAACGCCCACCGTGGTGAACTCATCCAGGAAACCAGCTCGGTTGAGCGTCTGCAACGCGCGTACGATGCGGTGCGTGACCTGGCGTTGAGCCCGGCCGAATCGCGGAAGTTCGTCATGCGGATGTTGGAGGAAGTGCCGTGCGAGCCATCGACCTGAGCACCATCACCTGGCGCAAGTCGAGCTACAGCAACCCTGACGGCGGCGCGTGCATCGAGGTCTCCGATGACTTCCTGACCACCGCCACGTGGCGCAAGTCCAGCTACAGCAACCCCGACGGCGGGAACTGCATCGAAGTCGCCGACGACTTCCCAGCCGTCGTCCCCGTCCGCGACAGCAGGGACCCCCACGGGCCCGCGCTCGTCTTCCCCGCGGCCGCCTGGTCCTCCTTCGTCGACGCCGTCAAGGACCGGTCGCTGCCCGGCGTCTGACGTACAACTGGTCATCGCGGGCCCCCGTCGCCGACGACGACAGGGGCCACGGCTCGGTCAGGCCCGGGTGCCGCCGTCCACCCGGAGGACGGTGCCGGTGACGTAGGAGGAGCGGTCGCTGAGGAGCCAGGCGGCGGCCTGGGCGACCTCGTCCGGGTCGGCGATGCGGCGCAGCGGGGTCTGCGCCGTGAGCCGCTCGAGGACGCCGGGGGTGTTCTCCTCCCAGGCGCGGATCATCTCGGTGAGCGTGGCGCCGGGCGCGATGGCGTTGACGCGGATGCCCTCGGGACCGTACGTGACGGCGGCCGACTCGGTAAGGCTGTTGAGCGCCCGCTTCAGGGCGCCGTACACGGGCAGTTCGGGGTTGCCTCGCAGGCTGCCGATGCTGGAGTTGTTGACGATGGCTCCCGTCCCGGCGGTGGCGCGGATGGCGGCGACCTCGGCGGTCATGGCCAGCCACTGGCCCTTGAGGTTCACCGTATAGGCGTGGTCGAAGTCGGCCTCCCGGGCCTGGTCCATCGGGCCCGGCGGCACGCTCGTCGCGCCGTTGTTGAAGGCCGCGTCGAGCCGGCCGTACAGCTCCACGGTCCGGTCGACGGCGGCCTGGACGCTCGCCGAGTCCGCCAGGTCGCACAGCACGTAGTGCGCGGTGCCGCCCGATGCCCGGATCTCCTCGGTGACCGCCTTGAGTTGGGCCTCGGTACGGGCCGCCAGCATGACGCGGGCGCCCTCCCGGGCGAACAGCCGCGCCGCGGCGGCACCGATGCCGCGCCCGGCGCCGGTGATGAAGACGGCCTTCCCGGCCAGCAGCCCGGCAGCGGGGGCAGCTTGGGCGTCCGCCGCGGAGGGGAGGGATGTATCGGTGGTGGGTGCGTTGTCCATGACAGTCAGCCTGCACCCGTCCGGATCACGGATCCAGGCTCCAGCGGTACCTGGTCGATCATGATTGAATGCTGCGCGTCGCGGCGCTCGGGGTGCTGATGCCGCGCCCGCCCGCCCTCTCCTCGTGATGTGACGCAGGTCACGTCCGCCCGACGTCACGAACGGAAGGGCAGCTTGCGTCTGGTGGTCGTCCGCACAGCGGGAACGACCAACACGAAAGCGATGGCAGAGCGATGAACGCGACAGCAGCGCAGCAGCACGAGGTCCTGGTCCTGGGTGCCGGCTACGCCGGGCTCTCCGCCGCGATCCAGCTCGCGGCCCGCACCAGGAAGCGTGGGAACCTGCGAGTGACGCTGGTCAACCCCTACGACAACTTCACCGAGCGGCTCCGACTGCACATGACCGCCACCGGCCAGGAGACGGCCGAGATGAACATCCCGGAGCTGCTGGACGGCACCGGCGCCGCCTTCGTGCGCGGCTGGGTCACCGCCGTGGACGCCGAGGCGAAGACCGTCCGGATCGACGACGACCGGGTCCTGCGCTACGACACCCTGGTCTACGGCCTGGGCAGCATCGCGGACACCGTCGCCGTCCCCGGCGTGGACGACCACGCCTACACCCTCAACAGCCCGGAGGACGCCGCCCTCCTCGCCGACCGGCTGACCCGGCTCGACGGCGGGACCGTCGTGGTCGGCGGCAGCGGCCTCACCGGCGTCGAGGCCGCCGCGGAGATCGCCGAGCGGCACCCGGAGCTCCAGGTGGTGCTGCTGGGCCGGCAGGAGCCGGGCGCGAGCATGCACCCGAAGGCCAAGGCCCACCTGGACGCGGCGCTCGCCCGGGTCGGCGTGCGGGTGCGCAGCGGCGTCGAGGTGGTCAAGGTGCTGCCGGACAGCGTCGAGCTCGCGGACGGCTCCGGCATCCCGGCGGCCGCGGTGTTGTGGACCAGCGGCACCCGCGTCTCGCCGCTGGCTGCCACCGCGGGCCTGACCGTCGACGAGCGCGGCCATGTGGTCACCGACAGTGCGCTGCGCTCGGTCTCCCACCCGGATGTCTACGCCGTGGGCGACGCGGCGGCGATCCGTCAGGGCTACGGCGTGATGCACGGGACCTGCCAGGGCGGCATGCCCACCGGCGTGCACGCCGCCCTCTCGATCCTGCGGGTGCTGGCCGGCAAGGAGCCCAAGCCCTTCCGCTTCGGCTACTACCACACACCCGTCAGCCTGGGCCGGAACGATGCCGTCGTGCAGTTCACCCACCCCGACGACAGCCCGCGCCGGCTCGTGCTGACCGGCAAGCGAGCCGCGAAGTACAAGGAGACGGTCACCGCCGCGCCGTGGCCGACCTTCGCCCGCATGAAGAAGATGCCCGCCTCGGGCGCGTTCTGGCCGCACGGCGGCCGCTACACCCGGATACGGAGCGCCAAGTGACCCAGCCGCAGCAGGCCGGCCCCGACCAGCTCGCCTTCCAGCAGTACCGCAACCTGCTCTTCTCCGTCGCCTACCGGCTCCTCGGCACCGCCGCCGATGCCGAGGACGCGGTCCAGGACGCCTGGCTCAAGTGGTCGGCGGTCGACCGCTCCCAGGTCGCCGACCCCAAGGCCTATCTGACCCGGATCGTCTCCAACCTGGCGGTGGAGCGGCTCCGTTCGACCCGCCACCAGCGTGAGACCTACGTCGGGCCATGGCTCCCCGAGCCGATCCTCACCGGCCCGGACACCGCCGACGGCGTCGCCACGGCGGACTCGGTCTCCATGGCCCTGCTGGTCGTCCTGGAGACGCTGAGCCCCCTGGAGCGCGCAGTCTTCGTGCTGAAGGAGGTCTTCGCCTTCAGCTACGCGGAGATCGCGGAGACGGTGGAACGCTCGGAGCCGGCGGTCCGGCAGGCCGCGCACCGCGCCCGCGGGCACGTCCAGGCCCGCCGGCCCCGATTCCCCGCGGACCGCGCCCGCCAACGCGACGTCACCGAGCGCTTTTTCGCGGCGACGTCGGGCGGCGACATCAACACCCTCATGGAGCTGCTCTCCCCGGACGTGACGCTGTGGACCGATGGCGGCGGCAAGGTCCGCCAGGCCCTCAAGCCGGTCGTCGGCCTGGAGACCGTGGCCCGTTGGTTCGCCGCGCTCGGCACCGTGACCTACCAGGGCATCGAGCCCGGGCAGATGCAGGCAGAGCTCACCTGGATCAACGGCGGCCCGGGCGTGGTCTTCCGCGGCCCGGACCGCGTGGTCGCCACGCTGACCTTCGACTTCGACCGGGAAGGCCGCATCTCGACCATCCACAACGTGGCCAACCCGGACAAGCTCCACGCCGTCGCCGACGGCACTCGGCACGAACTCTCCTGAGCTGCCCGATCGTGGCGGGCAGGCTGGGGTCTGCGTACGTACGCCCCGTATCAGCCGAGCTTGGTCACGTCCCGGACCGCGCCCTTGTCCGCGCTGGTGGCCATGGCAGCGTAGGCGCGCAGGGCCGCCGAGACCTTGCGTTCGCGGGACTTGGGGGCGTAGACGCCGCCCAGGGCCTCGCGGCGGGCCGCCAACTCCTCGTCGCTCACCAGGAGTTCGATCGAACGGTGCGGGATGTCGATGCGGATCCGGTCGCCGTCCTCGACGAGGGCGATGGTGCCGCCGGACGCTGCCTCCGGGGAGGCGTGGCCGATGGACAGGCCCGACGTGCCGCCGGAGAAGCGGCCGTCGGTGACCAGGGCGCAGGCCTTGCCCAGACCGCGGCCCTTGAGGAACGACGTCGGGTACAGCATCTCCTGCATGCCGGGGCCGCCCTTGGGGCCCTCGTAGCGGATGACGACGACGTCGCCTTCCTTGACCTGCTTGTTGAGGATCTTGTCGACGGCTTCTTCCTGGGACTCGCAGACGACCGCCGGGCCCTCGAAGGTCCAGATGGACTCGTCGACACCCGCGGTCTTCACGACGCAGCCGTCCTCGGCGATGTTGCCCTTGAGGACCGCCAGGCCGCCGTCCTGGGAGTAGGCGTGCTCGACGGAGCGGATGCAGCCGCCCTCGGCGTCCACGTCCAGCGACGCCCAGCGCTCGGACTGCGAGAAGGCGGTGGCGGAGCGCTTGCAGCCGGGGGCGGCGTGCCACAGCTCGACGGCCTCGGCGGACGGCGAACCGCCGCGCACGTCCCAGGTCTTGAGCCAGTCGGCGAGGGTGGCCGAGTGGACGGTGTGCACGTCCTCGTTGAGCATGCCGCCGCGGTAGAGCTCGCCGAGGATGGCGGGGATGCCGCCGGCGCGGTGCACGTCCTCCATGTAGTACGTGCCACCGGGGGCGACGTTCGGGGCGACCTTGGCCAGGCACGGGACGCGGCGCGAGACGGCGTCGATGTGCTTGAGGTCGTAGTCGAGCTCGGCCTCCTGGGCGGCGGCGAGCAGGTGGAGGATGGTGTTCGTGGAGCCGCCCATGGCGATGTCGAGGGCCATGGCGTTCTCGAAAGCGGCCTGGGTGGCGATGTTGCGCGGCAGGACGGACTCGTCGCCGTCCTCGTAGTAGCGCTTGGTGATCTCCACGACCGTGCGGCCAGCGTTCTCGTACAGCGCGCGGCGGGCGGTGTGGGTGGCGAGCACCGAGCCGTTGCCGGGGAGGCTCAGACCGATGGCCTCGGTGAGGCAGTTCATCGAGTTGGCGGTGAACATGCCGGAGCAGGAACCGCAGGTGGGACAGGCGTTCTCCTCGATGCGGAGGACGTCCTCGTCGGAGACGCTGTCGTTGACCGAGTCGACGATGGCGTTGATCAGGTCGAGCTTGCGGACCGTACCGTCGACGAGGGTGGCCTGACCGGCCTCCATCGGGCCACCGGAGACGAAGACCACCGGGATGTTGAGGCGCATCGCGGCCATCAGCATGCCGGGGGTGATCTTGTCGCAGTTGGAGATGCAGATCAGCGCGTCGGCGCAGTGCGCCTCGACCATGTACTCCACCGAGTCCGCGATCAGGTCGCGGGAGGGCAGGGAGTACAGCATGCCGCCGTGGCCCATGGCGATGCCGTCGTCCACGGCGATGGTGTTGAACTCGCGCGGAACGGCGCCGGCGGCGCGGATGGCGTCGGAGACGATCCGGCCGACCGGGGCGAGGTGGGTGTGACCGGGCACGAACTCGGTGAAGGAGTTGGCGACCGCGACGATCGGCTTGCCGATGTCCTCGCTCGCTACACCCGAGGCCCGCATAAGGGCGCGGGCGCCCGCCATGTTGCGGCCATGGGTAACGGTGCGGGACCTCAGCTCAGGCACGATGGTCACTCCCTCGGGATACGTAGCAGCTCATTCGAGGTTACGCTCTTGATCCAAGATCCGGACACCGACTCCGGTATGTGAGATGCCCGCCCGCACTACGGACAGCACCCCGCCGATGCCACCGAGGAATACCGCCCCGGCCCGCCACGTTGTGGCCCTGCAAGGGGAGCCCGGAACCCCTAGAGCATCCGTTCGACCGCCCCTTAGGGGCTCGTCAGATACCGCTGAAGTGTCGGCGCCACCATCGCGACGATCTCCTCCAGCTCCGCCGAAGCCATCGGCTCCATCTTGATCACATAGCGCAGCATGGCGATCCCGATCAGATGGCTCGCCGCCAGCTGCGCCCGGAACTTCGGGTCCGGTACGTGCAGTTCGCCCGCCACCCGCTCCAGGAGACGGCGCTCGACCAGCCCGCGCAGCACCGTCGCGGCGGTGTCATTGGTCAGCGCCGAGCGCATGATCGCCAGCAGCGGCGGCCGGCTGACCGGGTTCTCCCAGATGCCGAACACGAAGCGGGCCATCCGCTCGCCCACCCCGGCCTCGTCGCCGCCCGCGAGGGCGTCCGGCATGGTCAGGGCCGGCGCGAAGGTCAGCTCGATGGCCGCGGCGAAGACCTGCTCCTTGGTGCCGAAGTAGTGGTGCACCAGCGCCGCGTCCACCCCGGCCGCCTTCGCGATACCGCGGACCGAGGTCTTGTCGTAACCGCGCTCGGCGAACTGCGTACGGGCCGCGGCCAGGATCCGCTCCCGGGCGCCCGGCCCGTCACCGGCCTCGTCCCGCGCGGGCCGGCCACGACGGCGGGCCGGCCGCGGGGGCCGCGGCTGCTCGGTCACGAACCGGGAACCCGGCTCGGCGAGGCCAGATGCAGCCGGGTGAAGGCCAGTGCCTCCGCCAGGTCCGCCTCCCGTTCCGCGGCCGACATCGCCCGGCGGGTGTTGACCTCGACGACCACATGCCCGGCGAAGCCATTGGCGGCCAGCCGCTCCAGCACCTCGGCGCAGGGCTGGCTGCCGCGCCCCGGCACCAGATGCTCGTCCTTGGCGGAGCCGTTGCCGTCGGCGAGATGGACGTGCGCCAGCCGGTCACCCATCCGCGAGACCATCTCCAGCGCGTCATTGCGCGCGGTCGCGGTGTGCGAAAGATCGACCGTGAAGTGCCGGTAGTCGTCGTTGGTGGGGTCCCAGTCCGGGGCGTACGCCAGCATCTCGCGGTCCCGGTAGCGCCACGGGTACATGTTCTCGACCGCGAACTTCACATCCGTCTCGCCCGCCATGCGCCACACCCCGCGGACGAATTCCCGCGCATAGCTGCGCTGCCAGCGGAACGGCGGGTGCACGACCACGGTCGACGCGCCCAGCTTCTCCGCGGCATTACGGGCCCGCTGCAACTTCACCCAGGGGTCGGTCGACCAGACGCGCTGGGTGATCAGCAGACACGGCGCGTGCACGGCGAGCACCGGCACCCCGTGGTAGTCGGACAGCCGGCGCAGCGCCTCGATGTCCTGGCTGACCGGGTCGGTCCACACCATGACCTCGACGCCGTCGTATCCCAGGCGCGCGGCGATCTCGAAGGCCGTCGCCGTCGACTCCGGATACACCGAGGCGGTGGACAGCGCGATCTTCGCATCCGGGATGCGCACCACTGGCTCTGTCACGAGGGACAGCGTACGGGCCGGACGTGCGCACAGGGCAGGAGGTTCGGACCGCCGCGGCACGGCGCTGCGCGCGGGCCGACCGGCTCCCCACAGGCCAGGGGAGGCAGGGACGGACGCGACGGGCGTGACGGCGCGCCCCAGCGGACGTGACGAGTCTCACGCGGACCGGCGGCCCCGGCAGACGTATGGACGACGGCCCCGGCCGCCGTAGGCCCATGGGCAGTGGACCGGTCCGTGGAAGCCCTCCGGCAGGTGGTCCAGTCCCGGTAGGCCCTACGGCAGGTCGTCCAGCCGCCGTAAGCCCGACGGCAGGTCGTCCAGCCGCCGTAAGCCCTACGGCAGGTGGTCCAGCCGCCGCAGGATCACGCCCTCCCGCAGCGCCCACGGGCAGATCTCCAGCGTCTCCACCCCGAACAGGTCCATCGCCGCCTCGGCGACCAGCGCCCCGGCCAGCAGCTGCCGCGACCGCCCCTCGGACACGCCAGGGAGCTCCACCCGCTCCTGCGCGGACATCCCGGCCAGCCGCGGCACCCACTCCTCCAGCTTCTTGCGGGTCAGTTCACGCTGGACGTAAAGCCCCTCGGCGGACCGCGCGGCGCCCGCGATCCGGGCCAGCTGCTTGAACGTCTTGGACGTGCCGACGACCTGGTCCGGCGTGCCGTAGCGGCTGAATTCGCTCACCACCTTGGCGATCTCGGCGCGCACCCGGCGGCGCAGGGTCCGTACGTCCTCGGATTCCGGCGGGTCCCCGGGCAGATCGGCCGCGGTCAGCCGGCCCGCGCCCAGCGGCAGCGACACCGCCACGTCCGGGTCCTCGTCCAGGCCGTACGCGATCTCCAGCGAGCCGCCGCCGATGTCCAGGACCAGCAGCCGGCCCGCGGACCAGCCCAGCCAGCGGCGGGCGGCGAGGAATGTGAGGCGCGCCTCGTCCTCCCCGGAGAGCACCTGAAGCTCGACACCCGTCTCCAGGGCGACCCGGCGCAGCACCTCCTCACCGTTGGAGGCCTCGCGCACCGCGGAGGTGGCGAACGGCAGCACGCTCTCGACACCCTTGTCCTCGGCCACCTGGAGCGCCTCCAGCACGGTGGCCACCAGCCGCTCCACCCCCGCATCGCTTATCGCGCCGCCCTCGTCGAGGAGTTCGGCAAGGCGCAGCTCCGCCTTGTGCGAATAGGCGGGCAGCGGGCGCGCGCCCGGGTGTGCGTCCACCACCAGCAGATGGACCGTATTCGAACCCACATCGAGGACACCGAGTCTCATACGGGGAAACCTACTGCGCGGACGGCGCACTCCTCTCGGCGCGGTCGGTCCACGTGGCGGCCCCGTACGCTGGACTCGTGGCAAAGACGAAAAAGGCGAAGCACGAAAAAGCGCTGAAGAAGGAAGAAAAGCGGCGCGCCCAGGCGGCCGGCGGCGAACAGTCCCCGGCCGACGAGGTCGGACTCGACTTCGCCCGCGCCTGGGTCACCTTCCCCGACCCCGCCGACGACGAACAGCTCTTCCGCTGCGACCTGACCTGGCTGACGTCCCGCTGGACCTGCATCTTCGGCAGCGGCTGCCAGGGCATCCAGGCCGGCCGGGCCGACGACGGCTGCTGCACGCTCGGCGCGCACTTCTCCGACGAGGACGACGAGAAGCGGGTGGCCGGGCATGTGGCACGGCTCACGCCCGAGCTGTGGCAGTTCCACGACGTGGGCACGGAGACCGGCTGGGTCGAGGTCGACGAGGACGGCGAGCGGCAGACCCGCCGCTGGCAGGGCTCGTGCATCTTCCAGAACCGCCCCGGCTTCGCGGCCGGCGCGGGCTGCTCGCTGCACATCCTCGCCCTGCGCGAGGGCCGCGAGCCGCTGGAGACCAAACCGGACGTCTGCTGGCAGCTGCCGATCCGGCGCACCTACGAGTGGATCGACCGGCCGGACGACACCCGGGTGCTCCAGGTGACGATCGGCGAGTACGACCGCCGCGGCTGGGGCCCGGGCGGCCATGACCTGCACTGGTGGTGCACCTCGGCGACGTCGGCGCACGGCGCGGGCGAGCCGGTGTACGTCTCGTACAAGCCGGAGCTGACCGAGCTGATGGGCAAGAAGGGCTACGCCCGGCTCGCCGAACTGTGTGAGGAGCGGCTGGCGGCGACGCTGCCGATGGCACCGCATCCGGCGGACCCCAAGAAGCCGCAGAAGGCGGAGAAGGCAGAGAAGTAGCCGCCGGGGCGCCGCGGGGGCCACCTGCCACGGTGGCCCCTTCAGCGCGCCGGCGCTGTGGCCTCCTGCCGCCGTGGCCCCTCAGCGCGCCGGCGCCGCGGGCTTCCCGCCACGGCGGCCGGGTCAGCGCGCCGGATGCGTCGTGTTCGACGGGGTCGAGGGCGGGGTGGGGCCGCTCGTGGTCGGGCTCGGGCTCGGGTTGGTGGGCGACGGTCTCGTGGGCGTCGGCGTGGGCGTCGGATCCGTCGGCGTCGGCGTGGACGGACGGGTCGGCTTCGGATGCGAGGGGACCGGCGTCGGATGGGTGGGCTGCGGCTCGTGCGGGCCCGGCGCCGGGGCGGTCGTGCCGTGGCCGTGGATCGTGACGGCGGTCCCGCCGGGCTCGACGGCGATCCTGGCCCGCCAGTGGCCCGCCGGCTCCCGGTCGTGGTCCACGGAGACCATGATCGTGGTGGTCTCCCCCGGCCGCAGAAAGCCCGCCGTACGGCTCATCTGGAGCCAGGCCGCACCCGCCGCGGCGGTCCAGTGCACCGGCGCGCCACCCGACGCGCTGAGCGTGATCACCGTCGTTCCGCCGCTCGGCTGCGCGGCGACCGTCAGCCGGCCCGGCCCCTTCTCCACCCGGCCCACCGACGCGCGCGGGCTGCTGCCCGGGCTGACCACCTCCACCGACACATCGGGCGTCCCGTCCCCGGCCGTGAAGCCGGGCGCGGGCGTCGTATGGGCATTGCCGGCGTTCTCGTACGGACGGCCGCCCAGCCGCGGGCCGGCCTCGGTGTCGTTGGCGGCCACCGAGGGCGTGGCGTCCGCGGCCTCGTCCGTGGCGGGGCCACCGCGGTAGGCCGCCCACAGGGCCAGCACCGGCGCCGCGATCACCGTGGCGACGATGGTGGTGGTCAGCGCCCGGGCGCGCAGCCTGCGGCGCCGGGCGGCCCGGTCCGTGGGGGTGCCGACGGGGAAACCGCTGCGGTTGTAGCGAGGAGAACCGTTTGGCCCACTCGTCCGGCCCCCGCGGCCGGCGCCGGGCACCCCCTCTGCGCGCCCCGAACGGGCACGCCGGGCCGCCGCCAGCGCGCCCCGCACGGCGTCCCGGGGCGCGCTGACCAACGGCAGACTGCCCTGCGCCGGCGCGGTACCCGGCCAGGTCCCCGGGACGGTGGCCCGCTCGGCGGTCCGCCGGCACTCGGCACAGTCGTCGACATGCCGCACCAGCTCCCGGCTCAGCGCCGCACCCAGCAGCATCTGACTGTCGCCCGCCAGCTGCGCGACCTCACGGCAGCGCCCGGACTCGACGACGGCCAGCGCCGCCCGGGTCCGTTCGACCTCGCAGGACGCGGTGGCCAGCAGCGCGCGGGTGGCGATCGGGTCGGCACCGACCACCGCGGCGACCTCGTCGGCGGAGAGGTGGTGGCGCACCGAGAGCTCCAGCGCCTCACGCTGCTCGGGGGTGGTGCCGGCGGCCTCCGGCCAGGCCAGCGCGGCCAGTTCCCGCTGCCGCCGCTCGGCATCGCCCACCCCCTTGGCGGCCGGCCGCCCGGACTCCGCGCCGGACCGCTCGGCGAGCCGGCGCAGACAGGCCCACCGGGCCAGGGCGTAGAACCAGCAGCGGTGCAGCGCCTTGTCGGCCGGGCACCGGCCGCGGTGCCGCTCGGCCAGCGCCAGGGTCTCGCCGAGCACGGCGGTCGCCTCGTCGTGGTCGCACAGCACGGACAGGCAGTAGGTGAACAGCCCGTCCAGATACGGCTCGTGGCCTTCGCCCCGGTCACCCGGGGCGCGCGGCGCGGACCGCTGCGGCGGCTGGGGGCGGCTCCGGCGCCGGTCGTCGCCGCGCGACCGGTGTGCGCCGGTGGAGTGCGTGGGGTGCTCGGGCCTGCTGCTCATCACCCCGGCGACGGTAGGGGGATGATGCAGCCAGGCCTGCTCGCCTCGGACAGTTTTAACCCTTACGGGTGACCATCTCCCTCAAAAGAGGACACGAGCGGGCCTTTCCCCCAGCCCCACACCTCGTGTAAGCCACCCGGTCGGTGTACGCCCCCTCGGCGCAACCGACGACGAGCCGGCGCCCGCGCCCCGCACGCCTACAGCGCGGCGGCGGCACTGTCAGACCCCGCCGCTACGGTGACCCCATGGCAACTCGTAAATCGCCGGGCAAGGACCGTCCCTCGTACCGCTGCACGGAGTGCGGCTGGACCACCGCGAAGTGGCTCGGCCGCTGCCCCGAGTGCCAGGCGTGGGGCACGGTCGAGGAGTTCGGCGGCGCCCCCGCCGTGCGCACGACCGCCGCCGGCCGGGTCACCACCGCCGCCCTGCCCATCGGCCAGGTCGACGGCCGGCAGGCCACCGCCCGCTCCACCGGCGTCGACGAACTCGACCGGGTACTGGGCGGCGGACTCGTCCCCGGCGCCGTCGTGCTCCTCGCCGGCGAACCCGGCGTCGGCAAGTCCACCCTCCTCCTGGACGCCGCCGCCAAGGCCGCCTCCGACGACCACCGCACCCTGTACGTGACCGGTGAGGAGTCCGCCAGCCAGGTACGGCTGCGCGCCGACCGCATCGGCGCCATCGACGACCACCTCTACCTGGCCGCCGAGACCGACCTCTCCGCCGTCCTCGGCCACCTCGACACCGTCAAACCCTCCCTCCTCGTCCTCGACTCGGTGCAGACCGTCGCCTCCCCCGAGATCGACGGGGCGCCCGGCGGCATGGCCCAGGTCCGCGAAGTCGCCGGCGCCCTGATCCGGGCCTCCAAGGAACGCGGCATGTCCACCCTCCTCGTCGGCCACGTCACCAAGGACGGCGCGATCGCCGGCCCCCGCCTCCTGGAACACCTCGTCGACGTCGTCCTCCACTTCGAAGGCGACCGCCACGCCCGCCTCCGCCTGGTCCGCGGCGTCAAGAACCGCTACGGCACCACCGACGAGGTCGGCTGCTTCGAACTCCACGACGAAGGGATCACCGGCCTCGCCGACCCCTCCGGCCTCTTCCTCACCCGCCGCGCCGAACCCGTCCCCGGCACCTGCCTCACGGTCACCCTGGAAGGCCGCCGCCCCCTGGTCGCCGAGGTCCAGGCACTGACCGTCGACTCCCAGATCCCCTCCCCCCGGCGCACCACCTCCGGCCTGGAGACCTCCCGCGTCTCGATGATGCTGGCCGTCCTGGAGCAGCGCGGCCGGATCAGCGCCCTCGGCAAACGCGACATCTACAGCGCGACCGTCGGCGGTGTGAAGCTCACCGAACCCGCCGCCGACCTCGCCGTCGCCCTCGCCCTGGCCAGCGCCGCCAGCGACACCCCCCTCCCGAAGAACCTCGTCGCCATCGGCGAGGTCGGCCTCGCGGGCGAGGTCAGACGGGTCACCGGCGTCCAGCGACGGCTCTCCGAAGCGGCCCGCCTCGGCTTCACCCACGCCCTCGTCCCCTCCGACCCCGGCAAGATCCCCGACGGCATGCGGGTCCTGGAGGTCGCCGACGTCGGACAGGCGCTCAGCGTCCTGCCCAAGCGGAAGCGCCGGGAGGCCCCACAGGAAGAGGGCGCGCGCCGGTAGACTTTGCCCTGGTCTCGCCCGTCACCGCAGAATTGCCTGTCGGCCACGTACGCTCCGGTGGTACGTCAACCACAGCATGGGCCGGGCGGCCTGCGGACCGAGTGACCTTGCGACGGAGGAGTGCAGTGGCAGCCAACGACCGGGCATCGACTCCCGGCAGGTCCGGTGGGAACCCCGGCACCGAGAGCCTGATGCGCGCCTCGCTGAGCGCCGTCGCGCCCGGTACCGCCCTGCGCGACGGCCTGGAGCGCATCCTCCGCGGCAACACCGGCGGACTGATCGTGCTGGGCTTCGACAAGACCGTCGAATCCATGTGCACCGGCGGATTCGTCCTCGACGTCGAATTCACCGCCACCCGCCTGCGCGAGCTGTGCAAGCTCGACGGCGCACTGGTCCTCGACAAGGACATCACCAAGATCCTCCGGGCCGGTGTCCAGCTGGTCCCGGACGCCTCCATCCCCACCGAGGAGACCGGCACCCGCCACCGCACCGCCCAGCGCGTCTCCATCCAGGCCGGCTTCCCGGTCGTCTCCGTCAGCCAGTCCATGCGGCTGATCGCGCTCTACGTGGACGGCGAACGCCGGGTCCTCGAAGAATCCGCCGCCATCCTCTCCCGCGCCAACCAGGCCCTGGCCACCCTGGAGCGCTACAAGCTCCGCCTGGACGAGGTCGCCGGCACCCTCTCCGCCCTCGAGATCGAGGACCTGGTCACCGTCCGCGACGTCACCGCGGTCGCCCAGCGCCTGGAGATGGTCCGCCGGATCGCCACCGAGATCGCCGAGTACGTCGTCGAGCTCGGCACGGACGGCCGGCTCCTCGCCCTCCAGCTCGAAGAGCTGATCGCCGGCGTCGAACCCGAACGCGAACTGGTCGTCCGCGACTACGTCCCCGAGCCCACCGCCAAGCGCTCCCGCACCGTCGCCGAAGCGCTCGCCGAACTGGACGCCCTCAGCCACACCGAACTGCTCGAACTCCCCATCGTGGCCCGCGCCCTGGGCTACAGCGGCGCCCCCGAGACCCTGGACTCCGCGGTCTCCCCCCGCGGCTTCCGCCTGCTGGCCAAGGTCCCCCGCCTCCCCGGCACCGTCATCGACCGCCTCGTCGACCACTTCGGCGGCCTCCAGAAGCTCCTCGCCGCCAGCGTCGACGACCTCCAGACCGTCGAGGGCGTCGGCGAGGCCCGCGCCCGCTCGGTCCGCGAAGGCCTCTCCCGCCTGGCCGAATCGTCAATCCTCGAACGGTACGTGTAGCCGCACGGCAGCCGCAGGATCGGTCCTGCGGCTGCGGTGCGCGGCGCGGCGCTGTCCCCGGCGGCCAGCGGCGATGTCCGCCGGGGGGAGCGTTCGGCGGCGTTGCCCTGCGACGTCCGCCCGGGACCTTGCCTGCCACGTCCGCCAATGGCCGGCGTTGCCCCGTGACGCGTCCGCCGGGGACGCGGCGTGGCCCCACCTCACACGGTGCGGCGCACCCTAACCACCCAGCACGGACGCCTCCTTCCGCGCCGCCAGCCCCACCACCCGCCGGTCCGGCCGCTGCGGCGCCACCCCGCCGATGCTCTTCAGCCAGGCCCAGGTATCGGCCACCGTCTCGCCGACAGGGCGACAACGCAGCCCGGCCGCCACCGCCTTGGACACATCCGCCCCGTACATCGCATCCCTCAGCTCCCCCGGAGTCAGCCAGACCGGCAGCTCGGTCCACGGCTCGATACCGGCGGCGATCACGTCCTCCGGAGCGGTCCAGCGCAACTCCGCATCCGACCCCGTGACCTGCACACAGCTCTCCAGCAGCTCACCCATCGTGGCATGCCCGACCTCGCTCACCACGTTGTAGGCACCACCGCGACCCGCCTGGAGCGCGTCGAGGGTCCACTCGGCCAGATCACGCACATCGACGTACTGCAACGCCATCTCCCGCGGCCCCGGCGCCAGCACCGGCCCACCACGGGCGATCCGCCCCAGCCACCACGGCAGCCGGCCGATGTTCTCGTACGGCCCCAGAATCAGCCCCGCGCGGATCAGCAGCGCCCGGTCCCCGAAGGCATCGGTCGCGGCCAGCTCACCGCCCCGCTTGGCCTCCGCATAGTCGTCACCGTCCGTGGCGTCCGCCGACCCGGCCACCAACGGGCCGTCCTCATCGAGCCCGTACGCGGCCGGATACGCATACACCGACCGGCTGGAAACATACGCATACGTCCCGACCCGGCCCGCCAACAGCCGCGCGGTGTCCCGTACCGCCGAGGGCGCACCGCTCCAGGTGTCGACGACGGCGTCCCACTCCCCCTCCGCCAGGGCCGCCGGCCCCAACGGGTCCCTCCGGTCACCGTGCAGCGCACGCGCGCCCTCCGGCGGCGCATGGTTGCCACGATGAAAGACCGTCACCTGCCAACCCCGCGCCAGCGCCGCCTCGGTGACCGCCCGGCCCACGAACTCCGTTCCACCCAGCATCAGTAGCTTCATGCCGGCGACTCTGCCGGACGAGCAACGGCAGAACCACTACCGCACGCTCTCAGCAGAATCGCCAAGAGCGATCAGACTCCAGGCCTCGGACTTCACGCTTCGGGCTTCAGGCGTCGGGCCTTGGCCCCAACCTTGCTCCGTGAGTGGGTGCCCTGGGCTGGCCTGGCCTGGCCTGGCCTGGCCTCAGTCCTTGGCAAGCACGAAGGACGTACTGGCCGTCTCCAGGCCCGGCACCTTCGCCTCGATCACATACTTCCCGGCCGGCACCACGGCCGAACTCGGCGTCGCACACTGCGGACCACTGGCATGACGGTCCCACTCCACGGTGCGCTTCACCGACCCCTTGGCCGGCACCCGCAGCAGCGACGGCGCAGTGCTCGACGGGCAATCGTTCGAGGCCCACACGGGATCGTCACCGGCCGAGTCGGTGATGGAGAGCACCGCGGCCTTCTGCCCGAGATCCACCTTGCAGGCCGCGTCGGAGGCATTCTCGACCGTCAGCTCGAACGTCGGCTTCTTCCCCGGCGCATAGGAGCCCTTGACGCTGTGCAGGACCAACTCCACCTTCGGAGAAGTGCAGTTGGGAAGTGAGGAGTCGGCCGGAACCACACTGCCCGAGCCCGAGCCGAGCGCCCCGCCGCCACCGGAAGCCGAACCGGAACCACCCCCGGAGCCCCCGTTGCCACCCGACGAGCCCGAGCCACCCCCCGAACCGTCACCCTCGCCCGAGTCCCCGCCGTCACCCGACTCCCCACGCCCGCCCGGCTTTTGGCTGATCGCCGGTCCAGGGGAGGAGGGCCCGGGCGTGATGGAGGTCGCGGGTCCCTTTCCGTGCGAACCACCCTTGCCCTCATCGCTGTTCCCGCCGCCGTCCCCGCCCAGGCTGAGGGCCCAGACGACCAGAACGGTGAGCAGTACGACGATGGCCAGCGCAACGGCCCTCCGCCGCCAGTAGATGGAGGAGGGAAGCGGCCCGATCGGATTGCGCAGTGATCCCACGCGGAAACTCTACGAGAGATCAGCAGCCACACCGGCCACTACCCGCCGCTTCAGGCTGCAACTTTTCCCATCATCAGCCCGCAGCCGACCGCCCACCCGCGTTTCCCCCCGTAACGCACCCAATGCCCCGATACACAGCATCTGCCCCGCCCCGCCCTCACTTTCGCCAGTTACGCCCTCTGCCCTCCGCCAGCTGTGCCACCCCACCCGGCCCCCTACCGTCAAGGATCACGACCAACCCCTGCGCGCCGGCCGGTGGCGCCCCCGGTCGAGACCCAACGACCACGCACACCCCCAAGCCCCTCCCCTTCGGGCCCTCGCAGGCCTCTCCACCCCCTCCCCATGGCGCCCAACTCCCCCACCTGCGGGGCTTGCGAGCTTCCCCGCGAGGCGTGCGAGCTCCCTACCCCCGGGCCTGAGCTTCCCTGCCCCACGACCTCCGGCCTTCCCTGCCCCACGGGCCTGCGCGCTTCCCCACCCTGCGGGCTCCGCGGACTCCCCGCGCTACGGGGCCTCTGGCCGGTGCCACTCCTCCTTGTGACCAAAGCCCTGCGCGTTGTCGACCAGCCGTAGCCAGTCAGGGCGCAGCTCCCACAGGGCGGTGCGCTCCAGCGCCGCCCTGAGCCGGTCACTGTCCTCGACGAAGGGGAAACGCGCGGTGTAGATGCGCCAGCCGGCCTCCCGTTCGGCGCCCGTCAGGATGCGGCATCGACCCCGGCCCTGAAGCCCCGTCAGAGCGCTCCACTCCTGGCCGTCCCGCTGTGCCGTGAACGCGACCCGGGCGCCGGGCTCGCCCAGGGCCCGGCCATGCCGCGTAGTGGTCGCGGTGACGAAGTAGAGCGCAGGGGCAGCGGATGCGGGGGCGGAGCCGCCCGCGCCACCGGCGCCGGGGCTGGAGCCAGGGCGGGGGCTGCCCGCCTCACCGGGGCCGCCCGGCTCGCCGGAGTCGGCCGACTCGCCGGCCCCCACCGCCTCGGCGTCCTCCAGCGCCTCGGTGGCGTAGAGGACCGCACAGGCCTGTGGTCCGTCCTCGTCCACGTAAGCCAGCGTCATCGTCGTATGCGCGGCCAGCGCCCGGCGGATCGCGGGCGGGCAGGCCGTACCCCTTGCGCCCACCGCGGCGCCTACCGTCCGCCCCGCCTCCGATGCGCCCACCGTCCGCCCCGCCTCCGATGCGCCGGCCGCCGGCTCCGGCGCGCCCGCCGTGGGCTTCGGCGCGCCCGCCGCCGGCTCCGGCGCGCCACCGGCACCTGCCGCACCACCCTGAGCCGCAGCGTCGCCCGGAGTTCCTGGCGCGTCGCCCATAGCCACCACGCCGCCGCCCATAGCCGCCGCTCTGCCCGTAGCTTCCGGCGTGGCGCTCGCTTCCTTGGTCGGGCCTGGATCTGCCTGTCCGTCGTCGCCCGCGGTTCCCTTGTCGTGCGTAGCGCTCATTCGCTTGTCTCCGCCATGTCCGTATCCTCGCCCGCCGCCTCCACTATTCCGGCAACGATTACGGAGAGTAATCAGTTCCCTCGGATTGTAACCGGCTGTCATGGTCGGCGTCCTGCCGTACCGCCGGTAGCCGCCAACCGTGCGCATGTGGCCGTCCTGCGTGCGGGTGGGCGTGCGGCGGGGCGGGCCCGGTGCGTTTCCTGGGCGCGCGCGGACGTGCCAGGATCGGCGGTGCCATGACTTCGACGCCTGTCACCTCCATTGCCACGACCGCCGCCGCCGAGACCGCTTCCGCCGCCGCCCCGGCCGCGGGGGCCGTAGACGGGACCGCGCTGCACGGCCCGGTCACCGACTGGTTCGACACGCACGCCCGCGATCTGCCCTGGCGCCGCCCCGAGGCGGGCGCCTGGGGTGTGATGGTGAGTGAGTTCATGCTGCAGCAGACGCCGGTGAGCAGAGTGCTGCCGGTGTACGAGCAGTGGCTGGCCCGCTGGCCGCGCCCCGCCGACCTGGCCGCCGAGGCGCCGGGCGAGGCGGTTCGGGCCTGGGGCCGGCTCGGTTATCCACGGCGTGCGCTCCGACTGCACGCCGCCGCGTCCGCCATACAGGAGCGGCACGGCGGTGACGTACCGCGTGAGCACAGCCAGTTGCTGGCGCTGCCCGGCGTCGGCGAGTACACCGCCGCGGCGGTGGCGTCCTTCGCGTACGGGCAGCGGCACGCGGTGCTGGACACCAATGTGCGCCGGGTGTTCGCCCGCGCGGTGGCCGGCCGGCAGTTCCCGCCGAACGCCACCACCGCCGCCGAGCGCAAGCTCGCCCGTCAGCTGCTGCCCGATGACGAAGGGCTGGCCGCGCGCTGGGCGGCGGCCACGATGGAGTTGGGTGCGCTGTTGTGCACGGCGCGTGCCCCGGAGTGCCATCGCTGTCCGATCGCCGCTCAGTGCGCCTGGCGGCTGGCGGGCTCCCCGGCGCACGACGGTCCGCCGCGGCGCACCCAGGCCTACGCCGGTACCGACCGGCAGGTGCGCGGCAAGCTGCTCGCCGTACTGCGTGAGGCTGTGGCGCCGGTGCCGCAGGTAGTGCTGGACGCGGTGTGGGACGAGCCGGTGCAGCGGGCCCGGGCGCTGGACGGCTTGGTCTCGGACGGCTTGGTCGAGCCGCTGGGCGGTGGGCGTTACCGGCTGCCGACGTCCTGAGGTCGTCGGGCTAGCGCGGGTGGGAGGGGCCAGGGCGCGGGGTTAGCTCCCGCCCGCTGACGCCGGCGCGTGCACGCCCATGGATGTGCGTGCGCGCCCCCGGCCGCCCCGCCAGCACCCACGGGTGTGAGCGCGCCAGCCACCGCCCCGCCAGCACCCACGGGTGCATGTGCGCCGGCCACCGCCCCGCCGGTACCCACGGGTGTGCGTGAGCCCCCCGCCACCCCGCCGAAACCCACCGGCGGGTGAGCGTCATCGACTGCCCCTCCGGCACCCGCGGGTGTGCGTGCGCCACCGGCTCCCCCACTCCCCCCTGTTGCCGTCGGGCCGCTGTGCCATGGGCGCTACCGGCCGCCCGCCCGGCTGTTCTCTTGTACGGATGCGGCCCTGCTCCCCTGTACGTGCCTTCCCTTGGGCAGGCGACAGCCCCACTTCAGCGCGGAGGTGCGGAGCCGTACGCGTAAGGCGTCCGCGCGTAAGAGCGTCCACACGTAAGACCGTCCATGTGTATGGGCGTCCATGTGTATGGGCGTAGCGCGTGATCTATATGGGCGGAGGGTGTGACCTGAAGGGCCGTGAGCACGTCTGACTTACTGACAGGCGTGGGGTGGGGCGGCGGGAAAGTGTCGCTGGTTTGGCTTGATGGAGGGGGTTGCGTGGGCCGGTTGTGGTCCCAACGCGCCCTGTAGGCCTTGTGGTGGGGCGCGTCTCCCTCCGGAGTATGACCTGCGTAGGCCCGCTGTCCGTCCGAGGTATGACCCCCGGCGCGCTGTTACACAACCGAGGGTTTTCCGTGCACTCCTTGTGGGGCCCACGCACATTACGCCGCAACACCCCCTCCGTAGCGTCTTCCTCGTGCTGGAGATGACTGCCGGCACGGTCAACGTGGGGAAACGCAAGCGGATCGGAGGCGTCGGAAATGGCGACCAGCGGCGGCAAGGTACTGGACTTCGAAGAGTACGTTCGTACGCGGCAGGAGGCCCTGCTGCGCAGCGCCCGGCGCCTGGTGCCCGACCCGGTGGACGCACAGGACCTGTTGCAGACGGCCCTGGTCCGCACGTACGGGCGCTGGGACGGCATCGCGGACAAGTCGCTGGCCGACGCCTACCTCCGCCGCGTCATGATCAACACCCGGACGGAGTGGTGGCGGGCGCGGAAGCTGGAGGAGGTGCCCACCGAGCAGCTTCCGGACGCGAGTGTGGACGACGGCACCGAGCAGCGTGCCGACCGCGCCCTGCTGATGGACATACTCGGGGTGCTGGCGCCCAAGCAGCGGAGCGTGGTCGTCCTGCGGCACTGGGAGCAGATGAGCACGGAGGAGACCGCTGCCGCGCTGGGTATGTCCACGGGTACGGTCAAGAGCACGCTGCACCGTGCGCTGGCCCGGCTGCGCCAGGAGCTTCAGATGCGGGACATCGACGCCCGGATGCTGGAGCGTGGCGAGCAGGAGCGGGAGCGGTGCGCGGCCTGACCGGCGGCCCACGGCATCCGGCGGGAAGCGGGACCGGGAACGGCGCGTCATTACGTGTGAAAGCGGTCACGCCCGCCGACCCCGTACGCTTCACAGTTGAACGCGCGACAATCACATCAGGAACAGCAGCGGGATCGGCAGCTGTGCGAGCAGCACGGTGAGCGGGAGCGGATTGTCCAGGAACAGGTTGACCAGGATCGGGTTGACCAAAGGCGGCGCGGCCACGGCAGGTGTGGCCGCCGTCGGCCTTTTGCTGGCCGGATGCAATCCGGGGGGCGAGGGCGTCCGCAGTGAGGGGACGGCGAGCAGCGCTCCCCCGCCCAAGGGTGCGGTGAGCAGTGCGCCGAGTCCGACGTCGACGGCCGCCTACAAGAAGGTCGACGCCGTCCAGCTGATGAAGAACGACCCGAAGGTCAGCGCGGATGTGAAGAAGTCCCTCTACAAGCCGTGTGCCGCCGACGAGTACCCGGTCGATGTGGCGTATGCGTCGCTGACCGGAGGCACCTCTCCCGATGTCATCGTCAACGTCATGACCTGCGCGGATTCCGTCGGTATCGGCTCGTACGTCTATCGCAGGGACAGCGGTGCGAAGGGCGGGTATGACAACGTGTACGCCAACGAGCAGCCGCTGGTCCATGCCGGGGTCAACAAGGGCCGGCTGGAGGTCTCGAAGCAGACGTACGCGACGGGTGACAAGGTGTGCTGTCCGTCCGGTGAGGATGTGACGACGTTCCGCTGGACCGGTGGCCGCTTCACCGAGTACGACTCGTACCACACCGACTACAGCAAGACGACCGTCGAGGGCGATGAGCCGGGCGACGGTACGGCATCGGAGGGTTGAGAGAACCGCATGGCCGAGACCCATGTGCTCTTCGTCGAGGACGACGACGTCATCCGCGAGGCCACGCAGCTGGCCCTGGAACGGGACGGTTTCGTGGTCACCGCGATGCCTGACGGGCTGGCGGGGCTGGAGGCGTTCCGCGCCAACCGCCCCGATATCGCGCTGCTCGACGTGATGGTGCCGGGCCTCGACGGGGTGAGCCTGTGCCGCCGGATCCGTGATGAGTCGACGGTGCCGGTGATCATGCTGTCGGCGCGCGCCGACTCGATCGATGTGGTGCTCGGGCTGGAGGCGGGCGCGGACGACTACGTCACCAAGCCGTTCGACGGTGCGGTGCTGGTGGCCCGGATCCGTGCCGTGCTGCGCCGTTTCGGGCACGCCAGCGGCCCGGAAGGGGGCCGGCCGGCCGCGGCCGGGGAGGACGCTCCGGGCGAGGCGGTGCTGCGCTTCGGCGATCTGGAGATCGACACCGAGGGCATGGAGGTGCGCAAGGGCGGCGAGAACGTCGCGTTGACGCCCACCGAGATGCGGCTGCTGCTGGAGTTCTCCAACGCGCCGGGTACGGTCCTCTCGCGCGACCGTCTGCTGGAGCGGGTCTGGGACTACGGCTGGGGCGGTGACACCCGGGTCGTGGACGTCCATGTCCAGCGGTTGCGCGGCAAGATCGGCCAGGACCGGATCGAGACGGTCCGCGGCTTCGGATACAAGCTGAGAGGCTGACACCTCCGGTGGTCAGGCTTGCCCTGCGGACGGGGCTGAGATGGAAGCTCAGCGCCGCGATCGCGCTCGTCGGAGCGCTGGTCGCGATCGCGCTGAGCCTTGTCGTGCACAACGCCGCCCGGCACGCCATGCTCAACAACAGCCGCGATGTGCAGGTCGAACGGCTCAACTTCACGCAGAAGATCTTCGAGTCCACCAACCGGCTTCAGTTCGGCGCGAAGATCGACGATCCGGCGCTGCCGCCGGCGCTGCGCAAGGAAGTCTCCGAGAACGAGCGCGCCACCTACCTCCAGGACACCGGGGAGACCGCCCCCGAGGTGTGGGCCGCGACGCCGCTGGGCGACGGCCGGGTGCTGTCCATGCACGACCGTTTCCCCGACCGCTTCGCCGTTCTCGACGCCCTGGACGAGGCGCTGCTCCTCGGCTCGACCGCGGTGGTGGTCGGTGGCTGTGCGCTGGGTGTTCTGGTGGGCGGGCGGCTCTCCAAGCGGCTGCGCAAGGCGGCCGCGGCGGCGGGCAAGCTGGCCGACGGTGACACTTCGGTGCGGATCCGCGACGAGGTCGGCGGCGGCCGGGTGTACGACGAGACCGACGATCTGGCCTGGGCCGTGGACGCCATGTCGGACGCCCTTCAGGAGCGGATCGAGGCCGAGCGCCGGGTCACCGCCGATATCGCCCATGAGCTGCGCACCCCGGTAACCGGACTGCTGACGGCGGCCGAGCTGCTGCCGCCCGGCCGCCCCTCGGAGCTCGTACGGGACCGGGCGCAGGCGCTGCGCACCCTCGTCGAGGATGTTCTGGAGGTGGCCCGGCTCGACGGCTATGCCGAGCGCGCCGAGCTCCAGGACGTCACGCTCGGCGAGTTCGTCAGCCGCCGGGTGCGTGCCCTGGACCCGGACATCACCATCGATGTCGTACGGGAGGCCGAGGTCACCACCGATCCGCGCCGCCTGGAGCGGATCCTGGGCAATCTGATCGCCAATGCGGCCCGGCACGGCAGGCCGCCGATCGAGGTCACCGTCGAGGGCCGGGTGCTGCGGGTACGCGACCACGGCCCCGGCTTCCCCGAGGCGCTGCTGCGCGAGGGCCCCAGCCGCTTCCGCACCGGCAGCAGCGACCGGGCCGGCCGCGGCCACGGTCTGGGCCTGACGATCGCGGCCGGGCAGGCGCGGGTGCTGGGCGCCCGGCTCACCTTCCGTAACGCCGATGAGCTCATGGACGGCTCGACCGGCGCGATCTCCGTGCTGTGGCTCCCGGAGAACGCGCCTACGAATACGGGGAGCTTTCCGGTCATCCACCTCCCTGAGCGCTAACCGCTGCGCTTGGGCTTCCTTCCCACGTTTTCGGCTGTCCCGCCGTGGTTGTTGCTCGCCGTTGCGCCTGCGGCGGGCCAGGTGGTTGTTGGGTGCGGTGACGGACCTCCGGGGCCTTGTTGGTGGACTGCTTCGCTTTACGTCCACAAACAAGGCCCCTCCGGCCCGTCCCCTCCCGTGAGTGGGTAAGAGAAAAGGCCGGTGGGGGTGCACGTAAGTGATCACGTGCACCCCCACCGGCCTTCCGTCATCCCCACAACGGGAGGGGACGGGCCGGAGCGGGTGGGTGTCCGGACGTAAAGCGAAGCAGTCCGGACACCCACCCGCGGAGGACCGTCACCGCACCCAACACCCACCCGCCCGCCGCAGGCGCAACGGCGAGACGAGGTACGGCGGGACGGACAAAAACGTGGGATCAAACAGCCTCCGGCACCCGCGCCTCCGCGCCCTCCGGGCGCTCCGGCTTGGTGGTGGGGCCGCCGCGCAGCGGGACCTCCTTGAGGAACCAGGCGGCGGCGAAGCCGATGATGCTGATCAGGGCGCCCCACAGGAAGACGTGGTGGGTGCCGGTGGCCACCGCGTGGGAGTAGGCGTCCTTGATTGCCGGCGGGAGCTGGGCCAGGCCCTTGGGGTCCATCTGGGCTCCGCCGCTGGTCATCTTCTCGCCGGCGGCCTTGCCGATCCGTTCGATCATCGTGGACTGCACCTGGCTGGTGAAGATCGCGCCGAGGATGGCGACGCCGAAGGAGCCGCCGATGGTGCGGAAGAGGGTGGCGGAGGAGGAGCCGACGCCCATGTCCTTCATCTCGACGCTGTTCTGGGCTATGAGCATGGTGGTCTGCATCAGGAAGCCCATGCCGGCGCCGAGTACGGCCATGTAGGCGCCCGAGGTGAAGCGGGTGGTGTCGGTGTCCATCAGGGAGAGCAGTGCCAGGCCCGCGGTGATCAGGGCGCCGCCGACCACGACGAAGACCTTGTACTTGCCGGTCTGGGTGGTGACCCGGCCGGCGAACAGTGAGACCACCATCATCGCCAGGAGCATCGGGAGCAGCAGCAGACCGGAGTTGGTCGCCGAGGCGCCCTGGACGGTCTGCTGGAACAGCGGCAGGAACGTCATCGACCCGAACATCACGAAGCCGACCAGGAAGCCGATGAGGGTGACGAGTGAGAAGTTGCCGTTGCGGAAGATGTGCAGCGGCAGCACCGGTTCGCTGACCTTGCGCTCGACCAGGATGAAGGCGGTGAGTGCGAGCACGCCGAGGATGCCGAGGCCGATGATCTGGGTGGAGAGCCAGTCGTACTCGGTGCCGCCCCAGGTCGTGATCAGTACGAGGGCGGTGATGCCGAGGGTGAGCAGTGCGGCGCCGGCGTAGTCGATCCGGGTCTGCGAGCGCTTCTTCGGCAGGTGCAGCACCGTGGTGACCATGATCAGTGCGATGGCGCCGAGCGGCAGGTTGATGTAGAAGCTCCAGCGCCAGCCGAGGTGGTCGGTGAGGGTGCCGCCGACCAGCGGTCCGCCGATCATGGCGACGGCCATGACACCGGCCATCATGCCCTGGTACTTGCCGCGCTCCCGCGGCGGAATGAGATCTCCGATGATCGCCATGACGCCGACCATCAGGCCGCCCGCGCCCAGGCCCTGGACGGCGCGGAAGCCGATGAGCTGGCTCATGTCCTGGGCCATGCCGGAGAGCGCCGAGCCGATCAGGAAGATCACGATGGACGTGAGGAAGACCCCCTTGCGTCCGTACATGTCGCCGAGCTTGCCCCAGATGGGCGTGGAGGCGGCGGTCGCCAGGGTGTAGGCGGTGACCACCCAGGAGAGGTGGTTCATGCCGCCGAGTTCACCGACGATGGTCGGCATCGCGGTGCCGACGATCATGTTGTCCAGCATCGCGAGCAGCATCGCGATCATCAGCGCGAAGAGCACCAGCCGCACGCTTGCGGCCGGCTTGCCCTTGCCCGGCACGGTCTGTGTGTTGTCCCCCGTCACCGTTATCTCTCCGTCCCCCGTCGGGGTCGCAGACTGCGACTTCCCCATCGTTCACTCCCACTTACTTGCCGCCCGGCTAGTTCAGTACAGTAAGGAAAGGTAGGAGACCAACTAGCCGGGCGTCAAGTAAGTTTCTCCGGCGCCCCCCTGGGCAGCCCTCTGACCAGTACCGACAACGCAGGAGAGCACGATGAGCACACCGCAAGCGCGCAGGGGAAACACCCGCCAGCGCATTCAGGACGTCGCTCTGGAGCTGTTCTCCGAGCAGGGCTACGACAAGACCTCACTGCGGGAGATCGCCGAGAAGCTCGAGGTCACCAAGGCGGCGCTGTACTACCACTTCAAGACCAAGGAAGACATCGTCATCAGCCTGTTCCAGGACCTGACCAGGCCGATCGACGAGCTGATCAGCTGGGCCGAGGAGCAGCCGCGCACCCTGGAGACCAAGCAGGAGCTGATCCGGCGCTACAGCGAGTCGCTGCGCTCGGCCGAGCCGCTCTTCCGCTTCATGCAGGAGAACCAGGCGACGGTGCGCGATCTGAGCATCGGCGAGACCTTCAAGGCGCGGATGTTGACGCTCTTCGGCCTCCTGAAGGAGCCCGACGCGGAGCTGGCGGATCAGGTGCGCTGCATCACCGCGCTGTTCTCGATGCACGCGGGGATGTTCGCGATGCAGAACGTGGAGGGCGACCCCGAGGAGAAGCGCAAGGCCATCCTCGAGGTCGCCACAGAACTGGTCACGGCGGCAAACCCGCCGAACCGCCGGCCAGTCCGGCCGGATTCAGCTCAGACGGCGGCGCCGTGAGCCCGCAGGAATCCGGTCGGCTCGATGCCCGTCCCGTAGTTGGGACCGGTGCGGACCTCGAAGTGCAGGTGGGGACCGGTGGAGTTACCGGTGCTGCCGGAGAGCCCGATCTGCTGGCCCGAGCCGACCTGCTGGCCGGGCTGGACCTTGATCTGTGACAGGTGGGCGTACTGGGTGTACATGCCGTTGTCGTGCTTGACCACGATGGCGTTGCCGTACGCCGGGCCGTCACCGCCACCCCAGGGGCCGGCCTTGACGACGGTGCCCTTGTGGACGGACTTGACCGGGGTACCGGTCGGCACCACGAAGTCCTGACCGCTGTGGTTGTGCGACCAGTGGCTGCCGGCCAGGCCGAAGGTCGAGCCCAGCGTGTACTTGTCGACCGGCTTGACCCAGGCATTGGCCTTCTTGGCCGGGGAAGCCTTGGCCTTGACCGCGTGCTTCTTGACCTTGACCGCGGTGGCCTTGGCGTCGGCGGCGGCCTTGGCCTGTGCGTCGGCCTGCGCGGCGACGGTCGAACCGACGCCCGAGGTGAGGCTGAGCAGACCACCGTCGGCGGCGGAGGCGACACCGGCGCCGAGCGCGGCGGTCATACCGACACCGGCGGCCACAACGGCGACGCGGTTACGCAGAACGGACTTCTTCGCATTACGTATGGCGGTGAACTTCGACATGCGGGTTTTGCCTCCAGAAATTGATTGGTTTCCCGGCTGCGGTCCGGGATCGCCATTCCTTGGTAACCCGCATCCGCCGACCCGCCAAGGGGCCTTTCTACTACCCCGCCCCGTATTACCGAGGACGGAAAAGGGCCCCTTGCGCCCCGCCCCGCCGGGCGCACGAAACCGTCGAAACGTTTCAATTCGGACACCGCTGACGACCGTCAAGCAGGCTCTGATCAGGCCTTTTACCCGCACGTTGCACGGCGATCGGCCACCCGGCCGCACTCACCGCCCGCCTCCCCCGCTTCCGGGCCCGTACGCCCCCGCCGCACGGCACCGCACTTCCCCTAATTCTTTTAGTAGGCCCACTTTTCGCTGTGCGTCATGTCACTCGCAGGCAAGATCCAATGCCTTTTCCTTGTGACCCGGGTTACTCGGATATCTGTGACGCGGGTTACTCAGCACCCCTCGGATATCAATTCCGGGCGGCACCGGAACGTCGAATTCGTGACCGCCGCCACACCTTTCCCGGCTAGCCTTGGCCCGGACGACGAGCACACCGGCCACGGGGAGGGCGGAGCGCACCATGGACCCGTCAGCAGCAGGAATCCGGCTCGCTTCGGGCGTGGTCGCACCGCTCGTCAGAAAGCTCTTCGTCAAGGAGGGACCGGGCGCCGGCCTGGTCACGGGACCCGTACGCCTCTCCGGACTGGTCTCCTTCAAGGGCGAGAAGCGCACGCTGTCCGACCGTGACCTGCACAAACTCGCCGCGGAGCTCGTCGACCGGGCGTTACGCACCGCCGGGCCCGGCGAGCGGCCGGTCCCCGACGACGAGGCGGACGCGGTGGCCCACGCGCTGGCCGCCACCCTGCGCGGCCTCGGCGACCTCGACATGGACGACGTACAGGCCGTGCAGCTGGGCGCCGACGCCCTCGCCGCCCGCCTGGCAGCCGCCGTCCCGCACGCCGCCGACGGCCTCTCCCGGGACGCCGCGCTGCTGCACACCACCCTGCTCGGCATCGCCTGCCTGCACATCGTGCACTTCTTCACCCAGCGCTCGGCCTTTGTCGCCCGCACCCTCGTCCAGCAGAGCCGCACCCTGGACGGCCTGATCACGGCCATGGACGCACTCCTCGCACGCCATCCGTCGCCGAGGGCCGCGGACACCGCCTTCGAGCGCAGCTACCTCGCCTATGTCGCCCGCCGGCACGGCAGACTCACCATCTACGGCATCGACCTGGCCCACTCCCCGGACCGGTGGCCGCTGGACGCGGCGTACATGAGCCTGGAGGCGACGGCGCCGGCCGCCACCGTCCTCGATTACCAGGACGTCGTCGCCAACCCCGACCTCGCGGCCCGTGCGCACACGCCCGCTCCCCTCCCCGCCGACCAGTCCCTGGCCGGCCGCGACCGCGTCCTGCTGCGCGGTGTCGCGGGCTCCGGCAAGAGCACCCTCGTCCAGTGGCTCGCCGTCTCCTGCGCCAAGACTCCCGGCGAGACGCCACTGCCCCACCTCTACGGCCGGATCCCGTTCGTCCTCCCGCTGCGCACCCTCACCCGCGACGGTGCGCGCCTGCCCGTCCCCGGCGGGTTCCTCACCGCCGTCGGCTGCCCCGTCTCCGGTTCGCAGCCCGACGGCTGGGCCGACCGCGTACTGACCTCCGGGCGCGCGCTGCTGCTCGTCGACGGCCTGGACGAAATCCCCGACGGCGAGCGCGAACAGGTCCGCCACTGGCTGCGCGATCTGATCGACGCGTTCCCGGACAACCTGTGGCTGGTCACCACCCGCCCCTCCGCCGTACGCGACGACTGGCTGGCCTCCGACGGCTTCGACGAGCTGACGCTGAGCCCCATGCGCCGCGGCGAGGTCGCCGCGTTCATAGGCCGCTGGCACGACGCGGCCCGCCACGACGCCGAGGACACCGAACGCCTCGACGCCTACGAGCAGTCCCTGCTGACCGCCGTACACACCAAACAGGACCTCGCCCGGCTCGCCACCAACCCCCTGATGTGCGGCCTGATCTGCGCCCTCCACCGCGACCGCCGCGGCTATCTGCCCACCGGCCGCAAGGAGCTGTACGACGCGGCGCTCGGCATGCTGCTCTCCCGCCGCGACCGCGAACGCGATATGGCCGCCCCCACCGGCATCGAGCTGGGCGACCAGCCGCAGATCCAGCTGCTGCAACGGCTCGCGTACTGGCTGATCCGCAACGGCCGTACGGAGCTGGACCGGGAGCGGGCGGAGCGGATCATCGGTGAGGCGCTGCCGGCCGTGCCGGTGGCGGCGGAGCAGGGCGGCGCCGAGGCCGTCTTCCGCCATCTGCTGCTGCGCAGTGGGCTGCTGCTGGAGCCGGCACCCGGATCGGTCCAGTTCGTCCACCGGACCTTCCAGGACTACCTGGGCGCCAAGGCGGCCGTCGAGGACGGGGACTTCGGGCTGCTGGTGCGGCATGCCGCCGACTCCCAGTGGGAGGACGTGATCCGGATGGCGGTGGCGCACGCCCGGCCGCGGGAACGGGCGGAGATACTGCGCGAGTTGACCGCCCACGGCGACGGTCTGGAGGACGCACGGACCCGCCTGCGCGTCCATCTGCTCGGCCTGGCCTGTCTGGAGCACGCCACGGAGCTCGATCCGCGGGTGCGGGAGCTGGTGAACGAGCGGGCCAGGACGATCCTGCCGCCTCGTAGCCGCGAGGAGTCGAATCTGCTCGCCGATGTGGGCCCGCTCGTCGTGGAGCTGCTGCCCGGCCCGGACGGCCTGGAGGACGACGAGGCGCAGGAGGTGGTGGTCACCGCCGCAGCCATCGGCTCGGACGCGGCACTCGAGGTCGCCAAGCGGATGCGCAGCCATCCCTCGCAGGGCGCCCAGAGGCAACTCGCCGCCTCCTGGCCTCAATTCGACACGGACCGGTACGCCCGGGAGGTGATCCAGCACCTCGACCCCGACGCCACCGTCACCGTTTCGACCCTCGCCGAACTGCGGGCGCTCAAGGCCCTCGGCGGCCGGCCCCGCATCGAGGTATGGGGCCCCTTCACCGCTCGTGAACTCCTCGACGAGCTGCTGCCGGAGTCGATCAGCAGTCTGACCCTCTCGAAGAACCCGGAGATCAGCAGCCTCGCCTTCCTCCACGCGTTCCCGGCGCTGGAGTGGCTGTCCCTCTGGGACTGTCCCGCGGTCGACAGCGTCACCCCGCTCGAAGACCACACCCTCCGCACACTGACCGTCTCCGGACCGTCCCACGAGCCCTTACCGGCGCCGCGCGGACTCCGTCGCCTGCGCCACCTGCGCCACCTGTTTCTCTCCTGCGCCCTCCCGCCGGAGGGCCTGGCGGCGCTCCCCGCCCAGGCACCGCTGGATCATCTGACCCTCACCGGGCACCTCGGCGCCGCCTTCACCGGCGCACTGCCCTGGTCCCGCCTGCTGAGCCTGCAAATTCTGGGGCTCACCGACGACTTCACCGAGGACCAGTGGCGCGCCCTGGCGTCCCTGGACCAACTCGAGCGCCTCACGTTCAGCGCGGCGGACGACAGCGTCACCCTGCACCTGCCGCCCGGCCTCCGGCTTCCTCAGGTGCGGTCCCTCAGCATCACCGCGTGGCCCACCTCCTTCTCCCGCCTGGCCGACCTGCTTCGCACCGCCCTCCCTGCCCTCCCCCACCTCCGCGAACTCCGGCTCTACGGAAGGGACGAGGCCGCCTTCGACGCCTCGCCGGCCCTGCCCCCCCTTGACCGGCCTGCCCGATCTCCAAGAGGTCCACCTCACCTACCTCCGTCCGGAGCCCGCCCCCGAACTCCCGCCGCACGTCAGACTCATCCGGCACCCCCGCCCCCGCACCTAGCCCGGATCGGTCAGCGCTCCCAACTCCTCCGCCCGACACCGCAGTTACGGAAGTCCATGGATCCCACCGTCATCGCTGCACGCCTCACCCCGCACACCGTCGCCCCGCTGATCCGCCGGCTCTTCCGCACCGACGGGCCGGACACCGCGCCGGTCGACCGGCCCGTGCGTATCGCCCGGCTGGTCTCCTTCGCCGGTGAGAAGCCGGCCCTGAGCGGGCAGGAGCTGACGGACATCGCCGGGGCCCTCGTCGAGCAGGCGTCGGGAGGCCCCGACCGGACGCTCGCCGCCGCCCTCGCCCGCACCCTGCGGGCCCTCGGCGACATCGAGATGGACGACCTGGACGCGGCCCGGCTGCTGCCCGCCGAGTTCGCCCGGCGGCTGAGCCGGGCCGTGCCGGGGGTCACGCAGCACCTCGCCGGTGAGAACGCCCGGCTGCACGGTCTGCTGGTGGACGCCGCAGCCCGGCACATCCTGTACTTCTTTACCCAGCGGTCGGCGTACGTGGCCTGCACCCTGCCCGAGGAGACCCGTACCCTCGCCGAGCTCGTCCACGGGCCGGAGGCCACCACGGCCCCACCGCGGTACGGCACCGCCGACGAGGTGGGCGAGGCCAAGGAGGAGGCCCGGGACACCGCCTTCGAGGCGCGTTACGCCCGTGACACCGCGGCCCTCCACAACCACCTCACGATCTTCGGTATCGACCTGGCGCACTCCCCGGACAGCTGGCCGCTGGACGCCGCCTATCTGGGGCTTCAGTGCGAACCCGGCGGCCAGGACTCCGACGGGGTGCTCGCGGACGGGGGCGAGGGCGGCGGGGAGGGCCCGGGCCAGGACGAGCCGCCGCTCCCCGCCGAACAGGCGCTGGCCGGCCGCAGCCGGGTGCTGGTCCGCGGCGTTGCCGGGTCCGGCAAGACCACGCTGCTCCAGTGGCTGGCGGTCGCCGCCGCGCGCGACGATCTGCCCGAGGCGCTGGCGGCGCTGCGCGGCCGGGTCCCGTTCCTGCTGCCGGTGCGCCGGTTCGCCCGTGAGGGCCTGCCCTCCCCGGGGACGTTCCCGGTCGCCGTCGGCTATCGGGATGCCGGGGAGGCGCCGGACGGCTGGGCGGAGCGGGTGCTCGGCGCCGGGCGGGCGCTGCTGCTGGTCGACGGGGTGGACGAGGCGCCGGAGAGCGACCGGGCGGAGCTGCGCCGCCGGCTCGGCGAGTGGACGGCCCGCTACCCGGGCAACGTCTGGATCGTCACGTCCCGGCCGTCCGCCGTGCCGGGCAACTGGCTGGTGGACGAGGGGTTCAGCGAGTTGTCGCTGGCCCCGATGAGCCGGGAGGACGTCGCGGCGTTCATCCAGCGCTGGCACCGGGCCGCCACCCAGCAGCACCCGGCCGATCTCGACCGGCTCGGGCATTACGAACGGACGCTGCTCAATGCCGTGCGCATCACCCGCGACCTGGGGCGGCTGGCGACCAATCCGCTGATGTGCGGGCTGCTGTGCGCCCTGCACCGGGACCGGCGCGGCTATCTGCCCAACGGCCGTAAGGAGCTCTACGACGCGGCGCTGTCGATGCTGCTGGAGCGGCGCGACCGGGAGCGGGCGATGGTTCCCACCGACGGGGTCGAGCTGACCCGGCAACCCAAGATCCAGCTGTTGCAGAAGCTCGCCCACTGGATGCTGGTCAACGGCCGCTCGGAGATGGACCGGGCGACGGCGATCGACACCCTCGCCCGGCATCTGCCGGCCATCCCGGACGCGGCCCGCCAGGGCGGGCCGGAGGAGGTCTTCCGGCATCTGCTCAACCGGACGGGGCTGCTGCGCGAGCCCACCCCCGGCACCGTGGACTTCGTGCACCGCACGTTCCAGGACTATCTGTCCGCCCGCGCCACGGTCCAGCGGCATGACTTCGGGCTGCTGCTGGACCACGCCCACCACGACGACTGGGAGGACGTCATCCGGATGGCCGTGGCGCTGGCCCGGCCCGATGAGTGCGCGGCCCTCCTGGACGGGCTGCTCGCCCCGCATCCGGGCCTACGGGCCACCGAGGCCCGGCACCGCAAGCTGCTGGCGGCCGCCTGTCTGGAGCACGCCACCGAACTGGATCCGGCGGTCCGGGCGCGGGTACAGCGCTTCACCCGTGACATGGTGCGGCCCGCCACGCCGTCGGCGGCCCGCGCCCTGGGCTGGATCGGGCCGATCGTGCTGGAGATGCTTCCCGACCCCGCCGGGGTCCCGGACCGGGAGGCGTATCTGCTGGCGATCACCGCCACCTCGATCGCGGACGACCGGGCGATCGACTATCTGACGGGGCTGCGCGACCGGGCGCACCACGACATCCGTGCGCAGCTCGCCGGGGCCTGGCGACGCCATGACACCGCCCGCTACGCCCGCGAGATCATCGCCCACCTCGAACCGGCCGAGCTGTACTTCCCGGTCTCCGACCTGGAGGAGCTGCATGCCCTGCGCCGGCTGGGCGGCCGCCCCCAGCTGCGGATCGCCGGGTATTTCACCCCGGACCAGCTGATCGAGGGCATCTCACCGGCCGCCGGGCTGACGCGGTTGTGGCTCGCGTACGACCTGGGCGTCTCGATGGAGTGGCTGTCCGCCTTTCCGGAACTGGACACCCTGCGGATCGGCCGCCGCATTCCGCCGGTGGACGGCGTTCCCGAGGGAATTCGCGTCGTTCAGATGTAGTGCGCTCGGAGGGAGTGAGTCCGGTTGCCGGGTGGGATCCGGACGCTCCGGCGCATGCGGCCGAAAATGCCCCTTGAAGATACCGGGCTGCATTTCCGGCTCCCTACGGCCGGGTTCCATACGGAACGCGGAGTATCGGGAAGGAACGCCTGGGAAAGCCAAGCAAGTCCGAAGAACGTCTTGGCCACGTGATGCGCATACGGCACTGCCCGGGAACCGTGAGAAACGATTCCCGGGCAGTGCCGTATGTGCCCTATGTGCCGACTGCGAATATCCGCGCGGGCGCGGTTCCGCTTAGGCGTCCTTGCTCAGGTTCGGGCCCGAGCCGCCGGTGGCGGACTCGATCGGCGGGGCGTCCGGCAGTGCGGACTTCTCCTCGCCGCGGAAGGTGAACTTGGCGCTCTCACCCTCGCCCTCGGTGTCGACGACCACGATGTGACCCGGACGCAGCTCGCTGAAGAGGATCTTCTCCGAGAGGGCGTCCTCGATCTCACGCTGGATCGTGCGGCGCAGCGGACGGGCGCCGAGCACCGGGTCGTACCCGCGCTTGGCCAGCAGCGACTTGGCAGTGCCGCTGAGCTCGATGCCCATGTCGCGGTCCTTGAGCCGCTCGTCCACCTTGGCGATCATGAGGTCGACGATCTGGATGATGTCGTCCTCGGTCAGCTGGTGGAAGACGACGGTGTCGTCCACACGGTTGAGGAACTCGGGGCGGAAGTGCTGCTTGAGCTCTTCGTTGACCTTGTTCTTCATCCGCTCGTAGCTGGACTTGGTGTCGCCCTGGGCCGCGAAGCCGAGGTTGAAGCCCTTGGAGATGTCCCGGGTGCCGAGATTCGTCGTCATGATGATGACGGTGTTCTTGAAGTCCACGACCCGGCCCTGGGAGTCGGTCAGGCGACCGTCCTCCAGGATCTGCAGCAGCGAGTTGAAGATGTCCGGGTGGGCCTTCTCGACCTCGTCGAAGAGCACGACGGAGAACGGCTTGCGGCGCACCTTCTCGGTGAGCTGGCCGCCCTCTTCGTAGCCGACGTAGCCGGGAGGCGAGCCGAACAGCCGCGAGACGGTGTGCTTCTCGCTGAACTCCGACATGTCGAGGGAGATCAGCGCGTCCTCGTCGCCGAAGAGGAACTCCGCCAGCGTCTTGGACAGCTCGGTCTTACCGACACCGGACGGGCCGGCGAAGATGAACGAGCCACCGGGACGCTTGGGGTCCTTCAGGCCTGCGCGGGTACGGCGGATGGCCTGGGAGAGCGCCTTGATGGCGTCCTTCTGGCCGATGACGCGCTTGTGCAGCTCGTCTTCCATCCGGAGCAGACGCGAGGACTCCTCCTCGGTGAGCTTGAAGACCGGGATGCCGGTGGCCGTGGCCAGGACCTCGGCGATCAGCTCCTCGTCCACCTCGGCGACGACATCCATGTCGCCGGCCTTCCACTCCTTCTCCCGCTTCGCCTTCGCGGCCAGGAGCTGCTTCTCCTTGTCGCGCAGACCCGCGGCCATCTCGAAGTCCTGCGAGTCGATCGCGGACTCCTTCTCCCGGCGCACATCGGCGATCTTCTCGTCGAATTCGCGGAGGTCCGGCGGCGCGGTCATCCGGCGGATGCGCATCCGGGAGCCGGCCTCGTCGATCAGGTCGATCGCCTTGTCCGGCAGGAAGCGGTCGGAGATGTAGCGGTCGGCGAGGGTGGCCGCCGCGACCAGCGCGGAGTCCGTGATGGACACGCGGTGGTGGGCTTCGTAGCGGTCCCGCAGACCCTTGAGGATCTCGATCGTGTGCGGCAGCGACGGCTCCGCGACCTGGATCGGCTGGAAGCGGCGCTCGAGCGCGGCGTCCTTCTCCAGGTGCTTGCGGTACTCGTCGAGCGTGGTGGCACCGATGGTCTGGAGCTCACCTCGCGCCAGCATGGGCTTGAGGATGCTCGCGGCGTCGATCGCGCCCTCGGCGGCGCCCGCACCCACCAGGGTGTGGAGCTCGTCGATGAACAGGATGATGTCGCCGCGGGTGCGGATCTCCTTGAGGACCTTCTTCAGGCGCTCCTCGAAGTCACCGCGGTAGCGGGAGCCGGCGACCAGGGCACCGAGGTCGAGGGTGTAGAGGTGCTTGTCCTTGAGGGTCTCGGGCACCTCGCCCTTGACGATGGCCTGCGCCAGGCCCTCGACGACCGCCGTCTTGCCGACGCCGGGCTCGCCGATGAGGACCGGGTTGTTCTTGGTACGGCGCGACAGCACCTGCATGACCCGCTCGATTTCCTTCTCGCGCCCGATGACCGGGTCGAGCTTGGTCTCGCGAGCGGCCTGCGTGAGGTTGCGGCCGAACTGGTCCAGGACGAGGGAGGTCGAGGGCGTGCCCTCGGCGGGGCCGCCCGCGGTGGCGGCCTCCTTGCCCTGGTAGCCGGAGAGCAGCTGGATGACCTGCTGCCGCACCCGGTTGAGATCGGCGCCCAGCTTCACCAGGACCTGGGCTGCGACGCCCTCGCCCTCGCGGATCAGGCCGAGCAGGATGTGCTCCGTACCGATGTAGTTGTGGCCGAGCTGGAGGGCCTCGCGGAGCGAAAGCTCCAGGACCTTCTTGGCACGGGGGGTGAAGGGAATGTGCCCGGACGGAGCCTGCTGGCCCTGCCCGATGATCTCCTCCACCTGCTGGCGGACCGCCTCGAGCGAAATCCCGAGGCTCTCCAGGGCCTTAGCGGCGACACCCTCACCCTCGTGGATCAGGCCCAGGAGGATGTGCTCGGTGCCGATGTAGTTGTGGTTGAGCATCCGGGCTTCTTCCTGAGCCAGGACGACAACCCGCCGCGCGCGGTCGGTGAACCTCTCGAACATCGTTAATCGCTCCTCAGAGCGGTCAGGCAGTTAGGGGTCGGTCCCCTCCCTGTCCTTCCGCATGCTAGTCCCGCGGGGCGGGACAGCTCATTCCAACTGCCGACACCCGTCCGGATCACCCCCGCTCCGGCGGGGAAATTTACTGCCGAACAGCTGACATCTGCTCCAACTCGATGGTGCGAGACGATGTTCCCGCAGGCCAGGCATATACGCCCTCCGCCACTACGCCCGTGGCGAACGCGACCTTCCCCGACACGCCGCCCGCATCCCGCCATCGGCCGGGCCTGAGCGCTTTGTACGCCGGTCACACCGTCTCTTCCCACTGAGACTGTCTTACCCGCTGCCACTGACACTCCATGCGGCGCGGGCCGCTTCCATCCGCTACGGGCGAACATCCGCGCGCCGCCGAATGCTCCGCAACGCCCCCTTCGCCAACACACTCCGCATCTACGCTTACACCCAGCGTAACTTCCCGGGTTGTGGGGAGTTGCACCGGTCATGGCCCGCGTCCTCCCGCGCCCGAGAAGCCCCCTCACCGCCGTCCGCGAGTGGTACGAGGACGAGCTGGGCTGGCCGACCACCGGACCGGAACCGGTCGAGCTGCTGACGGGGCTGCGCTTCGACGTCCTGGAGATGCCGGCCGAGGCGGGCCGCGCCGTATTGCACCGGGGACTGCGCACCGGCCCCGTGGCGCTCCTCAGGGCCGGACGCGACGGGAATCAGCCCGGTGATCGGCCGAAATTGCTCATGCTGATCACGGTCGGCGGTGCCGAGGAACTCCCGGGAATCCTGGAATGGCTCGAGTGGGGCGGTCTTGCGCCGGATCTCACGGCGCGTGGATCCGGAGACCGGATGCCCGCACCGGCGATCCCCACTGGCACTTCACCGCCATCACTGCCCTGCGGATTCGGCTCGAGGGAGGCCGCGGGATGGCTGCGACCTCCCCGGCCGGGGTACGAGGTGGAGAATTCCCTGCCCACCACGGGGTTCGGGACAGGATTCGGGGACGGTGCGGCCGCCCCCGACCTCGTACGGCTCGTGAGCGCGGCGGCGACGGAGTGCCACCGTGCCCGGTTGTTGTGTGCTCGTAATGCCCAATCGGACCGCTCTGGCGGCGATCAGGCGTTGGCCTTCTCGAATGCCTCGCGAATGTCGGCGGGGACACGGCCGCGGTCATTGACGTTGTAGCCGTTCTCCTTCGCCCATGCACGGATCTTCGCAGTGTCCTGGCTGCCGCCGGAAGCCGCCGCCGCACGCGCCTTGCCGCGCCCGGCGGAACGCCCACCGGTGCGGCGACCGGCCTTGACGAAGTCCGCCAGCGAGTCACGCAGCTTCTGCGCGTTCGCGTCGGAGAGGTCGATCTCGTAGGACTTGCCGTCGAGAGCGAACGTCACCGTCTCCTCCGCCTCGCCGCCGTCGAGGTCGTCGACAAGAAGAACCTGAACCTTCTGTGCCACCGGTTTCCCTTTCATCGAATGCGGATTACGACGGAAAGCAAACCGCTTTTCCGGGAAAAACACAAACCCTTGGGTAGGGTTCAGTTGCCCGCAGACCGGGGAACGCATGCTTCCGTAGCCATGAGATAGGGGAGCGATTCGGACATAGAACACTCATCACAGGTGCAGAAGCATCCGGCTGTTACCCAGGGTGTTCGGCTTCACTCGTTCGAGGCCAAGGAACTCCGCAACGCCCTCATCATAGGAACGCAGCAGCTCACTGTAGACATCACCGTCTACGGGAGCCTCGCCGATCTCCACGAAGCCGTGCTTGACGAAGAAGTCGACTTCGAAGGTGAGACAGAAAATGCGCCGTACTCCGAGCCAGCGCGCGGTGGCCAGGAGCTTGTGCAGCACTTGATGGCCGACACCGGTGCCCTTCAGCCGCGGGTCCACGGCCAGGGTGCGGACCTCCGCCAGGTCTTCCCACATCACGTGGAGTGCTCCGCAGCCGACGACCTCGGCATCTTCGTCGCGCTCCGCCACCCAGAACTCCTGGATGTCCTCGTAAAGCGTGACGGTGGCTTTGTCGAGCAGGATCCCGTCACGTGAGTAGGAGTCGATGAGACGGCGTACGGCCGGTACATCGCTGGTCCTGGCGCGACGGACGGTGAGCCCTTTTGAATGCGGAGGCATGCCGGGACGCTATCGCCCCTTGCCGCCGGCGTTCGCTCCGGGTTCATCCCCTTCCGCGGAACCGGCTTCCCGGTCCGCTTCCGCGACGCCTTGTGCTTCGTCTTCTTCCGCGGTTGCCACCGGTTGTGCCTCTGGTGCCTCTTGTTGTGCGCCTTCCGCGGCCGGTGCGCCTTCCGGGTCTTCCGGTTCGTCGGCTTGCACCATCCGTACGGCATCGCGCAGGGCATGGCGTTGTTCCGGCGACATCATGCCGAAGAAGGCGACAAGAGCGGCCGCGGGGTTGTCGCTGGCGGACCATGCCTCGTTCATCAGTGCGGCCGCGTAGGCGGCGCGAGTGGAGACCGCCTCATATCGATAGGCGCGGCCTTCTGCTTCGCGGCGCACCCAGCCCTTCTGATGGAGGTTGTCCAATACGGTCATGACCGTCGTGTAGGCGATCGACCGTTCCTTCTGAAGATCTTCCAGGACTTCTCGAACGGTGACCGGGCGGTTCCACTCCCAGACCCGCGTCATGACCGCGTCTTCCAGATCACCCAATGGTCTCGGCACACAAGAACAATAGTGGGAAATGTCCCGAATGCCCGTTGATCTCGCCCCGCGTTTGCGCCGTCTCGTCGCGGCCGGCGGGAAACGATCTACGGCCCGGGACGGTGGGTCCCGGGCCGTGACGGTGCACGCCGGCCGCCGTGACGGCCGGGCGGATCAGGCGCCGTGCGCGGTGGCCTCCTGGCCGGTGGACTCGGCGCGGGCGAGCGCGGCGTCCACGGCGGCGTCCTCCTTGGACTTGTTGGCACCGCCCTGGCTCTTGATCATGGTCACGATCAGGGCGGTGAACGCCACGGCCATCACCGCGGGCGGGAGCAGCGCTGCGACGTAATCCATGGCGTGCGGCCTCCTTATAGGGCGTGAGCCTTCGACAGGGCGGAGCCTTCGAAAAGTACGCAGCAAGGGTACGCAGTGCTCAGGCCGTGCGGCTCTCGGGGGGCGGGGCGGGCTTGCGGCGCGGCGGGAAGACCTCCCCCGGGGTGGGGATCGGCCGGTCGGGGCGCGGGGGCTTCGGCGCCGGTTCGCGTTGCGGCTGCGGGGCGGGCGGCGGCTCCTTCTCGGGTTCCCGCTCGCGGCCGCTGCGGGCCGCTGAGCGGCCGCCTGGCAGCGCGCGGAGCCGCACCCGGACGGATTGTTCGGCCAGCTGCTCGCAGTGGCGCAGCAGGGCGCTGCGGCGCTCCCGCTCCGCCGTCCCGGTGCGCCCGGTGCGCAGTGAGCGCAGGGCGGCGAGGTCGTCGGCGCCGGGGACGTACCCGTCCGCCAGCGCCTCCTTCAGCTGCGCGAGGTAGCCGGCGGCCGAGCCGGGCAGGGCTTCGCGGTAGCGGGCGAGGTCGGCGAGGAGGAAGGCGCGCAGCCGGCCGCCTTCGCGGACCGCTTCGTCGACGGCCTCGGCCAGCCGGAGGTATTCCTGGATGTCCTGCGGCCACTCCGGGCCGAGGGCGGCGAGCGGCGCGGAGTGGTCCGTCGTCTGGAGGGCATGGGCGAGGGCGCGACGGAGCACACGCAACTCATCGGCGCTGAACGCCATGCCGCCGCGGGTTCCGTTTGGCATTGGCATATGGCGACTTTACGACCAATTCCGACAAAAGCCGCTTAATTCGTGACTGGTGGCGCGGCCGCGAGCCGCGCCACCCCCGCACCGGTCAGCCGCTCACGACCGGGCGATGTTGCGCTCGTAGACCAGCCGCAGCCCGATGAGGGTGAGCCAGGGCTCGTGCGCGTCGATCACCGAGGACTCGCCGAGCACCATCGGCGCCAGCCCGCCGGTGGCGATCACGGTCACCTCGTCCGGGTCCTCTGCCAGTTCCCGCGCCATCCGCTGGACCACCCCGTCGACCTGGCCCGTGAAGCCGTAGAGGATGCCGGACTGCATCGCCTCGACGGTGTTCTTGCCGATGACGCTGCGCGGCCGGGCCAGTTCGATCTTGCGGAGCTGGGCGCCCTTGACGCCCAGCGCGTCCACGGAGATCTCGATGCCCGGCGCGATCACCCCGCCGACGTACTCACCGCGCGCGCTGACCGCGTCGAAGGTGGTGGCGGTGCCGAAGTCGACGACCACCGCGGGACCGCCGTAGAGCTCGACGGCGGCCAGGGCGTTGATGATCCGGTCGGCGCCGACCTCCTTCGGGTTGTCCATCAGGATCGGCACTCCGGTCTTGACGCCCGGCTCCACCAGGACCGCCGGCACGTCCCCGTAGTAGCGGCGGGTGACCTCGCGCAGTTCGTGCAGCACCGAGGGCACCGTCGAGCAGATGGAGATGCCCTCGATGCCGTCGCCCAGGTCGTCGCCGAGCAGCGGGTGCATGCCCATCAGGCCCTGGAGGAGGACGGCGAGCTCGTCGGCGGTGCGGCGGGCGTCGGTGGAGATGCGCCAGTGCTCGACGATCTCCTCACCGTCGAACAGACCGAGCACCGTGTGGGTGTTGCCTACGTCGATGGTCAGCAGCATGGCGATCAGCGGTCCTCACGCAGACCGGCGCCCGGGGAGCCGGTGTCCTCGCCCTCGTCCTCGCGCAGGTCGAGGCCGATGTCGAGGATCGGCGAGGAGTGCGTGAGCGCACCCACCGCCAGGTAGTCGACGCCGGCCTCGGCGTACGCCCGGGCGTTGTCCAGGGTCAGCCGGCCCGACGACTCCAGCATCGCGCGCCCGGCGACCAGCTCCACGGCCTCGCGGGTCTGCTCCGGGGTGAAGTTGTCCAGCAGGATCAGGTCGGCGCCCTCGGCCAGGATCGGCGGGATCTGGTCGAGCCGGTCGACCTCCACCTCGATCGGTACACCGGGGAACTCCGTCCGCACGGCCGTGAACGCCGCGGCCACGCCGCCCGCCGCGACCACGTGGTTGTCCTTGATCAGCGCCGCGTCCGACAGCGACATCCGGTGGTTGACGCCGCCGCCGCAGCGCACCGCGAACTTCTCCAGGGCACGCAGCCCGGGCGTCGTCTTACGGGTGTCGCGGACCTTCGCCCCGGTCCCCTCCAGCAGGTCCGCCCAGGCCCGGGTGGCGGTCGCGATACCGGACAGCCGGCACAGGATGTTCAGCGCGCTGCGCTCCGCGGTGAGCAGGTCGCGGGTGCGGGTGGTGACGCTCAGCAGCTTGGTGCCGGCTTCCACCCGGTCGCCGTCCTCGACGTGCCGCTCGACCGCGAACTCGTCGGTGCACACGATGGACAGCACCGCCTCGGCGATCCGCAGCCCGGCGACCGTACCGGCCTCACGGGCGGTGAAGTCGCCGGTGGCGATGGCGTCCTCGGGGACGGTCGCCACGGTCGTGACGTCCACGCCCTGGTCGAGGTCCTCCTCGACGGCGAGGTGCGCGATGTCCTCGACCTGTACGGGGTCGAGCCCGGCGGCCACCAGGAGCGCGGCCAGGTCGGGGTCGAGCCCGCAGGTCAGCGGGTCGAGTTCGGACGAGCCGTCGTCATCGCCGGCGCAGCCGCAGGCATCGCCGCAGCCGCCGCCGGTGGGGGCGCCGCCGGTGGGCCCGCCGATCTGGAGGAGGGGGAGGTCGTCGGGGGTGCTGCTCACGGGATGGGCTCCGTATCCGGGGAGAGGGGTGGTCTGTGGGCTGTTGTGGCGGGTGGTGCGCCGGTGGCTACGGGGTGAGCGCCGGCGGGAAGCCGGCGGTCTCCGTCGTACGGATGGTCAGCGCACGGTCCGCGCCGAGGGTGATGCGGAAGTGCCGGCGCCAGTCGGCATCGTCGCGGTCCGGGTGGTCCTCGCGCCAATGGCAGCCGCGGGTCTCCTCACGGCGCTCGGCCGCCGCGACCAGCACCCGCGCGACGCACAGCAGGTTGGTGGCCTCCCAGGCCTCCACGCCCGGCTCGGGGCTCTTCTGGGCGGTCCGGTCGGCCGGCTCGTCGTCGGTGCCGGCGCTGCGGCGGGCGCCGTTGGCGGCCGCCTCGGTGGCCTCACGGTGGAGGCGGTCCAGTTCGGTGGCCGCCTTGGCGAGACTTCCGGCGCTGCGCAGCACGCCGGCGCCTGCGGTCATGATCCGCTGCACGGCCGTACGGGTCTCGGGGGCGAGCAGCGGAAGGGTGGTACGGGGCGCGGAGGGGACCACCGGGGCGGGACCCGCGGAGGTCCGCGGCGCGGGTCCCCCGGCGATGTCCGAGGCGATCCGCTCGGCGAAGACCAGGCCCTCCAGAAGGGAGTTGGAGGCGAGGCGGTTGGCACCGTGGACGCCGGTGCAGGCGACCTCTCCACAGGCGTAGAGGCCGGGGACCGTCGTACGGCCGCGCAGGTCGGTGCGGACGCCGCCGGAGGCGTAGTGCGCCGCCGGGGCGACGGGTATCGGTTCGGTGACCGGGTCGATGCCGTGGCTGCGGCAGGCGGCGAGGATGGTCGGGAAGCGGTGCTCCCACATCTGGGCGCCGAAGTGCCGGCCGTCCAAGTACATGTGCTCGACGCCCTGTTCCTGCGCCCGGCGCAGGATCGCCTTGGCGACGATGTCGCGCGGCGCCAGCTCGGCGAGCTCGTGCTGCCCGGCCATGAAGCGGACGCCGTCGGCGTCGACGAGGTGCGCGCCCTCGCCCCGTACGGCCTCGGAGATCAGCGGCTGCTGGCCCTCCGCCTCCGGGCCCAGATACAGGACGGTGGGGTGGAACTGGACGAATTCGAGATCCGAGACCTCGGCGCCGGCGCGCAGCGCCAGGGCCACCCCGTCCCCGGTGGAGACGGCCGGGTTGGTGGTCGCGGAGAAGACCTGGCCCATGCCTCCGGTGGCGAGCACCACCGCCGGGGCGTGCACGGCGCCGACGCCGTCGTGCTGGCCCTCCCCCATGACGTGCAGGGTGACGCCCGCGGTACGGCCCTCGGCGTCCGTGAGCAGGTCGAGGACGAGGGCGTTCTCGATGGTGCGCAGTCCGGCCGCGCGGACCGCCTCGACCAGCGCGCGGGAGATCTCGGCGCCGGTGGCGTCCCCGCCGGCGTGCGCGATACGGCGGCGGTGGTGGCCGCCCTCACGGGTGAGCGCTATCTCGTCGCTGTCCGGCGTGGTGTCGAAGCGCGCACCGGCCGCGATCAGCCGGTGCACGGCGTCCGGGCCCTCGGTGACCAGGGTCCGTACGGCCGCCTCGTCACACAGGCCGGCACCGGCGACCAGGGTGTCGGCCAGATGCTGCTCCGGGGTGTCGCCGTCCCCCAGGGCCGCGGCGATGCCGCCCTGGGCCCAACGGGTGGAGCCGTCGTCCAGACGGGCCTTGGTGACCACGACGGTCCGGCGGCCGGCCGCGGCGCAGCGCAGCGCGGCGGTCAGGCCCGCCACACCGGAGCCCACGACGACCACGTCGGCCTCGATGGACCAGCCGGGGTCGGGGGCGTTCAGGCGTATGCCGGTGCCGGGTACGGGGCCGGGGCCGGTGCCTGTCGTGGTGGCAGGGCCTGTTCCGGTGTCGGTCATCGGGTCGCTCCAAGGGGGCCTTGGGGGCTGGTGGGGGGTGTATCGGGTGGTGCGGTGGTGCCGGAGGTGCCTGTGGTGCTTGTGGTGCCGGTGGTGGTGCGGTCCGTCGTGGCCGGGCCGGCACCGGTGGTGTTCCGGTGGCCGGCCGTCGCGTCCTGAGGGACGGCCGTGGTCGCCGGGGGGTTGGCCCGGAAGGTGAGACGGATGTTGTCGATCAGCCGGGTGGTGCCGACCTTGGCGGCGACCGCGAGGATCGCCTCTCCCTCGTAGGCGTCCGGGATCTCGGTGAAGTCGGACGGATCGACCAGCGCCAGGTAGTCGAGCACCAGCGGAGGTTGGAGGCCTGCGGCGTCCTCCAGGACCGTACGGGCCGCGGCGCGCGCCACGGACGGGCCGTGGAGCGAGCCCGCGGCGGCATAGGCGACGGCGTGCGCATCGGCGGCCGCCCGGTCCTCGCCGAGGGCGGCCAGCGCCACGGAACGGTCCTGCGCCCGGTGGCCCGTGGAGGCCGCACGGGCGCGCAGCGCCTCTTCGGCGGTGAGCCGGTCGCGGGCCGCGAACAGGGCGGCGGAGAGCGCCAGCGCGGTGCGCCGCTCCGGGGTGGACAGATAGCGGTTGCGGCTGGAGAGGGCGAGGCCGTCGTCCTCGCGCACCGTGGGAACCCCGACGATCTCGACGGGGAAGTTCAGGTCCGCGGCCATCCGCGTGATGACGGCGAGCTGCTGGGCGTCCTTCTGGCCGAAGAACGCGAGGTCCGGTGCGGTCAGATGCAGCAGCTTGGCCACGACGGTCAGCACACCGTCGAAGTGCCCGGGGCGGCTGGCGCCCTCCCACAGCGTGCCCATGGGCCCCGCGGTGATCCGGACCTGCGGTTCGCCGCCCGGATAGACCTCGTCGACGGAGGGCGCGAAGACCACGTCCGCGCCCGCCGCGCCGGCCAGCTCGACATCCGCGTCCAGGGTCCGCGGGTAGCGGTCCAGGTCCTCCCCCGCCCCGAACTGGAGCGGATTCACGAAGACCGTGACGACGACCTGTCCCTCGGGCCCGACCCGGCCACGAGCGGCGCGGATCAAGGACGCATGGCCTTCGTGCAGCGCCCCCATGGTCATGACGACGGCGCGCGCGCCACTACGGCGCGGCAGATCGCGCAGGGCGGCGGCGGTGTGGAGCAGCCGGATCCCGCCCGCCGACGGCTGCGAAGCCGGGGAGGGCTCGGGGCTCATGGGCGAGGAGGTCATCGGTCGCCTCCTTCGGGGCCATGGTCGGGGGTGTCGGGGTCGTGGTCGGGGGCGTCGGGCCCATGGCCGGTGGCGGGTCCGTCGCCCGCGTCCGCGAGCACGTCCAGCAGGTCTTCGGCCAGCTCCGGCTTGAGCAGTCCGTGGGCCAGTGCGCGGTCCGCCGTCGTACGGGCCATGGCGAGATACCCCGCGACACTCTGCGGGGAGTGCCGGCGCAGCTCGGCCACATGGGCGGCGACGGTGCCCGCGTCACCGCGCGCGACCGGCCCGGTCAGCGCGGCGTCGCCGGACCGCAGCGCGTTGTCCAGCGCGGCGCCGAGCAGCGGGCCCAGCATCCGGTCCGGTGCCTGCACGCCCGCGTCGTGCAGCAGCTCCATCGACTGGGCAACGAGCGTGACCAGGTGGTTCGCGCCGATCGCGAGCGCCGCGTGGTAGAGCGGCCGGGCGGATTCCGCGATCCACTCGGGCTCCCCGCCCATCTCGATGACCAGCGCCTCGGCGGCCATCCGCAGCTCCTCGGGCGCGGTGACCCCGAAGGAACAGCCGGCCAGCCGCTGCACGTCCACGGAGGTACCGGTGAAGGTCATGGCCGGGTGCAGGGCAAGCGGCAGCGCACCGGCCCGGGTTGCCGGGTCCAGCACCGCCGTCCCATAGCGCCCGGAGGTGTGCACCAGCAGCTGGCCCGGCCGTACGGCGCCGGTCTCCGCGAGCCCGCTCACCAGGTCGGCGAGCGCGTCGTCGGGGACGGTCAGCAGGACCAGGTCGGCGCGGGCCAGCACCTCGGCCGGGGTGACCAGCGGGACGTCCGGCAGCAGCTCGGCGGCGCGCCGTACGGAGGCGTCGGAGACGCCCGACACGGCGACCGGGCGATGCCCTGCGAGCTGTAGTGACGCGGCGAGGGCGGGCCCGACACGGCCCGCGCCGACGACTCCGACGGTCAGCCGGGCGGGGCGGTCCTGGGCCTCGGTGGGTGGTGTTGAGTTCACGCGGCGACGGCCTTCCGTTCCAGTCCGCGGGGGGGACCGGACGATTCCTCGCCATGCTACGCGAGTGTTTCCGGCGGGATTCAGAGCTCTGCGGACGGTGAGACATGGGTCTCGCGCGAGAGTTATCCACAGGGGTCGCGGTGCCGCGACGGGCCGGGTGATGATCGGTGCGACGGCGCGCGGGAGGCGCGAAGAAAAGACCAGGCGGGGGGCGCGACACAGATGAGGAATGCAGGCACGACATCCGACGGCTCGGGCAGGACACCGGACGGGGGCGCCGGGGACCCTCCGGGCGGCGGCTCGGCAGCCGCACCGGCCGGGCGGGCCCGGATGCTCGCGGCGTTCCACGGCTCGACGCGGGTGCTGGCGGGCGGCGTGTCCGTCGAGACCGTCCGTGAACGGCTGGGGCGACTGGTGGCCGACGCTCCCGGCGCGTACGACCTGGACAACTGGACGGACATCTACGGCAACGACGACGGCATGGTCGGCGAACTGGAGCGCCGGACCGCCGAAGCACTGGGTACCGAGGCCGCCGCCTTCTTCCCTACCGGCACGATGGCCCAGCAGGTGGCGCTGCGCTGCTGGGCGGGGCGCACCGGCAATGCGACGGTCGCCGGACACCCGCTCTCCCATCTGGAGATGCACGAACGGGATGCCTATGCGGTGGTCAGCGGGCTGCGGATGGTGCATCCGACGCACGCGCCACGGCTGCCGACCGCCGAGGAGATCCACGACCTGGAGGAGCCGTTCGGCACCCTCGCCCTTGAGCTTCCCCTGCGGGACGCCGGGTTCGTACTGCCGGCCTGGGAGGAGCTGACCGCGGTCGTGGCGGCGGCCCGGGACCGTGACGCGGTGGTGCACTTCGACGGCGCCCGACTGTGGGAGTGCGCCCCGCACTTCGGCCGCCCGCTGACGGAGATCGCCGAGCTCGCGGACAGCGTGTATGTGTCCTACTACAAGTCGCTGGACGGCATATCGGGCGCCGCGCTCGCGGGGAGCGGGGACTTCGTGGCGGAGGCCCGGGCCTGGCGGCACCGGTACGGCGGCCAGCTGTTCCAGCAGTGGCCGGCGGCACTGGCCGCCCTGGCCGGGATGGACCGTGAGCTGCCGCGCCTCCCCGGGTACGTCGCCCATGCGAAGGCCGTCGCCCAGGCGCTGGGTGAGGGACTGGCCGAAGCCGGGGTGCCGTGGTTCAGGATCCACCCGGAGGTCCCGCACACCCACCAGTTCCAGGTGTGGCTGCCGCACCCGCCGGAGGTGCTGAACGAGGCCGTCGTCCGACAGGCGGAGGAGACGAGAACGACGCTGTTCCGCAAGTGGTTCGAACCGGACCTGACCGGGCCACCCGGAGTGGCGCTGACGGAGGTGACGGTCGCCGCCTCCGCCATGGAGTGGACGCCCGGAGACGTGCACGCGGCGGTCGCGGAGTTCCTGCGTTACGTGGCGCTGGTCCGCGGATGAGCGTGGGCTCCTTCGGGGGCGGGGTGCTGCCGGGCGCGGCGGCTACCGGCCGGAAGGTGCCCGGCCCGCCCCCTGATCACGGCCTGGAGGCGCCGCCATCGGAGGATTTCGCGGAGGGTGCGGGTGAGGTGGGCGCCCGGGGGCGGCGGGGTGGCTTCGGCCTGCCGGGTGGCGCGATAGATGTCGAGGAGGTGCTGCTGAGTGGCGTTCACATGTCTCACTGTGCGGCGGCCCGGCGGGCTGGGGCGCGTCATTTGACGGGAGCCGTCAAACGACAACCGTGCAGGTCGTGGGCTCGCGCATGATGGGCGCATGGCCAACGTCATCGACATCACCGGGCTGCCGCCGGAGCGCGTCCTCTTCTCCCCCTCACCCCTGGCGGAGCTGAGCGCCGCGCTGCATGCGCTGTCCGAGCCGGGGCACCACCCCGGGCTGCACGGCTGGGTCACCGCCACCAACGCGGCGCTGAAGACCGACCTAGCCGACCGGCTGTGCGAGGCGGACTTCCTCTGGCGGTCCTCACGTTCCGACATCCTGCTGCCGGCCCGTCCCGGTGCGACGCTGGCCGAGGAGCTGGACGAGCTGGACAGGGTCGATGACGAGCGGTTCGTGGCCGCCGCGTTCGAGATCTCCTGTTCGGCGACGTACACCCGGGCCACTCCCTCGCCGCTGGTCGACGCGGCCGAGCGGGCGCGCGTACGGGAGAAGGCCGCCGCGCGCGGTCCGCGGCAGGCGGCGTTCACCGACCGGATGCTCACCGACCCCGACGGTCTGCGGGTGTGGCTGCGCCGCCTGTTCGAGGACTGCGAGGAGGCGTTCTTCGGGGACATCTGGCGCCGGGTGGGCATCCAGTTGGCGGCCGATGCCCGGCACAAGACCGAAATGCTGCGTCACAAGGGCCTGTCCGAGACGCTGTCCGCCACCTCGGCGGCGCTTTCGCTGGAGGAGGCCCAGGACGGCACCGGCGGCGCCCGCATCGTCGTCGACAAGCTGGCCGGCGGCCGTACGACGGCGTTCGCCGCCGCCGACGACCCCGGCATCACCTTCCTTCCGACGTCCTTCGGCTGGCCGCATCTGCTGGTCAGTCATGCCCCGGGCTGGCGCCCGGTGATCCAGTACCCGGTGGCCGGCCCGGAGTTGCCGGCGCCGGCGGCGCTGGAGCTCGTACAGCAGCGGCTGGAGGCGCTGGGGCATCCGATGCGGATGCAGCTGTGCCGCACGTTGTCGCGGGGGCCGCATACGACCGGCGAGCTGGCGAACGCGTACGGCATCACGTCGCCTGAGGTGTCGCGGCATGTCGCGACGCTGAAGAAGGCGGGGCTGATCCGGACGCGGCGCCGTGGGCGCTATGTGCTCCACCAGCTGGACCTCCAGGTGGTGGCCCGGCTGGGCAGCGACTTCCTCGAGGGCGTACTGCGCTGAGGGCGTCTACGGTCGCACGCACCCCTGGCCCGTACGTACTCCGGCCGTAGGCCGCAGCACCGCCCCGGGCACAGGCGTCCCTACGCCCCCGCTCCCCCCGCCCGCACCAGCCCCGTCTCGTATGCGAGCACCACCGCCTGGACCCGGTCCCGGAGGTTCAGCTTGGTGAGAATGCGGCCGACATGCGTCTTGACGGTGGCCTCGGACAGCACCAGCCGCGCCGCGATCTCCCCGTTCGACAGCCCCTGGGCGACCAGCAGCAGCACCTCCCGCTCGCGGTCCGTCAGCCGTTCCAGCTCGGGGCGGGACGGCTCGCCGGCGGTCGCGGGCAGCATCGGGGTGAAGCGGTCGAGGAGCCGGCGGGTGGTGGACGGTGCGACGACCGCGTCGCCGCTCTGCACCGCCCGGATCGCGGCGAGCAGTTCGGCGGGCGGCACGTCCTTGAGCATGAAGCCGCTGGCCCCCGCCTTCAGGGCGGAGAAGGCGTACTCGTCCAGGTCGAAGGTGGTCAGGATGAGGACCTTCGGGGCGTCCTCCTTCTGCCCGCCCTCGCAGATCCGGCGGGTGGCCTCGACCCCGTCCAGATGCGGCATGCGGACGTCCATGAGGATCACGTCGACCTTGGTGGAGCGCAGCATCTCCAGGGCCTCCACGCCGTTCCCCGCCTCCGCGACGACCTCCATGTCGGGCTGCGCGGCCAGCACCATCCGGAAGCCGGTGCGCAGCAGCACCTGGTCGTCGACGAGCATCACGCGGATGGTCATGGCAGGGAGATCCCTTCGAGCGGGTTCGGAAGCGGCGGGGCCGAGCGTACGGGGCGGGGTGGCTTCGGGGGTGGTCACTGGGCGGGTTTGAGCGGCAGTACGGCGCTGACGCGGAAGCCGCCGCCGGGCCGCGGGCCGGCGGTCAGGCTGCCGCCGACCATGCCGACCCGTTCCCGCATACCGATCAGACCGTGGCCGAGGCCGTCCGCGCCGCCTTCGTCGTACAGCCCGCGATGTGCGCCCCGTCCGTCGTCCTCGACGAGCAGATCGAGATTGTCGTCCTTGTAGAAGAGGCGGACGGTGGCGCCGGCATCGGGGCCGCCGTGTTTGCGGGTGTTGGTGAGCGCTTCCTGGACGATGCGGTACGCGGTCAGTTCGACGCTGCTGGGCAGCGGGCGCGGTTCGCCCTCCACCCGGAAGTCGACCGGGAGTCCGGCGCCGCGGACCTGGTCGATGAGGTCGCTGAGCTGCTCGACGCCGGGCTGGGGGACGTATTCGCCGCTCTCCGGCTGTTCGCCGGTGCGCAGGACGCCCAGCAGGCGCCGCATTTCGGCCAGCGCCTGGCGGCCGGTGCCGGAGATGGTCTCCAGGGCCTGCCGGGTCTGTTCGGGAGCGGCGTCGAGGACGTACGCGGCGCCGTCGGCCTGGACGACCATCACCGAGACGTTGTGGGCGACGACGTCGTGCAGCTCGCGGGCGATCCTGGCGCGCTCGGCGGCGACCGCGATCCGGGACTGCGTCTCGCGCTCCTTCTCCAGCCGGGCGGCCCTCTCCTCGAGCTGTGCCCAGTAGGCGCGGCGGGTGCGCATGGAGTCGCCGAGCACCCAGGCCAGCACGAAGGGCACGGTGAGCAGGGTGACGTAGAACAGCGATTCCACCTCCAGCAACGCCTGGCTGATGCCCGGGGCGTAGCGGACCGCCGACATGGCGGGGCCGAGGAGGGCGCCGAGGAGGGCGCACCGGGAGGCCCAGCGGGGGGCGGAGGGGGAGGAGGCGACGGTGTAGGCGATCACCAGCATCGCGAAGTTGCCGATGTTGGGCGGGACGCCGAAGATCAGTTGGCCGACGCCGATGGCGGCCGTCAGCAGGAGCATCTTGACCGGGGCCTTGCGGCGCAGCGCGACGACGAGGCCTAGGCCGATGGCGAAGAACACGGCGATGGGCTGGTGGGAGCCGCTGACCTCGGAGGCGGTCCACAGGAGGGTGAACCCGAAGAGCAGGACGGCCCAGAAGGTGTCCACTCCCGTCGGGTGCCTGCGGAGGAAGTCGTAGAGGCGCTGCACGTAACCCAGCGTAGGCAGCGTGAATAGGTGTACGGGTCAACCGGAGGAGCGATCCTCTGCGCCGGGCCTACTCCCCAAGGTGGAGACCCTATGCGCCAAATGTGGCGGACCGGGGGACGGCCGGTGCACCGGGCCGTGGGCCTGCGCGGCGCCCGGCCGTACCGTGTGGCAGGTGACGAACGAGTGGTGCGGGTGGCGGGACGCGACGGAACGGGCGCTGTACGGGCCGGACGACGGCTTCTACACCCGGCCCGGCGGTTCGGGGCCGGCCGGACATTTCCGTACCTCGGTGCATGTCTCCCCGCTCTACGCCGGTGCGGTCGCCGCGCTCCTCTGCCGCGTCGATGCCGCGCTCGGCCGTCCGGACGGGCTGGCGCTGGTCGATGTGGGGGCGGGGCGCGGGGAGCTGCTGACGGCGGTGCTGGCCGCGCTGCCCGGTGAGGTCGCCGGGCGGCTGCGCCCGTACGCCGTCGAGCGGGCCTCACGCCCCGAGGGGCTGGATCCGCGGATCGGCTGGCTGGACGAGCTGCCCGCCCCGGGGACGGTCACCGGGCTGCTGTTCGCGAACGAGTGGCTGGACAATGTGCCGGTCGAGGTCGTCGAGACGGATGCGGACGGTGTGGCGCGCCGGGTGCTGGTGCGGGCCGACGGCACCGAGCGGCTGGGGGACCCCGTCGACGGTGCGGACGCGCGGTGGCTCCGCCGCTGGTGGGCGCCGCCCCTGGAGGCCCCCGAAGGCACCGCGTACCCGGTGGGCACCCCTGGGCTGCGGGCCGAGATCGGCCGCCCCCGGGACGAGGCCTGGGCGCGGGCCGTCGGTGCGCTGCGCGCCGGGCTGGCGGTCGCCGCCGACTATGCGCACGAGAGCGGTGCCCGTCCGCTCTTCGGCACCCTCACCGGATTCCGCGACGGCCGCGAGGTGCGCCCCGTGCCGGACGGCAGCTGCGACATCACGGCGCATGTGGCGCTCGACGCCTGCGCCGGGCCGTCGGCGGTGCGGATGACCCAGCGGGCGGCGCTGCACGCTCTGGGCGTGCACGGCCGTCGTCCGCCCCTCGCGATGGCCTCCACCGACCCGGCCGGCTATGTACGGGCCCTCGGCACGGCGGGCGCGGCGGCGGAGCTGACCGACCCCGCGGGGCTGGGCGGCTTCGGCTGGCTCCTGGAGCCGGTGGGAGCGGAGTGTGCGGCGCTGCTCAAGGAGTGGGACGCCTGAGGGCCCCGGGGCCCGCCGGAGCGGCGTCCTGCGAGACTGTTCCCATGACGGAGACGACGGTCGGCATCGGCGGAGCGGCGGAGAGCACCGACATGGTGCTGAACATCGGTCCGCAGCACCCCTCGACGCACGGCGTGCTGCGGCTGCGCCTGGTTCTGGACGGCGAGCGCATCCAGCACGCCGAGCCGGTGATCGGCTATATGCACCGCGGTGCCGAGAAGCTCTTCGAGGCGCGCGACTACCGGCAGATCATCATGCTCGCCAACCGGCACGACTGGCTGTCGGCGTTCTCCAACGAGCTGGGCGTGGTGCTGGCCGTCGAGCGGATGCTGGGCATGGAGGTGCCCGAGCGTGCGGTGTGGACGCGGACGCTGCTGGCCGAGCTGAACCGGGTGCTGAACCATCTGATGTTCCTGGGCTCGTACCCCCTGGAGCTGGGCGGTATCACCCCCGTCTTCCACGCGTTCCGTGAACGCGAGGAGCTGCAGACCGTCATGGAGGAGATCTCCGGCGGGCGGATGCACTACATGTTCAACCGCGTCGGCGGCCTCAAGGAGGATCTGCCGGCGGGGTGGCTGGGCCGGGCACGGCAGGCGATCGCCGATGTGCGCTCCCGGATGGACGTCTTCGACAATCTGGTGCTGGGCAACGAGATCTTCCGCGGCCGGACCCGCGGGGTCGGGGTGCTCGCGCCGCAGACGGTGCATGCGTACGGCGTCTCCGGGCCGATCGCCCGCGCCTCGGGGGTCGACTTCGATCTGCGGCGTGACGAGCCGTATCTGGCCTACGGGGAGCTCCAGTCCACGCTCAAGGTCGTCACCCGTGAGGAGGGCGACTGCCTGGCCCGTTTCGAGTGCCTGCTGGAGCAGAGCCACAATGCGCTCGATCTGGCCGATGCCTGTCTGGACCGGATCGCGGAGCTTGCGCCGGGCCCGATCAACCAGCGGCTGCCCAAGGTCCTCAAGGCGCCGGAGGGCGCGACGTACGCCTGGACCGAGAACCCGCTGGGGATCAACGGCTACTACCTCGTCTCCAAGGGCGACAAGACCCCCTACCGCCTCAAACTGCGGTCGGCGTCGTACAACAACATCCAGGCGCTGGTGGAGCTGCTGCCCGGGACGCTGGTCGCCGATATGGTCGCCATTCTCGGGTCGCTGTTCTTCGTGGTGGGCGACATCGACAAGTAGGCGGCAAGTAGCCGGCACCGCCGCCTGACCGGCCAGGAGGGCGGCCCGGCACGTCGCCGTCCGTCCCGTCCACCCTGGCCGCTGCCCACCCTTGCCGCGATCCGTCCTGGTGGCTTCCGACCTGGTCGCTATCCGTCCTGGTCGCTTCCGTCCTTGCGGAGGGTCTCCAGATGACGGCGCAGCACGCTGCGGAGCTTGTCGGGGGTGACGCGGTCCGGCTCCAGGGTGGCCTGGAAGGTGAGGCCGTCGAGCAAGGCGGACAGCCGTAGCGTCTCCAGCTCCAGGTCCAGGTCGTCGGGCAGACTGCCGGCCTCCTGGCCACCGCGCAGCATCCGCTTCAGCAGCTCCCGCATACCGGACTCCAACTCGACGGCGTGCGGTCTGAGTTCGGGCCGGGTGCGGGCCGCGGTCGTGAAGGCCTGCCAGAGCATGCCCTCCTCCCTGCGCTCGTCGTCCAGCGGCAGGAATTCGGCGAGCAGCTGCTCGGCGCGGGTACGGCGCTCACCGGCGGCTCCGGGGTCGAGCAGCCGCTCGGCGTGGTCCGTCACCCGGTACTCGATACGGGCGCTCAGCTCCGTCATCGCGAAGATCATCACTTCGTCGTGGTTGCTGAAGTAGTGGCGGACCGATCCGACGGCCAGCCCCGCCTCCTCGGCGACATTACGGAGCGAGGCACCCTCCACCCCCTCACGGCGCACCACACGCAGGACGGCTTCGGCGACGGCGCGACGACGGGCCCGGGCATCGACGATCTTCGGCATATTGCGATTGTGGCACACCCGCGCTAAATTATTTCTGGCACGACTGTGCTAAATCATCGATTCGCAGGGGGACCCATGAACGGCTGGCTGCTGGCGGCGCTGATCCTCGCCGCCGTCGTCGCGTTGATCACCAAACGGCTGCGGGGCGAACCGGTCAACGGCCGCGAGCTGTTCGCCCCACCGGTCATCCTCATCGCCATCGGCGTCCTCGCCGTGGCCAAGGCCGAGCATCTGACCGGTACGGACCTCGTCTGGGCCGCGGCCGGCTCCGTCCTGGGCTGCGCGCTGGGCGCACTGCGCGGTGCGACGGTCCAGCTGTTCGGCCGGGACGGCGTGCTGTGGCAGCGCTATACGGGGCGGACGTTCGCGGTGGCCGTCATATCCCTGCTCGGCATGGCCGGTTTCGGGCTGCTGGCGGTGAAAATGGGCATGCACGAAGCCGCCCGCCCGGTCCAGCTGGCCATCGGTGTCAGCTTCCTGGGCGAGGCACTGGCGGTCGGCCACCGCGGGCTGGCGAGCGGCATACCGTTCGCGCCGGAGCGCCGCCGCATACTGAGCGGCCGCCTCTAGCACCGCCGGCGACACCCGGCCTGCGGGCACAGCGCCGAGCTGACCGCCCCACCGGGCAACCGACCACACGGCGCACGCAGGCCGCACCGCCCACACCCTGTGGACAGGCCTCGCTGCCGCCCCAGCCACGGCCCCAGACCCAGCCGTAGCCGCAGCCACCGCCATCGGCTCCCCCCACCCCCGCTGGGCCTCGGGACAGGCCGCCCGAAAGGCGCTTGGCCCCGGAGCTCAGGGAGCTTCGGGGCCAAGCGGTCGGACGTACCGGCGCGGCGGCCGGACGGGTCAGGAGATGGCGCTGCGCAGGACGCCGAGGTCGAGCTGTTCGGTCTCGTCGTGCGCGGTGAGGTCGATGACCTCGCCCGCGCCGCTGGTGGTCTCCCCGTCCGCGACAAGAGCGGCGTCCGCGGCGTCATCCGGTGTCCCGGCAGCGGCCGTCACACCGTCGGGCTGTTCGCCATCGGCCTGTTCGCCGTCGGTGGTGTCGCCCGCCGACAGCTGCGCACGGGCCTGGGTACGGGCCTTACGCGCTCCCGGGCGGTCCCCGGCGCGTGCGGACTGCTCCGCGACGGCCTCGTCGCCGACGACGTCCGCCAGATCGTCCTCCAGCGGCGCGGTCAGCTGCCGGGGGCTCGGGGCGGCCGCATTGCCGAAGAAGTCGAAGCCGCCCAGTTCGCGGGAAGGGGCGGGGCGCGGCGGGGTGATGGCGGCGGCGGTGGCGGGGACCGAACGGAGCGCGGAGCCGGCGGAGGGTGCCGTACCGTCCTGGCGCGCGCCATCCGTGCGCCCGGCTGCGGCCGCCTCGGCATTCCCCCGGCCGTTCTCACCGTCCTTGCCGTGGCCTGCGCTCTGGCCTGTGCTCTGGCCTGTGCTCTGGCCTGCGCTCTGGCCCGCGTTCTGCCCGGCGCCGCGGTCGCCGTTCTGCGCGGCGCGCTGGCGGGCGGCGTTGCGGGCCAGCTGACGGAGCGCCTGGTCGGCCTGGGCGTAGGCGGCGGGGGTGGGGGAGGCGGGGGCGGGGAGGCCCTGGCCTGTGGCGGGCTCGTGCCGGGCCGGGCCGGGGGTCTCCGCTGCTCGCACGAAGTTGAGAGCCCGGGGCAGGCCGGCCGCAGCCGGAGCCGGTGCGGCCGCCTCGATGGCGAGCAGCCGTCGGCCCTCCAGGGCGCTGGCCCGCTCGGTCTCGGCGGTGGCGTAACGGCGCAGCAGCTCGGCGTGTTCGCTGCGCAGCCGGGCCAATTCGGCGCGCTTGGCCCGCAGTTTGGCCTCCAGGCCGGCGCGGAGCTCGCGCGACTCCTCGACATCCGTCTCGAGCTCGGCTATCCGCTCCTCGGTGCGCCACTCGTCGCGCACCCGGGCGCGCGTGAGTTCGGCGACCTGCCGGCCGGCCTTACGGTCCCAGGTCCGCAGAAGGACGGCGCCGGTGAGTGCGGCGGCCGCTGCGCCCGCGGCGAGCACCCGTTGCACCAGATCGTCGCCGACACACCACGCGCCCGCGGCGCAGGCGAGGGACACACCGGCGACCGTCGAGGGAGGAAGCAGCCGGTGGAGGGGTGGTGATTGGCGGTGGCGTCCTCGTGGCATGGCCAGAAACTTACCGTGCGTGCGGGACCTATGGGGCCCCGCACGCCAATCCGTTTCACGCTGGTTACTTCTCGACCAATCCCTTGGAGTCCACATAAGCCCGCGCGACATCCGCGGGCTTGAGCCGTTCGGCATCGACCTTGCGGTTCAAGTTGATCAAGTCTTCGGTCGTCAGCGTCCGGGCGAGCTTCCCGAGGGCGGTCTCGATCTCCTTGTCACCGGCGCTCTTGGCATTCACCACGGGCAGCACATTGTCGGCGTTCTGGAGCTTCTTGTCGTCCTGGAGGAGCACCAGCCCGAAGTTGTCGAGCGTGGCGTCCGTGGTCGTGGTGAGCACCATCTGGTCGGTGCCGTCCTTGACCGCCTGTTTGGCCTGCGGCGTCCCGACTCCCTTGGGGTCCAGGCCGGTGATGTCGATGCCGTAGGTCTTCTCCAGGCCCGGCTTGCAGAAGACCCGGGTCTCGCACTCCTCACCCGAGGCAAGTTTGATCTTCTGCTTCGATGCGCCGAGGTCGGAGAGGGTCTTCAGCTTGTGCTCGGCGGCGAATTCCTTGCTGACCGCGAAGGCGTTCTGGTCCGTCGCCTCGCCCGCCGGCAGCACCTTGAGTCCGCGCGGTCCGGCGAGCTTCTTCAGCGCCGTCACCGTCTTGCCGATGTCGCTGGAGGCGACGGGCTTCGCCTTGGCGCCGTTCTTCTTCGCGTTGAGGAATTCGGCGAGGGTCGAGGCGTATTCCGGAACCACATCGATCTGGCCCTTCTCCAGGGCCGGTTCATACAGCTCGCGATTGGCGAGTGTCTGTACGCGGGTGCGGTAACCGGCGTCTTGCAGGAGCCGGGAATAGATCTCGGCGAGCACCTTCGACTCGGTGAATCCGGCCGAGCCGATCACGATCTCGCCCTTGCCTCCCTTGCCGTTGCCGCCGCCCTTCTCCTCCAGGCTCTGGCCACCGCAGGCGGCCAGCCCGGCTGCCAGTGCGACGACGGTGCCCGCGACGAGCGCGGTACGCGCCGCGCGTGAGGTGCTGCTCATGAATGCCACCATTCAGTCCGTTCGGATCAGGTCTGGTCCGGTCGAGTCGGGTCGGCCCTGGGCCGTACGCGAGGCCGTGGCCGTACGCGAGGAGGCACGCGGGGCCGGGGCGGTACGCGCGGCGCGCCGCCGCCCGCGCATCGGGTCGAGCAGCCGCTCCACGAGGACGAGGACGCCCTCCACGGCCAGCGCGAGCCCGGCCACCAGCAGGGCGCCCGCGACGACCTGGGCGGTGTCGTAGTTGCCGAAGCCCGCGGTGATGATCCGGCCCAGCCCGCCGCCGCCGGCGAGCGCGGCCAGCGTCACCGTCGCCACCACCTGGACGGTGGCCGACCGCAGACCGGTCATGATCAGTGGGAAGGCGAGCGGTATCTCCACCCGCAGCAGCAGCTGCGGCCCCGACATGCCCATCCCGCGGGCGGCCTCGACCACATCGCGGTCCGCCTCCCGCATGCCCAGATAGGCGTTGGTCAGCAGCGGCGGCACCGCGAACAGCACCAGCGCGATGACCGTCGGCCAGTCCCCGTACTTGCCCAGTGGGCTGAGCGTCAGCAGCACCAGCACCGCGAAGGTCGGCACCGCCCGCCCCACATTGGCGAGATTGACCGCCAGCGCCCCGCCCTTGCCGAGGTGTCCGAGCCACAGCGCGACCGGCAGGGCTATCAGGCAGGACAGCACCAGGCACAGCGCGCTGAGCCAGAGATGCTCGGTCAGGCGGTGCCACACGCCTTTCTCCCCCGCCCAGTTGGCGGCCGTCGTCAGCCACTGCCAGGCGCCCGTGATCGCCTCCATCAGCCCGCCGCCTTCGCCGTGGGGACCCCGCGCCGCGCCGGGGCCTTCGTCCGCTTCTGCGCCCGGGTCCAGGGCGTCAGCAGCCGCTGAAGGCCCATCAGCAGCAGATCGGCGAGCAGCGCCAGCAGCACACACAGCACCGACGCGGTCAGCACCTCCGCCTTGAAGAAGCCCTCCATACCGCTGGCTATGAGATTGCCCAGGCCGCCGTAGCCGACGACGGAGCCGATGGTCGTCATCGCCACCGTCGAGACCGTGGCGATCCGCACCCCAGCCACCAACGCGGGCAGCGCGAGCGGGAGTTCCACCTCGAACAGCAGCCGGGCCGGGCCGTACCCCATCCCGCGGGCGGCCTCCCGCACCTCGGCGGGCACGGCCTGGAGACCGGCGAGGATGTTGCGCACCAGGATCGTCAGCGAATACAGCACCAGACCCGTGACGACCACGGCGGCCGAGACCCCGAAGACCGGTGTCAGCAGGGCGAACATCGCCAGCGAAGGGACCGTGTAGAGCACCGTCGTCAGCCCCAGGACCGGGCCAGCCGCGCCCCGCCGGTGCCGCGCCAGCAGCGCGAGCGGAAAGGCGATCAGCAGCCCGAGCGCCACCGATACCGCGGTGATGCCGATGTGCTGGACCGTGGCGTCGACCAACTCCTGGCTGCGGGTGCGCAGATACTCACCGCAGATCCAGTCGTTCGCCTCCAGACAGCCCGGCCCGGCGGCACTTCCGCTCATGGCCCGTCACCTCCCCCGCCCTGTCGCTCACTTCTTCGGTTACCGTCTGCGACCCTAAACCCCACCACTGACAATCGTCCCGGCCCGGCAGCCCACCGGCCGTATCGCCATCGACCCGCAACACCGTGTTCACGACCGCCCGGCCACAATGGACCGGTCCACACAGGGGGAAGAATGATCCGCTTCGAGCACGTCACCAAGAGCTACCCCGACGGCACCACCGCCGTGGACGACCTCTCCTTCGAGGTCGCCGAGGGGGAACTCGTCACGCTCGTCGGACCGTCGGGCTGCGGCAAGACCACGACCATGAAGATGGTCAACCGGCTCATCGAGCCCACCAGCGGGCGGATCCTCCTCGGCGGCGCGGACATCTCCGGCCTCGACCCGGTCCAACTGCGGCGCCGCATCGGCTACGTCATCCAGCAGGTGGGGCTCTTCCCCCACAAGTCCGTCCTGGACAACACCGCCACCGTCCCGCACCTCCTCGGCCGGCCGCGCACGGAGGCCAGGGCCCGCGCCGCCGAACTCCTCGACCTGGTCGGGCTGGACCCCTCGGTGTACGGCGACCGCTACCCCGATCAGCTCTCCGGCGGCCAGCGCCAGCGCGTCGGCGTGGCCCGGGCACTGGCCGCCGATCCGCCGGTGCTGCTGATGGACGAGCCGTTCGGCGCGGTCGACCCGGTCGTCCGCGAGCATCTCCAGAACGAGTTCCTGCGCCTCCAGTCCACGCTCCGCAAGACGGTGCTCTTCGTCACCCATGACATCGAGGAGGCGGTCCGGCTCGGCGACCGGATCGCGGTCTACGGGGCCGGCCGGATCGAGCAGTTCGACACCCCGGCAACGGTGCTGGGCGCCCCGGCGACCCCGTATGCCGCCCAGTTCGTCGGCGCGGACCGGGGCCTGAAGCGGCTCTCGGTCACCCCCGTCGAGTCCGGCGACCTCGACGCGCCCCCGGTCGTCCGGCTCGACGACACCGCGGAGCGGGCCGCCGCCCGGCTGGCCGCCGACGGTGCGCCCTGGGCGGTCGTCCTGGACGCCGACGGGTCGCCGTACGGCTGGGTCGCGGCCGCGGCGCTCACGGGCGCGGGAGCGGGCCCGGGGTCCGGTCCGGACCTCAAGAAGAAGTCAGCGGGCGCCGCGAAGGCCGCCCCGCAGGGCACCGTCCGTGCGTACGCCCGGCCGATGGCCGCCTGGCTGCCGCTCGGCGCCCCGCTCAAGCAGGCGCTCAGCACGATGCTCCAGCATGACGCCGGCTGGATAGCGGTCCGGGACGGCGAGCGTCACCTGGGGGTGCTGACCCCCGCCGGGCTGCACCGGGCGCTGCGCCGTTCCGCGGCCGCGGACGCCGCGAGCCTGGCGCGCGGTGAGGTGTCGCTCGACAGCGTCCCGGCCCCCGGCGCCTGACCGGCGGGAGGCTGCCGCGTACGGCCGCCGCGGCCCCTGCGCGGCAGGGCCGGGCCGCCGCCGGGCGGTCGCTCAGACCGCCGCGTCGACCCCGCCCTTGCCCTCGTCGTCCGGCAGTTTGCACACCCGCTCCAGGAAGATCGCCGCGGCGACCACCGCGGCGCCGGCGAACACCGACAGCCCGGCGTAGATCGCCTGGTCCCTGCGGGGTTCGACGTCGAGTCCTGAGGTCAGCAGAAAGACGCCGACGCCGCCGTACAGCCCGGCGACCAGCGACGCCACCAGCGCGCTCGCCTGGCCGAAGACCACCGCACGGGCGGCCACCAGCGGATCGACGCCCTTGGCGCCGGGCCGGCGCTCGCGCTGGGCGCGCAGCCGCGAACGGAGCGAGAGGGCGGTGGCGGCGAGCACGGCGGCGATCAGCGCCAGCACGATCGGCGCTGCCACCGGAACGCTGGGCAGGGTGCCGAAGGAGTCCCACAGCCGGGCGCCTCCCCAGGCCAGCACCCCGGCCGCCACGAACAGCCCGACCAGCACCCTGATGTGTAGCTGCTTCACCGAGCGATCGCCCCTCGCACCGTCATGACCATCCCTGCCGTCACGATCCTGTCGTCACGGCCGTCTTGCCGCGACGGCCGCACTGTCCGTTCCGTAGGCATGCATCCCGCATGGCACCGGTCCGTACGCACCCTGCCGTACGGAGCCGTTCGCTACGCAACCGACCCGCAACCCTAACGACTACTCCGGCAGCCGCAGTTCCAGGTCGGCCCGCGGCATCACGCCGCTGTGGCCGACCGCGGAGAGCAGTTCGGCCACCGCGCCGCGCCCGGGGACCACCGCCTCCGGGTCGATGTCGTGCCACGGCACCAGCACGAACGCCCGCTCATGGGCGCGCGGGTGCGGCAGCGTCAGCCGCGGGTCGTCGGAGACGACGTCCTGATAGGCGACGATGTCGACGTCGATCGTGCGCGGTCCCCAGCGCTCGTCGCGGACCCGCTCGAAGGCCTCCTCGATCGCGTGCCCGCGCTCCAGCAGGGACTCCGGCGGCAGCGTCGTCTTGATCAGCACCACGGCGTTGAAGTACGAGGGCTGGCTGCCCGGCGTCACACCCCACGGCTCGGTCTCGTACACCGGGGAGACCGCCTTGACCCGCAGCCCAGGGGTGTCCTCCAGCGCGTCGACGGCGCCCTGGAGGGTCTCCAGGCGGTTGCCGAGGTTGCTGCCGAGGGAGATCACGGCGCGTTTGGGGTTGGAGAGCGTCACATCGGCGGCGTCCACCTGCTCCACGACGGAGGCGGGCACCGGCTGTACGGTCGGGTCACTGCTGGTGTTCATGTACTCGACTCCGAGTGATGGTGATGGTCACGTCGTCGAAGGGGACGGTGATCGGCGCGTCCGGCTTGTGCACCACCACCTCCACTTCCTGCACGGCCGCGTGCTCGAGGCAGCGGTCGGCGATGCGCTCCGCCAGGGTCTCGATGAGGTCGACGGGCTCGCCCTCCACGACGGCCACCACCTCCTCGGCCACAACGCCGTAGTGCACGGTCTTCGCGAGATCGTCGGAGGCGGCCGCCTGCCGGGTGTCCAGACCGAGAACCAGGTCGACGATGAAGGTCTGGCCTTCCTCGCGCTCACGGGGGAAGACCCCGTGGTGGCCCCGGGCCTTCAGCCCCCGCAGCGCGACACGGTCCACGCGAATCACTCCCACTGGTCCACGGCACCTCTGGCGCCACTGTTCGTCGGTTCCGGGCAGACGCCGGAGCGATCCGGCAACACTGCCCCGCCATCGAATCTACCTTCGAGCACCGACAGTCCTCGCCCACGGGGGCTATGGACAATTCCCCGCCCTGCTGCTAAAAGCGGCGCACCTTACGGGCCGGGAGATCGTCCGCGCGGCCTCTTACCCCCCTGTCCACGCCCCACCCCTACCCGTGCCGCACTTGGCTCGAACGGGTGCGCCCTCGCCCGGATGGCTGACGAACGCAGCTGACGCTTTGCGCAGGCCCTTGCCGTACGCGCAAGGGCGGGGGGCCATGGCAAGGCTCACACGCCGCCCGCAGCCCCGGCGGCGCGGGCACCGCCCCTTTGGAGGGTGCCCCTTCACCGGGCCCCTCAGAGGGCGTCCTCCTCGCCCTCGCCGTCGCCCCCGTCCTCGTCCTCCTCGTCCTCGCGGTCCGCCAGCACCGGCGACCCGTGGTGCGACCACACCCGCCAGCCGTCCTCCGTACGCCGGAAGACATTGGTCGCCACGACCAGCTGGCCGATCAGCGGTCCCACCGAGCCGTCGTCCTCCGCGGGGCCGCCGCTGAGGATGTTCTCGGTGCAGGTCACCAGGGCGGTGTCCCCGATGACGTCGATCTCCACGTCCGTGAGGAAGAACTGGATGTACTCGGTGTTCGCCATGATCAGGGCGTACGAGCGCAGCACCTCGCCACGCCCGCGCAACACCGGCCACCCGGGGTGCACCACACTCACCTGACCGTCCAGCCACAGCTCGGACAGCGCCTCGTGATCGCCGCGCTCGATGGTCTCGTACAGGGTCGTATTCGCCTGCTCGACCAGCTCGATGTCCGTCTGTGGGCCCAAGCCGCTCACACCGTTCCCGTCGTCTTCGCCGTCGTGTCGTACGCCGCACCGCCGGACCGTCCGGCGGCGTCGCCCTCGGCGGCCGCTGCCGCCGCGCCCTCCACGGCACGGGCCACCCGTACCGCGTCCGCGCTCGCCCTGACCTCGTGCACCCGCACCGCCCAGGCCCCCTCTCGCGCCACCATCGCCGAGACCGCCGCCGTCGCGGCATCACGCTCCCGGGCCGGCGGTGGGGCGGCTCCCTCGCCGCCCGCCAGCACCCTGCCCAGGAACCGTTTCCTCGAAGCGGCCACCAGCAGCGGCCGGCCCAGCGCCCGAAGCCGCGCCAGGTGGGCGATCAGCGCGAGATCGTGCCCGGCCTCCTTGGCGAAGCCCAGCCCGGGGTCGATGACGATCCGTTCGGGGTCGATGCCGCCGGCCACCGCACGCTCCATGGACTGCGTGAGCTCGTCGACGACCTCCGCGACCACGTCCCCGTAGACGGCGCGGTTGTTCATGTCGATGGACTGGCCGCGCCAGTGCATCACCACGAACGGCACATGATGGGCGGCCACCACCGGCACCATGGCCGGATCGGCGGCGCCCCCGCTCACATCGTTGACCAGCCGCGCCCCGGCCAGGACCGCCTGCTCGGCGACGGAGGCGCGCATGGTGTCGACGGAGACCACCACGCCCGCCGCGGCCAGCTCCCGGACGACCGGGACGACCCGGCGCAGCTCCTCGGCCTCGTCCACCCGCGCCGCGCCCGGCCGGGTCGACTCACCGCCCACGTCCACCATGTCGGCGCCCTGCGCCACCAGGTCGAGACCGTGTTTGACGGCGAGTTCGGTGTCGAACCACTGACCGCCGTCGGAGAACGAATCGGGCGTCACATTCACGACGCCCAGCACCGCGCAGCGGTCCCAGTCCGGCAGTCCGGCCACCCGGCCACGCAAGGTACTCATGGCACCAGCGTAGGCCGTGTGCCGACCGGCCGGATTGCGGCCACCGCGTGCGGGGAACGGCCGGGACGCCGGCCGTCGGCAACGTCCTGCGCCGCTCCTGTCCGGACGGCCGGCCGCTCGTCGGGCCCGCCGCTCGTCAGGCCGCCCGCTCGACCGCGCCCGCGGTCCGGGCCGGCTCCACGGTGTGCACGCACGGCCGCGGCTCGGCGGCCTTCCTGCGGCGCAGGACGCGCGGCAGGCTCAGCTCCAGATAGCCCTCGGCCTGGAGCGCGGCCAGGCCGATGCGCGGGATGTCGCGGCTGTTGCGGAAGACCACGAAGCGGGGCTCCCAGCGCGGCCGGAACTTGTCGTTGAACTTGTAGAGCGACTCGATCTGGTACCAGCGGGACAGGAAGATCAGCATGGCCCGCCAGACCCGGAGGACCGGTCCGGCGCCGAGCTTCTCCCCGCGCTCCAGGGAGGAGCGGAAGACCGCGAAGTTCAGCGACACCTCCTTGATCTTGAGGTCCGGTGCGGCCTGGAGCGCGGCGACGATCAGCAGCTCGTTCATGCCGGGGTCGGCGCTGCGGTCGCGCCGCATCAGCTCCAGGGAGATCCCGCTGTCGCCCCACGGCACGAAGTGCTGCATCGCCTTCAGGTCTCCGTACGGGCCGGGCTCCTCGCCCTCGCCGGCCGGGAGATGGGCGGTGGCGATCACCGCATCACCGTCGGCCACCGCATCGATCCGGCCCAGCGCCATGGAGAAACCGCGCTCGGTGTCGGTGTCCCGCCAGGCGTCGGCGGCCTGCTGGATCCGCTCCAGCTCCGCCGGCTCCAGATCGCGCACCCGCCGCACCCGGGTGTGGTAGCCGTTGCGCTCGATCCGCTTGACCATCTGCCGTACGTTGCGCATCGCGCGGCCGGTGAGGGTGAAGCCGGCGACGTCCACGATGGCCTCGTCGCCGAGTTCCAGCGCGTCCATACCGGTCTCCCGGGTCCACACCTGGCCGCCGGTCTCGCTGCACCCGGTGACCGCGGGGGTCCAGGAGTGCGCCCTGGCCTCCTCCATGAAGCGCTCGATGGCGCCCGGCCAGGCCTCCACATCGCCGATCGGGTCGCCGCTGGCGAGCATCACCCCGGAGATCACCCGGTAGCAGACGGCGGCCTTGCCGGTCGGGGAGAAGACCACGCCCTTGTCGCGGCGCAGCGCGAAGTAGCCGAGCGAGTCGCGGGCGCCGTGCCTGGCCAGCAGCTCGCGCAGCCGGTGCTCGTCCTCGTCGGTCAGCCGGGCCGCCGGGTGCTCGGGGCGGAAGGCGAGGTAGGCGGTGGTGGCGACGGTCAGCAGGCCCAGCGCGCCGAGCGAGTAGCCGACGGTGTAGTCGACCCGGTTGGTGTAGCCGATGGGGCCCTCGAAGCCGAACAGGCCCCACAGGACGTGCTGGGCGCGGTCCCAGAAGGACGGCGAGCCGAGGGTCTTGTGGGGGTGGGAGCTGACGATCACCATGCCGATGGCGAAGCTCGCGCCGCCGAGGACGACGAAGTTGGCCACCGCCTTCCAGCGGCTGCGCGGATCGGGCAGCGCCGCGAACTCCCTGCGGTGCCACACCAGGAACACCAGCAGCGCACACGAGAGCACCGCACCGACGACGGAGTGGCGGTAGACGAGCTGGGCGGCGATCCCGACGGGGAGCAGCGCCACCGCCGCCCCCCAGGCCCGCCGCTTACGCCGTTTGAGCCCGTGGGCCAAAAGGAGCAGCAGAATACCGACGACGATGGACGCGGCGGCCGCGAGCGGGCTCACCGCACCCGGCAGCACCTCGGCCAGGGCGTGCACCCGGCTGTGCCGGAACCGCGCGAACACCCCGGCGGCCAGGTTGAGCAGGCCGACGACCACTCCGGCCGTTCCGACGAGCCACGGCACCGATTCGGGCCGTGGGCCGCGGAGCCAGCGTGGCGTTCGCCACGCAACCTTCTCCGACTTTTCGCCATCTAGCCTGTCAGACATCACTTTCCCGTCGCCCCGGTCGAGAGAACGTGCGAGCCTTGTCGCAGCATCTGGACTTTTTGCGCCCTGTATGACGGCGTTTCAGGGCTCGGGGTTCCATCAGCGGTACGGATGACCCGGCCGCCCGGAAGAAAGCACCACATGGGTCTCACCAGCAAGAAAGTGCTGCTTCTTGCCGTCCTCGTCGCGGTGGCACTGTTCATCCTCACCGTCTGGCTCTGGCCGCGCCTGTCCAAGGGCAATTGGCGCGCCGTCCTCGGACGTATCGGACTTCTGCTGGCGACGCAGCTCTCGATCTTCGCCGCAATCGGCCTGTTCGCGAACAACTCCTTCGGCTTCTACGCCTCCTGGGCCGATCTGTTCGGCCAGGAGCAGGAGCCCGGTGTGGTGACGGACTACCGGTCGGGGCCGAACGGCACCAAGCTGCAGATGCTGGGAACCGAGCGGATCAGCGTCGAGAACGGGTCGCGGCCGAAGTCCGCCGGCCGGATCGACAAGGTGCTGATCCGCGGCGAGCATTCAGAGATCGCCAGCCCGGCATTCGTCTATCTGCCGCCGCAGTACTTCCAGAAGAAATACGCGAACCAGAAATTCCCGGCGGCGCTGGTGCTCACCGGCTACCCGGGCACCGCCGAGGCGCTCTACAAAAAGCTGCATTTCCCGCAGACCCAGCACGGTCTGCTGAAACAGCGCAAGATGCGGCCGACCGTCCTGGTGATGATGCGTCCGACGGTGGCACCGCCGCGTGACACCGAGTGCGTCGACATACCGAACGGCCCGCAGACCGAGACGTTCTTCACCAAGGACCTGCGCGCGGATATCGCCGAGCACTACCGAATAGGGAGCCGGGCGCAGAGCTGGGGCGTCATCGGCGACTCCACCGGCGGCTACTGCGCGCTGAAGATGACCATGCGCCACCCCGAGGCGTACTCCACCGCGGTGGCGCTCTCCGGGGTGTACAAGGCCCCGCTCGACGGCACCACCGGTGACCTCTTCGGCGGCAGCCCGCAGCTGGAGCGGGAGAACAACCTGCTGTGGCGCCAGCGCAATATGCCCGCTCCCCCGGTGAACCTGCTGGTCACCAGCAGCAAGCAGGGCGAGAGCAACTACCACCAGACGCTGCGCTTCATCCAGCAGACGAAGTCGCCCACCCGCATCTCGTCGATAATCCTCGACAGCGGCGGCCACAACTTCAACACCTGGCGCCGCGAGATCCCGGCGGCGCTTCAGTGGCTGGGCAACCACCTCAAGGCCTGAACCAAGCCGGCCGCCGCGGTGGGAGGCCCTGCCGCGGCGGAGGAGTGTCAGCGCGCGAGTATCAGGCTCATCGCCTCGGCGCGCGTCGCCGCGTCCCGCAGCTGGCCGCGGACGGCCGAGGTCGTGGTCTTGGCACCCGGCTTACGGACCCCGCGCATGGTCATGCACATGTGCTCGCACTCGATGACGACGATCACGCCGCGCGGCTCCAGGATCTCCATCAGGGAGTCCGCGATCTGCGTGGTCAGCCGCTCCTGCACCTGCGGCCGGCGGGCGAACACATCGACCAGCCGGGCCAGCTTCGACAGACCGGTGATCTTGCCGTCGGCGGACGGGATGTAGCCGACGTGTGCCACACCGACGAACGGCACCAGGTGGTGCTCGCAGCTGGAGACCAGCTCGATGTCCTTGACCAGCACCATTTCGTCATGGCCGAGGTCGAAGGTGGTCGTCAGCACGTCCTCCGGCTTCTGCCACAGACCGGCGAAGATCTCCTTGTACGCCCGTGCCACCCGCGCCGGCGTCTCCAGCAGACCCTCGCGGTCCGGGTCCTCGCCCACCGCGATGAGCAGCTCGCGCACGGCATTCTCAGCGCGCTTCTCGTCGAACGTGCCGATCGTGCCGTCGACGTCCAGCGTCACAGGGTCGGTCATGTGGTGCCTCGTTCCTTCTGCGCCGCGCGGAAGCGCGGTTGAATCGCGGAATGCCGCGCCCCCCAGGCTAAACCTGAGGGGCGCGGCATTTATTCCGGGGCCGGTGCGGCCCGCGGTCAGCTCTCCGTGCGCGGCTCCTCGGGAGCCTCCGCCTTCTCCGTCGAGACGGTGGCCGACGTCGTCACCGTGCCGTTGGCCGGGGCCAGCTCCTTGGGCGAGAGCACCGGCGGGCGGCTGGACGGCGTACGGCGCGAGGAGCCGGTCCACGCCGGGCGGGCCGGACGCTTGACCACGTGCTTGAACAGCTCGGCGATCTCCTCCTTGCCCAGCGTCTCCTTCTCCAGGAGCGTCAGCACAAGGTTGTCGAGCACATCGCGGTTCTCGACCAGGATCTCCCACGCCTCGTTGTGCGCGGTCTCGATGAGCTTCTTGACCTCCTCATCGACCAGCGCGGCGACCTCCTCGGAGTAGTCGCGCTGGTGACCCATCTCACGGCCCAGGAACGGCTCGGAGTTGTCCGTGCCGAACTTGATCGCACCGAGCCGCTCGGTCATGCCGTACTGCGTGACCATCGCGCGGGCCGTGGCGGTGGCCTTCTCGATGTCGTTCGCGGCACCCGTGGTCGGGTCGTGGAAGACCAGCTCCTCCGCCGCGCGGCCGCCCAGCATGTACGCCAGCTGGTCGAGCATCTCGTTGCGGGTGGTGGAGTACTTGTCCTCGTCGGGCAGGACCATGGTGTAGCCCAGGGCCCGGCCGCGGGACAGGATCGTGATCTTGTGGACCGGGTCGGAGTTCGGCGAAGCCGCCGCGACCAGGGCGTGTCCGCCCTCGTGGTACGCGGTGATCTTCTTCTCCTTCTCGGACATGATCCGGGTCCGCTTCTGCGGGCCGGCCACGACGCGGTCGATCGCCTCGTCCAGGAAGTGGTTGTTGATCAGCTTCTCGTCGCTGCGGGCCGTCAGCAGCGCGGCCTCGTTCAGGACGTTCGACAGATCGGCACCGGTGAAGCCGGGGGTGCGCTTGGCGACGGCCGAGAGGTCGACGTCCGGGGCGACCGGCTTGCCCTTCTGGTGCACCTTGAGGATCTCCAGACGGCCCTGGAGGTCCGGGCGGTCGACGGCGATCTGCCGGTCGAAACGGCCGGGGCGCAGCAGCGCCGGGTCGAGGATGTCCGGACGGTTCGTGGCGGCGATCAGGATCACACCGCCCTTGACGTCGAAGCCGTCCATCTCGACCAGCAGCTGGTTGAGGGTCTGCTCACGCTCGTCGTGGCCACCGCCCAGGCCCGCACCGCGGTGCCGACCGACGGCGTCGATCTCGTCGACGAAGACGATCGCCGGGGCGTTCGCCTTGGCCTGCTCGAAGAGGTCACGGACCCGGGAGGCACCGACACCGACGAACATCTCGACGAAGTCGGAGCCGGAGATCGAGTAGAACGGCACGCCCGCCTCGCCGGCGACGGCGCGCGCCAGCAGCGTCTTGCCCGTACCGGGCGGGCCGTACAGCAGCACGCCCTTGGGGATCTTGGCACCGACGGCCTGGAACTTGGCCGGCTCCTGGAGGAACTCCTTGATCTCGTGGAGCTCCTCGACGGCCTCGTCCGACCCCGCGACGTCCGCGAACGTCGTCTTCGGGGTGTCCTTGGTGATCAGCTTCGCCTTCGACTTCCCGAAGTTCATCACCCGGGAGCCGCCGCCCTGCATCTGGTTCATCAGGAACAGGAAGACGACCACGATGAGGACGAAGGGGAGCAGCGAAAGCAGCACGCCGACGAACGGGTTCTGCTTCGACGGGGAGACGGTGTACCCGTCCTTGATCTCGCCGGTCTGGTACTTGGCCTGCAGGTTCTTCGCCAGATCGACGCCCTGGTCGCCGATGTAGCTCGCCTGGATCTTGTTGGAGCCGTCGACCTTGTTGGAGCCCGACAACTCGATCTTGATCTTGTTCTCGTCACCGGTCGTCAGCTCGGCGGACTTCACCTTGTTGTCAGCGATCGCCTTGACGACCTGACCGGTGTCCACCGTCTTGTAGCCGCCGGACGAGCCGACGACCTGCATCAACACGACCACGGCGAGGACGGCCAGCACGATCCACATGACCGGCCCACGGAAGTATCGCTTCACGTCCATCCATACGGAGCCGTTTGCGGCCCCGTCCCTCCTGCCACAGTGAGGCACAACGCCCTCGGGAGGGCTGGTCGTGCGTACGGTGTATTACTGGTCCGAAAAAGAACTGCCTTCGGACGGTACCCCAGCATTGTCACCCGGCGCCTGCGCCGACAGTGAACAGACAGCTGAGGATTCCGTTCTCCCTGCTCCAACGGCGGGAGGCCCCAAAGGGTTCCCGCCGGGCCTCAGAAGCCCCTCAGCCGCCGTAGACGTGCGGCGCGAGGGTACCGACGAACGGCATATTGCGGTACTTCTCCGCGAAGTCCAGGCCGTATCCGACGACGAACTCGTTGGGGATGTCGAAGCCGATCCACTTCACGTCGATGGCGACCTTGGCCGCGTCCGGCTTGCGCAGCAGCGTGCAGACCTCCAGCGAGGCCGGCTCGCGCGAGCCGAGGTTCGACAGCAGCCAGGACAGCGTCAGGCCGGAGTCGATGATGTCCTCGACGATCAGTACGTGCTTGCCCTTGATGTCGGTGTCGAGGTCCTTGAGGATGCGGACCACACCGGAGGACTGGGTGCCCGCGCCGTAGGAGGACACGGCCATCCAGTCCATCGTGACGGGGGTGGACAGCGCGCGCGCCAGGTCCGCCATCACCATCACCGCGCCCTTGAGGACACCGATGATGAGCAGGTCCTTGCCCGCGTACTCCGCGTCGATCTTCGCGGCAAGCTCGGCCAGCTTGGCGTCGATCTCTTCCTTGGTGATGAGTACCGACTGAAGGTCGGAGCCCATGTCCTTGTCGTCCACCCGTGCCACTCTCGCTCGGTTCGGTGTTCACGTCAGTCGTGAGACTTCGGATGCAAGGCGGCGTCTCGCCTCAGCCCTGCCGGATGACAAGTCTGCCACCCTGCCGTCGCACACCCACCCGCCCGGGGAGGTTGATGGCGCCCTGGCCCCGCCAGGCCGTGATCAGCCGGTCCACTTCCTCGATGTGGCGGGCGAAGAGCGAACCGGCCGGGGAACCCGCGCCGATCACGGCCCGGCGCAGCACACGGCGGCGCACCGCGGGCGGCAGCGCGAACAGGGCGGCGACATCGAGGGAGCCGGTGTCGTCGAGGACCGTGCCCTCGGCCGCGGCCGCCCAGGCGTCCAGGGCGTCGGCGTCGTCACGGGAGAGCTGGGCGGTACGGGCCAGCGCCTCGACGACGCCCTTGCCGAGCGCCTTCTCCAGGGCGGGCAGGCCTTCGTGGCGGAGCCGGGAGCGGGTGTACGCGGGGTCGGAGTTGTGCGGGTCGTCCCAGACGGGCAGCGCCTGGATCAGACAGGCCTTACGGGCGGTCTGGCGGTCGACGTCCAGGAAGGGCCGGCGGTAGCGGCCGCCGCGGCCGCTGGTCGCGGCCATCCCGGAGAGCGAGCGGGTCCCGGAGCCGCGGGCGAGGCCGAGGAGCACCGTCTCGGCCTGGTCGTCGCGGGTGTGGCCGAGGAGGACGGCGCTGGCGCCGTGGCGCTCGGCGGCGGCGTCCAGCGCGGCGTAGCGGGCGTCCCGGGCGGCGGCCTCGGGGCCGCCTTCGCGGCCCACCGTGACGGCGACGACCTCTACCGGGTCGAGCCGCAGGGCCCGCAGGCGCAGGGCGACCTCGGAGGCGCGGAGGTCGGAGCCCTCCTGGAGGCCGTGGTCGATGGTGACGCCCCCGGCGCGGACGCCCAGCTTGGGGGCTTCGAATGCGAGAGCGGAGGCGAGCGCCATCGAGTCGGCGCCGCCGGAGCACGCGACGAGCACGAGCGGGGGCTCGTGCCGGTCCTGTGCGCAGTGGTGGTTGAGCACGTCGTGGAGTACGCGGCGGACCGCCAGGCGTATCGCGGCGACCGCTGGATGGGGACCCATGTCCGTTTCCAATCGTTCAGCTGGGGAGCCTCGCCGGTGAGGGCGTTTTCGTCACACAGAGTGCCTAGATGGTGACAGAGGCGAGCGGTTCCCCGAGCATTGCACGCCTATCCCTTGGTAACGGTCCCTCAGACGGGTGATTGAAGGGGCGCTCTTCTGCCACGCGACGTGCCCGGCTCACAACCTTCGCCTACGGTGCCCCGTCGCTCTTGCGGTGCACCCGCGCGATCCAGTCCGCCGGTTTGGCGATCTCTTGTTTGGTGGGCAGGGTGTTCGGCGACGTCCACACACGGTTGAAACCGTCCATGCCGACCTCCTCGGCAACCGCCCGGACGAACCGCTCCCCGTCGCGGTACTGGCGCAGCTTGGCGTCCAGGCCGAGCAGTTTACGCAGCGCCTGGTCGAGCCGGCCGGCGCCGCTGGCCCGGCGCTTCTGGAACTTCTCCCGGATCTCCGCGACCGACGGCACGACATCGGGCCCCACACCGTCCATCACGTAATCGGCGTGCCCCTCCAGGAGGGACATCACCGCGGTCAGCCGCCCCAGGATCTCGCGCTGTGCCGGCGTCTGGACGAGATCGACGAGCGAGCGGCTGCCCTCGTCCTCCTCGCCCTCCGGCCTGGCACCGGCCAGCGACTGGGCCGCCTCGCGCAGCCGCTCCAGCAGCGTGCCCGGATCGATATCCGTCTCGGAGAGGAACGACTGAATCTCGCCCTCGATGTGGTCGCGCAGCCAGGGCACGGCCGTGAACTGCGTGCGGTGGGTCTCCTCGTGGAGGCACACCCACAGCCGGAAGTCGTGCGGCTCCACGTCCAGCTCGCGCTCCACGTGGACGATGTTCGGCGCGACCAGCAGCAGCCGGCCACCCTGCGCCGCGGCCGGCAGGTCACGGGAGGCCGGGGCGAAGGTCTCGTACTGCCCGAGGACCCGCGAGGCCAGGAACGACAGCAGCATCCCGAGCTCCACGCCGGTCACCTTGCCGCCGACCGCACCGAGCACCGCACCACCGGGGACCGTCGAGCGGCGCTCCTCCATCTTGGCCAGCAGCGGCTTGAGCACCGCCCGGAACCCGGCCACATTGGCCCTGATCCAGCCCGGCCGGTCCACGACCAGGACCGGGGTGTCGTGCGGCACCTCGCCCAGCGCATCAGGCTGTGCCATCCGCGTGAACGCGCGCACATGCGCCTCGGAGGACTTGGCGTGCCGGCGCAGCTCGGCGACGATCGCCCGCGCCTCGTCCCGGCTCACCTCGGGCCCAGGCCGCACGAAACGGGTCGCGGTCGCAACCGCGAGATTCCAGTCGACCATCTCGGTCCCACCGATGCTCGTCATGAGTTCACCGTACGGGGCCGCTCCGCTAGGGGGTAGCCGACCACGTACTTGTCTGTCCCGCCGTGCCTCGTCTCGCCGTTGCGCCTGCGGCGGGCGGTGCCGCTGCGCGGGGCTGTCGGGTGCGGTGACGGTCCTCCGGGGCCTGGTGTGTGGACTGCTTCGCTTTACGTCCACACACCAGGCCCCTCCGGCCCGTCCCCTCCCGTGGGTGGGGGGAAAGAAGACCGTGGGGGTGCACGTAGGCGGGCGGGTGCACGCTCATGGATCCATTCACAGCAACCGGACACTCAACGCCCGCCCCCACTCAGGTTTTCCCACCCACCCACGGGAGGGGCCGCGCCGCAGGACGAAGTCCGGAGGAGCGGCACCGCACCCGACAACCCACGCCCGCCGCCAGGCGCAACGGCGAGCAACCACCACGGCGGGACGGACAAAAACGTGGGGCTAACGACACCCGCAATTGGCCACTGCCGAAGCCAACTTGTCGAGGGCCCGCTGCGCGCCCTGTGGGTCCGTCGTGCCGGAGGTCATGAAGGAGAAGACCAGGAGGCGGCCGTCGGCGTCGACGACGGTGCCGGCGAGGGTGTTGACGCCGGTGAGGGTGCCGGTCTTGGCGCGTACGGCGCCGGCGCCGGCGCTCTGGCCGGTGTAGCGGTTGCTGAGGGTGCCGGTGAAGGCGGCCACCGGCAGGCCGGTGACCACCGGGCGCAGGGCCGGCTGGCCGGGGGCGGAGGCCTGTAGCAGGAGGTGGGAGAGGAGGGCCGCGGAGACCTTGTCGGCGCGGTCCAGGCCGCTGCCGTCGGCGAACACCGCGCCGGCGAGCGGGAGGCGCTGGCGGGCGAGGGCGGTGCGTACGGCCTTGGCGGCGCCGGCGAAGCTGGCCGGCTGCCGGGAGCCGAGGGCGGTCTGGCGGGCCAGCGCCTCGGCGATGTCGTTGTCGGAGTAGGTGAGCATCCGCTCGACGAGCGCGGAGAGGGGGAGGGAGCGGACGGTGGCCAGGCGGGTGGGGCGGTGGGGGGCCTTGGCGGTGGTGGGGGCGCCGGTGACGGTGATGCCGCGCTGGTGGAGGAGGTCGGCGAACGTGCGGGCGGTGGCGCCGGCCGGGTCGGACTCGCGGGGTGCGGGTCCGTGGTCGCTGTCGTCCAGGCGCGCCTCGTCGGTCATCAGCGCGGTGACGGGGGCGATGTTCTCGTTGGGGCCGATGGGGTGCTCGACGGGACCGGTGTAGGCGGACGCGTCATAGCCGAGGCTGATCTTGGTGAGGTGGCGCTGGCGCAGGGCGCGGGCGGTGGTGTCGGCGAGGGTGCGCAGGTTCGCGGGCTGCTCGGCGGCGCCGGGCCGGGGGGCGCGGGCGGTGAGGGTGGGGTCGCCGCCGCCCACGAGCACGATGCGGTCCTTGCCGGCCAGGACGACGGTGGTGTCGATGCGGTGGTCGGGGCCCCGGGTGGAGAGCGCGGCGACGGCGGTGGCGAGCTTGACCGTGGAGGCCGGGGTGGCCGCCTTGTCCTGGCCGGCGCCGAAGACCTCCCGGCCGGCCGCGACGTCGAGGACGGAGGCGGTGCGCAGCGGGCCCAGCGCCGGGTCGTCGAGCAGCGGGTCGAGGGCGTCGGCCAGCCCCGCGTCGGTGGGGACCGGAGCTCCGCGGCCCGCGGCGCCGGTCGCGGGGCCGCCGAGGGCGGGCAGTACGGGCGGTGCGCTGGGCGCGGGGCGGGCCGGGGCGGCGTGATGCTCGCCACTGGCGCCGTCCACGACGGCCGCCTCGGTGCGCTCGGCCGTACGCTGACCCGAGTCCCACGGGCCGGCCGCCGCCACCGCGACGATCGCGACCGCCAGCCCGGTGGCTGCGGAGACCGCCGTCAGCCGCCAGGTTTGCTGGGTGTGGCGCGGCGTGGCCTGCCAGGCCAGCCGTGCGGCGTCGGCCGCCGTCCGTGCGGACCGTACCGCCGTGCGCGTCGCCGCCTGCGCGGAACGCTGCACCGACTGCCATCTGACCTGCCACGATCTGGTCTCCGGCACCTCGGACCAGCCCCTTTCGCCACCACACACCTGCGTGGGGGACACTTAATCACCAGACGTATGTGTTGATCATGGAGGAGCCACCCGTGGAGTTCGACGTCACCATCGAGATCCCGAAGGGTTCGCGGAACAAGTACGAGGTGGACCACGAGACCGGTCGGATCCGCCTGGACCGTCGACTCTTCACCTCGACCAGCTACCCGGCCGACTACGGCTTTGTCGAGGACACCCTGGGCGAGGACGGCGACCCGCTGGACGCACTGGTCATCCTGGACGAGCCGACCTTCCCCGGTTGCCTCATCAAGTGCCGCGCCATCGGCATGTTCCGGATGACGGACGAGGCCGGCGGCGACGACAAGCTGCTGTGTGTCCCGGCGTCCGACCCGCGTGTGGAGCACCTGCGCGACATCCACCACGTGTCGGAGTTCGACCGCCTGGAGATCCAGCACTTCTTCGAGGTCTACAAGGACCTGGAGCCCGGCAAGTCCGTCGAGGGCGCCAACTGGGTCGGCCGCACGGAGGCCGAGGCCGAGATCGAGGCCTCGTACAAGCGCTACGAGTCGCAGGGCGGCCACTGACGTAACGCCCCGGCACCTCGGCGGGGTCGTTCACGGCCCCGCACGCCGGGATCCGCGCACTGATTTTCGTACGCGAACGGGCGGCACCCAGTCGGGTGCCGCCCGTCGTGCGTTTCCCGGGCCCGCCCTAGAAGCCGCGGGTCCGCTTCGCGGCGCGGCGCCCCGCACCGCCCTCCTGGGCGCCGGGCGCACGCAGGAACAGCCGCGCGACCTCGGAGCCGAGGTTGACCCCGACGGCGATGGCCAGCGCCAGCGAGGCGGCCTGGACCAGCGACGTCAGGCCCTCCGGCAGGTGCCCCTGGGCGAAGTTGAGCAGGCCGAAGTAGGTGGCGCTACCGGGCAGCAGCGGACCGATGGCGGCCGTGACGTACGGCAGCGCGGAGGCGTAGCGGTAGCGGGAGAGCAACTGGCCGAAGAGGCCCACCAGTCCGGCCGCGATGGCGGTGGCCGGCACCGGGTTGATCTTGGCGACATAGGCCAGGGCGCCGTACACCACCCAGGCCACACCGCCGTTCAGGGTCGCAAAGGCCACGGTGTGACGTTCCTGCTGGAGCAGCACACAGAACGCCAGCGCCAGCAGCATGGCCGCGATGATCTGCACCAGCGGCTCGTTGTAGACCCCCAGCGCCTCCTCGGGGTTGAGCCGCTTGAGGCCCGGCGTCAGCCGCAGACCCAGGTACAGCACGCTGAGCACACCGACGACGATGCCGACGATGAGGTAGCCGACCTCCAGCAGACGGGCGGCGGCGGTGATGTAGTAGCCGGTCAGCCCGTCGTGCACACCGGCGACCAGCGCCCGCCCCGGGATCAGCGCGAACAGCCCACCGGTGATCACCGCGGACGCCTGCACACCCAAGTGCGCCAGACCGAAGCCGACGCCCACCGCGGCCGGCGGCATCGCGGCGACCACGAACTGGTAGAACTCCGGCAGCCCCCGGCCGGACGCGAGCCAGGCCAGCCGGTCGCCGAGCATCGAGCCCACCGCGGCCGCCACGAACACCAGCAGCTCGCCGCCGACGAGCATCGAGGCGGCGCCGGACAGCAGCCCGGAGGCCACCGTCAGCGCCCAGCTCGGGTACGGGTGGCGGTTACGGCGGATCTCGGCGAGGCCGCGGTAGGCCTCTTCGAGGGTGATGCCGTCGGAGGTGATGGCGTCGACGAGCCGGAAGACGGCGGACAGCCGGTTGTAGTCGACGCCGCGGCGCCGGACCGTCCGGCTGGCCGTGACCGGGTCGTCGACCAGCGACGGCTGGTACGAGATCGACAGCAGGGTGAAGGTGACGGTCGGCTCGACCCGCTCCAGCCCGTAGGCGTAGGCGACGCCGAACATCGCGGCCTCGACGTCCTCCGCGCCCTCACCGCCGGCCAGCAGGATCTCGCCGATACGCAGCGTCAGGTCGAGGACGCGGGGCACCGCCGGGCCGGTCTCCTCCTCGGTGCCGCCGAAGCGTTCGGGGACCGGGCGCTCCCCCACCGGCATCCGCAGCATCGTGCGCATCCGGTCCTGCCAGGGCGCTTCCTTGGTCAGGCGGATGGCGGGTATGCCGTGCGGCGGGGTGAAGGCCAGGCCCATGGCCGTGGCGCCGACCGGCGCGGGCAGCGGGGTCTGACCGGTGGTGGATCCGGGCGGCGCGAACGCGGAGCCCTCCGGCTCGGGGGGCGCCTCCGGACGCAGACCGGCCGGGAGGGCGAACTCGGAGGTCGGGTGCTCGTCCTCAGGGAGCGGGGGGTAAGGGACCCCGAGCGGTGGGGTGAAGGCGCTGTGCGCCTCGTCCGATGCCGGCTTGCGGTCCTCCGGGGATCCGCCGCCGTGCTCCGGTGCGGGTGGGTCCGACGCCACGGGCTTCGCTCCTTGTTGGCCTCCTGGGGGGTGGTCAAGGACACGATGCCATTTCGCTGCGCCCCGCCGCCTCCCCAGCTGCCGCCGGCGAAGAGCGTCAGCGCTTGGCGTGCCGGCCGCGGCGGGTGCTGTCCGCGGTGGCGCCGTGCGGACGGCCCGGCTCCACGGGGGCGACCGGCGCCGGCCCCGCCTTCTTCGCCTTGCCGCGCGCCCGCAGGAACTCGATCACGATCGGGACCACGGAGATCAGCACGATCGCGACCAGCATCATCTCGATGTGCTTGTGGACGAACTCGATGTTGCCGAGCAGCGCGCCGAGCACGGTGACACCGGCGCCCCACAGCGCGCCGCCGATGATGTTGAAGGTGATGAAGGACCGGTAGTTCATCCGGCTCACACCGGCGACGATCGGCGTGAAGGTCCGGACGATCGGCACGAAACGGGCCAGGATCAGCGACTTGGGGCCGTACTTCTCGAAGAACTCGTGCGCCTTCTCGACGTTCTCCTGCTTGAAGAGGCGGGAATCGGGGCGCGTGAAGAGCGAGGGGCCGACCTTGCGGCCGAAGAGGTAGCCGGCCTGGTCACCGAGGACGGCGGCGAGCACGACCAGACTGCACACCGCCCACAGCGGCACGTCCAGCTTGCCCGCCGTCACCAGCAGGCCCGTGGTGAACAGGAGCGAGTCACCCGGCAGGAAGAAGCCGATCAGCAGACCGGACTCCGCGAAGACGATGACCAGGACGCCGATCAGGCCGAACGTCGAGATCAGGTAGTCCGGGTCCAGCCACTGGGGGCCGAGCGCGAGAGTATTCACGGGGTGAAGGCTCCTGGGTCGAGGGCGCCGGATCGTACGAGCGACGGGGATGCAGGCGCGGGTGCGGCCCAAAACTATCAACGCAGGACGACCGCCCGCGGTTCCAGGCGGGCACCGGCACCGCCACCCGACCGCTCCCCGACCGCTGGCCGGGCCCGCGGGGCCGGGTGATGCTGGCGTCAAGGAGGTGCGCCCATGGGCATCGATGAGTACGGCGGCGGACAGCACGCACAGTCCGACGTCCTGGTCGTGACGACGAATGACGTGCCGGGATTCCATGTGCAGCGGGTCATCGGCGAGGTCTTCGGCCTGACGGTGCGCTCCCGGCACCTCGGCAGCCAGATCGGCGCGGGCCTGAAGTCGCTGGTCGGCGGCGAACTGCGGGGGCTGACCAAGACGCTGGTCGAGACCCGTAACCAGGCGATGGAGCGGCTGGTGGAGCAGGCCCGCTCGCGCGGGGCGAACGGGGTCCTGATGTTCCGCTTCGATGTGACGGAGGCGGCGGACGTGGGCACCGAGGTGTGCGCGTACGGCACCGCGGTGGTGCTGGCCCCGCAGTCCTGACACGGCAGTTCTGACACGGCAGGCGTGACACGGCAGTCGTGAGAACGGCAGTCCTGAACCGCCGTCGTGAAACCGCAGTCCTGAAACTGCTCTGCCTGGAACTGCCCTGCCGGAACCGCGGACGGCGGGGCCCGCACCCCTACAGCGCCCGTGAAGCGCCCGCGTAGCGCAGCCGTGCCGCTACGCGTGCCGGGCGGCGTTGGCGAGGATCGCGTCCTTCAGGTAGGCCGCGAGGCCGGGGCGGATCTTCTCGAACGTCGCGGTGAACCGCGGGTCGGCGACGTACATCTCGCCGAGGCAGGTGTGGAACGCGTGCGTGCAGTCGTAGTACGAGCTCGACATGAAGCGGCGGTGGTCCTCCGCCGTGTCCATGGCCTCCTCGGAGTCGGCGGGGGTGCCGGCCGACATCAGGTCGGCCATCCGCCCGTGGATCGCGTCGAGCTCCTCGATGACGCGCTTCCAGTCCTCCTTGGTGTAGGAGGCCGTTCTCCGCCGCGACTCCCGGTATGCCTCCGTGTGGCCCCAGCGCTCCCGCACCTCGTCCTCGTACTGGTCCGGGTCGAAGTCCCCGAAGACCTCGAACTTCTCCTCGGGCGTGAGGTTGATACCCATCTTCCGTGCCTCCATGGCGTGTTCGACGGCCTCGGCCATCTTCTGCAGCTTCTCGATCCGGGCGGTCAGCAGATGGTGCTGGCGCCGCAGGTGGTCCTGCGGGTCCGCGTCCGGGTCGTCGAGCAGGGCCGCGACCTCGTCGAGCGGGAAGCCGAGCTCCCGGTAGAACAGGATCTGCTGCAACCGGTCCAGGTCCTCGTCGCCGTAGCGCCGGTGGCCCGCGTGGCTGCGTTCGCCGGGCTCCAGCAGCCCGATCTCGTCGTAGTGGTGCAAGGTGCGCACCGTCACCCCGGCGAGGGCGGCGACCTGCCCTACCGAATAGCTCACTTCCGCTCCCTTCTCGGTACGCACTTCACGATGTGTCCTCACGTCACGTGAGGTGCAAGTCCGCATGCTGAAAAACCGGTGAGCGGGCCGGCCGGGCGGTGAGATCCTGCCGCTCATGCTGGGGATAACGGATCTGCCGACGTATCTGGTGGGGCTTGCGCTGATCATTCTGCTGCCGGGCCCGAACTCGCTCTACGTCGTCTCGGTGGCGGCCCGCCGCGGACCGCGGGTGGCGTACCGGGCGGCGGCCGGTGTGCTGTGCGGTGACACGGTGCTGATGACGCTGTCGGCGGGCGGGGTGGCCTCGCTGCTCCAGGCCAGCCCGGTGCTGTTCGCGGTGGTCAAGTTCGCCGGTGCGGGCTATCTGACGTGGCTCGCGGTCGGGATGCTGCGCGGCGCCTGGGCGCTGTGGCGGGGCCGGGAGGCGCGCCGGGCCGCGGGATCCGGCGAGGACGCCCCCGCGGCGCCCAGGGAGACCGCGGAGCGGCCGTTCCGCCGGGCACTGGTGGTCAGTCTGCTCAACCCGAAGGCGATCCTGTTCTTCGTCTCGTTCTTCGTGCAGTTCGTGGACCCGTCGTACGCCCACCCGGTGCTGTCGTTCCTGACGCTGGGCGCCTGGGCGCAGCTGTTCAGCTTCAGCTATCTGTCGGTCCTGATCTTCAGCGGGACGTTCCTGGCGGCCACCTTCCGGCGCCGCCGGCGGCTGACCGCGGGACTGTCCGCGGGCGCCGGCGCGGCGTTCCTCAGCTTCGCGGCGAAGCTGTCCCTGGCGAGCGCGGGCTAGGGGGCGCGAGGACGGGCCGGACGGGGACGGGCCGGACGGGCGGGGCGGCACCCGGGCGACGCGCACCAGGCGCCACCCCCCGGACGCACTCCGCACGCCATACGCCCCTTATGCACGTATTGTCGGATCTCGTGGGCTCCCGGAGGGAGGTGCGCAGATCCATGCCCGTGCACGACGTCCATGTCGCCGTCATCTACTACTCGTCCACCGGCACCGTCGCCGAGCTCGCCCGGCGGATCGCGGACGCCGCCGAGCACGCCGGGGCCGACGTACGGCTGCGCCGGACGGCCGAACTCGCCCCGCAGACCGCCATCGACGCCAACCCGGCCTGGGCCGCCAACGCCGCCGCCACCGCCGACATCCTGGAGGCCACACACGAGGACATGCTCTGGGCGGACGCCGTGATCTTCGGGACCCCGACCCGCTTCGGCAATGTGACCTCCCAGCTCAAGCAGTACCTCGACACCCTCGGCGGCCTCTGGCAGCAGGGCAGGCTCGCCGACAAGGTCTACAGCGGCTTCACCGCCTCCGCCACCAAACACGGCGGCCAGGAATCCACCCTGCTCGCGCTGTACCACACCATCCACCACTTCGGCGGCATCCTCATCGCCCCCGGCTACACCGACCCGGCGAAGTACGCCGACGGCAACCCCTACGGCACCTCCCATGTCGGCGGCCCGGAAACCCCGCTCGACGACGACGCGCGCACCGCCGCCCGTATCCAGGCCGAACGCGTCGTGAAGTTCACAAAAGCCATCAAGCACGGCCTTTCGCAAGAGAGTTGACGGGGAGAGGCGACAGATGACCCTCCACAAAGGCGCATCACCGAGCGACCGCAAACAGACCGGACACCAGGTCAACCCCTTCTACGGCGAGGCCGACCCGGTCGCCGGGATGGAGACCTCCCCGCCGCGGCACACCCTGCCCGACGGCCCGGTCTCCCCGCACACCGCCTACCAGTTCGTCCACGACGAACTCATGCTGGACGGCAACGCCCGGCTCAACCTCGCCACCTTCGTCACGACCTGGATGGAGCCGCAGGCCGGCGTCCTGATGGCGGAGTGCCGGGACAAGAACATGATCGACAAGGACGAGTACCCGCGCACCGCCGAACTGGAGAAGCGGTGCGTGGCGATGCTCGCCGACCTGTGGCACGCCCCCGACCCCTCGGCCGCGGTCGGCTGCTCGACCACCGGGTCCAGCGAGGCCTGCATGCTCGCCGGGATGGCCCTCAAACGGCGCTGGATGCAGCGCAACAGCGACCGGTACCCGGGCAAGGCTCGGCCCAACCTCGTCATGGGCGCCAACGTCCAGGTCTGCTGGGAGAAGTTCTGCAACTTCTGGGAGGTCGAGGCCCGCCAGGTCCCGATGGAAGGCGAACGCTTCCACCTGGACGCCGCCTCCGCAGCGGAGCTGTGCGACGAGAACACCATCGGCGTGGTGGCGATCCTCGGCTCGACCTTCGACGGCTCCTACGAGCCGGTGGCCGAGATCTGCGCGGCGCTCGACGAGGTCCAGGAGAAGAAGGGCTGGGACATCCCGGTCCACGTGGACGGCGCATCCGGCGCCATGATCGCGCCGTTCCTCGACCCGGAGGTGATGTGGGACTTCCGGCTCCCGCGGGTCGCCTCCATCAACACCTCCGGCCACAAGTACGGCCTGGTCTACCCCGGCGTCGGCTGGGCCCTGTGGCGCGACGAGACGGCGCTCCCCGAGGAGCTGGTCTTCCGCGTCAACTACCTGGGCGGCGACATGCCGACCTTCGCCCTCAACTTCTCCCGCCCCGGTGCCCAGGTCGCCGCCCAGTACTACACCTTCCTGCGGCTGGGCAGGGCCGGCTTCCGCGCCGTACAGCAGGCGACCCGGGACGTGGCCCGCTCGATGGCCGAACGCATCGGCGCCATCGACGACTTCACGCTCCTCACCCACGGCGACGAGCTACCGGTCTTCGCCTTCACCACCGCCGACCACATCAAGGCCTTCGACGTCTTCGACGTCTCCCGGCGCATGAAGGAACGCGGCTGGCTGCTCCCCGCCTACACCTTCCCGCCCGACCGCGAGGACCTCTCCGTCCTGAGGGTCGTCTGCCGCAACGGCTTCTCGCAGGACCTCGCCGACCTCTTCCTCGCCGACCTGGAACAGCTCCTGACGGAACTACGGGAACAGCAGGGCCCGCTGGAACGGCCGGAGAGCGTCGCGACGGCGTTCCACCACTGACGCCGGGCGCGCCCAGCCGTACGGGGCCGGGCAAGGGGCGCCGGGCCGGGCGGCGCGCCCCACCGGCCCGGCCCCGCCCGTCAGCGGCTCACCGACCCACCGGCCCACCGCCTCAGCAGCCCAGCCTCCGGTACCGCCGTACCGCCAGCGGGAAGAACACCACGAGCAGCACCAGCGGCCACACCACGGCCAGCAGCCCGGCATGAGTGGACGCCCAGCTGTCGCCCACCCAGCGCGGGTTGCCGAACAGCTCACGTACCGCGCCCGCCGTCGCCGACATCGGGTTCCACTCCGCGACCGACCCCAGCCAGCCGGGCATCGACGCCGCGGAGACAAAGGCGTTGGAGAGGAAGCCCACCGGCCAGACCAGGATCTGTACCGCCTGGACGAGCTCGGGCCGGCCCGCGACCAGACCCAGATGTATACCGATCCACAGCATCGCGAACCGCAGCAGAAGCAGCAGCCCCACCGCGTACAGCGCGCTGCCCGCACCGCCGTGCCAGCGCCAGCCCATCGCCAGACCGGCACCGATCATCACCAGCAGGCTCAGCGCGGACTGCAGCATGTCCAGCACGCTGCGGCCGACCAGCACCGCGGACGACGCCATCGGCATCGACCGGAAACGGTCGAGCACCCCCTTGCCGAGGTCCTGGGTCACCGCGATCATCGTCGATTCGAGCCCGAACGCCATGGTGAGCGCCAACATCCCGGGAACCAGGTACTCCTTGTAGTCACCCCCACCGGGTACCGCCATGCCGCCGCCCAGGAAGTACCCGAACATCAGCAGCATCATCACCGGGAAGACCAGGGCGACCACGACCGGCACCGGCTGCCTCGCCCAGTGCGCCAGCCCGCGCCGGGTCATCGTCCAGGAATCGGTAACCGCCCACGCCATGCTCATACGGTCGCGGCCTCCTCGGCACTGTCGCGGGTCAGATGCACAAAGACTTCGTCCAGCGTGGGGCGCCGCAGCGCGAGGTCCTCGGCCTCGATGCCGGCCGCGTCCAGGGCTCGTACGGCCTCGGTCAGCGCGGCCGTCCGCCCGGCGACGGCGGCACCGATCCGGCGGGCGTCCGCGTCCGTACGGACCGCACCCGCACCCGGAACCGCCGCCAGCACCTCGGCCGCCCGGGACAGTTGGCCTGCGTCACGCACGACGACATCGATCCGGTCACCGCCGGTCGCGGTCTTCAGCTCGTCCGGTGTCCCGTCCGCGACAACCCGGCCGCCGTCCACCATCGCGATCCGGTCCGCGAGCTGGTCCGCCTCCTCCAGATACTGCGTGGTGAGCAGCACCGTCGTACCGCCGTCGACCAGCGAGCGCACCGCGTTCCACACCTCCGTACGGCCGCGCGGATCCAGCCCGGTCGTGGGCTCGTCGAGGAAGAGGATCCGCGGCGCCATGATCAGTGACGCCGCCAGATCGAGGCGGCGCCGCATACCGCCGCTGTACTTGCCCACCGCCTTCCGCCCGGTGTCGGCAAGTCCGAACCGCTCCAGCAGTTCGTCCGCGCGCGCCCCCGCCCGGCGCGCACCGAGGTGGAAGAGCCGCCCGAACATCTCCAGGTTCTGCCGCCCGCTGAGCTCCTCGTCGACCGCCGCATGCTGGCCGAGCAGCCCGATCCGCAGCCGCACCTCGTCCGGACGGCGCCGGACATCGAACCCGGCCACCTCGACCCGGCCGCCGTCGGGCCGCAGGAGGGTCGACAGGATCCGTACGAGGGTGGTCTTGCCGGCACCGTTGGGCCCGAGGACTCCGAGCACGGTCCCGGAGCGGACGGTCAGATCGAGCCCGTCCAGGGCCGCTTTCTTCCCGTAACTCTTGCGCAGTTCTTCGACGACGATCGCGGCATCGCGCTCAGTCACGCCATCCCCTCCCAGGATAGTCAAGTTTGACTACTCGGCTCGAAGATAACCCCGACCACCCCACTAATCAAACTTGATTAACGAGCCGGGCGATTCAGCTCGGCCTCCATGCACCCGGCTTGCCCCGCCCGCTCACTGCCCGTCCCCGGGATGCAGATCCTTCGTCGCGTACGGGTTCTCCTGCCCCTCCGCGAGCACCCCGACGAACGGCTCCCCCTCGCCGGCGAAGACATACGCCCCGGCCTTGATCCGCTCGATGAGCCCGCGGGTCCACTCCGCACCGGCGTCCGCCGAGTGGACCCAGAAGTTCATGATCTCGCCGATGTGGCCGAGCTGCCCCGGCCCCTCCTCGGGCGTGTAGTACTCGGTGACCGCACTGCGCCACTCCTCGATCCCCCGCACCCGCTCCTCCAGAAGCTCAAGGGCCTCCGCACGGTCCAGGTCGACGAGGAAGCCGAGCGCGGCCGAGAGCACATCGGGCTTCTGATCGTAGGCAGTCAGGGATGCACGCAGGAGGGCGAAATACTCCTGCGTGCCCCGCTCAGTGATCTCGTACTCGGTACGCGGTGGACCACCTGCCGTGGACGGCGCCGTCTCATGCGCGCGCAGCAGTCCCTGCTTCGCCATCTGCTTGAGCGCGTGGTAGATCGAACCCGGCTTGGCATTGGACCACTCGTGGGCACCCCAGTACTCCAGGTCGTTGCGGACCTGATAGCCATGAGCCCGGCCGTGCTGCCGTACGGCGCCGAGCACCAGGAGACGGATCGCTGACATGCGGTCCAGGTTATTGCGCCGGGCCCGCGCCGTCGGGGCCAGGTCGCCGCACCCAGGTCATCGCCCGGGCTCAACCCGCCTGCCGCTCCCGGGCCGCGCGCTCCTCATCCACCAGCACAAAGGCCGTCTTGCCGTCCAGGGACTCACGGATGATGTCGGCATGACCGGCGTGCCGGGCGACCTCCCCGATCAGATGCAGCAGCAGCCAGCGCATCGACTGCCGGGCCCCCGGCGGGAACCACGGCGCCTCGGGCAGCGGAAAGGTGTCGTTCAGGCTCGGTACGGCCCGGATGAACTCCTCGGTCCGCCGCGCCACACCGTCCCAGAACTCCAGCACCCCCGCCAGCGTCTCGCCGTCCGCCAGCTGGAAGCTCAAATGCCAGTTGCCCTGGTCCCGCTGGATGGAGTGCGGCCGCTGCTGTGCCGTCTCGATCCAGCCCTGCTCGGTCTCCGCGACATGCTTCACCAGCCCGGCCAGCGACAGCTCACTGGCACTCGGCCGCTCGCCCGCCTGGCCGTCGGTCAGCCCGAGAACCGCCCGCCGCAACCCGCCCCGCTGCGCCTCCAGAAAGGCCAGCAGCGCACCGGTCTCGTCCCCGTGAGCCTCGGCAAGCACATGAGTAGGCACAACGTCCACCTTCCGTCCAACACCCCTGAGCGACCGGGCCGTTGCCCGCCGCCGCCCTTCCGACACCCCTCAAGCTATGACCCCTTGCGGACAACTCCTGTCCGCAACCCGCACCCACCCCTCCCCCTTTCTCGCCACGCATACATACCGTCACCCTCCGCGGGAACTGATTACGCTAAGTAATCGTTGCCGAAACAGGAAAGGAGGCACACACGGCAAACAGGCACAGGCAATCCACCCGCCCAGTCACCACCAAGCCCACGAACGCACCAGCCGCCCTACAAAGCCGAACGCGGCACCAGCCGCAGCACGAAGCCCCGCCACAGCGACTCCGCCAAGCGCCCCGCCCAGCCCAGAGCCCCCGCCCACGCCCACCCGGCGCAGACCACTCACACCCGCCCCGACCCCGCACAACTCCCGCCCACCCCGCACGCCGGCCCGGACCCGCCCCCACCACCCAGCCACCGGAACCACACCCGCCCCCGCCACCCCCGAGGACGAGCACTACGACCCACCAGAACGAGGCCTACGAAAAACCAGGCCTACGCCCGACCAGCCGACCGGAGCGAGGCCCACGACCGACCAAAACGGGACCTGCCAACCCCCAGAACGGGACCGATCGCCCCAACAGAACGGGACCGGCGGCCACTAAAAACAGAACCGACGCCCACCAGACCGAAGCCCGCAACCGAACCAACTAGAACGGAAACCGCGACCGACCGTGCTGGATGGAGATCCACTTGGTGGTGGTGAAAGCCTCGACCATCGCATCGCCGTTCAGCCGGCCCACGCCGGAGCTCTTCTCGCCGCCGAAGGGCACGATCGGCTCGTCGTGCACCGTGGCGTCGTTGACGTGGAACATCCCGGTGTCGATCTGCTTGGCGAAGCGCACGCCCCGCTCGATGTCGCCGGTGTGCACCGCACCGCTGAGTCCGTACGGCGTGGAGTTGGTGAGCCGTACGGCCTCCTCGTCGCCGTCGAAGGGGATCAGCAGGACGACGGGGCCGAAGATTTCCTGGGTGAGCAGCGGGGAGTCCACCGGCAGGCCGCTGAGCACGCTCGGCGCGACGAGTGTGCCGCGGGCCTCCCCGTGCAGCAGCGCCGAGGCGCCCTCGGCGACGGCGCGGTCGACCAGTGAGGAGACGGCCTCGGCCTGGCCCTCGTTGATCAGGGGGCCGATGTGCGTCTGCGGGTCGGTGGGGTCGCCGACCTTCAGGGACGCCACCTTGGCGACGAACTTCTCGGTGAACTCGCGCTCGACGGCGCGGTCCACGAGCACCCGGTTGGCGGCCATGCAGACCTGCCCCTGGTGGACGAAGCGGCTGAAGACGGCGGCGTCCACGGCGTAGTCGAGGTCGGCGTCGTCGAGGACCACCAGCGCGCTGTTGCCGCCCAGTTCCAGCACCGCGTGCTTGAAGTTGGCGGCGGCGACGGTCGCGACGTGCCGGCCGACCTTCTCCGAGCCGGTGAAGGAGATGGTCTTGGGGACGGGGTGGTCGATCAGCGCGTCGCCGATCTCGGCGATGTCGGTGACCACGACGTTGAGGACGCCGGCCGGCAGCCCGGCCTCCTCGAAGATCTTGGCGACCAGCCCGCCGCCGCAGATCGGGGTGTTCTGGTGCGGCTTGAGGACGACCGCGTTGCCGAGCGCGAGGGCCGGCGCGACGGACTTGATCGACAGCAGGAAGGGGAAGTTGAAGGGGCTGATGACGCTGACGACGCCGACCGGCAGCCGGTAGAGCCGGTTCTCCTTGCCGTCGATGGGCGAGGGCAGGATGCGGCCCTCGGCGCGCAGTGCCAGCTGGATCGCCTCGCGCAGGAATTCCCTGGCCAGGTGCAGCTCGAAGCCCACCTTGGCGAGCGTGCCGCCGACCTCGGCGGCGATCGCCTCGGACAGCTCCGCCTCGCGGTCGTCGATGATCCGCAGCACGCGTTCGAAGACCAGCCGCCGGGTGTAGGGGTTGACGGCGCCCCATTCCCGCTGGGCGCGCTCGGCGGCGCGGTAGGCCTGGTCGATCTCCTCGACCGTGGCGACGGGTATGGAGGTCAGCTTCTCGCCGTTGTAAGGATTGAAGTCGACGATGTCCCATGAGCCGCTTCCGGAGCGCCACTCACCGTCGATGAACTGATATGCCAACTCGTCGAAGTAGGACATGCCATCCCGATCTGGAGAAAGGGCGCTCAGGGCGCCGCATTGGGGGGTGCTGACTCCTGATGGTCCGCCATCCTACCGACGCGTCACATGAGTTGGAGTAGACCACGAAGGAGATCCCTTGTTTCTGCGGGGCTGGGTCCCTCCTCCTGGAGGCGGTCCATCACCCGCCCGTACTGGGCGACCTCTTCGGGCTTGTCGACATACAGGGCGCTCGTCAGCTGTTCCAGGAAGACGACGTCCGGCAGTCCCGATTCCTGGAATCCGAGCATGGTGAACGCACCGAACTCGCCCGCGTGCCCACCCAGGCTGAACGGCATGACCTGAAGACGTACGTTGGGCCGTTCGGAGACCTCGATCAGATGTCTCAACTGTTCGCGCATGACCTGGCGTTCGCCGTAGGGGCGGCGCAGTGCGGCTTCGTCCAGTACGCAGTGGAACTGGGCGGGCCGTTCGGCCACGAGGAGTTTCTGGCGCTCCATGCGCAGCGCGACCCGGCGCTCGACGTCGGCCGCGGAGGCGTCCGGCATGCCCCGTCTGACGACGGCCTGGGCATAGGCTTCGGTCTGCAACAGGCCGTGTACGAACTGGACTTCGTAGACGCGGATGAGGGAAGTGGCTCCTTCCAGGCCCACATACGTCTGGAACCAGCTGGGCAGGACATCGGTGTAACTGTGCCACCAGCCCGCGACGTTGGCTTCGCGTGCGAGGGACAGCAACGCCTCGCGTTCCTGGGCGTCGGTGACGCCGTACAGCATGAGCAGGTCCTCGACGTCGCGTGCCTTGAAGCTCACCCGGCCCAACTCCATGCGGCTGATCTTCGATTCCGACGCACGGATCGAGTAGCCGGCCGCCTCGCGGGTTATCCCGCGGGATTCACGCAGTCGGCGAAGCTGCGACCCGAGCAGGATCCGCCGCACCACCGACCCGCTCGACTCACTTGCGGACACCTCTCAGACCCTCCTGTGACCCCCACCAGTCCAACAGTGGGCCGCAGTCTGCCATGTTCAGGCTTCGTTGAGTGCTCATCCGGTTACGGATGTGTGAGGCCCCCGCAAGGCCTTTACAAGAACCCACGCCAATAATTCCCCGTAAACCGGAGCGAGTTGCCGCAATCGCGGCACGTGCACGTGCATCTGCCCTTGCATCTGTCTCGCACATTGGGAACCATAGGCGTCGCACGCATGCACGCTCGTGAAAGATCCGCCTGATCCGGCTGCCCGGCCAGGGTCATGACGTCCGCGAACGCCAGGAGTGCCTCGCATGGGGACCAAGGTTTTGACCATGCTCGAGCCGTTATGGCAGGGCCTTCCTCCCGTCGACCCGCCGGCCGTCTCCGGATCCGTGTCGTGCACGCTCCCTCCGCGCTATGAATCGGTGCGTTGCGCACGGAATTTCACCCGCGAGACCTTGCAGGGCTGGGAGCTGGACGAGCTCTTCGACTCGGTCGCCCTGGTCGTCTCCGAACTCGTCACCAACGCACTGCGGCATGCGGTCCTCGCCGCCCCGGAGCACGCCGATACCACTCCGCCCGCCCGGCTCCATCTGATGCGCTGGTCACAGCGGCTGATCTGTGCCGTACGGGACCCGAGCGACGGTTCGCCGGTGGCCGGGGAGGCCGATTCGGCCGCGGAGTCGGGGCGGGGGCTGTACCTGGTGGAGTCCTTCAGCGACAGCTGGGGCTGGCATCCGCTCGCCGGCGTCAGCCACGGCAAGATCGTGTGGGCGCTCTTCCGGCTGCCGTGACCGGCCGCATGTGAGCGAGCCGTGGCCGGCCATCCCGCGAGTGAGCAGCGGCCGGGTACCCGTGAGGAACGGGCACCCGGCCGCTCGCTCGTCTTCCCTCGGGCCGGTAGGGCCCCACGAGAGCCCTACGGGGTCCTACGGGCCCTACAGGACCACCTGCGCCACCTGCGCCACCTGCGCCACCTGCACCAGGCGCCTTCAGTCCCGTACGAGGTGGTCGAACTCCCCGTCCTTGACGCCGAGCAGCATCGCCCGGACCTCGGCCGGTGTGTAGATGAGCGCGGGGCCGTCCGGGAAGCGCGAGTTGCGTACCGCGATCTCGCCATCGGGGAGTTTGGCGAACTCCACGCAGGAGCCCTGGGAGTTGCTGTGCCTGCTCTTCTGCCATGTCACCTCGTGGAGATCCGTTGCGGCCATGCCGTTGTATGCGTGGGGCACTGGGATCTCCCGGTGATAAATGGTGTCAACTGCCCCGGATCATAGCGGCGTTCACGTGCGAATGCATGCGCAGATGCACGTGCACGACAGCGGGTGCCGGGGCGGTCACAGCTCGTCGAGCACCTTCGCCAGACGCTCCTGCACCATCGACCGCCAGCCGCCGCCCATGATGCGGTGCGCCTGCACCTGGTACGGATCGTCGGGGTCGAAGCCCTCATGGACGAGGAAGAGACGTGTGCCACTCCCCTCGGGTTCCAGGGTCCAGGTGATCGTCCAGTCGGCCCGGTTACCCTGCCCCTCGTCGGCGTCCTGCCAGCGCAGCCGCAGCATCCGCTCCGGTTCGAAGGCCAGCACCTCGGCGACGACCGTGCCGGAGAAGTTGGTGCCGGGCCGCGGCAGCCCGGCCATCTCGTAGCGGTGGCCGATCTCCAGCCGGAAGTCGCCGGGCATCAGCCATTGGGCGATCAGCTCGGGCTCGGTCAGCGCCCGCCAGACCTTGCCAGGAGGGTGCGCCACGAATTGCGCGACGCGGAGGGTCGTCAGGTCCACCGGATCGTCGCCGGCGGCCTCGAAGGCTGGGGTGTTCATTGCGCCTCTTCCTCGGGGATGCGGTCGAGCAGTTCCCCCAGGCCCGCGAGCTTGGCGCGCCAGAACCGCTCGTAGGGGCCGAGCCACTCCTGGACCTCGCTGAGCGGTGCGGCCTCCAGGCGGTAGATCCGCTGCCGGCCGGCCCGCTCCTCGCTCACCAGTCCGGCCTCCCGCAGCACCTTCAGATGCTCGGACAGGCTGGGGCGGCGCATCGCGAAGTGCTCCGCCAGCCCCTGGACGGGCTGCGGGCCGCCCTCACGCAGCAGCCGCAGCACCTCGCGCCGGGTGGCGTTGGCCAGCGCCCCGAAGACCAGGTCCTGGTCCGCCGCGGACGGGGCGGACGGGGCGGACGGGGCGGACGGGGCGGCGTCGTCATGCCGTACAGAAGTGGCGTTCACACCGCAAAGATATGTAGGAGATTCCCTACGCGTCAAACGTAGGGAATCTCCTACCCGTCACGGGACGGCCGTCGGCCACCGAGCGGCGGCCGTCACCGTGACGCGTACGGGAGCAGGGCCATCTCCCGTGCGTTCTCGATCGCCCGGGCGAGCTGCCGCTGCTGTTGCGCGGTGACCCGGGTGACCCGCCGGCTGCGGATCTTGCCGCGGTCGGAGATGAACTTCCGCAGCAGATCGGTGTCCTTGTAGTCGATGAAGGTGATGCCCGCCGCGTCCAGCGGATTGCGGCGGGGCGTGGCCTTGCGGCGCGGGTCGTGGCGACGGGGCACGGGAAGGTCCTTGTCCATGTACGGGTGTGCGGGGCGCGGGGCAGGCGGGAGTTCGACGCCAGGGCCTAGGAAACGGGGTCGAGGAGGGCGTCGAAGGCGGGCGGCAGGCTCTTCCAGGCGGACGGGCCGCCCGCGTACTCGGCGTCGGTGAGCAGACAGGACTCCAGCAGGGACCGCAGGCCCTCGTGGTCCAGGCCCGGCGAGGTGAAGACCAGGTGCTGGGCGCGGTCGCCGTGCTCGGGGTGCCAGTCCAGCGCGGCGGCGGCCCTGCGCACCGGCGGCACCATCTCCCAGGCGGCGTCCGGCAGTGCGGCCAGCCACGGCCCCGCACTCTCCACGCACAGCGCACCGCCGGCCGCGTCCCAGGCCAGCAGGGTGTCCGGCCGGTCGGCCAGCCAGAACCGGCCCCGGCTGCGCGCGGCGGCGCAGGTCAGGTCCTCCAGCGCGGAGTAGAGCCGCTCGGGGTGGAAGGGCCGGGTGCGCTGCCACACGAGCGTGCCGACACCGTCCTCGTCGGCCTCCTGCGGCAGCAGCGCACAGGCGGGGTGCTGCCGGGCCGCGGCCGCCTCCACATCGAAGCCGGCCATCGCCGCGGCCGCCAACTCCCCTGATGCGAGCGGTATTCGGCGGGCCGTCGGGTGCAGCTGGGCGAGCAGTGCGAGGTCGGCGGGGTCGGCCTCCTCCTCCCCCGTCGCGAGCGCCAGTACGGGCGCGTACTCCAGCTGCCGGGCCCAGGTGTCGGCGACCGTGCGCTGGTCGGAGGCCGCGGCGGCCAGACCGGCCTCGGCGAGGTCGTCACCGCACCCGAGGTAAGGCAACACCAGCGCCGGGTCGACGGCCGTGATCACGCCGGTCAGGGTCAGGTTCTCGCTGCCGCAGCCGGTGATCACCTCGGCCATCGCCCTGGGCTCGACGGAGTCCCACAGCTCGACGACCGCGAGCCGGCAGGTCCGGCCCGCGGCCAGCCGTTCCAGCTCGGGCACCAGGTCCTCGCGCAGCGCACAGCAGGCGCAGTCGTTGATCAGCGGCGCCTCGCCCGCGTTGAGCGTGCCGCCGGTGTCGCGGACGGTGCGCCGTACGGTGCCGTCGGCGGCCGAGGCGAGGTCGTGATGGAGGGCGACACTGCCGGGCACGGAGCGCAGCAGGTGCTCGACGGCGGCCCGCCGCGCGTCCGCGTGCAGACCGCCCACCAGCACGACGTTGAGCGGCTGCATCAGCATCCCCCGCGCTCACCGAACGGCGACGCGACGCCACGCATCAGCGCCCGCTCGCGCACGCGCAACCACGGCACTACGCCGGGCATCGGCGCCTGCTCGCGCACGCGCAACCACGGCACTACGCCGGGCATCGGCGCCTGCTCGCGCATGCGCAACCACGGCGCTGCGCCAACCATCAGCGCCCTCCCTGCTTGCCGTAGCGGCGCTCGAACCGCTCGACACGGCCCGCGGTGTCCAGCACCCGTGCGGTGCCCGTGTAGAAGGGGTGGCTCGCCGAGGAGATCTCGACGTCGATGACGGGGTAGGTGTTGCCGTCCTCCCACTCGACGGTCTTGTCGCTGGTCGCGGTCGAGCGGGTCAGGAAGGCGTAGTCGGCGGCCCGGTCGCGGAAGACGACGGGCCCGTAGGCGGGGTGGATTCCAGGCTTCATGGCGGTCCTCAGCGCTCCTCTCGGAAGGTGACGTGCCGGCCGGCCACCGGGTCGTACTTGCGCAGTTCCAGGCGGTCGGGGTTGTTGCGGCGGTTCTTGCGGGTGACGTACGTGAAGCCGGTGCCGGCGGTGGACCGGAGCTTGACGACCGGGCGTAGTTCGTTGCGGGCCATGCGAGGTAGTATACGGAAATGGTTTCCATTTTCAATAGCTGCCCCAGGGCACGCCCGGCTCACGCTGAGCGCCAAGGGCGTCAAGGGCGTCAAGAACGTGGACACGAACGGCATCGAGGCGGCTGTGGCCCGCATCCGCGCCCGAAGGGAGCAGGCCTGATGGCCAAGCTGAGCAAGATCGCCAAGAACGGGAAGCGGCGCGCGACCGTCGCCCGCTACGCGGCCCGGCGGGCCGTCCTCAAGGCCGTCATCCGCAGTCCGCACACCCCGCAGGAGGAGCGCACCGCCCCCCAGCACGGGCTGTCCCGCCGGCCGCGGAAGGCCGACGCCAGCCGGGTGCACAACCGCGCCAGCGCCGACGGGCGCCCGCGCGGCTGCTTCCGCACCTTCGGCCTCTCCCGCGTACGGCTGCGCGAACCGGCGCACGCGGGGCATCTGCCGGGCCTCCGCAAGTCCAGCTGGTAGTCCGGCCGCCGCAACACCACCAGCCACCCGCAAGTCCAGCCGCCAGCCCCACCGCCACAACGCCACCAGGCTCCGCAAGTCCAGCTGTTAGTCCGGCCACCCCGAGGGCAGGCGTCTCCATCAGCCGTCCGGGCCCGGGGGCGCCCCCTGGACCGGGCGGCCGGACCGTTCGGGTAATACTGGACAGAACGTCCGCCGGCCCCCGACGAAAGCGAGCGCGCTCATGCTCCGCAACGCCTTCGAGCCCTGGCACCTGATCCTGATCCTCGCCGTCCTCGTGCTGCTCTTCGGCTCGAAGAAGCTGCCCGACATGGCGCGCGGCCTGGGCCGCTCGATGCGCATCCTCAAGTCCGAGGCCACGGCCCTCAAGGACGACCGGCCCGCCGAGGCGCCCCGCCCGGAGTCCGCCGGCGGGCGCTGACGCCCGGCGGCCCGACTGTCAGTGGTCGCCGCCCTCGTCGATCAGCCGCCGCACCTCGCGGTCGATCAGCCCCAGCCGGGCCTCGGCGACCAGCGGCACGGCCCGCCGCTGCCGGCGCGCCTCGGCGAGATCGATCTCCACGGTGACCAGCGAGGGCTCCCACTTGGGGGCCTGCGCCACCACCGCTCCCCGTGGGTCCACCACCCGTGAGCCGCCCCAGAAGGTCGCGCCGAGCTCATTGCCGACCCGGTTGACGAAGACCACCCAGCACTGGAGCATCCGCGCCGTATAGGACAGCAGGGTGTCCCAGTACAGGCCGGTGTCCATCGCCTCCGGGTCCAGGCTCGCCGCGCTGTTGGTCGGCACGAACAGCACCTCCGCGCCGTCCTGGACCGCCATCCAGGGCACCACCGGCTGCCAGGCGTCATTGCACACCAGGGTCGCGCCCCGGCCGCCGCTCCTGGACCGCTTCAGCTCGTACGCGCGCATGGACTGCCCTGGGCTGACGTGCTTGCGCTCCTCCCAGGCCAGGTAGTTGGGGAGGTAGAGCTTGCGGTGCGCGTGCAGCAGCGTGCCGGCCGTATAGTGCGCCGCGGTGTTGTAGGCGCGCAGGCTGGTGTGCTCGTGGAAGCCGACCAGCGTGTCGGGGCCGAGGGTACTCAGCTCCAGCAGCCGCGGATCGCTCGCCTCGATGGACTCGTCGCGCTTGAGCGCACCCAAGTGGTAGCCGTGCAGGCTCAGTTCGGGAAAGACGACGAGGTCGGCGGCCTGGGCCGCGGCCTGCTCGATCTGCTCATGGGCGATCTTGAGGTTCTCCGGAACCTCGCCCAGCACACAATCGGTCTGCGCCAGCGCAATGAGCATGTCCGCACCTCATCGGCTCATCATCGACTCATTTGCGGCTTTCATGGCCATTCTTCCAGAGGCGATGCAGACCGGCACGACCCCGCGGTGCGGCCGTTTCCGGCCGCTTCAAACGCCCCGGGAGCCGGGTCCCACCAATGAGCGAAAGAACGATCCTTCCCGTGCCTGACCCGGGCTTTCAGACGTTGATCCGCACGATCCGCCGTACCCCCGCAGGGCGGCTTCCAGCCGCAGCACCGCCCGCCGGAACGCGGTACGACGGCCTACGGTCGAGGCGGCCGGCGATGCCGACGGCCGCCTCGACCGGGCGGCCCCGGCCGAGCGGCCCGCCGGACCCGCTCGGCCGGCCGCCGAGCCCCACGCGCCCCGAGGCTGCCCCGGGCGGCCCGGGGCAGCCTCGACCACTCCCACTCATTTGCGCCGGGTCCGGGACCTGCGCAGCAGCAGCGCCCCGCCCAGCAGCAGCCCGCCGCCCGCGCCGGCCAGCAGGGCCAGCTCGTCCGCGCCGGTGGAGGCCAGCAGCGCGGAGCCCGCGGACGCCCCGGCCCGTGCCACCGCTCCCACCCGTGGATCCTGCGCGGGGTGCGGAGCGGGCTTCTGGGCGGGCACTCGGGCGGGTGTGTGGGCAGCCGGAGCGGCGGGCTTGTGGGCGGGCGCGGCCGGGGGCGCGGCCCGGTGTGCGGCCGGCCGGTGGCCTGGGCGGTGCTCCGGCTCGGGAGCCCGGCGCTGGTCCGGCTCCGGGGCCTTGCGGAAGGCCACCCCCGGGGCCGCCGCCAGCGGGGGCCGGGCGGCCGGCACGGGTACGCCGCCGGTCGCGCACCCGTTACCAAAGGCCGGGTTGAGCGCCGCGCCCGCGTCCACGGAGTTGCCGCACGCGTTGACCGGGGTGTCCACGCTCACCTGGATCGAGTTCCCGGACAGCACCCCGGGAGAGTCCTTGGCGCCCCCCGCGGCACCGGCGTCCGCGTACGCCACCCCGCCGCTCGCGCCGAGCACTCCCGACGCCGCCGCCGCGGCGAGCACGCACGTCTTCAGGCTCTGTCGCATCTCTCATTCCTCGTCTGCAGTCATTGCGTACGGGCTCGCCGCCCGCACCCCCCGTGGTGCTCACACGGCCGGGCGGCCGGCAGCGCGAACGCGGCGCCGACCGCCCGGGGACGCAAGCGGTGATACGGCCGAAGCCGTTGGCCGTCAGTGGTTGCCGACACCGTTGCCCGAGAGGATCGGGATGTCGTCGAGGATGTGCGACAGCGGGTCGTCGCCCTTGGCCTGCACCGAGTTGTCGGTGCACTGCTGGTTCTGCGCCGACGACAGGATGTTGATGTCCTGCAGCCCGACGAGATTCAGCTTGCCCAGAGCGAGGCACAGCTGGTTCAGCGAGCCCTGGACGAGCCCGAGCTGAGGGCTCAGATTGCCGTGTGTGGTGGAGTTACCGTAAACCGACGCCGCCCCGTTGCCGTTGACCGTCCTGGTGCCCTCTTGGTCACCGATCGCCATGGCCTGCGGAGCGGCCGCAGCGGAAATGCCGACCAACGACGCCGCCACAGCCGCGCCCGCGATCATCTTGTTCATCACGAAACCCTTCAGGAGAAGGAACTCCCGATACGGGAGCCCTATTTGAACAACCCGCCACAACGGCTTGAGTTCCGCACCATCACCCGAATAGCTCGCACCAGCCTTCCGCGAAGACACCCTCGGCGCCTGCTGCCACCACTGTCGCGATAATTCGCATACAGACCATGCGACTTGTCGGCTCGTCGCGTCAATTCCCTTGTACGAAGCAGGGCCTGCGATCCCGGTGACCGGCTTCGCAGGCCCTGCGCTCGCTACAGACGGCATGCCAATGCCCTGGCAGCCCCATCAGTCTCGCAAGGGCATTGGCATGCTTCCCTCCACACACTCTTCCTAACGATCCGGTGCACCGGAGTTCAGTCACGAGCGAATAACATTTTCGCTCCGCCGCCGGTCGTTCTTCTGCATACGCCGCCGACGGCAGAAACCCGGGCCGCCCGGAAGAAGGAGGACCGGGCGGCCCGGGTGCTACTGGGCCGGTCAGTGGTTGTGGACGCCGTTGCCCGAGAGGATCGGGATGTTGTCCAGGATGTGCGACAGCGGATCGTCACCCTTGGCCTGGGTTGAGTTTTCGGTGCACTGCTGGTTCTGCGCCGACGACAGGATGTTGAGGTCCTGCAGCGCGCCGGCATTCAGCTTGCCCAGAGCGATGCAGGGCTTGTTCAGCGAGCCCTGGATCAGGCCGATCTGCGGGCTCATGTAGCCGTAAGTAGTCGAATTGCCGAAGTACTGCGCGGCGCCGTTACCGTTGACGGAAGACGTTCCGTGCTGGTTACCGATCGCCATCGCCTCGGGGGCGGCAGCGGCGGCCGCGCCGACGATGGACGCAGCCGCGGCTGCGGTCGCCAGAGCCTTCTTGATCATTTTGGTCCTTCGTGTTTCGGGATGCCTTGGGCCGGGCAATCTGCCCAACTCACAAGGATTATTTTGGTTGTTCTCATTCACTCAAACAGCGGCGCCCTGATCCGTTTCACCGATCGGCATCGTGGCCAGCACCGGCATCGGAGGTGAGGAATCGCCGAGGTGCGGTGAGGCTTCGCCGAACCCCACCACCGAGGCCGGATACCGCGAAATTCCGCTGCCGCGTCGAATTCACCGGGGCCCGGCCGGGAGACAGTGCAGTCCGGACCGCGTCGCCGATCCGGGGCCGGACGGCACCGATGCCCGCCCGCCGGCGGCGACGCCGCACGCCAGGAATTACTTGAGCGGAAGTCCACCGAGCAGCTGCGCCTTCTTGGCCGCCCCGGTGACGCCACGGAGCACCTTCTTCGCATTGGTCGACCTGACCTTGCCCTCGGTGGTCTTGACCGTCTTGACCAGCGGTGCGAGCTGGTGGCCGTCCAGCTGGTCGCTGCTGAGCGCGTCGGTCAGTCCGCCGTTGAGGCTCATGGTCGGCGCGCCGGGCTGGGCGGCGAAAGCGGGCGCGGCGGCCCCCAGCGCCATGACGGAACCGGCAACAACCGCAGCAGACTTTGCGAACTTCACTTGAACTGTCCCTTCTCGGGCGGTGCTTCGACGGTCCCGCGACATCAGCGCCGCGTGAGCAAATCACTTCGCTGCTCGGATCATCGCTTTCACCGGGACTAACGAGTTCCTCGGCCCGGAGAAACCCTGAATTTTCGTCCTTCTATATCAGGCCACCCGAAAAGTGCGGGCATTTTTGCGCCGGTCTACCGGGAAACGGATCGCGACCGGCCCCGATGCGCAGGGGACCGCGCACCGGGGCCGGGTCACATGAACACGGCTCGAATTCCTTCGAGTCAGTGATTGAGGCAGGTGTTGCCGAACGCCGGGTTAAGCAGACCAACGAGGTTGATGGTGTTGCCGCACAGGTTGATCGGAATGTGGATCGGAACCTGAATGACGTTCCCGGAGATGACACCGGGGTTGTTCTTGGCGCCGCCTGCGGCGCCCGCGTCGGCGAACGCCGGCGCCGCCGAGCCCACCGCCATGAGCGTGCCGGCAGTGACTGCTGCGACCTTTGCGTACTTCACTTTCAGCCCTTCCTGCAACGGGTCCGTAGCGAACACGACCGTCGTGTCGCTCGGGCGGTGATCTGCTCGCCCGTAACGCCGTTGCCGATATTGGTAACGATTTACCCTCGTGGACGAAACCCTTGCCCGGAGGTTTTCGGAGGAATCGCTCGAAGGGTGCAAGACCGTTTCAAGAGATTGCCACCGCGCATACGACGCGGAAAAAACACCGGGGTTCGAACAGACGAGGTATCCGCCGAATACGAATTCCTACCGAAAGGGGGATCGAGAAATTCCGCCCCTACGTTTCGCAACGGGGTGCCACAGGCCCCGGACCGCTCTGGAAGTGAGAGCCGGCGGTCCGGGCCTGCGGCCGATGGCCGGCTCAGTGGTTACCGACGCCGTTCCCCGACAGGATCGGGATGTCGCTGAGGATGTGCGACAGCGGATCGTCGCCCTTTGCCTGAGTCGAGTTCTCGGTGCACTGCTGGTTCTGGCGCGAGGACAGCACGTTGATGTCCTGCGCGAGGCCAAGGTTCAAATTACCAAGGGCGATGCAGAGCTTGTTCAGCGAACCCTGGATGAGCTCCAGCTGCGGGCTCATCTTGCCGTGGGTGACGGAGTTGCCGAACGCGCTCTTGGCTCCGTTACCGTTGACCGTCGACGTGCCGTGCTCGTTGCCGATCGCCATCGCCTGGGGGGCGGCCGTCGCCGAAATTCCGACGACGGACGCGGCTACAGCCGTCGTGGCCAGGACCTTCTTGATCACGATTTACCCTTCTCGAAGCGGAGTGCCCGTATCCGGAGCGCACTGGTCAACTCGCTTCTGAGGGTGCGGTTTCGCCCATTCACCCATATGCCGCGCAACCATAAACACATATCACTGCATCCGGGCGGTGTTTCGACTCCGGCAGCGATTCAGGCAGATCAAAGGCCGGTACGAAGAATTCGTACCGGCCTTTGACCGAGGAGGCCCGCTCACATGCGGATCATGCCTCAAGCGCCAGGGGGCGATCAGGGGTTGAGGCAGGTGTGCCACACATCCGTCCATCCCTGCTGCCCCTTCCTGTCCACTCAACCCGCTTACGGGCGCGGCCGGTTGTCAGTGACGTCGTGTGCAATGGCGTCATGAAGGTGACATACGCACAGGTGCTGACCTGGCGGTTGCGGCAGCAGAGCCTGGTGCCGCGGACGACCGCCTCGGCAGAGGAGCTCGTCGTGCGGCTGGCGGGCGTACAGGCGCAGGTCACCTCCGCTGCCGAACTCGCCCTGGCCATACGGCAGAAGGCCCCGCGCGCCGATGCCGTGCCGCAGGCGCTCGCGGCGCGTGCGCTGATCAGGACCTGGGCGATGCGGGGCACGCTGCATCTGCTGCCGGCCGGGTGCGCCGCCGACTATCTTGCGCTGCTGGGGGCCGCGCGGACCTGGGAAAAGCCGTCCTGGCAGCGGACGTTCGGGGTCACCCCGCACCAGATGGCGGCCCTCGGGGAGGCCGTCGACGAGATCCTGGACGGCCGGCTGCTGACCCGACAGGAGCTGACCGAGGCGGTGCTCGCACGGCCCGGCCTGGAGGGGCTGGGCGAGCAGTTGTCCTCCGGGTGGAGCACCGTCCTCAAACCGCTCGCCTGGACGGGGCGGCTGTGCCAGGGGCCGCCCCGGGGGCAGCACGTGACCTTCACCTCGCCGCGGTCATGGCTGCCCGGATGGCGCGGGGTGCCCGACCCGGAGACGGCCGTCCCGACGGTGATCTCCGCGTATTTGGCTGCTCATGGCCCGGCGACGCCCGCCGCGTTCGATGCCTGGCTGCTGCGCGGCTCGACCCGTAAGGCGGTGCTGCGCGGCTGGTTCGAGGCGCTGGGCGACCGGCTGACGGAGGTCGAGGTGGACGGCGAGGGCGGGGCGTTCGTACGGAGCGAGGACGCCGCGGCACTGGCGCGGACCAAGCCGTCGCGGGAGGTCCGGCTGCTGGCCGGCTTCGACCAGTTCGTCCTGGGGCCCGGCACGTCCGACACCCGTCTGATCGCGGCCGGCCGGCGCAAGGCCGTGAGCCGGACCGGGGGCTGGATCTCGCCGGTGGTGGTGTACGAGGGCCGGGTGGCCGGGGTGTGGGAGTTCACCGAGGAGACGGTGGCGGTGACGCTGTTCGCGGAGCACGGCGAGGTACCGCGGTCCGGCCTGGAGTCCGAGGCCGGCCATCTCGCCCGCTGCACGGGGCGCGAACGCCGGCTGGAGGTGCGGACGGGCTAGGGAGTATCCGCAAAGTCCCGTCTGGCCCGCGCCGCCCCGCAAGCTCGTGGGCCGGGGCCGGGGCCGGGGCCGTGGACCGGGGGCGGGCCCGTAGATCCGGCAGTTCGTGTCGTATCTGCTGGTCAGGGCGATTGTCAGACCCTGGTGCAAGACTCAAGGCATGAGATGGGCGGTGGCGGAGACGGGCGACGGGGGTGCTCGTCTCTGCCCGCTCGCCGAGGACGGCCGGCCCGCGGGGCCGGTGGTGCAGGAGCCGTCTCTCGCCGAGGCGGTGCGCGCGCGTCCCGAGGTCGAGCGGTGGGTGTGGCGGTCCACCGCGGAGATCTACCGCCGGCTGCTGTCGGCGGGGGTGCGGGTGGAGCGCTGCTATGACGTGGAGGCCGCCGAAGCGCTGCTGATCGGCCATGAGGAGGGCCAGTCGGGCCAGCCGCGTTCGCTGGCCGCAGCCTGGGCGCGGCTGCACGGTCTGCCCGTCCCGCAGGACGCTCCGGTGCGTACGGCCGAGACCCAGCCGTCCCTGTTCGAGCGGGGCCCGGTGCCGCTGCCGCCCGGCACGGACGAACTGGCCGCGCTGCTGGAGGTCTATGCCGGCCAGGTGGCGCGTACGGAGAAGGCCGGGCATCCGGAGCGGATGCGGTTGCTGCTGGCTGCCGAGTCCGCGGGCATGCTGGTCGCGACGGAGATGGGCCGGGCCGGGGTGCCCTGGCGGGCTGATGTGCACCGTGCCCTGCTCGACGGGCTGTTGGGCGAGCGCTATCCGGGCGGGCTGGAGACCCGGCGGCTGGCGGAGCTGGCGGACGAGGTGTCGCGGGCCTTCGGACCGGGCGAGCGGGTGCGCCCCGATCTGCCGCACGACATCGTCAAGGCCTTCGCCCGCGCCGGGATCTCCCTGACCTCGACCCGTAAGTGGGAGCTTCAGCAGATCGATCACCCGGCGGTGACACCGCTGCTGGAGTACAAGAAGCTCTACCGTCTGCACACCGCCCATGGGTGGTCATGGCTCCAGCAGTGGGTGCACGACGGCCGTTTCCGGCCCGAGTATCTGCCCGGCGGCACGGTCTCCGGCCGCTGGACGGCCAACGGCGGCGGCGCGCTACAGATCCCCAAGGTGATCCGGCAGGCGGTGCGCGCCGATCCGGGCTGGCGTCTGGTGGTCGCCGACGCCGACCAGATGGAGCCGCGGGTGCTGGCTGCCGTCTCCCGCGACCGGGGACTGATGGAGGTGGCCGGCAGTGGCGAGGATCTGTACGCGGATCTGGCGGCCCGCGCGTTCGGTGGCGACCGCGCACAGGCCAAGCTCGGTCTGCTGGGCGCCATTTACGGGCAGACGTCCGGCGACGCCCTCAAGCACCTGGCCGATCTGCGCCGCCGCTATCCGGCCGCGGTGGCCTACGTGGACGAGGCGGCCCGCGCGGGCGAGGAAGGCCGCCTGGTGCGCACCTGGCTGGGCCGTACCTGCCCGCCCGCGTCCGTGACGCCGCCCGACGAGGCGGGCCTGCCGCAGGAGGAGGAGCAGCCGGCGGGGTACGGGGCGGGCTCGGCGGCGGCCCGCGCCCGCGGCCGGTTCACCCGTAACTTCGTCGTGCAGGGCAGCGCCGCCGACTGGGCGTTGCTGATGCTGGCCGCGCTGCGCCGCTCGCTGTGGGAGGGCGGTCTCCGTGCCGAGCTGGTCTTCTTCCAGCACGACGAGGTGATCGTGCACTGCCCCGCGCAGGAGGCGGCCGCGGTCTCCGAGGCGATCGACGCCGCGGCCGCGGCGGCGGGGCGGATCGCCTTCGGGCCGACGCCGGTCCGCTTCCCGTTCACGACGGCGGTGGTGGAGTGCTATGCGGAGGCGAAGTGACCGGAAGCGAAGTGACCGGGGGTGCCGGTGAACCAGTGTCGGTGAGGCGGTGCCGGTGAAGCGATGTCCGTGGAGCGGTGTCCGTGAGGTGGTGTCGGTGATGGCGGGGAGGGGTCGCGATGAGCAGAATGCAGGGCTCCTACGTGATCACAGGAGACCTCATATGCCACTCCCGCCGGGAATAGCCGTTCATCCTGAACTCGCGCCGTTTCTTGACGCGTTGCCGCCGTACTCCGATCCGTTCAAGGACATCGAGGCGGCCCGGGCGCGGTTCCGCGAGATGCTGGCCGCGACCCCGCCGGACCGCTCGGGGATCCGCAGCGAGCGGTACGACATTCCGCGGGCGGACGGCAGTGCGCTGACGGTCGAGGTGTACCACCCGGAGGGCGACGGGGGCGCCGGCGACGGGGGCGTACTGCCTGCCGTGCTGCACTTCCACGGTGGTGGGTACGCCCTCGGCCGCGCGCTGCCGGGCCAGGACAAGACGGCCATCGGGCTCTGCCGGGAACTGCCCGCCGTCACCGTCACCGTCGAGTACCGCCTCGCCCCCGAGCACCGCTACCCGGCGGGGGTGGAGGACTGCTATCGCGCGCTGGAGTGGACGGCCCGGCATGCGGCCGAGCTCGGCATCGACCCCGAACGGATCGCCGTGACCGGGAAGTCCGCGGGCGGCGGGCTGAGCGCGGCCGTCGCGCTGATGTCCCGCGACCGCGGTGGCCCGGCCCTCGTCCATCAGTCGCTGTGCGTCCCGGACCTGGACGACCGGGTCGCCGAGGAGCCGGTCCCGGCGGACGCGGATGCCGCGCCGGACCCGTGGGTGAACAGCCTGCGCACGATCCGGCGGTCGTGGCCGCACTATCTGCCTGAGGGGACGGCGGCGGACGCCTACGCCGCGGCGGCCCGCGCCACCGACCTTTCGGGTCTGCCGCCGGCCTATGTCCTGGTCTGCGATCTCGATCCGCTGCGGGATGCGGGGCTGGCGTATGCGCGGCGGCTGATGGACGCGGGGGTCCAGGTCACGGTCCGCAATGTGCCCGGTGCCTGGCACGGTTTCGAGCTGTACGCACCGGGGACCCGGCTCGCGCAGGAGATGTCGGCGCACTGGACGGGGCACTTGCGGACGGCGCTGTATCCGGGTGCGGGTCAGCCGGGCGCGGGGCGGCCGGGCGTGGGTCAGCCGGATGCGGGTCCGGCCGCCGTGGACTGAACGCGGGGCTGAGCGGGGGCTGGGTCGACCGGGCGTGGAGGTGGCGGGACCCCGGTCGCCCGGCCCTGCGCCGGCCGGCCACTCGCCGGTCGGTCACTCGCCAGTCGGTCACTCACCGGCCGGTCACGCCCCGACAAGTCACGCCCCGACTGGTCACGCCCCGGCCGGCCCGCGGCCACCGGGGCCCTCGACCGTTGAGATCAGGCCACGGGTGATCCGCACCATCGCCGCGACCAGCGGCTCGCGGGGCCGGTCGGGGTGGTCCAGCCACCACAGCGCGAGGCCGTAGAGCGCACTGCGGATCGCCTCGCCCAGCGGCTCCAGCTCGGCCTCGGGGAGGCCGGGCGCGAACTCGCGGAGCAGTGCGATGTCCGTCTCGCGCTGTCTGCGCTGCAACTCCCGATGGAAGGCCTGCACCTCGGCGTCGCCGGTCGTGTCGCGGAACATCATGCGCCAGGTGTACGGGTGGCTCTGCACATACCCGAACCAGGCGTCGTACATCGCCGTCATCCGGGCGTCCAAGTCGCCCTCACCGTGCAGGAGTTCCTGGATCGGCGCGGCGGCCAGCTCATCACGGTGGCGCTCCAGCAGGGCCAGGTGCAGCTCCTGCTTGGAGTCGAAGTGGCGGTAGAGCATCGGTTTGCTCAGGCCGGCCTCGGCAGCGATCTCCCCGATGGTCGTACCCGCGAAGCCGCGCTCGGCGAACAGCCGGGCGGCGGTGTCCTCGATGCGCGTCCTGGTCTCGGCGCGCGCTGCGCGGCTCCGGTCGATCCCGCTCATACGGTCCCCCTCGCGATCTGGCTCATTCTCGTCGGCGCATTCGGCTCGCAATTGTCCACGCGATGAAGGATACTAGGCCGTGTACCACTTGGTATACGCACCAGTAACTTCTGTTCATGGTCCAGTAAGGCCGAGCTACGGGGGCTCACCGTGATCGTTTCCGTCCACCTCGCCGACCTCGGCGTCCGCTCCGTGCGCGCCGTCCTCCGCGAACGCCCGGGGCCGGGCGATACTCCCGGCCTCCGCTATGCCCGAACGATGCTCACCGGCGCGATCGCCTCCGGTCCACCCAAACTGCGCCCCGGCCGGGCCGCGTTGCTCGCCTCGTGGGAGGACGACGCGGCGCTGGACCGCTTCCTCGCCGAGAGCCCGCTCGCGAGGCGGCTGGCCGGCGGCTGGCATGTGCGGTTGCAGCCGGTGCGGCTCATCGGCGCATGGAGCCCGATGCCGGTCGAGATCGAGTCCGGCGCCGACTCCGCGCTGAGCGAGGAGGACGGCCCGGTCGCGGTCCTGACCCTGGGCCGGCTGCGACTGCGCCGGGCGCTGCCGTTCCTGCGCGCCAATTCCCAGGCGTCCGGGCGGGCCGCGGCGGATCCTGCGCTGGTCACCTCCGTCGCGCTGGCCAGACCGCCCCGCTTCGTCGGCACGTTCTCCCTGTGGCAGAGCGTTTCGGCCATGTGCCGCTACGCCTACGGCTCCGCCGAGCCCCAGCACAAGGAGGCCGTCAGGGCGCACCAGGCGAAGCCCTTCCACCACGAAGCGGCCTTCCTGCGCTGCCGCCCCTACGGCGCCCAGGGCACGCTGGACGGCCAGGAGCCGGTGGCGGCCGCGATACCCCGGTGACTCCGGAACTCGCCGGATCTCGCCGGACGGGACTGACGGCCTTCAACGGCCGAGGGGTTCGGCGGCGCGACGGCCGTGTCGACGACCTGCTTCCCCAAGACAAGCCGGACGCGCTTCAATCGCTGGGTCCGGGACGCGTTGGCGGTGGAAGGGAGTCGGCGGATGAGCGCTGAGGCAGCGAGGAGTGGCGAGGACCAGGTGGAGCCCGGCGGCTGCCGCGGAGAGTCCGGCGCGGACGGCAGCGGCCTGGAGCGGATCAATCCGCCGCATCTCGCGCCGCCGACCGGCTTCAGCCATGCCGTCCGCGCGGCCCCGGGCACCCTGGTCTTTCTCGCCGGACAGACCGCCCTGGACGGATCGGGCCGGATCGTCGGGGACGGCATCGTCGAGCAGTTCGAGCGCGCGCTGAGGAATCTGCTGGACGTCGCGGCGGCGTCCGGGGCCGGTCCGTCCGACCTGGCCAAGCTCACGGTCTTCGCCGTCGATGTCGCCGACTACCGCCGGCATGCCCGGGACCTCGGCCGGGTGTGGAAGCGGCTGGTCGGCAGCGACTTCCCGGCGATGGCGGTGATCGGCGCCACCCGGCTGTGGGACGAGGAGGCACTGGTCGAGATCGAGGGCATCGCCGTGGTGCGCCAGGACACGCCCTGAGGCGCGTCTCCGCGGTGGGCGCCGGTCGCCCTCGTAGGCGATACGTGCGAGTCGGGCGTAGTAAGCCCGCCGCGCCCTCGTACGCCGGCCACGCCCTCGCACGCCCGCCGCGCCCTCGTACGCCCGCCGTGCCCCTCGTACGTCCGCCACGTCCCCTACGCCACCGTCGGCTTCCCGTACGCCCGCCCCGCCCCCGTACACAGCAGAGGCGCCCGTGCACCGGTCTCCCGGTGGCACGGGCGCCCCTGGCGCGCCGCTCGGTTCCGGCCGGTCAGCTCCGGCTGCGGGCCGCCCCGACCGGGTCCTTCTTGAACGCCCAGGTCATCTTGGGTTCCATCGCCCACCGGAAGGCCCGCTGCACCGGCGGGGTGCACAGCACCGTGACGACGGCGCCCGCGATCAGGGTGATCAGCACCATGCCCCAGGGCGTATGCATCCAGGGGTTGTCGTACCAGTCCCCGAAGCGTGAGCCCTTGGCGAGGAAGCCGTGCAGCAGATAGCCGTAGAGCGTGCCCGCGCCCAGCGCCGTGCACCACATCGTGCGGCCCGGGATCCAGGCGAAGAAGCAGGCCACAAGTACCAGCGAGCAGCCGAACATCGCCAGCGTCATCACCGCACCGCTCCACCACGGGGCGGCCAGTTCCTGCGCCGCGTCACGGTGGTAGAACCAGGCGGCGTTCATCCGCGGCGCCGCCCAGTACGCGAAGACCAGCGCGGCGGCGAAGACCGGTACGGCCAGGATGCGCGCCTTCTTGCGGCGTACGAGCTTGAAGTGCTCAGGCCGCAGCGAGAGCCCGATCACGAAGAACGGCAGGAACTGGAGCACCCGTTGGAGGTCCAGACCGTCGCCGACGTCCGGTGACACGGAGGCCAGAACGGCGATGGTCAGCGCGAGCGGGACCGGCCACCGCACGATCTTCCACAGCGGGGTGGTCAGCCGCCAGATGAACAACGCCAGCAGGAACCAGGTCAGGTACCACGGGTCCGTGAGGCTGATCGGATAGCCCGGATCGTCGTCCGCCCACTTCTTGAAGAGCGTATAGGCGACTTCGAAGAGGATGTACGGGACCGCGACCCCGGTGATGAGGCGTTGCAGCCGGTCCTTGCGCATATCGAAACTGCGCGAGAAATAGCCGGAGATGATGATGAACGCCGGCATATGAAACGCGTAGACGGTGATGTAGAGCGCCGCCGCCGAACGGCTGCCGTGCCGCAGCGGTTCCCAGCAGTGCCCCATCGCCACCAGCACGATGGCCAGGTACTTCGCATTGTCGAAGAATGCGTCGCGCGGTTTCGCCTGGGCATCGGCCGTGGCGGCCCGGCCGCTGTTCCGGACCTTGGCGCGGCCTCTGGGCCTGGCGTGCGAGACGGGCGCCGGAGCCGGGGCGTTGGCCGTGGCCGGCGCCATGGTCGCCGTCGCACCGCCCGTCCCGGCGCGCGCAGGTGCGCCCGCACCGCCCGACGTGTCCTGCGGCATCTGTCGCGGCGGGGGAAGCGGCACCCGCCGTTCGCCGCCGTACGCCGCAAAGTCGTTGTTCAAGGAGCCTCCCGGAGCAAACCCAGGGGAGGGGCTGGACGCTGGCCCGCACCGGGCCGCAAATAGGAACCCAAAAGCCAAATCCTGCGTCTTTGTTCTTTTACGGGAAGGGTGGCGGCGTCGAACATCTCAGGCACCTTAGCTCCGCGGCGGGAATCCCGTAAATCCCCGCCTGTCGCGGCCACACACCGCGCGTCCGCCCTCCACAGCTCCTTCACCCGTCATGAGCCGCTGTGTGCGCACGCCGCCGTCCGCGGCCCTCCATCATGCCCCACACTATCCGGGCAATCCGTCCGCAATCCGCGGCGTTCACCCCCCTATTCAATAACGCCGTCGATCCCCCGCGCCCGCACCGCCCGCGTGTTGGTGTTCTTCGCCACGTCCCACACATAGACCTCCAGCGGCCGGCCGTGCGGTCCGCGCAGCCGGTGCACGGCCGCGAGCCAGCGTGAACTGACCGCCGACAGACGGGGGTTGATCTGATCGGCGAAACGCGCATAGCGCGCCAGTTGCCGCACACCGGGCGCTCCCAGAATTCCCGTACGCACCTGGGGCACAAGTCCATGCACGGTCTTGACGCAGGCGGCGGAGAAGCTCTGGACCACCAGTCGGCTCCGTACATGGGCGGAATCCAGCCAACCGTGTGCGCGGAGTTCCCGGACGACGCCTGCCTCGATTCCCGGATACTCCTTCGGTGCCTTGATCTCCAGAAGAAGGCGCTGCCCATTGCGGTCCAGCCGGCGCAAATAGGCGGCGAGGGTCGGCACCCGCTCCCCCGCGAACCGCTTGCCGAACCAGCTCCCGGCGTCCAGCCGCGCGATCTCGGCGGCCGTGAAGTCCCCCACCCGCCACGGCGCCCGCCCGGGAAACACCTTCGCGGCGTTCGTCGTCCGCTCCAGGGTGGTGTCGTGGAGGACGACCAGCCGGCCGTCCTTGGTGCGCTGCACATCGTTCTCCACCCATACGAGACCGCGGCGGTGTGCGGCGTCCACGGCGGCCAGCGTGTTCTCCGGTGCGTAATGGGAGGCGCCGCGGTGCGCGATCACCAGTGCCGGCCTGCCGGCGGAAGCGGTCCGCACGGTGCGGCTGACGGCGCTGTCGGTGAACTCCTCCGGCCGGAACGCCATCGCCGACGACGACACCGCCGCCGTCACCAGATACGCGACGCCGGCGGCGGGGATCCGCAACGATCTCCGAAGCATGCGGGAGCCTCCAGGTTCCCGTCCGCCGGCCGGCCGGGCTGTCTCTTCCTCAACATGCCTTCGTCCCGGCGCACCCGCCACGCGAAGAGCCACCCGAGCGCCCCGCACAGCGGCCCACCACTGCCGGCTTTCCCCAGGTCAGCATGGGTGACCCGCAGGGCGGCGGGGGCCTGGACGGTCTCCCTGCGTACCCGCCATCCGGGCGCTTCCCCTGGCCGGGAGGCGGTGGCTGCGGTACGTAGTGGAGGTGTCCGCCGCCCCCAGACCGCACCCCGTCCTCCGGGCCTTCCGCCCCGGGGACGGCCCCTCGCTGCTGGCGGCCTGGTGCCGCAGCGCCCCCGACGACCCGATCACCGCGGCCCGTTTCCGCACGCTGATCCTGCTCGATCCCAATTTCGACCCCGAGGGTCTACGGGTGGCCGACAGCGGCGGTCAGGTGGTGGGGGCCGCCTACGCGGTGCGCCGCCGCACCCCGCTGAGCGGCACCGATCTGGAGCCGAAGGATGGCTGGATCCTTTTCTTCTTTGTCGATCCTCCGCACCGCCGGACGGGCCTGGGCCGCCGGCTGCTCACCGAGGCCCTCGACTGGCTGCGCCAACAGGGCCGTACCCGGGTGGGCTTCGCCCCGTACGCGCCCAACTACGTGCTGCCCGGCCTGGACCGGGCCGCGTACCCGCAGGCCGCCCGGCTGCTGGAGAGCCTGGGCTTCCGGACCCGCTATGAGGCCGCGGCGATGGACCGCGGACTGGTCGGCTACCGGATGCCGGACCCGGTGCGCCGGCACCAGGAGGCGCTGACGGCGCAGGGGTACCGGTGGGGGACACCGTCCGACGACGATCTGGTGGACCTCGTCCGGCTGGCCGCCGAGGAGTTCACCCCCGACTGGGCCCGCGCGATCCGGCAGTGTCTGACCGGCGGCGCCCCTCTGGAGCGCATCGTCATCGCCCGGGCACCGGACGGGCGGCTGGCGGGCTGGGCCATGCACGGGGCGTACGACGGTATGGCCGAGCGGTTCGGGCCCTTCGGCGTACGCCGGGAGCTGCGCGGCGCCGGCCTCGGCAGGGTCCTGCTGCATCTGACGCTGGAACGGATGCGGGCACTCGGCGCGCACGGGGCATGGTTCCTGTGGACGGGCGAACAGACCCCGGCGGGGCACCTGTACCGCAGCAGCGGGTTCACCACGACCCGGACCTTCGCGGTGCTGGTGCGGGAGGAGGCGGTGTGAGGCGGCGTACGTTCACGGCCGGGGCCGCGGGCGCGGCGGGCGCCGCCCTGCTGGCCGCCGCGGGGTGCGAGGCACCTGGTGGCGAGGCGTACGGGGAGGGCTACGGCCACGGCGGCGACGAGGGTTACGAGGGGGGCCGGTCCGGTGCCCCCGTCACCCTGACGCTGCTGACGCACTACGCGAGTGAACCCCTCAGATCGGCGTTACGGGCCGCCGTCGACGGCTGGAACGCCTCCCACCCGCGGGTCCAGGTACGCACCACCGCGGTCACCTTCGCCGATCTGCTGACCACGTACATGGTGCGGCAGACCGCGGGCCGGGGCGCCGACATCCTCCACCCTTCCTGCCGTTGGGCCGGCCAGCTGGTACGGGCGGGGGTGCTGCGGCCGGCGCCGCCCGAGGTGGCACGGGCGGTCCGCAGGGACTTCTCCGCGCCGGCCGTGGCCGCGTCATCCGTGGACGGCACGGTCTACGGCTACCCCACCGAGGTGCAGACCTACGCGCTCTACTACAACAGGCGGCTGCTACGGGCGGCCGGCATCGGGGAGCCGCCGCGTACCTGGCAGGAGCTGGAGGACGCGGCGTACCGCACGGCCCGGCGCGACCGGCACGGCAACACCCTGGTGCAGGGGTTCGGGCTGTCCCGGGCCGACGATTCGACCGTCGTGGGGCAGACCCTCGCCCTGCTGGCCGCGGGCGGTGGCGCGCTGCTCTCCCCCGACGGCCGGCGGGCCGCCCTCGGGTCGGCGGCCGGGCGGGAGGTCCTCGGCCTGGAGCGCCGGCTCATCGACCGCGGTGCCGCGGATCCGGGCCTCTCGCTCTTCAGGGCCTTTCCGTCCGGCCGGGTGGCGATGGCTGTCAACGCGGGCTGGTGGACGGCGAGTCTGCGGAGCGCAATGGGGCCGGACTACCGCGATGTGGGGGTGGCGCCCGTGCCGGGCCGGACCACTGCCGACCGCGGCACCCTGGCCACCGGCTTTCTGCTGGGCGTCAATGCCGGCAGCAGATATCCGCGGGAGGCGTGGGAGTTCCTGCACTGGCTCAACGCGGTGAAGGTGCCGGCCGCCCGGCCGGGAGGGGCATCGGGGCGGCGGGTCGCGGTGTCCAGGATGAGCGCGCTGCAAGTGGCGGTCGGGTCGATGACCGGCCGCGCCGAGGACATGCGGGCGCTGCTGGGGGACGCGGACCACGGCCGCCGTTCCGGCACCGAGACCGGCCCCGGTGCGGGGAACCTCGCCCCGTTTCTCGACGCCTTGCGCTACGCCGTTCCGGAACCGAACGGTCCGCGCGCCCAGCAGGTCACGGCGCTGCTGCGCAGGACCATCGAGGAGGTCTGGACGGGCCGCACCTCGGTCGATACGGCGCTGGGAACTCTCACCGGACAGCTCGACCAGGAACTCTCCCGGCCCTTGTGAGCACCTCGAGAGGTGATGCCCCATGGCTCCAGCCGGCGGCGGTCCCGTCCGGGCGGTACGGCGGCGGCAGACCGCCCTCGCCTATCTGTTCCTGACGCCGGCCCTGCTGTTCTTCGCGGTGTTCCTCGCCCTGCCGCTGCTGTTCGCGGCCCTGCTCGCCCAGTCCCGCTGGGCCGGTTTCGACCTCGCCGATATCCACCCCGTCGGAATGGCGAATTTCACCGAGCTCTTCGCCCGCGGCTCGACATTCTTGACCCCCGTCCTCACCAATACGCTGCTCTACGCCCTCGGCACCGTCGCCATCGCCCTCTTTGGCGCCCTGGTCATTGCGAACTGTCTCAACAACCTTCGCTTCCAGGGGTTCTGGCGCACCCTCTACTTCCTCCCCCTCGTGACGACCGTGGTGGCGGTGGGGAACGTCTGGAAGTACATGTACGAACCGGGCGGCCTGATCAATGGGCTGCTCAACGGAATCGGCCTCGATTCGCTCGCCTTTCTCCAGGAACCCGGCACCGCGCTGCCCTCCGTCATCGTGGTGCAGGCATGGGCCTCCCTCGGCACCGCGATCCTCATTCTGACCGCGGGCCTGAAAGCGATTCCCGAGGCCTATTACGAGGCGGCCGAGCTCGACGGCGCCCGCCGCGGCACCGTCTTCCGCTGCATCACACTGCCGCTGCTCCGGCCGTTCCTGCTCTTCGTGTGTATCACCCAGTTCATCACCGGGCTCCAGTCGTTCGCCCTGATCAAGGTGATGACGGGGGACGGCGGACCGGGCGGTGCGACCGATGTCGCGGCCCTGGAGATGTACCAGCAGGCGTTCACCTACGGCGACTGGGGAATCGCCGGTGCGGCCGCCTTCGTGCTGTTCCTGGTCATTGCCGTGATCACCGCACTGCAACTGTGGCTCTTCCGCCGGAAAGGCGAGGCATCATGAGCAGATCCGGGCGCCCCGGCCACCACCGCCCCTGGGGCTCCTACGCCGTGGTGGCCGCCGGTGCGGCCCTCACCCTCATCCCGTTCCTCGACATGCTGCTGACCTCGTTCAAAGGACCCGGCGAATTCGGCAGACTCCCCTACCGCTTCCTGCCACAGGCCTTCGATCTCACCAACTACCGCAGAGCGATACAGCAGTTGGACCTTCCGCTGCTCTTCCGCAACAGCGTCCTCGCCACCGCCCTGATCACCGGCTCCATTCTGCTGACGTCCGCACTCGCCGGCTACGCACTCGCCAAACTCCGCTTTCCCGGCCGGGAGGTCCTCTTCCGCCTCGTGCTGTCCACGATGATGATCCCGCCGTTCCTCTTCTTCATCCCGCACTTTCTGATCCTGGTGCACTGGCCCGGCGCCGGCGGCAACGATCTGCTGGGCCGCGGCGGCGCCGGTCTCACCGTCAGCCTCGCCGCCCTCGTACTGCCGTTCCTCGTCTCCGGCTTCGGTATCTTCCTGATGCGGCAATTCATGGTCACCATCCCGGACGAGCTGCTCGAAGCGGCCCGTATCGACGGCGCCGGCGAATTCACCGTCTGGTGGCGCATCGTCCTGCCGCAGACCAAGCCGGTGGCCGTGACCCTGGCCCTGCTCACCTTCGTCAACGCCTGGAACGAGTACATCTGGGCGCTGCTGGTCTCCACCGCCAATCCGCGGCTGATGACCCTGCCGGTGGGAATCCAGTTGCTCCAGAGCCATCTCGACCCCGACCGCATGGTCCCGGTCATGATGGCCGGCCTCGTGCTGAGCACCCTGCCGGTCCTGCTGCTCTTTCTCCTGCTCCAGAAGCACTACCTTCGCGGCGTGATGCTCAGCGGCCTGAAATGACCGCTCCCGGTACACCGGCCTCGGCTCCTCACCGATGCCGCGCCCCACGGCCCCGCGGCGCGGACACTCCTCGACGGCTCCAGCCGTCACCGGCTCTCCGGAAACGCCTCGAGAAGCCGCCTCCCTCCCCCTGACGACGGCCGTGCAACTCGCCGAACCGGCCGCCCAGTTCATTTAACTTCAGAGTTAAATACGCCCCTCACCTGCGGCGTTTCCCCACTCACGCCCCCCAACACCCCACCCCCTCCACCGAATCGTAAAAAAGTTCGATCAAGTCGCCTACCCGGGTGTTAAGTTGAGCGCGGGTGGTCGGATGACTACCGCTTTGCACCAAAGGAGGCTGTTATGGAAGAGCAGACCGAGCTGTCGACCGTGGAGCCCTACGCGCCCCCGATGCTGGTCGAGGTCGGCGAGTTCAGCGAGGACACCCTGGGCTTCATCGGCTGGGGCAAGGACATCTTCGGCCACTACGGCGGCTGACCGTCGACAGCTGACTCTCAGGAGCACGCATAGATGACCGGTGCTGGGTTCGTGGTTCTGCCGGACACGGCGGCTGCAAGCGAGGCTCGTGCGGCGGCGCCCTGGGCGTCTCCGCGGGTGCTCTCGCATGCATCAGGGCGGCCATGGCTGGTGGGACGGTGGTTACCTGACGCAGTGCAGGTGGCCACGGCGGGCCCGGTACGAGTGGCGGTGATCGGGATCTGCCCGGTCACCGCCACGCGGTTGTCCGAACTCACCGCGCGGGTACGGACGGTGTCCGACGTGGACGCACTCGCGGCGGCCCTGCCCGGCTCCTGCCATGTCATCGCCTCCGTCGACGGGCAGGTCCGTGTCCAGGGCAGCGTGACCGGCCTGCACCGGATCTTCCACACCCGGATGAACGGCCTGACGGTGGCCGCCGACCGGGCCGACGTACTCGCCGCGATGACCGGCGCCGGCATCGACGAACGGGCCCTGGCCGTACGGGTGGCCTGCGGAGGACTCGTTCCGGCCCCGCTGAGCGACCAGCCCCTGTGGTCCGGAGTCCTTGCGCTCACCCCCGGCCACTGTCTGGTCTGGGACGGCGAGCGGGCGCGCGAGGTGCGCTGGTGGCAGCCACCGGCCCCCGAGCAGCCGCTGGCGGCGGGCGCGGAAGCCGTACGGGCGGCACTGAGCACCGCACTTCAGGACCGTGGACCGGCCGAGGGCCGGTTGAGCACGGACCTGTCCGGCGGTATGGACTCGACCTCCCTGTGCTTCCTCGCCGCCCGGAACGTCCCGGACCTGCTGACCTTCCGCTGGGGCGAGGCCGAGGCCGGCAACGACGATGCCGCCTTCGCCACCCACTCCATCGGCTCCCTCGACCGGGCCGAGCATCTGGTGGTGCCGCCCGGCGAACTCCCGCCGCTCTTCGCCGACGTCGACGCGCCGATGGACACCGAAGAGCCCTACCCCTTCGTCCGTACCGCCGCTCGCACACACCACACCGCACGCCTGCTCGCCGACCGCGGATCGCACCGCCATCTGGCCGGGCACGGCGGGGACGAGCTGTTCACCCCCTTCCCCGGCTATCTCCACCCGTTGCTCCGGCGCCGCCCGCTGACCGCGCTACGCCATGTCCGCGGGTACGCCGCGCTGAAGCGCTGGCCCGTACTGCACACCCTGGCCGCCCTGACCCGCCCCGGTGACGAGGCGTCCTGGTGGCGGGCCCAGGCCGAACACCTCACCGACCCGCCCCTGCGCAAGCGCCGCCCCAGCCTGGGCTGGGGACTGTGGCCGCTGCGCGCACCGTCCTGGGTCACCGGCACCGCGATCGACGCAGCCCGCGAAACGCTGCGGGAGACCGCGGCCAGCACCCAGCCGCTCTCCGCCGACCTGGGGCAGCACCAGTTGCTGAGCGCGGTGCGCACCAGCGCCCCCTGGTACCGGCTGCTCGCCCGCCCGTTCGCGGCCGCCGGAGTCCAGCTCGACTCGCCGTTCTTCGACGACCGCGTGGTGGAAGCCGTACTGACCGTCCGCGCCCATGAACACGCCGGCCCGTGGCGGTACAAGCCGCTGCTGGCCGAGGCCATGCGCGGCATCGTGCCCGAGACGGTGCTGGGCCGCTCCACCAAGGGTGAGTTCAGCGAGGAGGCCAGCTCCGGGCTGCGCCGCAATCTGCCCGCGATCCTGGAGATGTTCGACGATTCGGCCCTGGCCGCCCACGGCCTGATCGACCCCGCCGAACTGCGCACCCGGCTGCTGGCCCCCCAGGCGGACAACGCCACGGGCATTGCGCTGGAACCGCTGATCGGCTGTGAAACCTGGCTGCGCGCCGCCACCCAACCCACCCCTGCCTGGAGGTTCGACGCCCATGCGGCTGCATCCTGACGTGGTCTCCACCGACACCGACGACGGCACCGTGCTGCTGAACGAACGCACCGGCCGGTACTGGCAGCTCAACGCCACCGGCGCGCAGGTGCTGCGCCGCCTCCTCGACGGCCACGCACCCGATCAGATCGCCGCCGATGTCGCGGCCCGGCACGGGATCGACCCGGCACGGGCCGAGCAGGACGTCACGGCCGTCCTCGGACAACTGCGTACCGCGAACCTGGTGATCGCGTGAGCCTGCCCGTCGCCCTCGCCGAACGCCACCGGCTCCCTCCGCACCGCCGCATCATGCCCCTGCTGACGGTCGGCATCGCCCGCCTGCTGGCCAAGGCCAAACCGGCCCGGCTGCGCACCGTCCTGGAGTTCGTCCGCCGTGGCGCCCCGCCGGCCACCGCCGAACAGGCCCTCGCGGCCCGCCAGGCGGTCGTCTCGGTCAGCCTGCGCTGCGCCGGCCAGGGCTGCCTGCAACGCTCCATCGCCACCGCCCTGCTCTGCCGCACCCGCGGCGCCTGGCCCACCTGGTGCACCGGCGTACGCACCCACCCCTTCGCCGCCCACGCCTGGGTGGAAGCCGACAACGAACCCATCGGCGAACCCCACCCCAAGGGCCACTACCGACCACTGATCTCCATACCCCCGGTGGGACACGACCGCCCCTGAGCCGGCCGCACGCCCTCCGCGGCGCCCTCGCGGCGCCGCGGCGGTGCCCACAGCGGCAGCAGCCCTCTCCACACACACGAAAAGGCCAGGTCAGAACTTCTCTGACCTGGCCTTTCTCGGAGCCGCCTTCGGGATTCGAACCCGAGACCTACGCATTACGAGCCGATAGGGATCGTGCTGGGCTGTGCCATGTGGTTGTACCAGATCCCGTTTTCCCAGATCAGAGCACATGTCACGTCCCGCTGTTCGCGTCACGTGTTGCGCTGTCCAAAGGCGTCCGCGCTCCCCTTGCGCTCCCCTGATCTTCGTCAGTGACGCTCTGCTGCCGGACAGTGGCCGCAGCCTGCCCGGTCACGCCAGCTTGTCGAGATCCGACAAGCTGGCGTTCAGGTCGGAACCCGGCATGCGAAAGAGCCAGGGGGCGTCCGGGCACGGTGGTGAATGAACCGTGACAGAACCGAGGGTCGGCGAACGCGAGGCACCTAGCCTGGCCGTACGCCGGACCGACACCCTCGAGCGGTCGGCGGATGCTCCCTTTTCCGACTCCAGAAAAGGTGACCTGTTGGATTCCATCACTGTCATCCCCGGCGACGGCATCGGCCCTGAGGTCGTCGAATGCGCGCTTCAGGTGCTGGATGCTCTTGGCATCGGTCTGCCGGTCGACGTCCTCGACCACGTCGGCGCGGAACGGTACCGCCGTGAGGGCCTGGCGCTGAGCGACGCGGACCTGGCGCGCGTATCCGCGAGTTCCGCCGTCCTGCTGGGCGCCATCGGGCGGCCCGACCTGGAGGAGACCGACTACGTACGCGGTGTTCTGCTGCGCCTGCGACACAGCTTCGACCTGTACGCCAACTGCCGACCGGTCCGGCTGTTGCACGACCGCCTCAGCCCGCTGCGGGACCCGGCGAGGCGCATGCTCGACTGCGTGATCGTCCGAGAGAACACCGAGGGGCTCTACAGCGGCATTGGCGGGAACCTCCGTACGTCCTCGCCCCACGAAGTGGCTATCGACGCCGACGTCAACACCTGGCACGGTGTCTCCAGAATCCTGGATTTCGCGTTCTCCACGGCCCGCCGCGAGGTGTGCCTCGTGGACAAGGCCAACGCCGTGCGGTCCGGCGGCCGCCTGTGGCAGGAGTGCTGGCGGGGGACTGCGGAGCGCCATCCCGAGACGGCCACAAGGCATCTCTACATCGACGCCGCCGCGATGAAGCTCGTTACCGAACCGGGCCGCTTCGACGTCATCGTGGCGAGCAACTCTTACGGCGACATCCTCAGCGACCTGTCGGCCGCGTTGGCCGGCGGGATCGGTCTGGCCCCGTCTGCGAGTCTCAACCCCGAGACGGGCTTCGGATTGTTCGAACCGGTGCATGGCTCGGCACCAGACATCGCGGGGAAGGGCATCGCTAACCCCTTCGCGTGTCTGCTCACGGCCGGCTTGCTGATCCGCCATCTGGGATACGAGACCGAGGCGGCCGCGATCGACGCGGCAGTCGCCGGGTTGATCGCGGCCGGGCGAGTTACTCCGGACCTGGGAGGCTCACTGAGCACTCGGGAGGTGACGCGCGCGGTGCTCGCCACGCTGTGAGCGACACTGCGGCTCACGGAGCCGGGTACTCCTCGGGGACGCTGGAACTGGTGCGAACGACCTCGGCAACGCTTAGTTCGAAGAACTCGTACCACTTATCACGGCCGAGCTGCTGAGCGTCCTGGTGCTCGGGATCGTTTCGCCATTTCTCCAACGTCTCGGGGTTCCGCCACCACACCAGAGCCACGCGTTCGCCGTCTTCGGCCTCGTAGTTCTTGAGATGGACGAGATCATCGCCGGCCATCTCCCGTACCTTCTTGGCCAAATGGTCTTCCGTCGTGCCGTATGCGTCATCGACCTGCTCGGAGAAACGCGATCTGAAGACGACCAAAATCACTGTGCCTCCCGGCAATTTCTTCTTGTGTGGATGGATCTGGTGCGCGACACGGATTCACGCGGATAAGACGCACGCGCGTAGCCGCCGATCGGGCAGGTGGATGGCGGCGGAGCCGTGGCGGCTGAGGATCCGCCGGGCGAGTTCGCGCAAACGGCGTTCCTCGGCAAGCGCCGAACTGTAGCTCTCCTCACTGAACGCACAGCGCTCGTAGAGGGGAACGAAGTGATCCGGCAGCAAGGCGACCAGCCGTCGGGCGATGGCCTCCTCGGCCTCGTGCCGGGGGTCCGGCAACCGCGACATCGTCCGGTAGTGCTGGTAGGAGATGTCCGCAATCGCATCACCGTCGCTCTTGCGTCTCCGCTCGTACGCCGCGAAAGCCCTCTCCCAGTCCCGCTCTTGGTCCAAACAGCCCACAAGCGTGCGGACATCCTCGAAAGCGCAGTTCATGCCCTGCCCCATGAAAGGTGCCATGGCATGGCAGGAGTCGCCGATGAGCACAGCCTTGCCGCCCAGGGCCCATCTGTCGCACCGCGTGAGCCGCACGGCGGAGACCGGCTTGGTCCCCAACTGCTGCTCCAGGTCCGGAATGCCGGCGGCCAGGCCGGGGAAGACCTCGGCGAACTGCTGTGCCAGAGAGCGGCCGCCGACCGCGGCTGCATAGGAGGGGCGGGGCCCTTCCCTTCGGAAGAACACCGAGCCCGCGAACATCGAGGATGAGACCAGCGGGAAGGCCCCGAAAAGCGCGTCACCAGCCGGCCAGTAGTGCATGAGCCCGCGATCGCAGGAGGGCAGGTCCAAGACGATCTCCTGATAGGCCAGCTCCAGGGTGCTCACCTGCTCCTGAGCACCCCGCTCGACCATGGCGGCGCGGACCATGGAGTGGACGCCGTCGCAACCGAGAACGTGCTCGCAGGGAATCCACCGTACGGTGGTGCCCGCCCGCACTAGAAGCGCTGGTGCCTCCAGGTCGACAGCGAGGACCGGCCGCTCGAAATGGAGACGCACTCCTGGCTCGGCCTCTGCCGCGTCCAGCAGAAGGCGGTGCAGCCGGCGCCGTTCGACAGCCCAGATCGGCGTCCCATCCCGGCTGTAGGGGGTCACCACCGCGCTGCCGTCCGGCAGATGACCGCACCGAGCCGTTAGCGGAACGCAGATCCGACGCACGGCCTCGTCCAGGCCGAGTTCGCGCAACACACGCCATCCACGGTCCGAAAGGATCACCATGAGGGACCGGCCCTGCCCGGCTGGGATGTGTCGGGGATCTGCATGCCGTTCGAGTACGGTGACCCGGCCGAATCGCCGTGCCAGATAGATAGCGGCGACCGGACCGGCCAGTCCGGCTCCGACCACCACGATGCCGCTGCTCGCCGCCGGAGCGGACGTGTGCGAGTCGTGCATGAATGGCTCCTACTGAGACAGAGCGGACACGTGGTCCGGCTACCAGGCCACCGGCAGCTCACGGACGCCGTAGGCCACACCGTCGTACTTGAACGGGACGTCCGCGAAGTCGGTGGCGAGGCGCAGGGTGGGGATGCGCCGGTAGAGCGTGCCGTACACCACCTGTAGTTCGAGGGTGGCCAGCGGGCGGCCGAGGCAGTGGTGGGTGCCGAAGCCGAAGGCCAGGTGGTGCTGGGCGTCGCGGGTGATGTCCAGGCGGTCGGGGTCGGGGAAGTTGTCCGGGTCCCGGTTGGCCAATTCGCTGGCCAGGATGATCCCCTCGCCGGCGCGGATGGTGATGCCCCCGATGGTGATGTCCTGTGTGGCCACGCGCCTGCGGCCGGAGTGCGAGATGTTGAGGTAGCGGAGCAGTTCGTCGACCGCGCGGTTGATCAGCGTCTGATCCTCGGTCTCCCGCAGGAGGGCCAGCTGGTCGGGGTTGCGTAGCAGGGCCAGCGTGCCTAGGGCGATCATGTTCCCGGTGGTCTCGAGCCCGGCGACCAGCAGCGTCATGGAGATGTACGACAGCTGCTCTGGGCTGAGCGCGCCGGTGCGCACCTGGGTCTCGATCACCGAGGAGATCAGGCCGTCCGCGGGCTCCTTCAGCTGTCGGTCAATCAGTTCCCTGAGGTAGCCGCGCAGCGCTTCCTGGGCTCCCACCACTATCTCGGGTGAGCTGTCCCGGTGCAGCATCTGGGTGCTCTGCTCCTGGAAGAACTCGTGGTCGGCGTAGGGCACGCCGAGCATCCGGCAGATGACCTGGGTGGAGGTGGGGAAAGCGAACCGGCTGACCAGGTCGGCCGGGTTGGGGCCGACGAGCAGGTCGTCGATGAGCCCGTTGACGATGTCGGTGACGTCGCCCCTGAGCGCCTCAATATTCCGGATGGTGAACGGAGAGGAGACCATGCGGCGCTGGCGGGCGTGCTCGGGGTCGTCCAAGGCAACGAACGAGCGCCCGTCCTTGCGCCGCTCGCGGCTGCCCAAGTCGAAGTGCGGATAGCCGGGCTTCGTCGAGTCGGCGCTGACGCGGGGATCAACCAGGAGCTTGCGCCCGAGATCGTATCCGGTGATCAGCCACGGGGTGCTGCCGTCCCAGAGCCTGACCCGGACCGGGTCACCCAGCGCGCGCATGGCGGGCGACGGATCGAAGGGGCAGGCCGGCTCCTTCAGAATCGGGAAGTGGACTAACTGTTCAGTCACGGAAGTCTCCATTCCTTGCCACACTGGGCCGCGGTCCGCTGTGCGGCAGTCTTTGGTGTGTCACCCATTCAGGGACTGGGCGATCTCCCGCAGATCGCGCGCACCGAGAACCACCCGGATGGGCACGCGCACGCCCAGCTCCTCGCGCAGCGAGCCGATCAGCCGGCCTGCGAGCAGGGAATTACCGCCCAGGTCGAAGAAGTTCGCCTCGGGATCAGCCTTAGGCAGGCCGAGCAGCCGGGCGACCGTGTCGTACAGCCGATCCTGCGGCGAGTGCGGCTCACGGGGTGCGCTGGGCCGCTCGTGTGCATCGGTACTGCCCCCGCTGGCCAAGGCGCTTCGGTCGACCTTCCCATTGGGCAGCGTGGGGAAGGCGTCGAGTATCTCGATGCGCGCCGGCACCATGAACTCCGGAAGGGCGGCGGCCAGCCGCGCCCGCAGGTCCGAGGAGTCGACAGCGGCGCCGGGGCGGGCTGTTACGTAGGCGACCAGCCGTGCGTCGGCGAGTGTTCCTTCTACGACAGCAGCGGCCAGATCCACGTCCGGCTGTCCGGTGAGGAAGGTCTCGACCTCGCCCAGTTCGATGCGGAATCCCCGCAGTTTTACCTGCCCGTCGGCCCGGCCGGCGAAGTGGAATCGGCCTTCGGCATCTCGTCGGCCGCGGTCGCCCGAGCGGTACATACGGCTGCCCGGCGGCCCGAAGGGATCGGGCAGGAACCTCGCCGCGGTCAACCCAGGACGGCCCACGTATCCGCGGGCCAGTCCGGAGCCGGCCAGAAACAGCTCGCCTTCCTCGCCGTCAGCTACGGGGCGCAGGTGCTCGTCAAGCACGTGAACCCGACCCCCGGCCCACGGAACACCGATACCGACGCCGTCCGCTTCAGCGATCGGGCCGGCGATGGTGGAGCCGACGGTCACCTCGGTGGGGCCGTAGCCGTTGAACATGCGCCGACCTGGTGCCCAGGTGCGCACCAGGGCCGGGGTGCAGGCATCACCGGTCGACATGATCGTGCCGCCCGGCAGCACTCCCTGGCTGTCCGTGACACTGAGTGCGGCCGGCGGCAGCACCGCGTGGTCGATCTCGTATTTGACCAGGGTCTCGTGCAGAGCGTCGCCCGGCAGCAGGTCCTCGTCGTCGGCCATGACCAGGGTGCCCCCGTGCAGCAGGGCGAGCGCGATGTCCCAGAATCCCGCGTCGAAGCTGATCGAGGCCCAGGCCAGCACCCGGTCGCCAGGAGTCGGCCGGAACCGGTCCGCCTGGGTGGCGACCAGGTCCGCGACGCCCTCGTGGGTGACCGCGACGCCCTTCGGTGTCCCGGTGGAGCCGGAGGTGTAGATCACGTACATCAGGTGGCGGTCCGACAGGGGTTCCCGGCGCTCTGCCTGCCGCACGTCTGCGCCGCTGTACCGGGAGCAGGCCTCGGCGCACGCCCCGGAGTCGAGCACGACCTCGTCCAGCTCCACTCCTTCGGCCCGCCCCGCTCCCGCGTGCACGAGCAGCCGCGGGGCGGCGTCCTGGACCATGAACGCCTTGCGGGCTGCGGGATAGCGGGGATCGAGGGGCAGATAGGCGCCGCCCGCCTTCAGGATCGCCAGCAGCGCCACCACCAGCTCAGGGGAGCGTGGCACGGCCAGCGCCACGAGGTGGTCCGGGCCCACACCCCGGTCGATCAGCAGCCGGGCCAGTTGGTTGGCCCGCTTGTTGAGGGCGCCGTAGGTGAGCGAGGTGTCCTTGTACAGCACGGCGGGCGCGTCCGGACAGCGCGCCGCTTGCGCCTCGAACAGCTCGGGCACGGTGCGACCAGTCGGCCTGCCGGTCACTGCGCCCCGCCCAGGTGGGGACGGACCTCGGACGCGAACAGCTTCAGGCTGCGCTCCATCGTCTCCAGGGGCTGCTGACCGTAGTCGAGCTGGAACAGGACGATGTCCGTTCCCAGTTCCCGCTCGATCTGCCGCAGTTGTTCGACCGCGCTACGGGGCGAGCCGATCACCGCCAGGCCGGCAGCCTCGCTCGGGCCGGCCCGGTGCTTGTCCACGATGGCCTCGCGGTAGCCCTGGTACGACGTGGAGGTGCGGCTGCGCCATGCGTCCGCGGCCGAGCCGAATGTCTCCCAGTGCCGACGCAGCGCCGCCGTGCCCTGCTCCACCGCTTCCTCATCCGAGTCGGCCAGGTACAGCGCAACGCTGATAGCGACCTGGGGTTGCTTTCCGGCGTTCTTCGGTGCCGCGGCGAACCTGCTCCGGTACAGCTCGATCATCTCGCGCACCTGTCCGACTTGCTCCCGGCTGGGCGCGGAAGCGATCAGCAGGTTGTACCCGGAGTCCCCGATCCACTCGAAGCTAGAGCGGGTGAGCAGCGCGGCGGCCCACACCGGAGGATGCGGGTTCTGCGTCGGCAGCGGCAAGGAGTCGGCGCCGTGGTAGCGGAAGAACGGCGTCTCCTCGCTCACATCGGACTCAGTCCACAGCTTGACCACAGCATCGACGGTGGCCCTGAAGCGGTCCGTGCTGCTGTCCATGTCGATGCCGAAGGAGTCGAACTCGTACGGCAGGAAGGCACGTGCGAAGCCGACGTCCAGTCGCCCGTTGCTGAGCGCATCCAGTTGCGCGGTGCGCGCCGCGAGCTGAATCGGGTGGTGGAAGGATGCCTGGATGCCCCCGGTCATCAGCCGAACCCTGTTGGTGCGCGCCGCGACGGCAGATAAGAAAGCGAGCGGATCAGGGCAGTAGCCGCCGTAGGGGTGCAGGTAGTGCTCGGTCATCTTGACGTAGTCGAGCCCGAGGTCCTCGGCCAGCTCGGACGCCGCGAGCAGGTTGGCGTAGTAATCCTTGGCGCTGCGCTGCTGCGGCGATGTGTCCGGCAGCAGCGAAATCCCATAACTCGTCATCTCAACGTCTCCGTATCCGAGTCCGATTGATTGCCCGGCGAGGGGGGGCAGTGCTCCGGCGCGGCGCCGGCGCGGCCGAGGCACCAGTACTCGCGCATTCCGTAGACCAGCGGGCGGGGCCGCACATCGTTCTCCGTGGTGACCTGGAAAACCTCCCCGAAGACGACGACGTGATCGCCGACGGTCACCGACCCGGCGACACGGCAGTCCGCGATGGAGTGGGCGTCCCGTTCGAGATGCGGTCCGCCCCCGCCCCGCCGAGCGGTCCACGACACGTGCTCGAAGCGATCTGGCCCCCGGCTGGCGAACAGTTCGGCGACCGCACGAGCCTGGTCGTCCAGCAAGTTCACGGCGAAGCTGCCCGTCCTGGCAAGGACGGCGAGGGTGCGGCTTGAGCGCTGCAGGCACACCAGCAGCGTCGGCGGGCTGACGGACACGCTGGAGACGGCAGTGCAGGTCATGCCGTACTGTCGTCCGTCCTCGTCAGCGGCGGTCAGCACCGCGACTCCGGCCGGGAAAGCCGCCATCAGGGTTCTGAATGCGGTTGCAGAGACCGGCTCGGCCGCGGTCCGGTCGTCGGCCCCCGCCATGGGTATGAGCATGGTGGCGCACCTCCTGGCATGCCGTCAGGCGCTGGGGACGAGGTGCCCGGCCATGGCGTCGTCGAACCCGGCAGCCTGGTGAACGAGGTACTCGTACTGGCTGGGCAGGCGGTCGATCATCGCCGATGCCTGGGCGCGTACGCGCTGGAACTCGTGACGCGCGCTGGTCGGGTCCAGCCGGCCGAGCGCGGGCAGCGGCCGGACAGGCAGTCCGCCAAGCCCCAGAATCATGGCGGTGTACGAATACGGCTCGAAGCCGTGGAAGCGCGGGAAAACGGAGTTTTCGTCCGGCAGCGTGGTACGCCACTGTTCGAGCCGCTCGGCCAGGCCATCGGGCATCGGGCGGGTCTTCGCGTCCCGCCAGTACGCGTTGTCCGATCGGGCGGCGGCGTAGTAGTGCAGGAAGAGGAACTCCCGAACACCGTCCATGACACCACCCACTTGGCGGTTGTAGGACCGGCGAAGCGGCTCGTCGTCACGGGTGCTGGGGAAACGTTTGACCAGCTGCTCCACGGCGTTCTGGATAAAGAAGATCCCGGTCGACTCCAGCGGCTCGACGAAGCCACTCGACAGGCCGATGGCCACACAGTTCTTCACCCAGGACTCGGCACTGCGGCCGATCCGCATCTTGATGTGGTTGGCGGACATGTCGGCGGCGTCCGGTCCGACGAACGCGCGCAGCGTGCGTTCCGCCTCCTCGGGCGTGGTGTAAGCACTGGAATAGACGTAGCCGGTTCCGATCCGGTCGAGCAGTGGGATGGTCCAGATCCAGCCGGCGTCCTGTGCCGTTGCGGTCGTACACGGCCGCATGCCCGCGGTGGCGACGTCCACGGGGACGCGCAAGGCCACCGCGCTGTCGTTGGGTAGGGATTCCTGGTACGAGATGAAGGGCACGCCCAGCGCTTGGTTCAGCAGCAGCCCGCGGAAGCCGGTGCAGTCGACGAACAGGTCTCCGTCGATCGCTCCGTGCTCCTTCGTCAGCACATCGGAGATGTAGCCGTCCTCGTCGAGGCGTGCCTCTAGGACGTCGTCTTGGATGTGCCGCACGCCGCGTTCCACCCCGTACTCGCTGAGGAACTCGGCGAGCAGGGTGGCGTCGAAGTGGTAGGCGTACGGGAACTGCGTCCCTTGGCCCTCGGGGACAGCGCGAACCATGTCCCGTGCCTCCCCCGTCTCGAAGACCTCCTCGAAGAGGCCCCCGTCGAGACGGCGGGGTGAGCGCTTGGCGTCGCACAGCGCGGACAGCACCGAACAGTCCTTGTCAAAGCGGTCGCTGGGGCCATCCTGCACCCACCAGTCGGCGAGCGGGAAGCCGTCGACGACACGCGGCCGCTCGAAGGGGTGGTAGAAGTGATGGCCCTTCGCCCTCCAGTCCTCGAACCGGATGGCCAGCTTGTACGAGGCGTGACACCGGGGCATCCACTCCGGCTCTTTCAGCCCTAAGTGCCGGAAGAAGCTCCGCACCGTGCTGAAGGTAGCCTCCCCGACGCCGATGGACGAAACGGCCTTCGATTCGACGAGCGTGACAGCCAATCGGTCACCGAAGCTCGCCTTGAGGTAGGTGGCGGTCATCCAGCCGGCTGTGCCACCGCCGACGATAACTATGTCCTTGATCATGTTTCCCGTCCTGGTGGGTGCGGCGAGATCCTTGGACGTTGCACGCAGACTCTTGCATGGGCCGCAGCAGGGTCGTCCGACGGGAAAAGATTTGCGAAAGACGCTCGTCCTCCCAGCCCGGCCGGCTGAGGTGGGACCAGGCCGCCTCACTGTCCGGGCAGCAGCCTGATGCACAGACGCCTGAGCCGAGCGGGATCCGCCACCAGCTCGTACTCCTTGACCAGGCCGTTCTCGATGCTGAAGCAAATGGCCAGCCGAAGCCGGCCCCCGGGTGCCACAAGTAGGCCGACGCGGCCGTCTATCAGGGCGGGGTCGGAGTGCCGTGCGGCACCCCCGAACCGGCTGATCTCGCGTGCGACAGCAGTGGCACCGTGCGCCCTGACCGGGCGGTCCGCGGGCAGGGCCGCAGCGTCGGCGCGCCGTACCACGTCCGGTGCGAGACGCGCGGCGATGATCCCGGTGTCACCGGTGCATGCCGCGATCTGAAAGGCAGCCACGACCTCGCGGTGCTGCTCCACCTCCACTAGGTGCCGCTCTCGGGGGGCGCGCACCTTGTGCCGGGCACGGCTGGCCAGCTTCTTGGCGGTCGTCTGGCTGCGGTCCAGGATCCCGCCGATCTCGTCGAACGGGACGCCGAACGTGTCGTGCAGGACGAACGCGACCCGCTCGGCGGGGCTGAGGGTATTGAGGACCACAAGGAGCGCCAGGCCGACGGATTCCGCTTCGAGCGCCTCGTGCTCGGGGTTGCCGTCGTCTGGAGCCACGGTGGCCGGCGCGAGGTCGCCGCTCCAGCACTCCTCACGCCCCCCGTGCCGACTGCGCAGCATGTCGAGGCAGACCCGGGAGGTGACCGTGCGGAGCCAGCCCGGCAGGTTCCGCACGGCCGTGGTGTCGGCACGGTCCAGCCGCAGCCAGGTCTCCTGCACCGCGTCTTCCGCCTCCTCGGGGGAGCCGAGCATGCGGTACGAGAGTCCGAGCAGGGCCCTGCGGTTGTCCTCGAAGCAATCTGCCAGGGATTGGCGCTGGTCCATCGGTCACCTTTCCGGTTCGCGGTCCGTCGTACTCATGACCCGTGAATCGCGGGCCGTGTGACGCACAACCGATGAGGAGCGATGACATGACCGAATCCGTTGCCGAGCTCATTCCTGCATTCACTGTGGGAACTTGGAGCATCGACGCATCCAACTCCGAGGTGGGGTTCACCGTTCGCCATCTGGGCGTGGCGCGGGTACACGGTCGTTTCAACGTCTTCGACGGCACGATCCGGACCGGAGAAACCGCCGAGCAGTCCTCGGTGACCGCCCGCATCGAGACGGACAGCATCGACACCGGCTTCTCGGCCCGCGACGGTTACATCCGCGGTGACGACGTACTGGCGGCCGATCAGCACAAGGAAATGACCTTCCGTTCCACGCAGGTGCGCCAGCACGAGGACCGTTTCCTGATCGACGGCGAGTTGACCATGCGGGGTGTGGCCAAGGCGGTCACCCTCATCGCCGAACTCGGCGGTTTCGGGACCGACCCGGTGCGTGGGATGCCGGTCCTCGGCATCAGCGCCTCGGTGACGGTCAGCCGGACGGACTTCGGACTCGCCCCGGACGTCCCCACCGCCGTGGTGGGTGAGACGGTGCAGATCACCCTGGACATCCAGGCTTCACTCGACGCCTCCTGAACGGCAAGGCCACGGACGTGAGCCACCCTCTGCCCGTGTGGCAAACGGCCAGCGGGCAGAGGGGCGCTGACGAGTGACCGGCTGCTGCCGAGAGAACAGCTCGGCACCGCGTCACGCGGTGTTGGCCTCAAGGATGTAACCCCGGCCCCAGACGGTCCGGATGCTGAGGCCGACCGCGTCGATACGGCGGCGCAGCCGCATGATTTGCAGGTCGAGCGCGTTTCTGGAGATCTTCCCAGTGGCCTTGACCACTTGCTGCTCCAGCTCCGACCGGTAGACCACTTCGCCGTAGTGGGCGACGAACTGCTCCATAATTCCTACCTGGGTGCTGGAGATGGCCACCGTATCGGTACCGAAATAGAGGACGCCGGTGGAGTCGACAGTCGGTACCTTCCGCCCATAGGCGCGCTGGGCCAAGGCCTGAATTCGTGCTTGGACGTCGCCTCGGGGGGCTGGGGCTCTGATCCAGTCCTCTGTGGGGTCGACGCAGACGGGAGCGTCGTTTCCGGCCTCCACGACCAGCAGGCGGGGAATTCCAGCCTTTATGCAGTCAGTCCGTGCGTCGGCTTCGATGGGCCAGCGTATTAACTTGACGCCTTTGCTCAAAAGTGTCTCCCCGTAGCAAACAGGCAGGCGGGATTCGCCTTCTGGGTTTCGGAAAGATGCGCGCCTCAGGGGGGCTGTCATGGCGATGTGGCCTGTGGCCGGGTACTCAGCTATCCACCGGCGGGCATGGTCGTCCGGGCCGGTGCGCATCTCTCACTGACGCAGTTGTCAAGCCGGGAGTCGGGCAGCGTGCCCGCACCGCGTCACGCGGTGCGGGCACGCCGCCCTGGCAGATTGATCACCCCTATCCTGCCCCCTCAGCTTTCCTCTCGGCCGTGATGTGGATCACTGACTCCGCTGGTGGGAGCCGTTTCCAGTCACGGTGGCCTCGCGTTCCTGGACGGCCGGCGACGCCGGGTGTGCTTCGGACTGCGAGCGCTCGGCCCGGTTCCGGAAACCCCTCCAGGCGAGGCCCGCGGCTATGGCCGTGCAGGCTGCGGCGATCCCGACGGCCAGTTGGTAGCCGTGCAGGAAGGAATCGACGGCGGTCTGCCTGAACGGTGCGCCGAGCGTGTGCACCACGGTGTGTACGCGTCCGCCGCCCACGTTGTGCGACTGCCCGAGTGCCGCGGCATGCCGCGAGCCATCCAGCTTCGACACCTTGCCCTGCCAGGCGGAGGCGGCCGCGTTCACGCCCGCGGTACCGAGGACCGCGAGGCACACTGAAGAGCCGATCTGCCGTGACGCGTTGAGGACACCGGAGGCCGCGCCGGAGACCCCGGAGGGCACATCACGCATCGCCGCATGGGTCACGGCAGGCACGAATGTGCCGAACCCGCCGCCATACAGCGCATATCCGAGAGCGCTGACGACGAAGGGGGTGGTCCCCGCCAGGCTGAGCAGGAACACGCCGGCTGCGGCCACCAGCGTCCCCGTAGTCGCCACCGCCGATGCCCGAAAACGAGCGTTGAGCCGCCCGCCGAACTGCGCCATGGTCAAGAACGGGATATTCATGAACAGCCACGACAGCCCCGTGCGCAGGACCGACCAGTCGGCGACGTTCTGGAAGTACAGCGTGACCCAGAACAGTGCGCCGCTCATTCCGCCGTAGCAGAGCATGTAGATGCCCGAGGCGCTTGCGAAGCTCCGCGCGCGCAGCAGTGCCGGCGGCAACATGGCGTGCGGAGCACGACGCTCCCACCAGAAGAAGGCGAGCAGCAGGGCCGTCCCGGCCGCCAAGGGCACGGCCACGAGAACCGCACTCCACGGGTGGTCCGACGACTCGACGAAGCCCAAGGTGAGGCAGACCAGCCCCAGGGAGCTGAGCAACATCCCCGGCACGTCCAGCTTGCGAGCGTGGGGATTGCGGGACTCCCGGACCGCCACGACCGTGCAGGCAATGCCCAGGGCCGCGAAGGGCAGGTTGATCCAGAACACCGACGGCCAGTCGAAGAAGGTGAGCAGGATGCCCCCGCCGACGGGTCCGGCGCCGAACCCGGTGCCGCCGATGGCGGCCCAGGCCCCGATCGCACCGGCCCGCTGCTCCTGCGGGTAGGTCTCCGTGATGATCGACAGCCCCAGGGCGAGCATCGCCGCGCCACCGACACCCTGCACGGCGCGGAAGGCGATGAGAGAGGCCGCGTTCCAGGCCACGGCGCATGCGATCACGCCGATCAGGAAGACGACCATTCCGGTCAGGAAGACCCGCTTGCGGCCGTACCGGTCACCGAGCGCTCCGCTGGCCGGGATGAGCGCAGCCAGGCTCAGCGAGTAGGCACTGATCACCCACTCCAACTCGGCAGCGCCCATGTGCAGTTCACTCTGCATCGACGGCAGCGCCACGTTCACGATGGTCAGATCGAGTGAGGTCATGAACGTCGCCATGCACATCGCGAACAGAGTCAGCCGCCGACGCCGCGATTCGGTGAGTGAGAGGCTCATGTCATCTCCCCCCTCGATGTCCGTGTGATATGCAGTAAAGAAGTGATCATCCGTGCTCCAAGTCGGGTCCACGATCATCGGGTCGGCTAGCCGCCCACTAGTGATGACCCCTTGCGACCGAGGAGTGTGACCGTGCACGACCACGATCAACTGGCCGAGCAGTTCGAACACTTCCGGCCGCATCTGAAGACCGTCGCCTACCGGATGCTGAGCTCGCACGCCGAGGCCGAGGACGCCGTACAGGAGACCTGGATCAGACTCAGCCGCAGCAACGCGGACGAGGTGGAGAACCTCCCCGCCTGGCTGACCACCGTGGCCAGCCGGATCTGCCTGAATGTCCTCCGGTCACGGGCCGCGCGACCAGAGGACCCCGTAGGGGTGCACTTGCCTGACCCCGTCGTCGGGCACGAACCGTCCCACGGCCCCGAGGACGAGGCGCTGCTGAGCGACTCGGTCAGCCTCGCGCTGCTGATCGTGCTGGACACGCTCGCCCCCGCCGAACGGGTCGCATTCGTGCTGCACGACATGTTCCATCTGACCTTCAACGAGATCGCGGCCGTCATCGGGCGTACGACGGCGGCAACCCGCCAGCTCGCCAGCCGGGCACGCCGCCGGGTGCAAGGCGCCCGCGAGACGGACTCCAGCGGCGACTTCGCGACCCGGCGCATGCTGGTCGACGCCTTCTTCGCCGCGGCGCGCAACGGCGATCTCGACGGACTGGTGGCCATACTGGACCCGGATGTCGAACTCCGTGCGGACGGTGGACTCGCGCTCGCCTCCGCCACGGCCGTGGTCCGTGGGGCCCGCCTCGTGGCGGAGCGGGCAGCGTTGTTCCGTCAGCCCGGCGTGACGGTGACCGCCGTCCTCGTCAACGGCACGCCCGGCGTCCTGGTCGACCGGGACGGTGTACCGGTGTCCGTCATGGGCTTTACCGTCCGACAGGGCCGGATCGCGCAAATCCAGATCCTGCTGGACCCGGAGCGCCTCGAGGCGATCGACTTCAATGCCCTCAAGGCGTAGGCAGGGCGTCTCCCCGGGGGACGCCCGCCAGGTCTTTGCCCCGCTGGAGGCGTGCCCGCTCCTCGTCGTTGACCTCGATACGCTGCACGGCGCGGCGGAGCACCGGCGGCGCCATCAGCGAGGTGCCGACCGCGATCAGCACCACGATGGTGTATGAGGCGGTGTTCAGCACGCCCAGCCGCAGTCCGATACCAGCCACGATGATTTGGATGACCCCGCGCGCATTCATCCCGGCGCCGAGCACCAGGGCGGCGCGGCGATCGAGCCTCGCAACTCGGGCGCCGATCAGCGCCCCGGCGAACTTGCCCACGGTCGCCACGACGAGCGCGCACAGCGCCGCAAGCGCGATCAGCGGTGTGCCCAGTGCGAACAGGTTCATTCGCAGGCCCGCCTCGGCGAAGTAGAGCGGTGCGAGGACTGAGAGCGTGACTGAGCGCAGGGGCGCCAATCCCCTCTGCGTCTCCGGTCCGGCGGCGCCTGCCAGCAGGCCTCCGATGAGGGCGCCGAATGACGCCTCCATTCCCATGGCTTGCGTGGCCGCCGCACATCCGACGATCACCAAGGTCGCCGTGCCCATGACCGCGTGCGGAGCTCGCGCCCTGGCCATCAGCCACCGGATCGCCGGCCGGCCGAGGACCGTGGCGCAGACCGTGATCAGTAGCAGCCAGCAAAGCGGCTCGGCCACCGATCCGAGAGTGAGCCCACTCGCCGCCATGGCGGAGGCCACGGATAGCAGCATCCAGCCAGCGACATCGTCCACCACACCGACCGCGATGGTTAGTTGAGCGATGTCCCGGTGCAGCAGCCGCATGTCCGACAACATTTTGGCAATCACCGGCAGGGCACTGACGCACATCGCCACACCGATGAAGAAAGCGAACAGGCCCCGTTCACGTCCGGCCGGCAACAGGACCGCGGGCGCCGCGAGGCCCGCGGCGCAGCCGAGCGCCAAGGGGATCAGCAGGCCGAAGGCCCCCACCGTGAGCGACATCCGTCTAGTACTGCGCACCAGGCCGAGGTCGATCTCCAGCGCGGTCGTCCCCACGAGGAGGATCACCCCGACCTGGCCGACCGCGTCCAGCAGGTGGACCTGGGACGCCTCCGACATCTGAAGCCATTGGTGGAATCCGGGCACGAGCTGGCCGAGGACCGAGGGCCCGAGCAGGATTCCTGCTGTCAACTCACCCGACACCGCAGGTAGTTTGAACCGAACGGCGATACGACCGAGCAGCAACGCGGCACAGAGCAGCAAAGATGCTTGGACCAGCAGAACCAGCAACGCATGTCCGCCCAGCGGCGGGGCTGTGACAGGCGGCATGACGCGTCCTCCGCTATGGGATGTCTTCGACGATCCACGACAACGGCCGGCGGATCGCCCCGCCTAGGCCCCGGTCTCCTGCTGAACGGTGATCGCCCGCGAGGGGCAGACACGGGCGGCATGGCGTGCCCGGTCCTGGAGTTCGTTCGGTACGTCCTCCTGTAGCAGCTGGACGGACCCGTCCTCCTCCCGCTGGTCGAACACCTCGCCCACGGCGAGGACGCACATTCCCGAGCCGATGCAGCGCTGCTGGTCGACCGTCACACGCATGTCGTTCCTCTTCTCCGTTTGCATTCCGTCCCCTTGCCTCTGCCGGGCCGTCACCTCGGGCGAAAGCGCATCGGCAGCGAGCTGTAGCCGTTGAGAAAGTTGGACTGAATCCGGGTGGGCGACCCGGTGACCTCCACGTCGCGGACCGTCGCGGCGAGCACGCTCAGCAGCGCACGCAGTTCGGCCCGGCCGAGAAAGGCCCCCAGGCAGTAGTGAGGTCCGTGCCCCAGGGCGACATGCTTGTTCGGGGACCGCGACAGGTCGAAGCAGCGCGGATTCGAGAACGCCTGCTCGTCGTTGTTGGCCGAGATATTCCACAGCGACACGATGTCCCCCGCCCGCACCTGCCGGCTCCCGATGATGTGGTCACGGGTGGCGGTACGAGCGAAGTGGAATGAGGGAGTCGCCCAGCGCAGCGCTTCCTCCACGGCGGTGTCCAGGTCGACCCGGCCGGCCCGAAGGGCGCGCCACTGCGCGGGGTATTCGGCGAGGGCCTTGACCGTGCTGACGGCGGACACCCGCGAGGACTCGTCACCGCCGATGATCAGGCTGTAGCAGTTGAGCGCGACCTCTTCCAGGCTTAGCTGCTCGCCCTGGATCAGTCCGGTGGCGATCGTGCTGATCACGTCGTCGCCCGGGTCTGCTCGGCGCCGCTCGGCCAAGTCCATGAAATACAGGACGAGTTCGTTGCGCGACTCGAGGGAGGCGAGTTCATCCGCCCCGGTCAGCGCTCCCTTGCTCCACCTGAGCATGTCCGACCGGTCCGCCTCGGGGACGGACAGCAGATCGCAGATCGTGCTCAACGGCACGTGCTCCGCGACTTCGGTGGCGAAGTCAAAGGATTCCAGGCCGACGGCGCGCTCGATGAGTGCGGCGGTGCGCTGCTCGACCTTCCGGGCGACCGTGTCGAGCACCTTCGGCGACAGGGCGCGCCACATCAGGGCACGTAGTTCCCGGTGACGGGGCCGGTCCGTGACAGCCAGCATCCTGCCCCCGGCGGAGTCGTCTCCGCGCAGCACCACGTCGAGCACCGTGCCACGGCCCGACGCCAGGGCGCCAGAAGCGCCGTAACAGGAGACGACGTCGGCGTACCCGGCCACCACCCAGAACCCGGGCCGACCGTCCGAGGCGGCGTGCCAGTACACCGGCTCACTCGCTCGCACTTCCGCGAAGAATTCGAATGGATCGCGCTCCATAAACGTGCGCGAGTCGGTCAGATCGAGCGAGGCGACCGCTGTTCGGCTCATCGTCCGCAATCCCCACTGAAGACTGAAACGCACTGCTCGCAGTGCCCGGCATTGGCTCCGATACGCGGATCATCACAGAGGGCCAAGCCGACCCACTCCAGTTGTGTCAGAAGTCTTTCGCGGCCGGACCAGGCAGTGACGGAGAGCCGAAAGATTGTTCTGCCGCCCCGGTACGCCGTGAGAACTTACGACCACATCCGAAGCGGAGGAGCGCATCATGCTTCGTACTCGCCGGGATCACTGCCTGCGGACGCTGACCCAAGCGTCCACACCCACCGCACGGCTCGTCTGTCTCCCGCACTCCGGCGGCACCACGGCCAGCTACGGCCCGTGGGCCACCGATCTCCCTCCAGTCGTCGAATTGCTGGCAGCGCAGTATCCAGGGCACGGCGACCGCTTTGGCGAGCCGCTGTCGGCCGATGTGCGCGGGCTGAGTTCGGAACTCGCCTCCGAACTACTGCGCCTGCGACCGCTGCCCACCGTGCTGTTCGGGCACAGCCTCGGCGCCCTGGTCGCCTACGAGGCCGCTCTGACCCTCAGCGCCCTGGGCCGCCCGCCGTCCGGTCTGCTGGCATCCAGCTGCCCGCCCCCCGGCACAGCCGGCCGGGTGCGTGCCGGACTGATCGCCGACGGCGAACTGTGGTCCCTGATCCGCTCCCTGGGCGGGGTTGACCCCACAGCGGCCGATGACCCCGAACTGACGGAGGTGCTGCTACCTGTGCTGCGCGCGGACATCACGGCGCACGAGCAGTACCGACCGGAGCCCCGGCCCGTCACCCTGTCCTGCCCCGTCCGCTGCTACCACGGCGTTGAGGACCCACTCGTGGACGGAGCCCTGCTGGCCGACTGGGCCCCCGTCACCACGGGTCCGTTCAGCCTGCTCGAACGAGAGGGCCACCATTTCCACCCGTTCCAGGACGCCGAAAGCCTCCTCGCCGACATCGTCGCCTTCCTCGGCACCACACTCGACACGAACTCATTGACAAGGAGCTGACCATGGCTGAGCTGAGCTATTCCTCCTATCTCCAGATGGAGACACTGCTCTCGCTCCAGAAAACGCAGATTCCCCCGACAGCCGACCGGACCGTGGTCCTGGCCGAGCACTTCTTCATCGTTGCCCACCAGTCCTGCGAGTTGTGGCTCAAGCAGGCAATCGCGGATCTGAGCCTGGTGCGGGACCTGCTGTCCTCCCCCTGCCAGCCGGCTGACGAGGCGGAGACCAGTGTGGAACTCCTCCAGCGGGCGGCCGAGTTACTCCGCGTCTTGCACGAGCAGGTACTCGTACTAGAACGCCTCCCGCTGCGCCACTTCGTCCAGTTCCGGCCCTACCTCGGTACGGCCAGCGGGGCACAGTCGCAGCAGTTCCGGGTGCTCGGCCGACTGCTGGGAGATGGCAAGGAAGAGGGCGAGCTGTATCGGGCCTTCGTGGAGAACGTTGCCCGTCAGGGCTGCACGGTGGCCGACGTCTGCCGCCGCGGGGTCGTCGGCGGCGCCCTCCACCGAGCAGCCGAGGCACTGCTCGACGTGGGCAACGGCTACTGGCGCTGGAAGGTGGCCCACCTCGGCCTGATGTCGAAGATGGTCGGAGGGCAGCAGGGCACCGGAGGAACGTCCGGGGAGGAGTTCCTGATGCGGCGGATCACACTCCCCTTCCCCGAGCTGCGGCGGTTGCGCGGCGCTCTCCACGCGGATGAACTCGCGCCCACCCCCGCCTGAGACCCACCGGACCAGGAACTCATCCCCCGAGACAGAAGGCGGCTTCCATGGCAGTAGACGAATCGAACCAGCTCCATCACGTCGTGATCAACCAGGAGCGACAGTACTCGGTCTGGCCCGCGGACAACGCGACCCCGGCGGGCTGGACACCTGTCGGCTTCACCAACTCGCTGGACGAGTGCGTCGCATACGTAGACAGGGTTTGGTCGGACATGCGCCCCCAGAGCCTGCGTGGTCCCGATGCCAGCCAGCCCTGCGGCACCGAAAGTGGCTGATCGATGCCGAACATCGACGTAGCGGACATGACCGTCAGGCAGCGCGAGCGGCTGCTGTTGTGGAGCGTGGTCCCTCGGCCGATCGCCATGGTGAGCACGGTCTCCCCGAGTGGCGCAGTCAATCTGGCGCCCTTCTCGTACTACACAGCGGTGGGGTACTCCCCGATGGCCCTGCTCTTCTGCGCGGGTCGGCGGGCCGATGGTACAGAGAAGGACTCGTGCCGTAACGCCCGGGTTCCGGCTGAAGGAGGCACGGGGGAGTTCACCGTCAACGTCCTCATCGAGAAGCAGGCCGAGGCAGCCACCACCTCGGCGAAACCCCTGCCACACGGCGAGTCGGAGTACGAATTGGCCGGGCTGCGGCCGCTCCCCGGGCGGCGGGTTCGCTCCCCGCGCATCGACGGGTCCCCCATTGCCTTCGAATGCCGGACATCCGCGGTCATGCCGGTCGGTGATCACTTTGTCGTCATCGGGGAGGTCGTCCACGTCACCGCGGACGATGGGCTGATCGACGAGACCGACTTCCACGTCGACCTCGACCGGCTGGGGTCCGTCGGCCGCATGGGTGCCGCGGACTACGTCCGCACCCTGGACCGCTACGTCGTCGACGGATGATGCCACCCCGCCCGCACGCATGACGCCCGGCCGGGCACCCGCCACCGGCCGTGTCGCGCATCGTGACTCGATCACGGTGCCCGGTAGTCACCTCTGCCGGTTCCACGCCGTTCAGAAGTATGGGAAGCCCCGCACAAGGGGCGACCGCAAGACGGTGAGGAGATGCGGAGGATGTGCCTCTTGGATGTCTACGAGGCGGTGGCGACTCGTCGGGCGGTGCGGGGGTTCACCCGTGATCACGTGCCGAATGAGGTGCTTGAGCGGGTGCTCTCGGCTGCGTCCAGGGCTCCGTCCGGGGCGAACCTTCAGCCATGGCACATCTATGTGCTGACCGGCCAACGGCTGGACGAACTCAAGAAACGCGCCGTCGCACGTGCGGCCGCGGGGGACCCCGGGGACGAGCCCGAGTACGAGATGTACCCGCCGGACCTCAAATCCCCCTACCGCGAGCGGCGTTGGGCTGCCGCTGAGCAGCGGTACAGCGCGCTCGGCATCCCCCGCGAGGACAGAACCGCGCGGAACAAGGCGGTCACCGCGAACTGGAGCTGCTTCGGCGCGCCCGCCGCCCTCTTCTGCTACATCGACCGGAACATGGGACCGGCCCAATGGGCCGACGTCGGCATGTACCTACAGACCGTCATGCTGCTCCTGCGGGCCGAGGGACTGCACAGCTGCCCGCAGATGGCATGGTCGGTGTACCACAGGACCGTCGCGGAGATCGTGTCTCCCGCTGAGCCCCTCCTCCTCTTCTGCGGCATGTCGGTGGGCCATGCGGACCCGGCCAGACCTTGCGTCCGCGTGGACCGCGCACCGCTCGACGAGACGGTGACCTTCCTCGACTGACCGAGACCGCCGTGGTCGTGGTGACGACCTACCTGGCTGCCCCGCCGATGGGATATCAGTGGATCAACGGGGGACGATGAGGCATCCAGCCCCCGAATATCAAGGCCGACAACAGCGCCCGTCATGCTCCTGTGCGCACACGTACGCATTGTGTACACACTAAAAATGCCCTGAACCGCATTTCCACAGGTCAGAGGCATATCACAGGTAGAGCCCAGGGGAGTCGAATCCCTGGGCTCATGCGCTCCCCTCGCGCTCCCCTTGCTCCAACGCTGGCCTCAACCTGATAACCCATCAGGATCGCAGCGCAAAAGACCAGGTCAGACAGGGTCTGACCTGGTCTTTAACGGAGCCGCCTTCGGGATTCGAACCCGAGACCTACGCATTACGAGTGCGTTGCTCTGGCCAACTGAGCTAAGGCGGCGTGGTGCGCGGCCCAGTCTACACATCACTGAGGGGTGCTTTGTAACCACTTCCGGGGCTGGTCAGGGGAGGGTGGGCGGGTGTGTGGGGCGGGGGTGTGGGGTGGGTCACGTGCAGCGCTTGTTCTTGGGCGGGACGGTGCCGTCGAGGAGGTAGGCGTTGATCGCGGAGTCGATGCAGTCGCTGCCGCGGCCGTAGGCGGTGTGGCCGTCGCCCTCGTAGGTCAGGAGGGTGGCGTTGGCGAGCTGGCCGGCGAGGGCCTTGGCCCAGGAGTAGGGGGTGGCCGGGTCTCGGGTGGTGCCGACGACGAGGATCGGGTCGGCGCCCTTGGCCTGGATGCGGTGGGCCGTGCCGGAGGGCTTGACCGGCCAGTAGGCGCAGTTCAGGGCGGCCCAGGCGAAGTTCTCGCCGAAGACCGGGGAGGCCTTGCGGAAGCTGGGCAGGGCCGCGCGGACCTGGTCGGGGGTGGCGAAGGCGGGGGCGAGGTCGAGGCAGTTGACGGCAGGGTTGGCGTACATCTGGTTGGCATAGCTGCCGTTGGGGTCGCGCTCGTAGTAGCTGTCGGAGAGGGTGAGGAGGCCGCGGCCGTTGCCGGCCTTGGCCTGGGCGAGGTACTCGCGCAGCACGGGCCAGGCGCGCTCGTCGTACATCGCGGCGATCACGCCGGTGGTGGCGAGGGATTCGGTGAGCTTGCGCTCCTCGCCCGTCTCCGCCGGGTGCGCGTCCAGCTTCTTGAAGAGGGCGGAGAGCTGCCGGCCGGCGTCCTGGGCGTTCTTGTGGCCGAGCGGGCAGTCCTTCTTCTTGATGCAGTCCGCGGCGAACGCCGTGAAGGCGGTGTTGAAGCCGGCGGTCTGGTCCCTGTTGATGGCGCGGGCGTCGAGGTCCGGGTTCATGGCGCCGTCGAGGACCATGCGGCCGGAGCGGGTGGGGAAGAGGCCGGCGTAGGTCGCGCCGAGGAAGGTGCCGTAGGAGGCGCCCATGTACGTCAGCTTCTTGTCGCCCAGGACGGCGCGCAGGACGTCCATGTCGCGGGCCGCCTCGATCGTGGAGACATGCGGCAGCACCTTGCCGGAGCGGGACTCGCAGCCCTTGGCGAAGTCGCGGTAGGCGGTGATGAGCTTGTTGGTCTCGGCCGGGGAGTCCGGGGTCTGGTCGGTCTGGGTGTAGCGGTCCATCTGCTTGTCGGACAGGCACTCGACCGGCTCGCTGCGGGCCACCCCTCGGGGGTCGAGCGCCACCATGTCGTAGCGCGCACGGACCGCGGCGGGCTGCGGTGCGTACTTCTGGAGGTAGTCGATCGCCGAGCCGCCCGGGCCGCCCGGATTGACCAGGAGGGACCCGAGCCGGTTACCGGGGCCGGTGGCCTTCTTACGGGCCACCGCGAGCTTCAGGTCCGTGGCCGCACTGGGCTTGGCGTAATCCAGGGGCGCTTTCATCGTCGCGCACTCGAAGCCGTCCACCCCACAGGGATGCCAGCTCAGCTTCTGGTCGTAGTACGGACGCAGATTGGCCGGGGTGGCGCTCGGGAGGGGTTCGAGGGAGGCGTCCTCGGCGGGGCGCTGGGCCCCGGCCTCCGTCGTACGGCCTGGGGACGCCTCGGCGCCCGAACTCCCCGAGGAGCAGCCGGAGATCAGCAGAGCGGTGGCCGCGAGGACGGCGGCGGAGGTGCGGAGCAGTCGGCTGGTGGCCATGGCGGTCCCTTGGTCTCGGCCCCTGGGTCCGGAGCCTGGATGGGGAGGGAGGGAGGGGAGGGGAGCGGGGAGGGAGGGGTGTAGGTGGTGGTGGTGGCGGGGTGGATGTGGGGTGCGCGGGTGCTGCGGGCTGGGGGTGCGGGAGCCTGCGGGTCGGGAGTGGTAGCGGAGAGTGTCTGTGTGGGGGCTTTGTGTGGTCGTCTCCTGGATGGGGTGGTTGAGGGTTCTGGTGGGAGGTGTCGGGGGTGGTCCGGGGTGTGGCGTGTGGTCGGGGGCCGGCCGGTGGCGGCGGTGGGGTCAGCCGGCGCGGAGGGCGGCTGTCATCGCTTCCACGGCCAGGAGAGGGGCGACGTTGCGGTCGAGGGCGTCGCGGCAGGCGATGACGGCCTCTATGCGGCGGAGGGTGCGCTCGGGGGTCGAGCCGGCGGCGATCCGCTGGACGCTGTCGCGCACCTCGTCGTTGGCGAGCGCGACCGCGGCGCCCATCTGGAGGGCGAGGACGTCGCGGTAGAAGGCGGTGAGGTCGACCAGGGCCAGGTCGAGGCTGTCGCGCTGGGTGCGGGTGGAGCGGCGCTTCTGCTTGTCCTGGAGCTCCTTCATCACGCCGGCCGTGCCGCGCGGCAGCCGGCCGCCGGTCCCGGCGGCGGCGCCGAGGGCGGCGCGCAGCTCCTCGGTCTCCTTGGTGTCGATCTCCTCGGCGACCTGCTTGGCGTCCTCCCCGGCGGCGTCGATCAGCTCCTGGGCGGACTTGAGGCAGCCGCCGATGTCGTCGATGCGGAGCGGGAGTTTGAGGACCGCCGTGCGGCGGGCCCGGGCGCGCTCGTCGGTGGCGAGGCGGCGGGCCCTGCCGATGTGGCCCTGGGTGGCGCGGGCGGCGCGGGCGGCGGCCTCCGGGTCGATGCCGTCGCGCCGTACGAGGACATCGGCGACCGCGTCGACCGGTGGCGTACGCAGCGAGAGGTGGCGGCAGCGGGAGCGGATGGTGGGGAGGACGTCCTCGATGGAGGGGGCGCAGAGCAGCCAGACCGTACGGGGGGCTGGTTCCTCCACGGCCTTGAGGAGGACGTTGCCCGCGCCCTCGGTGAGGCGGTCGGCGTCCTCCAGGACGATCACCTGCCAGCGCCCGCCGGCCGGGGAGAGCGAGGAGCGGCGGACCAGGTCGCGGGTCTCCTTGACGCCGATGGAGAGCAGGTCCGTACGGACGATCTCGACGTCGGCATGGGTGCCGATCAGCGTCGTGTGGCAGCCGTCGCAGAAGCCGCAGCCGGGGGCGCCCCCCAGGGCGCGGTCGGGGCTGACGCACTGGAGGGCGGCGGCGAAGGCGCGGGCGGCGGTGGACCGGCCCGAGCCGGGCGGGCCGGTGAACAGCCAGGCGTGGGTCATCTGCGAGGCGCCGCTGCGGTCGGCCGGGGGCTCCGGCTGCGCGCCGGGCCGCGTCTGCGCCGCCGCGTGCTCAGCGGTGACGAGGGCGTCCGCCTCGCGCGCGGCAGCGGCCAGCTGTGCCGTCACCCGGTCCTGGCCGACCACGTCGTCCCATACCGCCATCGCTGCCTGCCGTTCCTGTCCGTGCCGTGCTGCTCATGACTCGCCTGACCCATTGTGGTGCAACCCACTGACAAACGAATCCGGAAGGCGGGTCCGGACTGCCCGGCGGCGGGCGCCAGGACGGGGAGAACGGCCGTGGCCGCAGCAGGTGCGCTGCGGCCACGGCCGGTGCGAGAGGTGTGACGGGTTCCTCGGTCCGCGCCCCCATTCGGGGTGCCCGGCCTGCGGCCCGTTCGGCGTACCTCCTGGGCTGCGGCGTCCCTCTATGTCCCGCTAGCGACGTCCTCCCCGGCCGCGACGGCCGTCGTCACCGGCGCCGTCGTCCGCCTCCTCGTCCCCGCGCGGGCCGAGCAGTTCGTCGGCGAGCGTCGGCAGATCGTCCAGTGGGGTCTCCTCCGCCCATTCGGGGCGGCGACGGCCGCGCTGCGGGGCCGGGCTCTCGACAGGGCGGCCCGTTTCCGGGTCGATCTGCGGGAGCTCACGGGTCCGCTCGACGCCCGAATCGGCGGCGGAGGGCTCCCCGGGCGTCGCCCCGTCCGGGGTCTCCTTACGGAACATCCACGGCGGCACCCTGTCGGCCGGGTCATCGCCGCGCCGGTCATCGCCCCGCGGGCCGTCCTCCCGTACGGGCGGCAGCACGGCGGTCTCGTCCGCGTCGGGGCCATGGCTGCCCCGCCCCTCGTGCACCGGAGGCAGCACGGCGGTCTCGTCCGCCGCGCCGGGCGCCTCGGGCCACGGCGCCTCGGGCCACGACAGCGCCTCCGTGCGCTCGCCGTCCGCACCGGTACCGGACGAGGGAGCCCCGGAGGGCGCGGGGGCCTCGCCCGCGCCCTCCACGTACCGCTTGCGCAGGTCCGCCACCGGAGTCTCCGCGGTCGGCGCGTCGGCCGCCTCGGCAGCCTCGGCCGCCGCCCTGGCCTCCGCGGCGGCCGCCTCCTCGGCAGCCGCCCGCCGGGCCTCTTCGGCGCGCAGCAGGGCCTCCTCGGCCTTGCGCTGCTTCTCCAGGCGGCGCTCCTCCGCCTCCTGGCGGAGCCGGGCCTGCTCCTCGTGCTGCTTGCGCAGCCGCTCCTGTTCGGCCTGGCGGGCCCGCTCCTCGGCCTCCCGGCGCCGGCGCTCGGCCTCGGCCGCCTCACGGGCCTCCTCGGCCCGGCGGCGCGCCTCCTCGGCCTGGCGGGCCTCCTCCAGCGCCTTGGCCTGCTCGGCCTCCTGGCGCTTGCGCTCCTCTTCCTCGGCGCGCAGCCTGGCGAGCTGCTCCTGGCGCTCACGCTCCAGGCGCGCCTCCTCCGCCTTGCGCGCGGCCTCCTCCTCGGCCCGGCGGCGGGCCTCTTCCTCGGCCGCCTTACGGGCCTCGGCCTGCGCCTTCAGCTCGGCCTCGGACAGCGGGAGCACCTGGTCGAGGCGGTGGCGTACGACGGTGGTGACGGCCTCGGGCTCCTGTCCGGCGTCGACGACCAGGTAGCGCGCCGGGTCGGCGGCGGCCAGGGTCAGGAAGCCGGCCCGTACCCGCTGGTGGAAGGCGGCGGGCTCGGACTCCAGACGGTCGGGTGCCTCGGTGAAGCGCTCGCGGGCGGTCTCGGGGGAGATGTCGAGGAGGACGGTCAGGTGCGGGACGAGGCCGTCCGTTGCCCAGCGGTTGATCCGGGCGATCTCCGTGGGCGCGAGGTTACGGCCGGCGCCCTGGTAGGCGACCGAGGAGTCGATGTACCGGTCGGTGATGACCACCGCGCCGCGCTCCAGGGCGGGCCGGATGACGCTGTTGACGTGTTCGGCCCGGTCGGCGGCGAACATCAGCGCCTCCGAACGGTCCGAGAGTCCGGTCGTCGAGACGTCCAGGATGATCGAGCGCAGCCGCTTGCCGATGGCGGTGGCGCCCGGCTCGCGGGTCACCACGACCTCATGGCCCTTACCGCGGATCCACTCGGCGAGCGCCTCGACCTGGGTGGACTTGCCGGCGCCGTCGCCGCCTTCCAGAGCGATGAAGAAGCCGGTGGGGGCGGGCGCCTGGTCCGGGTCGCCGCCGCGCAGCGCCTCCCGCAGATCGCGCCGCAGCGGTACGCCCTGCCGGTCGTCGACCTTGCCGAGCACCCAGGCGGCGACCGGCAGCAGCAGCGCGCCGACCAGCATCAGGGTGTAGGCGGCGCCCCCGTAGGAGAGGCCGAAGGCGCCGTTGCCCAGACGGTGCGGGCCGATGACGGCCGCGAGCAGGGGCGCGACGATGGCGGCCAGCGCGACCGCGAGCCGTACGACGGCGTGCAGATGCTCGGTCGTACGGGTGGTGCGGAACTCCTCGGACTCCTGGTCCAGCAGGACGTGTCCCGTATTGGCGGCGATGCCGGCGCCGCCGCCGGCCAGCAGCGCGAGGAAGAGGACCGTCGTCACGTCCGGGACCAGACCCATGGCCAGCAGCGCCAGGCCGGTGACGGCCACCGCCAGGGCGAGCAGCCGGCGCCGGGAGAGCCCGGGCAGCACCCGGCGGGCACCGCGGATCCCGACGGCCGTTCCGCCGGTCAGGGCGAGCACCAGCAGCGCGAAGGTGGCCGGGCCGCCGGCCAGGTCGTAGGCGTGCAGCACGGCCAGCGCGACGGCCGCGGCGATCCCGGCGGCGACGGCCGCGCAGGCCAGCACCAGCAGCGGGATCGCGCCCGTACGGCCCTTCTCGGCACCGGCCTTCTCCCCCTGGGGCGCGGCCTTCGGGCGGCGCAGCCCTTCCAGAGGGGAGCGCGGCCGCGGCGTGGCCGTACCGGGGAGTTCGATGAAGTAGAGGATCGACACGGATGCGGCGAACAGACCGGCGGCCACGTAGGAGCCGAGGGCGGCCTGGTGGAGGTGGAACCAGTCGATGCCGGTGCCCAGCAGCTTGCTGAGCAGCGTGACGACCACCAGGGCGGCGGCCGCGACCGGCAGCGCGACGAAGGTGGTGCGCAGCGAGAGGCGCCGCAGCGCGTCCAGGTTGTCCGGAAGCGGCCGTACGGCGGCGCCCTCGGGCGGAGGTGTGGGCAGCAGTCCGGGCGCCGAGCTCTCCCGGCAGACGGTCCAGAAGCGTTCGGCCACACCGGTGACGAAGACCGTGACCAGCAGCCAGGCCAGTGCGTCGCCCGGCGTCCAGTCGATCCACAGGGGCGCGATGACCAGCAGGGCGAGCCGCAGCAGATCCGCGCCGATCATCGTCCAGCGCCGGTCCAGCGGCCCGGCGGGCGCCGTCAGCGCGGACAGCGGGCCCAGCAGGACTGCCCCGAAGAGCAGCATCGCCAGCATCCGCGCCGCGAAGACCGCGGTGACCGCGAGGGCGGCGCCCCGGTATCCGCCGCCGAAGACGGCCTCGCCTCCCAGCGGCACGTACAGCGCCGCCTGGAGGGCGAGCAGTACCAGGACAAGCATGGACAGGGCATCGCCGATGCCCCCGACAAACTGGGCGCTCCACAGTCGCTTCAGTGGGGGGAAGCGCAGCAGTGCTCGCACCGCACGCTCGCGGGAATCCGCTGCGAGGGCGCCTGAAGTGGGGGTCACGACCGTTGGCTGCTCGGCACGCGTCATCTCGCCAGCCTATCGGGACGGTATGCGCCTCCGGGCGCCCACCCGAACAAACGGGCGGGCTCGACGGCACGTGTCCGTCTTGCCCGCCCTTGTCCCGCGCACCGGCTGGGGTGCGCGGTCTCAGTCCTCGGCCGTCGCCGCCGTCTTCTTGGCCGCCGCGGTCTTCGCGGTGGCCTTCTTGGCGGTCGTCTTCTTCGCCGTGGTCGTCTTCTTCGCCGCGGTCTTCTTGGCGGTCGTCTTCTTGGCCGCCGTCTTCTTCGCCGTGGTCGTCTTCTTCGCCGGCGCCTTCTTGGCGGTCTTCTTCGCCGGGCCCTTGGCGCGCTTCTCCGCCAGCAGCTCATAGCCGCGCTCGGGGGTGACCGTCTCGACGTCGTCGTCCCGCCGCAGCGTGGCATTGGTCTCGCCGTCGGTGACGTACGCACCGAAGCGGCCGTCCTTGACCACCACCGGCTTACCGCTGACCGGGTCCGTGCCCAGCTCCTTCAGCGGCGGCTTGGCGGCGGCCCGCCCGCGCTGCTTGGGCTGAGCGTAGATCGCCAGCGCCTCGTCCAGGGTGATGGTGAAGAGCTGCTCCTCGTTCTCCAGGGAGCGCGAGTCCGTGCCCTTCTTGAGGTACGGGCCGTAGCGGCCGTTCTGCGCGGTGATCTCCACGCCCTCGGGGTCCTTGCCGACGACGCGCGGCAGCGACATCAGCTTGAGCGCGTCCTCCAGCGTGACGGTGTCCAGGGACATCGACTTGAACAGCGAGGCGGTCCGCGGCTTGACCGCGTTCTTGCCGGTCTTCGGGGTGCCCTCGGGCAGGATCTCGGTGACGTACGGGCCGTAGCGGCCGTCCTTGGCGACGATCTGGTGGCCGCTCTCCGGGTCCTTGCCCAGCTCGAAGTCGCCGCTCGGCTTGGCCAGCAGCTCCTCCGCGTACTCGACGGTCAGCTCGTCGGGCGCCAGGTCGTCGGGGACGTCGGCGCGCTGGTGGCCCTCGGCGTCCTTCTCCCCACGCTCGACGTACGGGCCGTAGCGGCCGACCCGCAGCTTGATGTCGTTGCCGACCGGGAAGGACGAGATCTCCCGGGCGTCGATCGCGCCCAGGTCCTCGACCAGCTCCTTGAGCCCGCCGAGGTGGTCGCCGTCGCCGTTGCCGGCGTCCGCGGCGCCGCCCTCGCCATGGCCCTCGCCGAAGTAGAAGCGCCGCAGCCACGGCACGGACTGCGCCTCACCACGGGCGATGCGGTCGAGGTCGTCCTCCATCTTGGCGGTGAAGTCGTAGTCGACCAGCCGGCCGAAGTGCTTCTCCAGGAGGTTGACCACCGCGAAGGAGAGGAAGGAGGGCACGAGCGCGGTGCCCTTCTTGAAGACATAACCGCGGTCGAGGATCGTGCCGATGATCGACGAATAGGTCGACGGGCGGCCGATCTCGCGCTCTTCCAGCTCCTTGATCAGCGTGGCCTCGGTGTAGCGGGCGGGCGGCTTGGTGGCGTGCCCGTCGGCGGTGATCTCCTGCGCGGCCAGCGCGTCGCCCTCGGCGACCTGCGGCAGCCGGCGCTCGCGGTCGTCCAGCTCGGCGTTCGGGTCGTCCGCGCCCTCCACGTAGGCCTTGAGGAAGCCGTGGAAGGTGATGGTCTTGCCGGACGCGGTGAACTCGGCGTCCCGCCCGTCGGAGGCCCTGCCACCGACCTTGACGGTGACGGAGTTACCCGTCGCGTCCTTCATCTGCGAGGCGACGGTCCGCTTCCAGATCAGCTCGTAGAGCTTGAACTGGTCGCCGGTGAGCCCGGTCTCGGCCGGGGTGCGGAAGCGGTCGCCGGAGGGGCGGATCGCCTCGTGCGCCTCCTGGGCGTTCTTGACCTTGGCGGCGTAGGTGCGCGGCTTGTCCGGCAGGTAGTTCGCGCCGTACAGGTGGGTCACCTGCGCCCGGGCCGCGGCGACCGCGGTGTCCGAGAGCGTGGTGGAGTCCGTACGCATATAGGTGATGTAGCCGTTCTCGTACAGCTTCTGCGCCACCTGCATGGTCGCCTTGGCGCCGAAGCCGAGCTTGCGGCTGGCCTCCTGCTGGAGGGTGGTCGTACGGAACGGGGCGTACGGGGAGCGGCGGTAGGGCTTGGACTCGACCGAGCGCACCGCGAAGTCGGTGTTCTCCAGGGCGGCGGCGAGCGCGCGGGCGTTCGCCTCGTCCAGGTGGAGCACACCGTTCTTGAGCTGCCCATTGGGACCGAAGTCACGGCCCTGGGCGACCCGGCGGCCGTCGACGGTGTTCAGCCGGGCGGTCAGCGTCGACGGGTCGCTGGCGTCACCGGCCCGGCCGGTGGCGAAGGTGCCGGTCAGGTCCCAGTACTCGGCGGAGCGGAAGGCGATGCGCTCGCGCTCCCGCTCGACGACGAGACGGGTCGCCACGGACTGCACCCGGCCGGCGGACAGCCGGGGCATGACCTTCTTCCACAGGACCGGCGAGACCTCGTAGCCGTAGAGGCGGTCGAGGATCCGGCGGGTCTCCTGGGCGTCGACCAGCTTCTGGTTCAGATCGCGCGGATTGGCGACGGCCTCGCGGATCGCGTCCTTGGTGATCTCGTGGAAGACCATCCGGTGGACGGGGACCTTGGGCTTGAGGATCTCCTGGAGGTGCCAGGCGATGGCCTCGCCCTCGCGGTCCTCATCTGTGGCCAGGTAGAGCTCGTCGGACTCGGCCAGCAGCTCCTTGAGCTTCTTGACCTGGTCCTTCTTGTCGCTGTTGACCACATAGATCGGCTGGAAGTCGGCGTCGACGTTCACACCGAGCCGGGCCCAGGGCTCGCCCTTGTACTTCGCCGGAACCTCTGCCGCGCCGTTGGGCAGGTCACGGATGTGCCCCACGCTGGCCTCGACCACATAGCCAGGGCCGAGGTAGCCCTTGATCGTCTTCGCCTTGGCAGGCGACTCGACGATGACAAGTCGGCGGCCGCCGCCCTCTGTGGCTTCGCTGGTCGGGGACAACTTCGCTCTTCTCTCCGGTCGACGCTGGGATTGCTCCCCGGCCGGACGCCGGGACGCACTGCGGTGACGCTTGACGCTGCGGAGTGTGACGGTACCTCCCGCCCCCGTGTCAAACGGAAAAACCCCGCAACGCCACTCGAACGGTAACCCGACTACATGCCTTCATGCCGCCCGGACCGCATCAGCCGCCTACTACAGGCCCCGCAGCGAGTCCTCCTGGATCATGGCGGGTCCCGGCCCGGCGGCCCGGCGGCGCGCCGACTCCGGCGCGTCGTCCCTGGGCGCACCACCGGTGATTCCACACAGTGACGGACCGCTTCCGGTTACCCGGCCGTACGCCGGGCCGGCCGGACCCGCGTCTGTCACAAGGCGGCGCCGGATCCTGTCATCGCCTTGATACGCCATGTGAGCGGGCTGGCAGGATGGACGCAGGATGACCCCGGCGCGGCCCACCGCTCGGGCCGAGTACCGCCGCGGTCACGCACACTCTCGGGGGGAACCTCACCCATGGCGAACCAGTACCCCGGACCGCCACCGGAGCAGCCGCCCGGTCAGCCCGGCCAGCCTGCCCAGAACCCGTACGCCACGCCGCCGGGCGGTCAGCACGCCGACGCCGGTTACGGCTACCCGCAGGGCGGCCGCCCCGGGGAGCCCGGATACGGCTATCCGCAGGCGGGCTCGCAGCCGCCGGCTCCCGGTTTCCCGCCGCCGACCGCTCCCCCGCCCCCGGCCCCCGGGGGCTTCCAGGCCGGTCCGCAGACCGGCGGGATGGCGCTGTCGCTCGGCGATATAGCGGTGACCGGCGACACGATCATGACGCCGGCCGGTCCGATGCCGCTCAAGGGCGCCATCTGGACGGCGACGGACATGTCACGGACGGAGGAGAAGGTCCCGGCGCACGCGGTCGTGCTCGCCATCATCTTCTTCCTCTTCTGTCTGCTCGGACTGCTCTTCCTGCTGATGAAGGAGCGGGTGACCACCGGCTTCGTGCAGGTCACCGTGAACAGCGGCGGCCGGCACCACTCCACGATGGTCCCGGTGCAGTCCCGTGAGCAGGTGATGTTCGTGCTCAACCAGGTCAACTACGCGCGGTCGTTGAGCGTGTGAGCACCGTGCAGCCTGACGGGGCGCCCACCGGGGCGACGCTCCGCCGCCGTACCGTCCGCCGGGCGTCGATCGCGCTCGGCGCCGGTGCGGCGGCAGCCGTCTATCTCTGGCACACCAACCCGCACCGGCCCGGGCAGTTGCTGCTCCCCTGCCCGTTCAGATGGGCCACCGGGGTGCTGTGCCCGGCGTGCGGCGGTACGCGGATGGCGTACGACCTGATGCACGGCGATGTCGTGGCGGCGTTCCACGACAACGCCGTGCTGCTCACCCTGGGCCTGCCGGCCGTGGCGTACCTCGCCGTGCGCTGGCTGGCCGACGGGCTCCGCGGACGCCCCTGCCGGCTGCGGCTGACGGCCCGCGGCAATGCCGTGGTGCTCGGCATCGCCGCGGTGTGGATGATCGCCCGCAATCTCGTCGGTTAGGGGCGCCGGACCGGCTGGACTCAGCGAACGGTGACGGTGAGCACCGGCGAGAGCGTGCTGCCCCCGGCCATCCGGAGCTGGTTGACACCCTTGATGCCGAGCTTGACCCGTACCGAGTACGAACCGCTCTTGTTGACCGTCGTCTGCGCGGGCAGCGAGACCCACTTCTTGCCCTGCTTCTGCTGGACGGTCACCTTGCTGCCCGCCTTGATGCCCTTGGCGACGCCGGAGATCCGGAACTCCTGCCAGGCCTTGACCGTGGTCGCGCTGGCCTTGGCCGTGAGCGACGCGGCAGCCGGGGCGGCCGGGGCGGCGGCGACGACCGGCTTGGCCGAGTGGAGGTCCTGCGGCGCGGCAAAGGCGGCCGCCGAGCCCCCGGCGAGCAGGGAGACGGCGATGACGCCGACGGCGACGTGGCGAAGTGCACGGTTCATGGGTGTTCCTCACTGACGGTGGGTTGGCCGTGGGTGACCTTCACCGAGGAACACGGCGGCGGACAAGGGGACGTTCCACGCAACAACTCATATCGGCCATCTGTCGGGCAGCTGTTACAGAACAGGCGGGAAAGGGTACGTACCGCCCCCCTGAACGCCGCCGGAGGCGGCCGCTACAGCGCCGCCAGGAGCCAGCCCCCGGTGGCCAGGAACACCACACCGGCCAGCAGCGCCGCCACGGTGGCGACCGGCCGACTGACCCCCTCGGCGACCGGCGCCCCGGTCCGTGCGCATACGCCCGTCCATGCCAGCAGTCCGGCGCCGAACAGCGCGAACGCCGCACCGGCGAACGCCTCGGGTCCACTCTCCATGCGGGCAGCGTGGCACCCCGGTACGGCATCCGGGCGAACTCCGGATGAACGACGTCCGCCCGTCCCCCATGCGTTCCCCTCCGCATCCCCCTCTCAGTCCTCTGCGATCAGTCCTCTGCCGTCAGTCCTCCGCCGGCACCGGCTCCAGGAAGCCCTGCTCGATCAGCATCCGGATCGCGGCCGGTGTGCGGTCCCGCAGCAGAACCGGGTCCTCGCCGACGAGTTGGGCGATGGCGTCCAGAATCCGCCCGGCGGGCAGCGAACCGTCGCACACCCCGGCGAAGCCCGCGCCGACCGTGTCCACCTTCGTCGCCCGCCGCATCCCGCGGTTCTGACGGAGCAGCACATGCTCGGGGTCCTCCGCGCCCGGCAGCCCGACCTGCTCCTGGACCACCTCGCCGGAGAGCCGGAAGCGGCCGGCCAGCAGCGCCGCGTCGTCCGTGGCGCGCAGATAGTCCTGCCGGTCGAAGTGCCCCACGACCCACTCCCCCAGCGGCTGTTCGACGGGGTGCGGCCACTCCTCGACCGTGATGGAGGGGCTGTCGGACCCGGACTTGCGCAGGGTGATCCAGCCGAAACCGACGGCCTTGGTCTTGCGCGCCTCGAATTCGTCGAGCCAGGCGTCGTACCGCGCGGCGTACGCCTCGTCGCCGGCGCGGTGGTCCCCGGCGTCCCGCAGCCACAGCTCGGCGTACTGGGTGATGTCCTGCACCTCACGCTGCACGATCCAGGCGTCGCAGCCCCGCGGCACCCAGGAGCGCAACCGGTCGTGCCACTCCTCGCCCTCCACATGCTGCCAATTGGCCAGCAGCTGACAGTACCCGCCGTCATTGAGATGCCCGGCGGCCTGCTGGACGAGCGTGCGGCACAGGTCGTCGCCGCCCATGCCGCCGTCGCGGTACGTCAGCCGGGCCCCGGGCGAGATCACGAACGGCGGGTTGGACACGATCAGGTCGTACGTCGCGTCCCCGGCCGGCTCGAACAGCGAGCCCTCGCGCAGATCCGCCGGCTGCGCCCCGGAGAGCGCCAGCGTCAGCGCGGCGATCCGCAGCGCCCGGGGGTTGAGGTCGGTGGCCGTGACCTCGGTCGCGTACTGGGCGGCGTGCAGCGCCTGGATGCCGGAGCCCGTACCGAGGTCGAGCGCCTTGGCGACCGGCCGGCGCACCGTGATCCCGGCGAGGGTCGTGGACGCGCCGCCGACGCCGAGCACCAGCTGGGATCGGTCGGCCTCCCCCACGCCCTGGATGCCGCCGGCGCCGCCGACCGCGCAGCCCAGGTCGGAGACGATCCACCAGTCCTGCCCCTCGGGGCCGCCGTACGGGCGTACGTCCACCGTGGCGCGCAGTTCGTCACCGTCCTGCACCACCCAGCCGTCGGCGAGGCAGTCCTCGACCGGCAGGGCCGCCCGGGCGCGCCGCAGCGCCACCGGACGCTGCAACAGGAACAGCCGTACCAGCGTCTCCAGTGGGCTGTCGCCGCGGGTCGCCCGCAGCGCGGGGACGGTTTCGCTGCGGGCCAGCGCGGCGTAGGCCGGTGCGCCGAGCAGGTCCAGCAGCCCGTCGGCGGTGAAGGCGGCAGCCAGCAGCGCCTCGCGCAGCCGAGTGGTGCGGGCGCTGCTCTCGGGGTCCCGGGCATCTGCGGTGGGGAGGTGCGTACTCACATGCCCCATTGTCGGCCCTGCCACTGACAATCGGCGACGGCCCGGCGCCACGCCCGTCTCGGGCGCGTCGCCGGGCCGTGCCGGGCCGTCGCGGGTACGTGTGTGCGACGGCCGTTGCGCTACGCCTTCTTGGACGGCGTGGGCACCGGGGAACCGGACGCGGCCTGGTTCTGACAGCCCTTCTGCTTGGCCATGGCCGCACCGACGTCACCGGCCTCCAGGTTCTTGAAGGCGGCCTCGCTCTGCTTGTTGAGCTTGTTGATGCCGTTGGACAGCTCGCGCAGCCCGTCCGCGAACTTGAGCTTGTTCGAGGTGTCGAGCTTGTTGACCTGCTTCTGGAGGTCCGCGTAGCCCTTGGAGAGCGAGTTGAGCTCCTTGACGGCGTTCTCCTGGGCCTGCTTGCCCTCCTCGGTGGGCGGCGGCCCGGCCTGGTCCAGGGACTTGGCCAGCGCGGCGTAGGCGGAGGAGATCTTCTGGAAGGCCGCCGAGTCGGTCTGCTGGACCTTCTTGGAGTCCGTGTTGCCGCTGTCGGCCTTCTGCATGGCGGCGTTGGCGTCCTGGATGTTCTTGAACTGTGCCTGCGCGGGGTCGCAGAACGACTTCGCCCAGTCGTTGAGCTTCTTGGTGTTGTCCTCGCTGCAGCCGGTCAGCGCGAGCACCAGTGCGGCACCGCCGGACAGTGCAGCCACAAGCTTCTTGTTCACCGGATTGGTCCCTTCCATGGCTCTCGGCCCCGGAACATACACGTCCAAAGGGCCTGGTCCATGGGTCGGGCATCCCGGCCGCCCCTCATTGCAGCCATTTGCACCAAGGACCGGGCGCGGACCGCACGGCCGTCCCTGCATGCGGAGGGCGGGTGGCCGGCGTCCGTAAAAAACGCCTTCCACCCGCCCAGTTGAGCGTTCCGCGAGCCCTGCTGACGGTGCTTCCGGGTTAGGACGCCACCGCCGTCGTCGCCGACTTGGCGAGCTTTTCCGGGTCTTCGGAGTTGTCTTCGTCACCCACGGCGATTCCACGGCGCTTGGAGACGTAGACCGAACCGACGATGACGGCGATCGCCAGCAGCGCGACCACGAGCCGTACGCCGATGTTCTTGTCCTCGCCGTACGAGAACTTGACCACGGCGGGCGCGATCAGCAGCGCCACCAGGTTCATGACCTTCAGCAGCGGGTTGATCGCCGGGCCCGCGGTGTCCTTGAACGGGTCGCCGACGGTGTCGCCGATGACCGTCGCGGCGTGCGCCTCACTGCCCTTGCCGCCGTGGTGGCCGTCCTCGACCAGCTTCTTGGCGTTGTCCCACGCACCGCCGGAGTTGGCGAGGAAGACGGCCATCAGCGTGCCGGTGCCGATCGCCCCGGCCAGGAACGAGCCGAGCGCGCCGACACCGAGCGAGAAACCGACCGCGATCGGGGTGAGCACCGCCAGCAGCCCGGGGGTGGCCAGCTCGCGCAGCGCGTCCTTGGTGCAGATGTCGACGACCCGCCCGTACTCGGGCTTCTCGGTGTAGTCCATGATCCCGGGGTGCTCGCGGAACTGCCGGCGCACCTCGAAGACCACCGCACCGGCCGACCGCGACACCGCGTTGATCGCCAGTCCGGAGAACAGGAAGACGACCGAGGCACCGAGGATCAGCCCGACCAGGTTGTTGGGCTGCGAGATGTCCAGACTCAGCCCCATACCGCCGGCCGCCCGGCCGATCTCCCGCACCGCGGTGGCGATCGCGTCCCGGTACGAGCCGAAGAGCGCGGACGCGGCCAGTACGGCGGTGGCGATGGCGATGCCCTTGGTGATGGCCTTGGTGGTGTTGCCGACCGCGTCCAGGTCGGTCAGCACCTGCGCACCGTCACCGGTCACATCGCCGGACATCTCGGCGATGCCCTGCGCGTTGTCGGAGACCGGGCCGAAGGTGTCCATCGCCACGATCACGCCGACGGTGGTCAGCAGGCCGGTGCCGGCCAGCGCCACCGCGAACAGCGCCAGCATGATGGAGGCACCGCCCAGCAGGAACGCCCCGTAGACGGCGAGGCCGATCAGCACCGCCGAGTAGACGGCGGACTCCAGCCCGACCGAGATACCGGCGAGGACGACGGTGGCCGGGCCGGTCAGCGAGGTCTTCCCGATGTCCCGCACGGGCCGCCGGCTGGTCTCGGTGAAGTAGCCGGTCAGCTGCTGGATCAGCGCGGCGAGCACGATGCCGATGGCGACCGCGACCAGTGCCAGCATCCGCGGATCGCCGCTGTGGCCCAGGACGCCCGGGTCGGTGACACCGGTCAGGTCGCCGTAGCTGGACGGCAGGTAGGTGAAGACCGCGGCGGCCACCAGGACCAGCGAGATGCCCGCGGAGATGAAGAAGCCGCGGTTGATGGCCGTCATGCCGCTGCGGTCGCGGCGCCGCGGCGCGACGACGAAGATGCCGATCATCGCGGTGAGCACGCCGATGGCCGGCACCAGCAGCGGGAAGGCCAGTCCGGCGTCGCCGAAGGCGGCCATGCCGAGGATGAGCGCGGCCACCAGGGTCACCGCGTACGACTCGAAGAGGTCGGCCGCCATACCGGCGCAGTCGCCGACGTTGTCGCCCACGTTGTCCGCGATGGTCGCGGCGTTGCGCGGGTCGTCCTCGGGGATGCCCTGCTCGACCTTGCCGACGAGGTCGGCGCCGACGTCCGCGGCCTTGGTGAAGATGCCGCCGCCGACCCTCATGAACATCGCGATCAGCGCGGCGCCGAGGCCGAAGCCCTCCAGCACCTTGGGGGCGTCGACGGCGTACACGAGCACCACACAGGACGCGCCGAGCAGGCCCAGTCCCACGGTGAACATGCCGACGACGCCACCGGTACGGAAAGCGATCTTCATCGCTTTATGAGAGACCGCCGTAAGATCCTTTTCCCGGTTACCGCCCTCGGCCGGAGTCGCCTCCCGGGCGGCCGCCGCCACCCGCACATTGCTGCGTACCGCGAGCCACATGCCGATATAGCCGGTGGCCGCCGAGAATCCGGCACCGATCAAGAAGAAGGCGCTGCGTCCGGCGCGTTGCGTCCAATTCTCCGCGGGCAGCAGCATGAGCAGGAAGAACACCACGACGGCGAATACCCCGAGGGTCCGCAACTGCCGTGCCAGGTAGGCATTTGCGCCTTCCTGCACCGCCGCCGCGATCTTCTTCATACGGTCGGTTCCCTCGCCGGCCGCGAGCACTTGGCGGACCAGCACCGCCGCGACAGCCAACGCTGCCAGGGCGACCGCGGCGATCACCAGCACAATGCCGCGGTTGCCCGCCGTGAGCGAGGGCCCGGCCAGAAAAGAGGGGGTGTCAAGCAACTGAGGGGTGTAAGGCCCCGCCATTCGTCCTCCTTGACGTTTGGCACATGGGCGCGCGGAAGCACGCTCAGGCGTCCTGAGCAAGATGTGGACGGATTGTAGGGAGCCGCGGTTGATCAAAACAGGGCGCGTCAAAGGGAATTCGCCGGTAGCCGGGAAGATCAATAGGCTGACGGTGCGCAGAATTCGCCCGGACGAAGGAAAGCCACGAATTCGCTGACCGCCGGCCGATGATCTCGCTGTCGTACTGATCGCCCTCGGTCCGGCCACTGATCGTCGCTGCTCAAGGACGCCGCTGCGGGAACTGGGCCGATAGGGGCACGCGGGACGCCGGGGAGAATTGAGCCGCCCGGCCGCGGCCGAACGGGTGGCCCGGGACGCCCGGGCCACGGCCCTGGGTGCAGTGACAGGACGTCAGATCGAGTCCGGATCGCAACGCATGCGGAGGCTGTGCGGCCGGCTCAAGTGCCTGGACGAAGGCAGTGCAAGCGGACCCGCGCCCCGGGCGCGTCGTCACAGGCAACGGGGGCACCTCAGTCGTCAGCAGTGGCCGGCGCGTACCGAGGCCGACCGCGCACAGCGGGGCTGGACCCGCCCCTCGCCCTCATGCGGGGCAGCGTCGGCGCCGCCGGCCTCCGAGGCCGCGCGCTCGCCCCGTCGCCCTTCTCGACGTGCACGGCGGTAAGACAGCGCGTCTCCCGGACCCGCCTTCACGACGGCGTCGCTGATCAGCCAGGAGGCGTCACCCGGCACACCCGGACCCGGCCGGGTGCGGGTGTGCCGGGGTGGTGGACGTAACGGTTCGTCCCCCGTCGACTACGACTACGGACGAAGACCAGCTCGTAGGCGCCCCTCAGCGGCGCTATCGGCGCTATCGGCGCTACGGCAGAACGGCTGCCGTCGTGGTGGGCCAGGTCATGCGGATCATGCCGCCTTCCTTGCCGGCGGTCACCTCGACGTCGTCGACCAGCCCGCTGATGACCGCGAGGCCCATTTCGTCCTCGCCCTCGGTATCGCTCTCCGCGACGCCACCGGCCGCTTCGGCGCCCTGCGCACCGGCCGCGCCGGAGCCACCAGGCACCCCGTCGCCGACCTCGATCGAGAACTTCTTCTCGTCCTCGATCAGCAGGACCCGCACCGGCGCCGCGATGTCATGGCTCTCATGCAGCCCTACAGCGCGGCTGCATGCCTCACCCACGGCGAGCCGCACCTCGTCCAGCACGGCCTCGTCCACCCCCGCGCGCCGTGCCACGGCAGCCGCGACCAGTCGGGCGGTGCGGACATGCTCGGGAAGGGCGCTGAAACGAAGTTCGACGGTGGCCATGCCATCCCCCTCGATATGCGGGCGTGCGACGCAGGGGGCCGGACACTTCGTCCGGTACCCCCCACTACTTCCTCCCCCCGCGCCGGGCTGACGCGGGGGACCGGCAAGCCGTCAGTCAGTGGCTGCGACGGCTTCGTCGACCGAGGTGTGAATCGGGAACACCTTGGTCAGACCGGTGATACGGAAGATCTTGAGAATGCGCTCCTGGTTGCAGACCAGGCGCAGCGAGCCCTCATGGGCACGCACCCGCTTGAGCCCGCCAACCAGCACGCCGAGCCCAGTGGAGTCCAGGAAGTCGACACGTTCCATGTCCACCACGAGGTGGTAGCTTCCGTCGTTCACAAGCTCGACCAGCTGCTCGCGCAGCTTGGGCGCGGTGTATACATCAATCTCGCCACCGACCTCGACGACCGTACGGTCGCCAACGGTCCGGGTCGACAGGGACAGGTCCACGGATCCTCCAGCACCTTGCTATCGAGCGGTCGCCCCCCTGGGGCCTCCCCACCGAAGGTAGGGGCGGATCTGGCAGCCGCGATGGCATTCAATCACTTACCAGCAGGCGTGCACGACGCCCTTTCAGCATTGTCCGTCACTCCGGTGACACACTCGGTGCCGATGGCCTCCAATCGACTCCCACCGGATGCGGGCGCGCGTCCTACCCCAGGCATGATTCTCGAACGTCTCGCCAGGGGCGCGACCCGCGCTGCGCGCATCACTCATACGGAGCACTTGCCCCCGCGGATCGGCAGCCATGCCGACTGGCCGGAACAGATCCGGCCGGAAGTGATCGACGCCATCCGTTCGGCCGGAATCGAGCGCCCCTGGGCCCACCAGGCACGGACATCCGAACACGCGCTGCGCGGCGAATCGGTCGTCGTCGCCACCGGCACCGCCTCGGGCAAGTCCCTGGCGTACCTCGCGCCGGTCCTCTCCACCCTCCTGGACGGCTCGGAGGCTCCCAACGGCCGGGGGACCACGGCTCTGTACCTGGCCCCCACGAAGGCGCTGGCGGCCGACCAGCGGCGCGCCGTACGCGAACTGGCCGCCCCGCTGGGCACGGCCGTCCGGCCCGCGGTCTACGACGGTGACACCCCCGTCGAGGAGCGCGAATGGGTCCGCCAGTACGCCAACTACGTCCTGACCAACCCCGACATGCTGCACCGCGGCATCCTGCCGTCGCACCCGCGCTGGTCCTCCTTCCTGCGGGCGCTGCGCTATGTCGTCATCGATGAATGCCACAGCTACCGCGGTGTCTTCGGCTCCCATGTCGCGCAGGTCGTACGCCGGCTGCGCCGCATCTGCGCGCGGTACGGCTCCGAACCTGTCTTTCTGCTCGCCTCCGCCACCGCCGCCGAGCCCGCCCGGGCCGCGACCCGGCTCACCGGTCTTCCCGTGGTGGAGATCACCGAGGACACCTCGCCGCGCGGCGAGCTGGTCTTCGCCCTGTGGGAGCCGCCGCTGACCGAACTCCACGGTGAGCAGGGCGCCCCGGTCCGCCGCACCGCCACCGCCGAGACCGCCGATCTGCTCACCGATCTGGCCGTCCAGAACGTCCGCACGGTCGCCTTCGTACGCTCCCGGCGCGGCGCCGAGCTGATCGCGCTGATCGCGCAGGAACGGCTCGCCGAGGTCGATCGCTCGCTGCCCGCGCGGGTCGCCGCCTACCGGGGCGGCTATCTGCCCGAGGAACGCCGCGCCCTGGAGCGGGCCCTGCACAACGGCGATCTCCTGGGGCTGGCCGCCACCACCGCGCTCGAACTGGGCGTGGACGTCTCCGGACTCGACGCCGTCGTCATCGCCGGCTATCCGGGCACCCGCGCCTCCCTGTGGCAGCAGGCCGGCCGCGCCGGCCGCTCCGGGCAGGGCGCCCTGGCCGTGCTCGTGGCCCGCGACGACCCGCTGGACACCTACCTCGTCCACCACCCCGAGGCGCTCTTCGACCAGCCCGTCGAGTCCACCGTCCTGGACCCCGACAACCCCTATGTGCTCGCCCCGCACCTCTGCGCCGCCGCCTCCGAACTCCCGCTCACCGAGGACGACTTCCCGCTCTTCGGCCCGGCGGCCGCCGGCCTCATGCCGCAGCTGGAGGCCGCCGCGCTGCTGCGCCGGCGCGCCACCGCCTGGCACTGGACGCGCCGCGAGCGGGCTGCCGACCTCACCGACATCCGCGGCCAGGGCGGCGCGCCGGTGCAGGTCGTGGAGGCGGGCACCGGACGGCTGCTGGGCACCGTGGACGCAGGTGCCGCGCACACCACCGTCCACGACGGCGCGGTCCACCTCCATCAGGGCCGCACCTATGTCGTCCAGCACCTCGATCTGGAGGACGACGTCGCCCTGGTCGAGGAGGCCAGCCCGCCGTACTCCACGACCGCCCGCGACACCACCGCCATCTCCATCCTCGAAACCGATACCGAGATCCCCTGGGGCGACGCCCGGCTGTGCTTCGGCTCCGTCGAGGTCACCAACCAGGTCGTCTCCTTCCTGCGCCGCAAGCTGCTCACGGGCGAGGTGATGGGCGAGACCAAGCTCGACCTGCCGCCCCGCACACTGCGCACCCGCGCCGTCTGGTGGACCGTCACCGAGGACCAACTCGACGCGGCCCGGGTCAACCCCGAACAGCTGGGCGGCGCCCTGCACGCCGCGGAACACGCCTCCATCGGCATGCTGCCGCTCTTCGCCACCTGCGACCGCTGGGACATCGGCGGCGTCTCCATCCCGCTCCACCCGGACACCCTGCTGCCGACCGTGTTCGTCTACGACGGCCACCCGGGCGGCGCCGGCTTCGCCGAGCGGGCCTTCCACACCGCCGCCGACTGGCTCACCGCTACCCGCGAGGCCATCGCCTCCTGCGAGTGCGAGGCCGGCTGCCCCTCCTGCATCCAGTCCCCCAAGTGCGGCAACGGCAACGACCCGCTCCACAAACGGGGCGCCATCCGCCTGCTGACCGAACTCCTGCGGGGAGCACCCGGGGACGCGGGGCAGCGGCCGGAAGGCGGCTAGCAGGCGCCGGTACGTGGGAGGCGCGCGGTACGACCGCCGGGCCCCGGCCGGTCCCGTACGCGCCCGGGCTCGCGGGTGACGTCGGCCGGCGAGGCCTGGCGCCGCCCCGGCCGGTCCCGCGCGAGCCCTGATCCGCGAGGTGAAGGGAGGGCCGCCCGCCTCGACGGAGACATCCGCGACCGCCCCGTCCACCGAGCAGCGCACCAGGCGGGTGCGCTGGGCGGCCGCCACCCGCCCGGCCGCCGCACACGCCCGGTCGGCGCCCTGCACGGCGCGGTCCGCCGCTGCCAGCGCCGCGAGGTCCGCGGCGCCGCCCGCCCGGTGGCGTGCCGTGACGGCCTGGCCCACGCCGAGCAGGGCCAGGAACACCACACACAGCGCCGCCGCCGCGAAGACCGTCCACACCGTCGCCGAGCCCTCATCCCCGCACGGTTTCCTCGGCAAGAGCCACCGCCTCCCCTCCGACCCGGACCGTCAACCGCGCCACACCGGGCAGCTCGGCCTCGACCCGTACACGCACCAGCTCTCCCTCCCGCGCCAGCGCGATGTGCGCGCCCCGGGGAGCCACACCGCGGGCCGCCGCGATCACCGCCGGCCGCGGTTCCGCTCGCGCCGCCGCCCGCGCACCGGCCCGAGCCGCGTCCACACACTCGATACGGGCACAGACGGCCATCAGCCCCCAGATGAGCGCCCCCACGACCGCCACCAACAACGGCAGGACCACCGCCGTCTCCGCCGTCGCGAATCCGGCGTCGCGCGACGGTCGTGGAGCGCCACGCGCCCGGGGCCGCGTCCCCCGGACGTCAGAGCTGGGCATGGAGCGCCCGCTCGACCACCGACTGGAGCAGCCCCTTGACGGCTCCGCTCGTCACGATCTTGTAGAGCACCATGGCCAGCGCACATGCGGCGAGCATCCCCACGGCGTACTCCGCCGTGGTCATCCCGCGGTCATCGGCCGCGACCATGCGCAGCCTCGTGCACCAGCGTCGAACCCTTCCGAACATTCCGTCCCCCGTTCCACCGGCCCCTTCACCGGTCCTGAAATTGCTTGTTCCACTGCTCAGTTACGGATCACATGCGCCCCAGCAGGCTCGTTGCCAGGCCGATCAGCACCGGCGCCACCCCGAGGGCGAGGAACGCCGGCAGAAAGCACGCCGCGAGCGGGAGGGTGACCAGCACCCCGGCCCGGCGGGCCCGCGCGGTGGTCGCTCTGGCCTGCTCGGCGCGGAGTTCGGCGGCGATCCGGGAGACCGACTCGACGGCCGGCACCCCGGATATCCCCGCCCGCTCCATGCAGCGGGCCAGCCCCTCGGCGCCGGGGAGGGCGGCCAGCCGCCGCCATACGACGGCCGGTTCGCCGCCCAGGCGCAGCTCCGCGGCCACCTGCCGCAGCCGCGCGGCAACGGGTCCGTCGAGCGAGCGGCCCACCGCCTCGGCCGACTCCCGCGGCCCGGCCCCCGCAGCGAGGCAGGCCGCCAGCAGATCAGCGGCCGGGGCCAGCTCCGCACGTACCCCCGCGACCGCCAACCGCGCCGCCTCCGCGCCCCGTTGGCGCAACAGCCAGCGATGTACGGCACAGCCCGCGACGAGCCCTGACACGACACCGGGCACCCCGCCGATGAGGACAGCCACCAAGACGGCCGCCCCCAGGGGCCCGGCCCACGCCCTCGGTCCGCCGCCGGCCCCTCCGTGACTGCTGCCACGACTGTCACGGCTACGGCTGCCACGGCTACGGCGGTCCCGTCGGCCGTCGGGGCCGTCGCTGTGGGCGCCGCCGTCGGCGTCGTCCTGTCGGTCGCCGTTCCGTCGGCGCCGGCGGAGGCTCGCCGGCCTCTGCTGCCCGGCGGGGCCGTCTCTCCCGCCGTACCCGGACGGGGCGCCGCCCCATACCGCCGGGATCCGTCTCCGCACGGTCCGCCCGCGATGGGCCTCCCGCACCAGCGCCAGGACGCGCAGCACCGCCAAGGCCCCCAACGCTGCCGTCACCACCGCGATGGTCATCCCCATCCTGTGGACAACTTCCGGCACCACGAAAATCCCCCTCCCTTCCTACGTTCCTTCGGCATCCGCGACGATCCGGGCCGTCCAGGCCACCCCGCCCCACTCCAGGAGTCCGCCGGCCACGAGGCAGGCCCAGCCGGCGGGGGTGTGCAGCAGCACCCGCAACGGGTCGGCGCCGAGAGCGCCGCCCATCAACAGTCCGCCGGCCGGGAGCAGGGCGAGTATCAGCGCGGTGGCCCGAGGTCCCGCCAACTGGGCCCGTAGCTCCTCGCGTTGATCCCGCTGAGCGCGCAGCCCCGCCGCGATCCGCTCCAGCCCGGAGGCGAGACCGGCGCCGCCCTCCACCGCCACCTGCCAGCAGGCCGCCACACCGGCCAGCCCCTCGGCCCCCGGCAGCCGTGCCGCGGTACGCAGCGCCCGGGGTACGTCCCCGCCGTAGCGCGCCGCCGCCACCGCCGAGGCCGCCGCTCCAGGGCCCGGCGGCCCCGCGGTGGCCAGGGCCTGGGCGGGCTGCCGTCCGGCCCGCAGCTCGCCCGCCACCGCCGCACACACCCCGATCACCTCCGCGGTCCGCCGGCTCCGCGCCCGCTCCGCCCCACGGGCGGCCAGCCACCGGCGGACGAGGAGACAGGCCACCGGCGAGGCGAGCACCGGGAGTACGGACCCGCCCAGCGCCCCCAGCACCAGCCCTGCGGGCAGACACCAGACCTCCCGCCCGATGTCCCCCCACCGGCCGCGCCGCCACTTCGCCTCCCCCGCGGCGGGCCACCGCGCACACCACCGCTTCCGCACCCCCTCGGCCCACCACCGGACCGACCGCCCCGCTGCCGCTCCCACTTCGTCCCGTTCCCCGAACAGCGCCCGCGCCCGCCGCGCTGCGTCGCCCCGCCCACCGGTGGCCAGCCGGACCGCGGCCCCCGCGCAGAGCACCGCGAGCACCGGCACCGCCACCCCGGCCCCGCTCATCGGCCCGCACCCCCGTCCCGTTCGCACAGCCGCACCAACCGCCCCCATCCGCGCGCCTCCTGGAAGCCGCCAGGGCTCCAGACGGCGGCCGGTACGGTCACCACGAGGCCGTCGCGGTCCCTCTCCAGGACATGGAGCTCAGCGATCCGGCGCCGGCCGGAGCGGTCGCGGACCAGATGGAGCACGACCGAGAGCGCGGCCGCCAACTGGCTGTGCAGCGCGGCGCGGTCGAGGCCCGCGGACGACCCCAGTGCCTCCAGGCGCGCCGGGACATCGCAGGCGGCGTTGGCATGAACCGTGCCGCAGCCGCCCTCATGTCCTGTGTTGAGCGCGGCCAGCAGGTCCGTGACCTCGGCGCCGCGCACCTCGCCGACCACCAGCCGGTCGGGGCGCATGCGCAGGGCCTGTCGTACGAGGTCCCGTAGCGTCACCCGGCCGACGCCCTCCTGGTTTGCCGGGCGGGTCTCCAGCCGCACCACGTGGGGGTGGTCCGGGCGCAGCTCCGCGGAGTCCTCGGCCAGGACGATCCGTTCGGCGGGCCCGACCAGCCCGAGCAGGGTGCTCAGCAGCGTGGTCTTGCCGGAGCCCGTACCGCCGCTGATCAGGAACGACAGCCGGGCGGCGAGCATCGCCCGCAGCAGCCGGTCGCCGCCCGGCGGGACCGTCCCGGCCGCCACCAGCTCCGCGAGGCCGAAGGCGCGCGGTCGCAGCACCCGCAGGGACAGACAGGTCCCGCCCACCGCCACCGGGGGCAGCACGGCGTGCAGCCGGGTGCCGTCCGGGAGCCGGGCATCGACCCACGGGCGGGCGTCGTCCAGGCGCCGGCCGGCGACCGCCGCCAGGCGCTGGGCGAGTCTGCGTACCTCCGTCGCGTCCCGGAAGCGGACGTCCGTGCGCTCCAGTCCGGCACCGCGGTCCACCCAGACCTCGTCCGGTGCGGTGACCAGCACATCGGTCACCTCGGGCGCGGCCAGCAGCGGCTCCAGGGGCCCGCTGCCCACCATCTCGGACCGTAACGCGGCCACCACGCCCAGCACTTCGGCATCCCCGAGGAGCCGGCCCTCCTCGCGCAGCGCCACCGCCACCCGAGCCGGTGTGGGCTCGGCCCCCGCCTCGGCCAGTCGCCGGCGCACCGCCTCCAGCAGCTCCTGTCCCTGCCCCGCATTCATGGCCGGTCTCCGCCCCGGCCGCCCGCCGGGGAAGCCACCTGGTCCGCCGCCGCTCCCCGGCCCGGGCCCGAAGCGGCCCCCGGCCCCGGCGCCGTGCCCGCGCCGGACCCGGCCCCCGGTTCAGGCCACGGGCCGGCTCCCGAGGCCGTTCCCTCCCCGGCTGCCCCCTCGCCCCCACCGGCCGCCACCCGTGCCCAGAACCCCGCGCAGAACCGCGCCAGCGGTCCACGGGCCCGGGCGCCGGGCGGGAGACCGCGTGACAGATCCGCCAACAGGTCCGCTTCCCAGGGCAATTCGCCGGCCAGGGGCAGGTCCATGAGGCGGGCGATCTCCTCCGGAGGGAGACCGTGCCCGTGACGCTCAGGGGTGCCGCGCGCCACGATCCGTACGTCGTCGAGCAACTGCTGGACACCGCCCGCCACCCGCTGGGCCGCCGCCACCGCGCGCAACTCCGTGGGAACGAGCAGCAGTCCCATGTCCACCTGGGTCAGGGCTTCCGCCGTTGCCTCGTCCACACGGCGCGGCAGGTCCACCACCACGACCCCACCGCGCCTGCGTGCCGCGGCCATCACCGCGCGCATGGCCGCCGGCGGAATCGCGACGTCGGAGCCGCGGTCCCAGCTGAGGACGCGCAGGGAGTGCAGACGGGGCAGTGACTCCGCCAGGGCGCCGCCGGCCACCCGGCCGCGCGATTCGACGAAGGCGGGCCAGCGCAGGCCCTTCTCCTTCTCGCCGCCCAGCAGGACGTCCAGTCCGCCGCCCAACGGGTCGCCGTCGACGAGCAGGGTGCGCAGGCCCGTACGGGCGGCGGTGACGGCCAGGGCGCCCGCCAGGGTGCTCGCTCCGGAGCCGCCCCGGCCGCCGATGACGCCGACGGTCAGGGCCGGCGGCCCGGTGCCCTCGACCGCGTCGGCGATCCGGTCCACCAGCCAGCGTTCGCCGTCGGGGAGGGCGAGGACCCGCTCCGCCCCGATGGCGACGGCCTGGCGCCAGGTCGCTTGGTCGTCCGTGTGCCGGCCGGTGAGGATGACGCCGTCGCGGCGTCCGGCGCCGTGCAGCCGGCTTGCGCAGTCGTCGCCGACGATGACCAGCGGTGCCGCTTCCCAGGCCCCCTTGCGGCCGGGCGGGCCGTGCGCCACTTCGGGCAGCGCACCGGCCGCCGCGCACAGCCGTAGAAGATCGTCGAGGAGCCTTTCGTCCTCGGTGATGAGGAGTGGTCCACCCCGCTCCGCGGCGGTTCGGTCCGGTCGTTCCGTACGCGTGGTTCCGGCCACGTTCTGTCCCCCTATCGCTACGCAACTCGCACATCCGCGAACTCGCGGACTTTCACGATGCAGCGATCGGGAAATCCAAGTGGATCTTGATCCAAATCTGTGGACAACTCCGCGACTGTGAATATCCCTGTCACCTATTCCAGCGACGAAGGGCTACTTCTGGGGCGCAAGAGGGGCACATGAAGGACTGGCGTGATCGAGCTTCCGCAGAGCATCCTGTTAACTACACTGAGTGACCGGAAGAGCGCGTCCGCGCGGCAGGGTCTGCAAGGGCGGAACGAGAGGCACATCGGCGTCCGACGGCGGAAAATGCGTCCGGACATGCGACGACCCCCGCCGGGGGGGAGAGCGGGGGTCGTCCCCACGGCCGACTCGGGGGGGGGAGGAGCCGGACCGGGTTAGCACGGTCGCGAACGATCCGTGACTTCCATGGTGTACCCGACAGCCTTCTCAGGCAAACCCACGCGCCACACCTTACGCCGAATGGTGGGCGCCTATGCTCACCCCGTGGAAAACCACTCCGTGCCTCACTCGACTCCCCGTACTGCTGCGTTCTTCGACTTGGACAAGACCGTCATTGCAAAGTCGAGCACGCTGACCTTCAGCAAGTCGTTCTACCAAGGCGGCCTGATCAATCGGCGGGCCGTACTGCGCACCGCGTACGCCCAGTTCGTGTTCCTCGCCGGCGGCGCGGATCACGATCAGATGGAGCGGATGCGTGAATATCTCTCCTCGTTGTGCCGCGGCTGGGACGTGGCCCAGGTGCGCGAGATCGTCGCCGAGACGCTGCACGATCTGATCGACCCGATCATTTATGACGAGGCGGCCTCGCTCATCGAGGAACATCACGCCGCCGGGCGGGACGTGGTCATCGTCTCGACGTCCGGCGCCGAGGTCGTCGAACCGATCGGTGAACTCCTGGGCGCCGACCGGGTGGTGGCCACCCGTATGGTCGTCGGGGCGGACGGCCGCTTCACCGGAGAGGTGGAGTACTACGCCTACGGCCCGACGAAGGCCGAGGCGGTGCGGGAGCTCGCCGAGTCCGAGGGCTACGACCTCGAGCGCTGTTATGCGTACAGCGATTCGGCCACCGATGTCCCGATGTTGTCGGCGGTCGGTCACCCGTATGCGGTCAATCCCGACCGGGCGCTGCGCCGCGAGGCGGCCGCGCGCGGCTGGCCGGTGCTCACCTTCAGCCGTCCGGTCCCGCTCAAGCAGCGACTGCCGGAGCTGTCGATGCCCTCACGGCCGGCCCTCGCCGCGATGGCCGCGGTCGGTGCGGCCATGGCCACCGCGACGCTCGTCTGGTACGCGAGCCGACGGAAAACCACAAAGCTGCGACTTGGCCGAATTGGCCCTGTCGACGTCGCCCGTAATGCCCGTGTTTGAAGCCAAACGTAAAGATCTGTGGTCCGGGGTTCCACTTCACCGGCCCGAGTAGTACAAAGGACTTAACGGCCCGCGAGACCAAGGACATCCGAGAGGAACACCTTTAACGCAGCAAGTGGCCCACGGACCGATGCATGAATGTCGAGCACCCACGCGACGCCGACCCGTCGATTACGGGCCAGCCGCACCAGGTAACCGGACGAAGATTCCGACCTGATGGGCAAATATTCGAGCACGCTTGGTAACCCGGCGGACATGCCAGCGGCGGTACCACCCATTGGTACCGCCGCAACCCTGTTCAGGGACGAATGCGGGACGGCCGAATTCCGGGACGGCGGCCCGGGGCTTCGTCCGCGCCGCTTATGCCGTTCTCAGGCCGCGCCGCGCTGGAGCGCCTCACAGACCGCGGTGCTCTCCCGTACGCCGAGTTCCACCGCGCGCCCACAGTGCGCGATCCATGCGGCGACGCCCTCCGGAGTGCCCGAGACATAGCCCTCCAGGGCGGCGAGGTATGCCGCGCGCCCCAGTTCGGCGTGTCCGACCTCGGCGGGACAGATCGACTTCGGGTCCAGCCCGCTGCCGATCAGCACGATCCGCTCCGCCGCCCGGGCCACCAGCCCGTTGTGGGAGGCGAACGGACGCAGCGCGAGCAGTTCACCGTGCACCACGGCCGCGACCACCAGGGCCGGCGCCTCGGTGCCGCCCAGCAGCAGCCGCGACAGGCCGTCCAGCCGCCCGGCGACCTCGTCGGCGTCCGGCAGCGCAAGCTCGATCAGCGGTTCGTCCACCGGCTCACCGGCCAGTCGCGGCCGCCCCACGGTCTCGTCCGGCGCCTTGCCGCCGGCCGCCACCAGGTGGAGCCGCGCCAGCACCCGCAGCGGCGACTGCCGCCACACGCTCAGCAGCTGCCCGGCCTCGGCGGTCAGCCGCAGCGCCGCGCCGACCGTCTGCGGTTCGCCCTCGGTGCCGAAGTCGGTACGGCGCCTGACCTCTTCGAGCGCCCAGTCGGCCCCGGCCAGCGCCGCGGTACCACGCGCTCCGCGCAGCGCCGCCTCGGAGGTGACCTCATTGCTGCGGCGCCGCATGATCCGGTGGCCGTAGACCCGGTCGACGCCCTTGCGCACGGAGTCCACGGAGTCGGCGACTCCCGGGAGCGAGGCCAGGGTGGCGAGCGGGTCGGCGCTCGCTTGCGGGGGTTCGGGGGACGTCCCCCGGGAGATTCCAGCCATGGGTACGACCCTACGCACCACCAGGCCGGACCCCTCGAAGGAGTGGTCTTCTTCACGCGGATCTCTCACCGAACGACACCGCGAGATTACCCTTGGTGAACATGAAGATCGCTTTCGTAGGCAAGGGCGGCAGTGGCAAGACCACCCTGTCCTCCCTGTTCATCCGGCACCTCGCCGCGGCCCGGGTGCCCGTCATCGCGGTGGACGCCGACATCAACCAGCATCTGGGCGCCGCCCTCGGCCTGGACGAGGAGGAGTGCGCCGCACTGCCCGCGATGGGCGCTCGTCTCCCATTGATCAAGGACTACCTGCGCGGCAGCAACCCCCGGATCCCGTCCGCCGAATCCATGATCAAGACCACTCCGCCCGGCGAGGGCTCACGGCTGCTGCGGATCGTCGAGGACAACCCGGTCTACGACGCCTGCGCGCGGCCGGTCGAGCTCGACGGCGCGCCGGTGCGCCTGATGGCGACCGGCCCGTTCACCGACTCCGATCTGGGCGTGGCCTGCTACCACTCCAAGGTCGGCGCGGTCGAACTGTGCCTGAACCACCTGGTCGACGGGCGCCAGGAGTATGTCGTCGTCGATATGACGGCCGGCTCGGACTCCTTCGCCTCCGGCATGTTCACCCGCTTCGACATGACCTTCCTGGTTGCCGAGCCGACCCGTAAGGGCGTCGCGGTCTACCGCCAGTACAAGGAGTACGCGCGGGAATTCGGTGTCCCCCTCAAGGTCGTGGGCAACAAGGTCCAGGGCCCCGACGACCTGGCGTTCCTGCGTGACGAGGTGGGCGAGGACCTGCTGGTGACCCTGGGGCACTCCGAGTGGGTGCGCGCCATGGAGAAGGGCCGCCCGGCCGGCTTCGCCTACCTGGAGCAGGCCAACCGTCGCGCCCTGGAGACGCTGCACGACACGGCCGACGCGACCTACGGGCAGCGCGACTGGGAGCGCTATACGCGCCAGATGGTGCACTTCCATCTGAAGAACGCGGAGAGCTGGGGCAATGCGAAGACCGGCGTCGACCTGGCCGCCCAGGTGGACCCCGCCTTCGTGCTCTGCGAGGGAGCGGCCGCCCCCCAGCCCGCCTGACCGCACGGGCCGGTCGCGGCCGGCCCGGCCTCCAGACCCGCGCCAGACATCCCGTGCCCGCCCCTTTCCGCATTTCCGGTGGCGGGCCGCTCTGCTGCACCCAGGAACGGCTCGCACGTCAAGAAAAAGGCACGAAAAGGACAAGCTAAAGACCGCCATATTCACCCAATAGATGGACAGATTGCGGCAAATGCCCGCAAAGGCTTCTCGCTCCCTTTACCTGTCATTACGATTCATTTACCGATGCTTGAGAGTCACCGGACCGTCACCCCGCGCGACGTCCACCGGCCGGCTCGCGTCATGCCGCAGTACACCGCCGCCCACGATCGCGCCCCGCGCGACCGCGTCGCCCCGGAGGAGACGGGAATGCCGCAGATCGAGAAGTCGCCGCCGCCACCGCGCACCCCGGACCGCAACGGGATCCCGCCCGGGCCTCCTCAGCACCCCGAGGAACCCCCTGCGAAGAAGGCCGGCCTGGCCGCATTCCGCCAGGACCTCTCCGCCTCGATCGTGGTGTTCCTGCTCGCCGTACCCCTGTCCCTGGGCATCGCCCTGGCCACCGGTGCCCCGCTCCAGTCCGGACTGGTCGCCTCGGTCGTCGGGGGCCTCGTCGCCGGACTGCTCGGCGGCGCTCCCCTCCAGGTGAGCGGCGCGGCCACCGGCCTGCTGGTGGTCACCGCCGACCTCGTCCAGCGCTACGGCTGGCGCGCCACCTGCGCCATCACGGTGCTGGCAGGTCTCGCCCAACTCGCCCTGGGCGCACTGCGCGTGGCCCGGGCGGCGCTCGCCCTCAGCCCGGCGATCGTGCACGGCATGCTGGCCGGCATCGGGGCCACCATCGCCATCGGGCAGCTCCATGTGGTGCTCGGCGGCAGCCCCGACAGTTCGGCGCTCGACAACGCGGCGGCGCTACCAGGGCAGTTGGCGCATCCGCACACCGCCGCGCTGCTGATCGGCGCGCTCACCGTCGCCGTGCTGGTCGGCTGGGACCGGCTGCCGGGCCGCGTCGGGCGCTGGGCGCGGGTGCTGCCCGCCCCACTGGCCGCCGTGCTCGCCGCGACGGCAGTCAGCGCCTGGATGACGGTGCCGCGCGTGAATCTGCCGTCCTGGCGGCTGCCGGAGCTGCCCGCGCTGCCGGACGCGTCCGTTCCGGCGCTGGCCGCAGCGGTGCTGACCGTCACGCTCGTCGCCAGTATGGAGTCGATGCTGTCGGCGGTGGCCGTGGACCGGCTGGCGGCCGAGCGGCCGGGCGCGCCCACGGGCCGGATGCAGCTCAACCGCGAGCTGTGCGGCCAGGGCGTGGCCAACGCCGTCTCCGGGCTGCTGGGCGGGCTGCCGGTCTCCGGGGGCGCGATCCGGGGTTCGGCCAACGTCCGGGCGGGCGCGGCCACCCGCCGCGCCACCGTCCTGCACGGCGTATGGGTGCTGCTGTGCACGGCCCTGCTGGCCGCGGCGCTGGAGCTGATCCCGCTGGCCGCGCTCGCCGCACTGGTGATGGTCATCGGCGTACGGATGGTGAGCTTTGCGCACATCCGGCATGTGCAACGGCACCGCGAATTCCCGGTGTACGCCGGCACCTTGGGCGGGGTCGTCCTGCTCGGCGTCCTCCAGGGCGTACTGGCCGGTGTCGCGGTGGCGGCCTTCCTGGCACTGCGCCGGCTGACCCACACCCGTATCTCGGTCACGCAGGAGGGTGCCGCCTACCGGGTGCGGGTCAGCGGCCAGTTGACGTTCCTCGCGGTGCCGCGGCTGACCCGGACGCTGGCGCAGGTGCCGCCGCACACTGAGGTCGTCGTCGAGCTGTGCGGCTCGTTCATGGACCACGCCGCCTACGAGGCGCTCCAGTCCTGGAGTGCGGCCCATCGGGCGCACGGCGGCTGGGTGACCCTCGGCGGCCGTACCGGGCGGCCGCTCGCCGAGCCGTCCGGCGCGCACTCCTGCCGGCCGTGGACGCCCTGGCGCAACCACCACTGCACCCGTCCCGCCCCGGAGCTGACCGCGGCCCCGGAGAGCAGCGGCGGCCAACTCCTCGGTGGGGTCAGCGCGTTCCAGCGCCATACGGCCCCGCTCGTCCGTGAGGAGCTGGCGCGGCTGGCGCGCGAGGGCCAGCGGCCCACCCAGCTCTTTCTGACCTGCGCGGACTCCCGGCTGGTCACGAGCATGATCACCTCCAGTGGTCCGGGTGATCTCTTCACCGTGCGCAACGTCGGCAACATGATGCCGCCGCCCGGCTCGGACGCCTCCTGCGACTCCGTGGGAGCGGCGGTCGAGTACGCGGTGGAGGTGCTGCGGGTCGGCTCGATCACGGTGTGCGGACATTCGGGGTGCGGCGCCATGGGGGCGCTGCTGAACTCCGCCGCGCCGGACGATGCGGAGCCGACCTCGCTCTCCCGCTGGCTGCGGCACGGCCGGCCGAGTCTGGCCCGTATGCAGCGCATCGGACGGCTGGGGCGGGGCGAAGTGGCCCTGAGCGGACGTCCGGTGACCGACGACCAGGAGCGGCTGGCGCTCGTCAACGTCATGCAACAGCTCGATCACCTCAGGGCACACGCCTGTGTGGCCCGGCGGGTGGCCGAGGGCACGCTCGCGCTGCACGGGATGTATTTCCATGTCGGCGAGGCGCAGGCGTACGTGCTCGACGAGGCCACCGGGCGGTTCTGCGCGGTCCGCGGCGAGCCCGCTCCGCTCACCGCCTGACCTGCGCGGCGGCGTCCCAACACCCCAGGAACAGCCCACCGACCTACAGGTCTACACCAATTTTTGTCCACAGCCCTTGTCAGGGTCCGTCCCGGGCTGATGAGCTATGACCTGGGACACAACGCACGCCCTGGGAATGGGAGAAGTCGTGAGCAACGAAAGCCTGGCCAACCTGCTCAAGGAGGAACGGCGGTTCGCTCCGCCCTCCGATCTGGCCGCGCATGCCAACGTCACGGCTGCCGCGTACGAACAGGCCGCGGCGGACCGGCTGGGCTTCTGGGCGGAGCAGGCCCGACGCCTGTCCTGGCAGACCGCGCCCACCCAGACCCTCGACTGGTCCAACGCGCCCTTCGCGAAGTGGTTCGCCGACGGCAAGCTCAATGTCGCCTACAACTGCGTGGACCGGCATGTGGAGAACGGCCTGGGCGACCGGGTCGCCCTGCACTTCGAGGGCGAGCCGGGCGACAGCCGCGCGCTCACCTACGCCGAGTTGCAGCGCGAGGTCTCCAAGGCCGCCCATGCCCTCACCGAGCTGGGCGTCCAGGCCGGCGACCGGGTCGCCATCTACCTGCCGATGATCCCGGAGGCGGTCATCGCCATGCTGGCGTGCGCGCGCCTGGGCGCACCGCACTCGGTCGTCTTCGGCGGTTTCTCCGCCGACGCGCTGGCCACCCGTATCGAGGACGCCGACGCCCGGGTGGTGATCACCGCGGACGGTGGCTACCGCCGGGGCAAGCCGAGCGCGCTCAAGCCCGCCGTGGACGAGGCCCTGACCCGGCCGGGAACGGAGAACGTCCGCAGCGTCCTCGTCGTCCGCCGCACCGGCCAGGAGGACATCGCCTGGCACGAGGGCCGGGACGTGTGGTGGCACGAGGCCGTGGGGCGCCAGTCGGCCGAGCACACCCCGGAGGCGTTCGACGCCGAGCACCCGCTCTTCATCCTCTACACCTCCGGC
>NZ_JBVIST010000013.1:0-195330 GCF_055575375.1 Streptomyces sp. NPDC034111 | reverse complement strand
TGCCGCACCCCCCGCAGCTCCACCCCCTTCGCCTGCGCCTCCTGCCGCATCTGATCAACCGCCTGAGCCGCCACCTCCGACAGATCCACCGGCTTTTTGTCCACGACCTTGTTCTCACTGCGCGCCAGCAGCAAAAGCCCCTCCACCAACTGCTCACTGCGCTCGTTCGTCGCCAGCAACGTCTTGCCCAGCTGCGCCAGCTCCGGCGAAGCATCCGGGTCGGCGAGCTGTACCTCCAGCAGCGTGCGATTGATCGCCAACGGCGTACGCAGCTCATGCGAGGCATTGGCAACAAACCGCCGCTGCGACTCAAAGGCCCGGTCCAAACGGTCCAGCATCTCGTCGAAGGTGTCCGCCAGCTCCTTGAGCTCATCGTCCGGCCCACCCAGCTCGATCCGCCGGTGCAGATCCGACCCCGCCACCCGCTGCGCGGTCCGAGTGATCCGCCCCAACGGCGCAAGCACCCGCCCCGCCATCGCATAACCGAACGCGAACGCCACGACGGCCAGGCCGACAAGGGCCGTCAGCGAGCGGTGGAGGAGGGTGTTCAACGCGCTCGTGCGCTCGTTCTGGATGCATTCGTTCATGATCGAGTTGATCTCGTCGACCGTGGTTGCCGCAGGCAGGGCGGGGCAGCTGACGCTGCCGACGGTGACGTGGTGGCCGATGATCCGGAACGCGGGTGTGCCGTCCTTGAGGGTGTTCGCGGCCACGGTGTAGATGAGCGTCAGCAGGACGACTCCGGCCGCCAGGAACATGCCGCCGTACAGCAGCGTCAGCCGTATGCGGATGGTGGGCCGCAGCCAGGGTTTCGGACGGTGCGGTGGCCCAGGCTCGCGGGCGGCGGGTGGTGCGGGGACAGCCACGGGCGTGGGTGTCCGGGAAGCGGCAGTCACGTCGGTCATCCCGGGCGACCCGGCAGAACGGGTTCAACGGCCGACACCGGGACGAGTGGGGTGTGCACTGCTGATCCTCCCTCATACGCCCTGAGCCGGGCGTGAGTTACCGAGCCGGGCCATCTTGCCCAGAGGAGGCCTAAACCGGCTGTAAAGCGGCGAGGTGGCTCCTGGGGAGAGCGGCAGCGGGGCGGGCCGGCGACGTCCCGAGGGGCGCAGTGGGAGGGAGCAGGGGGGCCGGGCCCTGCGCGTGGCTCGGGCCGGGCCCCCTCGGAGCTTGTACAGTCGCTAGGGGGTCCGCCCTAGGCCGCGTCGGCGGCGGCCTGGAGGGCGGCGATGTCGATCTTCTTCATGCCGAACATGGCCTTCATGGCGCGGGCGGCGCGGTCCTGGTCCGGGTCGTTCAGCATCTCGGCCATACCGGTCGGTGCGACCTGCCAGGACAGGCCGTACTTGTCCTTGAGCCAGCCGCAGGGGCCCTCCTCGCCGCCTTCGGTGAGCTTGGACCAGTAGTAGTCGATCTCCTTCTGGTCGGCGCAGTTGATCATGAGGGAGATCGCCTCGTCGAAGGTGAACTCGGGGCCGCCGTTGAGCGCGAGGTACTCCTGCCCGTCGAGCTCGAATTCAACGGTCAGTACGGTGCCGGCCGGGCGTGGTCCCGCCTCGTTGTAGTAGGTGACGTTCTTGATCCTGGAGTTCGGGAAGACCGAGCAGTAGAACTCGGCGGCCTCCTTGCCCTGGGTGTCGAACCAGAGGCTGGGCGTGATGCGGGGCATGGCGCTCTCCTGGCGTCGTCGTGTGCTGCGGCCCGCCCTGTAGGGAGGGGCCGGTATCTGTATTGACGGTCGCGCCGGAGGAAACTCATCGGTGGCGGGACGGGCATCCGGACGGACGGGGATATCGCCGCCTTGGGGGTACCTGGGGCTGCCTGGGGGGACCTGGCGGGACCCCGGAGGTACCTAGGGGTCCCTCCGTACGGGCAGTACGGGGTGCCGCGTTTACCTCCAGGTGAAGGAGGTGTCCTTGGTGTCGAGGTGCATGCCCAGGGGCACCCGCCAGGAGTCCACACACAGCCGCCAGGTGCCGGTCTTCTTCTTGCCGGGGGCGAGGGGCAGGGGGAGCTTGTGGGTGGAGGTGAACGTGCCCCAGTCGATGCCGAGGGCGCCGATGAGGTGGGTGCCGAAGGTGACGGTGCCGGCCGTGACGGGGCGCTTGCCGGTGTTGAGGAAGTCGACGGTGACCTTTTCGCACCAGCGGACGTCGGTGTCGGCGAGGCCGGGCTTACCCACGAGGAGGCCGGCGGGGGCACCCGGCCCCGCGGGGATGGTGGGCGAGGGCGGTTCGGGCGAGGGCGGTTCGGGCGTGGGGGAGCCGGGCCGGGTGGGATCGTCCGGTGGGTAAGTCCCCGGATGGTTAGGCGAGTTGGGCGGTGTGGGGGTGTGTGCGCCGCCGGTGGCCGGTGCGGGAGGGCCGGAGGGTGCGGCGGAGGCGCCGGGGGACGTCAGGGAGCGGGGGCTCTTGACGGAGCGGCTACGGGGCGGGCCACTACTGCCACTGCCACTGCCACTGTCGCTCTCGCCGTCGCTGCCGTCGTTCCCGTCTCCCCGGCCGCCCAGAGGCGACAGCTCGACGCCGTCCCGGGGCGGTACGGGCCTGGTCGGTGCTTGGCCATCGGCGGGGCCTGCTGCGCCCACCGCGACATAGCCCTCTTCGGCCGCGCTTCCGCAGCCGGTGAGCAGGACACCCAGACACAGTACGGCCGCCGAGGCGGAACCGAGGGTCGTTGTCGTCCGTCGCATCGGGACAGTGTTGCTGACGGTTCGTCAGGTGTACAGGGGTGGTGGCGCTGCTCCGGCCGTCATGTTCCGGCCACAGTGGGGGCGTTCCCTCGTCTCGATGCGTACGCCGCGGAGCGTGGCTCACGCGGGCGGAGAGAGGGCGCCGCAACGCGGCGTTCCCCGGCGGCAGATCGGCACCGTGGGAGGCGAGCGGGAGAGAGGTGAAAGGCGCCGCGGTGATCCGGCGCGGTGCGGAGCGTGGTTCTGGTTCTACAGATGTCCGCCGAGCGGCACGGAGCGTGTGGAGGCCCCTCGGCGGACCGTTCCTCAGTCGGAGATGAGCCCTTCGCGCAGCTGCGCCAGGGTCCGGGTGAGCAGCCGGGAGACATGCATCTGGGAGATGCCGACCTCCTCGCCGATCTGGGACTGCGTCATATTGGCGAAGAAGCGCAGCATGATGATCTGGCGCTCACGGGCCGGGAGTTTGGCCAGCAGGGGCTTGAGCGACTCGCGGTACTCCACGCCCTCCAGGGCGCTGTCCTCGTAGCCGAGGCGGTCCGCGAGAGAGCCCTCGCCGCCGTCGTCCTCGGGAGAGGGGGAGTCGAGCGAGGAGGCGGTGTACGCGTTGCCGACGGCCAGCCCGTCGACCACGTCCTCCTCCGACACCCCCAGGCACAGGGCGAGTTCGGGGACGGTCGGGGAGCGGTCCAGCTTCTGGGAGAGCTCGTCGCTGGCCTTGGTGAGGGCGAGCCGGAGCTCCTGGAGCCGGCGCGGGACCCGTACCGACCAAGACGTGTCGCGGAAGAAGCGCTTGATCTCGCCGACGACGGTGGGCATCGCGAACGTCGGGAATTCCACGCCGCGTTCGCAGTCGAAACGGTCGATGGCCTTGATCAGACCGATCGTGCCGACCTGGACGATGTCCTCCATCGGCTCGTTGCGGCTGCGGAAGCGGGCCGCCGCGTAGCGCACCAGGGGGAGGTTCAGTTCGATGAGCGTGTCACGGACGTACGTACGCTCCGCGCAGTCCTTGTCGAGCGAGGCCAGCCGCAGGAACAGGGAGCGGGAGAGCGTGCGGGTGTTGATGGAGTCGTCGTCATGCACGTGCGGTGCGGGCGCGGGAATCGCGGGAAGCACCTTTGAGCTGCCCAGTTCTACGGACATGCCACCCCCTTGAGGTCGCGGACGGGTCACTGCTGGGTCCCCGGACCGGGGCGGACCGAGGAGTGATACCTCCACCTGAATACCGGAGCAAGAGCTACGGCAAACGCGGTTCCCGCAGAATGTCACATGTCGGCAACACGCTGTAGCGCCTTGTCGACATATCTGCGCAGGCTGTGCCGGTGCCGTAGCCCGTCCCGGTTAGGCGTCGATTCTGTTTGCGGATCGCAGTCGAGCGAAGCTCCGCGAGAGTAGCCGCGACACATGCATCTGCGACACCCCTAGTTCCGCACTGATCTGGGACTGCGTCAGATTGCTGTAGTAACGCAGCAGGAGGATCCGCTGCTCGCGCTCGGGGAGCTGGACGAGGAGGTGTCGTACGAGGTCGCGGTGCTCGACGCCGGCCAGTTCGGGGTCCTCGTAGCCGAGGCGGTCCAGCAGGCCGGGCAGGCCGTCGCCTTCCTGGGCGGCCTCCAGTGAAGTGGCGTGATATGAGCGGCCGGCCTCCAGGCAGGCCAGTACCTCGTCCTCGCCGATCTTCAGCCGCTCGGCGATCTCGGCAGTGGTGGGCGAGCGGCCGTGCAGCACCGTCAGGTCCTCGGTGGCGCCGTTGACCTGCACCCACAGCTCGTGGAGGCGGCGCGGCACATGGACCGTACGGACATTGTCTCGAAAGTAGCGTTTGATCTCGCCGACAACGGTGGGCATCGCGAAGGTCGGGAACTGGACGCCCCGGTCCGGATCGAAGCGGTCGATCGCATTGATCAGGCCGATCGTGCCGACCTGGATGACATCCTCCATCGGCTCATTACGGCTGCGGAAGCGCGCCGCGGCGTAGCGGACCAGGGGCAGATTGGCCTCGATCAGTGCGGCCCGGACGCGGGTGTGCTCGGGTGTGCCGGGCTCAAGGTCCGCCAGCTCCGCGAACAGCACCTGGGTGAGCGCCCGCGTGTCCGCGCTCCGGCTCTCGCGGGATGGAGCCTTGGGCGCAGTACGGGCCGTCACGGTCACGCCACCCTTCACAGTGCTCGCAGTGCAGCTACTCGCTGTGGATGTATCCGGCAAAAGCGGTCATAGCATCACAAGACATGTGCACTGTGTGCAAGCACCTCATAACGCCGTGTTGAACAGAGAGTTGGGTGGTGGGAGCGGTGTAGTGGGGGAGGCGCGCGGGGCGGATGGGCGGCAGTACCGGGCCGGGGTACCGAGAAGCCCCCCGCCGGTGGGGGCGAGGGGCTTCGTGGACGGCGTACGGAGAGAGCCGGGGCTCAGAATTCGTAGTCGGCGATCACCCAGGTGGCGAATTCGCGCCACTGGGCGGCGGCCGCCTGGTGGGCCGGGTGCTCCAGGTAGCGCTTGAGGGCGTCCTGGTCGGCGACGGCCGAATTGATCGCGAAGTCGTAGGCGATCGGACGGTCGGTGAGGTTCCAGCCGTACTCCCAGTACGTCAGCTCCTCGATCTCGTCCTTGAGGGCGGCGAAGGCGCGGACACCGGCCTGCACCCGCTCCTCGTCGCGGGAGACGCCGTCATTGAGCTTGAACAGGACCAGGTGGCGGATCACAGGGGCCTCCGTGCGGCGGGGCGATCGCCAGGGCGGCCGACGGGGCGGGTGGGCCCTAGCTGATCAGCTGAGTCATGAACTCGCCGACGCCCTGAGCGGCGGACGAGATGCCCTCGAAGCCTATCTGGACCAGCTGGGCGGCTCGGTGCGGGGAGGTGATGATCGTGTACAGCACGAAGACGATGAGTATGTACAACGCGATCTTCTTCGCCTGTGCCATCGTCCTGTCTCCCCTATGGCAGTCCCTTACGGCGGTGCCTGCACCTCCTGGTTGCAGTCGGGCGAGTGTAACCACACGTGTTCGAGGGCGGGAGCCGAGGTCACGGGTGGCGCCGGTCGCTGATCCGGACTTTATGGACCAAAGACCCGCCAAAGGGGGCCCTTTGTCTGCCTGTTGGGACGGGCCGGGGAGGCACCATGAAGGAGGCGGTCCGGAGGATCTGGCAGGAATCCCCGGGCCCGGGACCTGGCCTCACTGCGGGGTCCGCGCCGCGGGAATCCCCCTGACAGCGGCGTGGACATCGGGGTCCGGTCCACATCGGGGGGAGCGGCAGTCCCCTTGGAAGCCGCTTCCCCTGGCCGACCAGGAGCCCCGGCTCCGCGCCGATTCGCCTCGGACCGGAGCCGGGGCTCTGTCGTGTGCGCGGCAAGGCGGGCAGGCAGGCGCAGGTGCGGCGACATGGGCGTGGTGCAACCGGCCGTGGGCGCCGCGCGTCCCTCACCTCGTACGGCACTGCGCGCCGGGTACACCGCAGACCTCATGTACGTGACATGTATGCGACAGGACCGGCGCGGGCCGCGCGCCGCGGGACGGGGCGCGGGGCGACGGGGGACGACGAAGGGAACACGGGCTCCACCGATGAAGATCGACTGGGATCGGCGTACCTGCGCGCGCCGCGGGCACATCACCTACCTCCCGGACGAGGAGCACCTGCGGGAGCGGCTGCACGCGGCCACCGCCCTCGGCGAGGCCTGGCGCTGTCTGCGCTGCGGCGACTTCGTGCTGGGTGACCCGCACGGCTCCGGGCCGGCCGCCGACGCCCCGCTGGTCCCGCGCGGCAAGGTTCTGCGCGATCTGTTCATCCTGCGCTTCCTGGCCGTCGAACGGGCGGTGCGCGGGGTGTTCATCGTGCTCGCCGCGGTCGGCGTCTGGCAGTTCAGCAACCGTAAGGACGCGGTCCGCCGGTTCTTCGACGAGTACCTCGCGGTGCTCCGCCCGGTGGCCCGGCACTTCCACTACGACCTGGACCACTCACCGGTCGTCGGCTCCGTCCAGAAGGTCTTCGGCTACCAGCACTCCACCCTGATGCTGGTGGCCGGACTGCTGCTGGTCTACGCCCTGGTGGAGATCGTCGAGGGCGTGGGGCTGTGGCGCGCCGAGCGGTGGGCGGAGTACCTGACGGTGGTGGCGACCGCGGCGTTCCTGCCGCTGGAGATCTACGAGCTGACGGAGAAGGTCAGCTGGCTCAAGATCGCCACGCTGGTGGTCAACATCCTCGCGGTGCTCTACATCGCGCTCACCAAGCGGCTTTTCGGGCTGCGCGGTGGCCGCGCGGCCTTCGACGCGGAGCGGCACAGCGCCTCGCTCATGGAGGTCGAGACCTCGGCCGGGGTACCGACTGCGGCCCATAATGGCTGAACGTACAGACCCAGGGGGGACCGAAGCATGCTCATGAACTCCGCACGGCCCGAATCCGATTCGCCGCACCCGGCCGCCCGCCGGGCGGTGTCGCACCGGCGCCGGCCCGCCGTCGTCCTGGCGCTGCTGATCGGCCTGCTGGCCGCGGGCATCGCACCGGCCGTGGCGGCGGACCGCGCCACGGAGGCGGCCGGCCGTCCGGCTGCCACCGTGAGCACCCCGGCCCGGGCCGCCGAGGCCTCCGGCGCCGGTGCCGCCGTGAGCCTCGCCGCCGCGCAGCCCGCCTCGTACGGCCACCACAGCGCGCACCACCCGACGCACTTCAAGAAGGTCTTCAAGGCCAAGAAGTCCAAGTGGAAGTCGAAGGTCAAGAAGAAGAAGCGCAGCTTCTTCAAGAAGCTCGGCATCTTCCTGATCGTGCTGTTCGTCCTCTTCCTGCTCGTCGTGATCCTGGTGATCTGGCTGATCGTCCGCTTCTTCCGCCGCTCGGCGCGCCGGCGGAACGACTAGCGCCCAGGCATCCGGCCGACGGCCCGTCAGACCGCGCCGGTGGCCCGCTTCAGCGGTTCCCACCAGGCGCGGTTGTCGCGGTACCAGGCGAAGGTCTCCCACAGCCCGTCCTCGAAGGTCCGGCGCGGCCGGTAGCCCAGCTCTTGCGTGATCTTCGAGCAGTCGAGGGAGTAGCGCCGGTCGTGCCCCTTGCGGTCCGCGACCTGCTCGACCCGGTCCCAGCCCACCCCGCAGACGGTGAGCAGGCGGTCCGTCAGCTCCTTGTTGCTGAGTTCGGTGCCACTGCCGATGTGGTACGTCTCGCCGGCCCGGCCGCCGGTGCGGACCAGCTCGATGCCCTGGACGTGGTCGTCGAGGTGCAGCCATTCCCGGACGTGCTCCCCGTCCCCGTAGAGCGGGACGTTTCCGCCGTCCAGCAGGTTCGTGAGGAACAACGGGATGACCTTCTCGGGGAATTGGTGCGGCCCGTAATTGTTGGCGCACCGGGTCACCCGTACGTCCATGCCGTGGGTGCGGTGGTAGGAAAGCGCCAGCAGATCGCTCGCGGCTTTCGAGGCGGCATAAGGGGAGTTGGGCTGGAGCGGAGCGGTCTCCTGCCAGGAGCCGGAATCGAGGGAGCCGTAGACCTCGTCCGTCGAGATATGGACGAAGGTGCCGCCGGGGCCGGGCCGGCGCAGCATGGCGTCCAGCAGGACCTGGGTGCCCAGCACATTGGTGCGGACGAAGGCACCGGCGTCCTCGATGGACCGGTCGACATGCGACTCGGCGGCGAAGTGCACCACCTGATCGTGTGCGGCGACCAGTTCACCGACCGTCCGCGGATCGCAGATATCGCCCTGGACGAAGGTGAAATCCGGCATTCCGTGCACCGGCGCGAGATTGGCCGGGACTCCGGCGTAGGTCAGTTTGTCGAGCACGGTGATACGGACATTGCCGGGGCCTTCGGGGCCCAGCAGCGTACGGACGTAGTGCGAGCCTATGAATCCCGCACCACCGGTCACCAGAATCTTCTGCGCACTCATGAGGAATTCCGCACCTCGCTGTCGGCGTCCGGGGGAAGAACCCGGACATGACGAGGGCCCCGATCCCTGGGGAATCGGGGCCCTCACCTTCGAGCGGTAGCGGTGGGATTTGAACCCACGGAGGAGTTGCCCCCTCACGCGCTTTCGAGGCGCGCTCCTTCGGCCGCTCGGACACGCTACCGAGAGAGAGCTTAGCCCACGGGGGGCCGTGCACCGAAATCGGATTCCGGGGGAGCGGCCGGCGAGCGGTGGCCGGTGCCTCCAGCCGCCGGTCAGCGGTCGCGGAAGAAGGCGGTCAGCAGGTCCGCGCACTCGGCTTCGAGGACGCCGGTGATGACCTCGGGGCGGTGGTTGAGACGTCGGTCACGCACCACGTCCCAGAGCGAGCCGACCGCACCGGCCTTGGCGTCGCGGGCGCCGTAGACGACCCGGTCGACCCGGGAGAGCACCAGCGCGCCCGCACACATCGTGCAGGGTTCGAGGGTGACGACGAGGGTGCAGCCGGTCAGCCGCCACTCGCCCGCTCGTCTCCCGCCACCGCCCCGGCCGGAATCGCTGCGCGATGCTTCCTCTCTCAGGGTGCGCGCCGCCGCGCGGAGCGCAAGGACCTCGGCGTGTGCGGTCGGGTCGCCGGTGGCCTCGCGTTCGTTGTGCCCGGTGCCCAGGACTGTGCCGTCCGCGGACAGCACGACGGCGCCCACCGGGACATCACCGGTCCCGGGGGCGCGGGCGGCCTCCTCCAGCGCCCGGCGCATCGGCGCGGTCCAGGGATCGCGCAGCGGGTCGGGTGCGGGGGAGGGGGCCGAGCCGGACAGCGGATCGGACTGGGGGGCGCTCATGCCACCCAGTGTCGGGGACGGCGCTACCGGACGGCCTCCAGGACCTCCGTGCAGCCGAGGGCGTCGGCGATCTCGGTGAGCGCGTCGCCGGTGAGGTCGAGCAGCTCCTTCTCGCTGATGCCGAGGTCGGCCAGGAGCCGGGCGTCGCCGAGCGGGCCGGCCGGGACGGGGGTGTCCGCCTCGGTCTCCTGCTCGGTCTCGTCCTGCGCCTGGGGTTCGCCGTCCTCCGTACCGTCCAGGTCGAGACTGTCGAGTTCGTCCTCGACGTCCTTGTCGCGGCCGAGCAGCTCGTCGGTCAGCATTGCACCGTACGAGCTCCGGGCCGCCGCTGCGGCGTTCGAGATGAAGACGCGGGGGTCGTCGTCGCCGTCCACCCGGACGACGCCGAACCAGACGTCCTCCTGTTCGAGGAACGCCACCACCGTGTCATCGTCCACCGCCGCCTCTCGGGCCAGATCGGCCAGATCGGTCAGGGTCTCCACATCGTCGAGCTCCGTATCGCTCGCTTCCCACCCGTCTTCGGTGCGCGCGAGCAGTGCGGCGAAGTACACCGTGACTCTCCCACTGGTCATAGGCGTGCCGGGCCGGGCGGGGCGGCGCTGCACGCCGTTGGTCCCGCCCCTTTCGGAATCGTGGCAGAAACATGGCGTTCGCGCGGGGTCTTCGGCGCTGCGTCGTGCGGAGGTTGTGCGAGATGTCGCTCACGTGCCGCAGCGCAGGCGGGTTGTGCGGCGGAGTTCCGCTACCAGCGGAACCGGCTCCGCTACCAGCGGAATGAGCGCATCCGCATGGCCTGGCGCATCCGCTCGGCCCGCACCCGGCGCGGCTGGACGCGGTTGCGCAGCTCCTTGGCCTCGTGCAGTTCGCGGAGAAATTGTGCGCGGCGCCGTCGGCGCGCCGCTTCGCTCTCGGCCCCCGGATCGCCGCCCGGATCCGGGCCCGGGCCGCCGGGAACGGCGTCGTTGAGGTCATCGGTCCGCTTACGGTCGGGCACGCCGCACACCACCTCGGGCCGGTTCTTCGCCCGACGGCGGGACGGGCGATCGGGCGTACGTGCCCACTTTCCCTCCATTCGGCGGTTTGATGCCAGCCACGCCGCACCGCCGAGGTCCGGCGGCCGGGCGGTGCACGGCGGGCATCGGCGCTCGCCGCCTCGGTTACTGTCGATGTCATGCGGATCCATGTCGTCGACCACCCGCTGGTGGCGCACAAACTCACCACACTGCGCGACAAGCGCACCGATTCCCCCACCTTCCGGCGGCTCGCCGACGAGCTGGTGACCCTGCTCGCCTACGAGGCCACCCGTGATGTGCGCACCGAGCAGGTCGACATCGAGACCCCGGTGACGGCGACCACCGGCGTGCGGCTCTCGCACCCGCGCCCCCTGGTCGTACCGATCCTGCGGGCCGGTCTGGGCATGCTGGAGGGCATGGTCCGGCTGCTGCCCACCGCCGAGGTCGGCTTCATGGGCATGGTCCGCAACGAGGAGACGTACGAGGCGCACACGTACGCCACGCGGATGCCCGACGACCTCTCGGGCCGCCAGGTCTACGTCGTGGACCCGATGCTGGCCACCGGCGGCACGCTGGTCGCCGCGATCCGCGAGCTGATCAAGCGCGGTGCGGACGATGTCACCGCGATCTGTCTGCTGGCCGCGCCCGAGGGTGTCGCGGTCATGGAGAAGGAGCTGGCCGGCACGCCGGTGACGGTGGTCACCGCGGCGGTCGACGAGCGGCTGAACGAGGCCCGCTACATCGTGCCCGGCCTCGGCGACGCGGGCGACCGGATGTACGGCACCGCCGGCTGAGCGATCCCGCGCTCCCCTTCCGGACGCCACTGGGCCCCGCACCACGGCATGGTGCGGGGCCCGGCTGCATGCTCAGCACTTGGCGTCGGCGGCGGGGGCCGGTGACGGGTGGGTCAGCAGGTTCAGGGACTTGGCGGCGGCCTGCTGGGCGGTGAGCTCCTTGAAGGCATCGCCGATGATCAGGTCGAGATCGGCGCCCTTGCGGTCGTCGGTCTTCTGCTGCGCGCCGGTGAGCTGGGTGGACAGCACCTTCAGCGGGCCGTCGGCGGCCGCCCGGGGGCCGAGCAGTATCCCGGCGCCCTTGATCTTCTTGTCGTAGGCGGCCGGGGCGTTGCCCACCTTGCCGATCTTGAAGCCGCGCTTCTTGAGCTCGTCGGCCGTGCGCTTGGCCAGTCCGGTGCGCGGGGTGGCGTTGAAGACGTTGACGGTCAGGGTGCCCGGCGCGGGCAGCTTGCGCGCCGTGGTCTCGGCCTGTGCGGCGGCCGTCTTTCCGCTGTCCCGGCAGTGCTTCTTGCCCGGGGAGGCCTGGGCGGTGTTGCCCTTGCCGCCGAAGACGTCGATGAGCTGCAGTGTCCCCCAGCCGGCCAGGCCGAGGGCGCAGACGGCGGCGAGGAGGGTGAGGACGATCCGGCGACGGTGTCGGGGGCGGCGCATCCGCGGATACCTGTCGCCCGTGATGCGGTACTTCTTACCGCCCATGCCTGGGGGCGTCAGCATGCTCATGGGCGCAGCGTAGTGCGGGTGACGGGCCGTGCCTACTAAATGATCAACGCGTGGCGTCAGACCCAACCCAAAAGGATCAATTCAGGCAGGGCGGGATGGGTGGAGTCGTGCGCAGACGCCGGGTTTCCGGGGGTTTTCGCACGTCGGCGGGCCTCCGGGGTCAGTCCAGCTCCAGGACGCGCGCGTGCAGCACCTGGCGCTGCTGGAGCGCAGCCCGCACGGCGCGGTGCAGCCCGTCCTCCAGATAGAGGTCGCCCTCCCACTTCACGACGTGCGCGAAGAGGTCGCCGTAGAACGTCGAGTCCTCGGCGAGCAGCGTTTCGAGATCGAGCTGCTGCTTGGTCGTCACCAACTGGTCGAGGCGTACCGGGCGCGGGGCGACATCCGCCCACTGGCGGGTGCTCTCCCGGCCGTGGTCGGGGTACGGCCGCCCATTTCCGATGCGCTTGAAGATCACACGGAAAGCCTACCGGGCGAGCGGCACCGGGCGCAGCCATGCCGCAGCAGTGCAAAAGGATCATTGGCGGCATTTTTGGATCTTTGGTGAGCGAGGGGCCGGGATCCCCCGGGCGGAAGAGGCGCGAACGGGCGCGAACGGGCGCCCGCGGCGGGCTCTGGCGGACACCTCACACCGGGGCCGGCCGGTGTGTCACCACTTCCGGGCGGCCGCCAGGCTCGACTGCCAGTACGTGACCTCGGCGGTGCGCGGGTCGACCCGGACCGGGGCGCGGCCGTCCAGCCCGACCTGGACGGGGACGGCGCGGGCGGCCAGCGCCACCCCGAACTGCGAGATCTTCCGGCCGCGCCCGCCCCTTCTGCCGTGCGGGCCGTCGGGTGCGCCGGTGGTGACCGTGGCGTACGCGGTCCCGCCGGGCGAGAGGGTGACCACGGAGGACGGCCGGCTCGCGCCGATCGCCGGGAGGGCGGGCGGCCGGCCGTCGCCGAACCGCAGCAGCGGGTATCCCTGGGCGGCGAAGTCGCAGGGCCGGTCGGAGTAGTTGGTGACGGTCAGCAGCATGCGGTGGGCCCTGCCGGCCAACGCCCCGGCGTGGAACCGGAGCATCTCGGGCGTACAGGCGACCCGTCCGCCGGGGCCGGGCCGCAGGTGGCCGCCGTCCGGCGGGGCGGGCGTGGTGGGGGCCGGTGAGACGGCGGTGGCCGGTTCGTCGGCCTTGCTGACGACATGGCCCTGACAGGCGGCCAGGCCCAGTGCGGCGGTGGCGGTCAGGCCTGCCGTGAGGGCCCGGCGGGCGGTGGTGGTGACGGACGGCATGGGAACTCCCCCGGAACGGTGGCGTATCCACGACCTTCGGCTCGGGCGCTGGTGATCGACTAACGCGCCGCTAACGCGCACCGGGGGCGGCCCACGCGCGGCACGCGACGGACCGGCCGCCCTCGCACGGGGCCCGCACGCCGCCCTCCTGGAGCCCACCTCAACCGGCCGTCCCGGTGGGCGAATTACTGATGCCGGGGGTGGCCGTGGGTGTCGACGAGGGGGACGGCCGGCCGGTGGCGTCCGCGCGCCCCGACGGCCGGCCGCTGGAGGGGGCCGTCGGGGTGCCGCGGGGTGGGCGTACGGGGTCGGCGCCGGGAGTGGCGGAGCCGGTGGCGCCGGGGGGACGGCCGGGGTCCGCCGACGGGCCGTGCGACGAGGGTTCTGGGGTCGGATGGCTCCGCGTCGGGGACGGGGTGGGGCCGACCGGGCTCGGTGTGGTCGCGGGCGGGACGGGCCGGGGCGGCGGACCGTCGGGTGTGCCCGCCAGGTAGCCCAGTGCCACGGCGGCGGCCGCGGCGGCCGCGGCCAGCGGCAGTCCGAAGCGGCGCAGCCAGGGCCGCTCCGGGACGGCCGGGCGCCGTCGGCCCAGCGGCGGCCCCGGGGGTGCGGCGGGCCGCAGATCACGGATGCTGATGCTCTCGGCGCGCGCCGAGAAGGCCCGCCGCAGCCGCTCCTCGACCGGCCGCTCGGGCTGGGTACCGGGGCCGTTCATGAGCGCGCCTCCAAGATCTTCTCCAGCGAGTCCAGGGCGCGGCTGGCGAGGGACTTCACCGCGCCGCGGCTGATCCCCAGCGTCGCGGCGATCTGCGCTTCCGTCAGGTCGCCCCAGTAGCGCAGCACGAGGACCTCCCGCCGGCGCGCGGTCAGTCCGCTCAGCGCGGCGAACACCTCGCGGTGCTCCTCGTCCAGCACGATCCGCTCCTCGGCGGACGGCGCGTCCGCCTCGTACGGCGGGGTGTAGTCGCGTGCGGTGCGCCGGCGCCGCAGCACCGAGCGGGCGGCGTTGACGACCGCGGTGCGCAGATACGCCAGGGCGTTGTCGACGTCGTCAAGCCGCTCGCCGTGCCGCTTGTAGAGCGCGGCGAAGGCGTCCTGGACGACGTCCTCGGCGGTGGCGCGGTCGTCGACCAGCAGGACGGCCAGCCGGACCATGGTGAGCCGCTGTGCGTGGTAGAGCTCGCTGATCGTGGGCCGGGCCTCGGGCGGCGGGCCGTCCACGTCGTCCGGCAACCGGTGCGGGCCGGGTACCGCACGGCCGTCGGCGGGGTGCCCGGCCGGGTGGCCGGGGTGGCGCGGTGCCTCGCGGTGGGCGGCCGTCGGGCGGGCGGTGCGCAGCAGCCACCGCCACAGGGCATGCCGGGGCCCCGGCAGGGCGAACCGTACCGGGGCGGGGCGCGAGCCGGCGGAGTACTCCATCGGTGCCTCGGACCCGGGCGTCCTCAGCCGCGCCGGCGGCGGACCGCGTGGAGCGCGCCGCCACCGGTGGCGATCAGCGCCGCGGCGCCGGCGCCCAGTGCGACGGTGGTCGTCGAGGAGGCGCCGGTGTGCGCGAGTTCCTTGCCGCCGGGTCGCCCGGCAGGGGTGGGCCGGGCACCGGCCGAGGCGCCGTCACCGCGGCCGGGGCTGGTGGGCGAGGCGCTGGGGTGCGGCGAGGTGCTGGTCGGCTGCGGACCGGGCCGGGTGGGCGTCGCGCTCGGCCTGGGGGTGCCGGGCGAGGTGGGCCGGGGGCCGGCGGACGAGGTCGGGCGGGCGGTGGGGGACGGGGTCGCGCTGGCCGACGGGGTAACGCCGGCGGATGGGGCGGCCGTCGGCCGCGCGCTGTCCGTACGGTCGTCGGCGTGTGCGGTGCCCGCAGCCGACAGCGCGGTGAGCACCAGTGCGGCGATCAGCCCGGCACCGGCCGCGCCGCGCGCACCGGGGCGGGTACCGCGGCGCCGGGAGGCGGGAGAGGTACGGGAAGAAGGGGAAGTACGGGGAAACGTCACGGTCGGCTGCTCCACGTTCGTCGGTCGCGGCGCCTGATCGGCGCCCTCACCCGTGACGACGTGCGGCGGCGGCGGGGGTTGCCGGCCGGCGCGGAAATTCTTCCGGCCGCCTCAGCCGACGCTCTGTAGCAGCTTCTCCACGGCCTTGACCCGGTCGCCCAGCTCCGTCAACTGCGCGCTCATCGTCTCCTGTTGGGCGGTGACCCGCTCGGCGAGCTTGCGGTACTCGGCGAGCGCCGCGGCGTCCGCGCGGTGGCGCTGGAGCTTGAAGTACGACGCCACGATCGTGGTGACCGAGGCGAAGACGATCAAGAGGATGGAGATCGGGATGATGGTGCTGCCCATGTACGGGTCCCCCTAGGGTCGTTCGTCCGATGGCGCCGCCCCGGCCCCGTCCTCCTGGAGGGCGGCGAGGACGGTGGCCACGTTCAGCTTCAGCTCGAACGGTGTGAGTTCGAAGTACTTGAGTGCCTTGCCGTCCTCGGACAGCTCCAGCCGCCCCACCACCAGGCCGGCCTTCTCCAGCCGGTCGAGATGCATATAGAGCAGCGGCCGGGACATCTCCAGCCGGCGGGCCAGTTCGCTGACGTACAGCCGGCCGCCGGCCAGCTCGGCGATCACCCGCAGCCGCTGCGCATGGCCGACGGCGGACAGCAGGGCCAGCAGCTCTTCGCTGTTCATGGCCCACCTTCTTGCCGTTCCGGACGCCTGTCAGCGGAGGTTTTCGCATGCCGCGACGGACTGTCAAGAAAGCCCGCCGCCCTCCGGCCGCCACAATCTTACGGTTGACGCTCCGTGCCGACACCTGTAATTCTCGACTTACATGCGTACCAGTGGTGGTGCGCAACAGTGGGGGAAGGGGCGGGGCGCATGACGACGACCGTGCAGGAACGGCCGGGAGACCACCGGCCGAGGGACCAACGGCCGACGGCGGAGCGGTCGTTGACCGTACGCATCGCGGTGTGGAGCGCCCGGAATCCCTGGCGCGCGCTGGCCGGGTGGCTGGCGTTCGTGGTGCTGTGCCTGGGGGTGGGCGCCGCGCTGGGCACCCGCAGCGCCACCGCCGAGGACTACCGCGTGGGGGAGGCGGGCCGTGCCGAGACCCTTGCGGCCGAGGGGCAGTTGGACCGCGCGGCGGTCGAACAGGTACTGATCTCCGCCCGCTCCGGGCCGTTGGACGAGGCCGCGGCCGAGGCCGCCGTACGGGACATCACCGCGCGGATGCACCGGCTGCCCGAGGTGGCCCGGGTGGCACCCCCGGTCCGCTCGGCCGACGGCAGCAGGCTGCGGGTCGCGGTGACCATGAAGGGCACCGAGGCGGACGCCGACGCCCATGTCGCGCCGCTCGTCGCGCAGACCGCGGCGGCCCAGCGCAGCCACCCGGACCTGCGGGTGGAGGAGACCGGCAATCCGTCGGTCTCGGCCGGCCTCGACACCCAGCGGGACGAGGACCTGGCCCTCAGCGAGGCGATCACCTTGCCGATCACCCTGCTGACGCTGCTGGCCGTCTTCGGCTCCGGGCTGATGGCGGCAGTCCCGCTGCTGCTCGCACTGAGCTCGATCGCGGCCGCCATGGGGCTGTCGGCCGTGGTCTCCCATGTCCTGCCGGACGCCGGGGTCGGCAACAACGTCATCATCCTGATCGGCATGGCCGTAGGCGTCGACTACACGCTCTTCTACCTCAAGCGCGAACGCGAGGAACGGGCCCGCGCCGGCGGCCGGCTCGGCGCGGAGGCGCTGGTCGAGCTGGCCGCCGCCACCTCCGGCCGGGCGATCGTGGTCTCCGGCTTCGCGGTCGTGGTCTCCACCGCCACCCTCTACCTGGCCACCGATGTGGTCTTCGCCTCGCTCGCGACCAGCACCGTCATCGTCGTACTTGCCGCGGTCCTCAGCTCGCTGACCGCGCTGCCCGCCCTGCTGGTCACCCTCGCCCGGCGCGCCGAACGCCGTGCGGAGCGCAGGGGGCGGCGGACTCCCCGCCGGCGTGCGGCGCAGGACCCGGGCGCCGGCAACGGCCGCATCTGGAGCGCCCTGCTGCGCCCGGCGAGCAGGTATCCGGCCGCCACCCTTTGTCTGTCCGTCCTGCTGATGCTGGGGCTGGCCGCGCCGGCGCTGGGCATGCAGCTGCGGGTCCTCAACAAGGACAGCCACTCCCGCGAGGTCCCCGCCATGCAGACCTACGACCGCCTCACCACGGCCTTCCCCGATCTGCGCGTCCAGCATCAGATCGTGGTCCGGGCACCCGCCGGCCGTGCCTCCGAAGTGGCGGCGGCGCTACGGGAGTTGAGAAGCGAAGCCGCGGCCGACCCGCTCTACGCCAAGGGCGCCGCGCCGCTGCTGCGCACCTCCCGGGACCACCGCACCACCACCATGGAGCTGTCGACGCCCCACAAGGTGAGCTCACCCGAGGCGCTGCGGTCGCTGGACCGGCTCCGTACGCACTATCTGCCGGCCACCGTCGGCGCGGTGCCCGGTGCGCAGTTCGCGGTCAGCGGGGATGTCGCGCACGACACCGACTACCTCGCCCACCAGGACGAGAAGCTTCCCCTGGTCATCGGCGCGCTGCTGCTGCTGACGTTCCTCATGACGGCCCTGGTCTTCCGCTCGGTCGTCATCGGACTGCTCGGCGTCGCGCTCAACCTGCTCTCCGCGGCCGCGGCCTTCGGCCTGGTCGTGGTCTTCTTCCAGCACGGGCTGGCCAGCACGCTGTTCGGCTTCGACACCGCGGCGACCAGCGCGATCGGCTCACGCGTACCGCTGTTCCTCTTCGTGATCCTCTTCGGGCTGTCGATGGACTACCAGGTCTTCGTCGTCAGCCGCATACAGGAGGAGGTGCTGCGCGGAGTGCCGACCCGGCAGGCCGTACTGCACGGGATCGGCGCCTCCGCCAAGGTCGTGACCAGCGCGGCGGTGGTCATGGTCACGGTCTTCGCCAGCTTTATGCTCCTGCGCCTGGCGGAGATGAAGCAGATCGGCTTCAGCCTCGCCGTGGCGGTGCTGCTGGACGCCTTCGTCATCCGCGTGATGATCCTGCCGTCCGCGCTGACCCTCCTCGGGCGGCGCAGCTGGTGGCCGTCGGCTCAGGAGAAGACCGCCGATTCTCAGGAAAAGACCACCGAGCGGAGCTTCAGCCGGTCGGAAGCGTGACCGCCGTGCGGCCGGAGGCTGAAGTACTCGCCGGTGCAGTCGGGGCCGGTGAAGACGATGGCGGTCCCGGACGTGTAGTTCCGCGGTGAGTGCGCCGGCGGCACGTCCCGGTCCCCCACCTCGGCGAGGGTGAGGCACCGCCGGCTGGGCGGATCGGGCAGCAGGCCCAGGTGCGGGACGCCGCGGTCGTCGTACACGTAGGTGAAGGTGCCGGTCGCGGCGCCGGCCGGCGAGGCGGGCAGGGCCAGCGCGAGGGTGAGGGCGCCGGCGGTGGCGGCGAGGGCGGTGACGGTACGGCGAAGACGCATGGGGATATTCCCTTCCTTTTCCGTTATCCGTGCGGAAGGTGGGTTGCCCATGCGTAGGCCGAACGATGTGCGCCGTCACACGAAAGGGGTGCTGAAGAATCGATCCGTCGAGCGTTGTACGAACCGGAGGACCGGTCGTTGTGCGAACCCGGCGGACCGGTCCAGGGCGGGCGTGTGTCCCTAGCGCTGTGCCGCCGCGGCGCGCTCCCGTAGGACGGCCGCGATGCGCTCGCACCAGTCGCGGGTCTCCCGTTCGAAGCTCAGACCGCGCAGACAGGTCAGATACGGGCCGATCCGGGAGCCGTGGGCCAGGAAGTCCGCCTCGTCGCGGTCGCCGCGCAGCCGGGTCAGCAGCTTCTCGAAGATCTCGGTCTTGGCGGCGGCGATCCGGCCCCGCTCGTCGAGCTGTTCGATCACCGGTGTGGCGGCGATCCGGTCCACGGCCTGCACCTTGACCAGCAGATCGTCGCGGATGAAGGACGGTTTGGCGGTGGCCGCGGCGAACCGCTCCAGCTCGGCCAGGCCCGCGTCGGTGACCTGGAACAGCCGCTTGTTGGGCCGGGTCTCCTGCACCACCTGGCGGCCGGCGACAAGCCCGTCCGCCTCCAGCCTGGTCAGCTCGGCGTACAGCTGCTGCGGCAGCGCGTGCCAGAAGTTGGCGACGCCCGCGTCGAAGGCCTTGGCCAGCTGATAGCCGCTGTACTCGCCGTCCAGCAGCGCCGCCAGCACCGCGTGCTTGAGGGCCATGGTCCGGCCACCCCTTCCCATAATCAAGAATCTGACTAATCATAGTCGTGACTAGGCGGGAGCGGCAGCAGGAGAGGGGTTACGTCATGGCGACGACCGCGGAACGTTTCAAGGCGGCGGTGGAGGCACGCGAACTTGGTGCGCTGGAAGGGCTGTTCACCGAGGACATCCGCTTTTACAGCCCGGTGAAGTTCACCCCCTTCGAGGGCCGGCCGATGGTGCTGGGGCTCTTCGGGGTGCTGCTGCGGACCTTCGAGGACTTCCGTTACGTGGGCGAGCTGGCCGGCAGCGCGGAGACGGCGGCGGGGCCGGACGGCGGCACGGCGGACTCGACGATCCTGATCTTCCGGGCCACCGTGAACGGCAAGCAGATCCACGGCATCGATCTGCTGCAATTCGACGAGGCGGGCCTGATCAGGGAGTTCACGGTGATGGTGCGGCCGCAGTCCGCGGTACAGGCGCTGGGCGAGGCGGTGCTCGCCGGACTGGTCGCGGACGGGCTGGTCGGGGAAGGGCCGGTGGCGGAGGGGGCCGTGGCGTAGCGGTCGGTCGCGGACGGGCCCGCCGCGAAGAGGCCGTTCGCGGGGGTGGCCCGGTGGCGCAGCCGTAGGCGTGGCGGGCCGGCCCCCGCAGATGGCGTGCGAGGGCCGGCCCGTGCTGGATCAGTCGGATCAGTCGGTCACCGTGAGTGCGGCGGCCGGGCAGATGGCCGCGGCCTCGCGTACCGCGTCGTGCAGTTCGGCAGGCGGCGCGGCGTCCAGGACGACGACGATGCCGTCCTCGTCGCGCTGGTCGAAGACGTCCGGCGCGGCCAGTACGCAGCTGCCGGCGCCACAGCACTTCTCCTGGTCTGCGTGGATGCGCATGGCTGGTTCCCCCAAGTGGTCCGTGGACAAAGGAAGGTGGCTGAGTCGGGACGGGCGGTTACCAGGCGACCGGCAGGGCGTGCACCCCGTAGATCCCCATGTCGTGACGGAAGGGGACCTCCTCGAAGGGGACCGCGAGCCGCAGCTCCGGCAGCCGGCGAAGCAGCGTCTCCAGGGCGATCTGCAACTCCACACGCGCCAGCGGCTGGCCCAGGCACTGGTGAACACCGAACCCGAAGGCCACATGGCGGCGGGCGTCGCGGCCGACATCGAGCGCGTCGCCGCCGGGGAAGACCTCCTCGTCGCGGTTGGCGGAGTTGAGCGTGCACACCACGCCCTCGCCCGCGCGGATGGTGAAGCCGCTGACGGTGACGTCCTCCACAGCGACCCGCGGCAGGCCGTTGTGGACGATCGTCAGATAGCGCAGCAGCTCCTCCACGGCACCCTTGATCAGTGACGGGTCCTTGCGCAGCCGGGCCAGCTGGCCGGGGTTGCGCAGCAGGGCGAGCGTGGACAGTGCGGTCATGTTCGCGGTGGTCTCATGGCCCGCGACCAGCAACAGCCGCCCCATGGAGGCGATTTCGCCGGCACTGAGTTCGCCGCGCGCGACCAGCCGGCTGACGATGCCGTCGTCCGGTGTGTGCCGCTTGGACTCGGCGAGCCGGGTCAGGAACGCGTGCAGCTCCTGCTGGGCGGTGCGCACCTCATCGGCGGTCGACCGGAGGCTGAGCAGGATCCGGCTGCGCTCCTGGAAGAACGCATGGTCGTCGTACGGGACACCGAGCAGCAGGCAGATCACCAGGGACGGCAGCGGCAGGGCGAACGCGGTGACCAGGTCGGCCGAGTCACGGCCGTCGGTCATCCGGTCCAGCAGCTCATCGGCGATGCGCTGCACCTCGGGGCGCATCGCCTCCACCTTCTTGATCATGAAGTCGGCGGTGAGCATACGGCGCAGCCGGGCGTGCTCGGGGTCGTCCTGGCGGATGAAGGTCGGGGTGCTGGTGACCAGTTCACGGCCGCCGGCGGTGAGGAACGGGAACCCCGGGCGGGTGGCGTCCGCACTGAACCGCGGGTCGCCGAGGACCGCCCGTACGTCCTGATGCCGGGTCACCAGCCAACAGCTGGAGCCGTCCCACAGTGTCGCCCGGGTGATCGGCTCTTCCTGGCGGGCGCGTTCGACCCCGGGCGCCGGGGCGAAGGGGCAGCCGCCGGCCCGGGCGGCCGGGAGGGAGAGGGGTGCGGGGCGCTCGTCCGAGCCGGCGGGGCGTTCCGCGTCGATGCGTTCTGCGGTCGTCATCGGTCTGGTCCTTCCACGATCGGGACACGGCGGATGCCGTGGCGAACGGTGCGGGTGGCGCCATTCCTCGACGGGCTCATGTCGACGGGCTCATGGACTCAGAACTCGTCACTCTTAGCTAGTTACCTAACTTAAGCAACTAAGGTTTCTCACGGTAACTCACCACGAACGGGGCGGGGAAGGGGTAGATCACGGCGCGCGTGAGGTTGGCTCAAACCGAGCACAGGCCGGTACGCAGAGTGTGCGCACCGGCACACAACCTGTTGTTCGAGGGGCCGCTAAAGTGCCTGCATGCCGGACCCCGGAAGAGACCAGGACCCCACCGCCGCACTGCAAAGAGTGCTGGCCACGCTGTCCTACCTGCTCACCCGCTCCCGGGCACACGAGCGCCAGGCGGCCAAGGCGGGTGTCACGGCCGCACGCTCCGACCTATGGCTGCTGATGGCCCTGGAGGACAGCGGAGGCGTCACCAGGGTCGGCGATCTGGCCGAGCTGCTGATGGTCGAGCCGCCCCATGTCACCCGTCAGATCAGCCAGTTGGAATCCCAGGATCTGGTCGAACGCACCCCGGACTCGCTCGACCGCCGCGCCCGCAAGGTCGCCATCACCCCGCACGGCAAGGCCGTCCTCCAGCGCCTCCAGCAGACCAGCCAGACGAGCCTTCACGAGGCGCTGGCCGGCTTCGACGACGCCGACATCGCCACCACCGTCGCCGTGCTCAACCATCTGGTCGCCTGGGCCCGCCGCAAACACGCGGAGGAGGACCGGCAGCGGGGGCGGGGAGCCTGAGCATGCCTGAGTCTTGAGGCTGTTTCACTGAACGGTGCCTGAGGTGGTCGAGTCTCCCGGCTGTCGGGTGCGCGAAGGTCTTGGGGCGCGCAGCCGCGGTGATGAAAGGCTGACCTCCGGGGCGCTGATGAGCGCTACACGCGCACACGTACTGCCCGCTCACTCTTGCCATCACCGATGTGCCAAAGAGCGCACATGCCGGGATGGGTGGAGTTGCCGCCGCCATGGCATATCACTCGGAGGGGTGATTTTCCCTCTGAGGCGCCTATCGGCTTTTCACTCGTACGAATGATGTCGTCGCGGTTGGCTCGCGTGGATGGAGGGCTGTCTCAGTACGCGCGGCATCGCCATTCTTCGGTCGTTGCGTCTGAGCAGACGGCCAAGACTCACGGGCAGTCATCTGGCGTTTTTCCGCGGGCGGTTGCAGGGGGCCCTGCGCGCGCGAGGTTGCGCTAGGCGCCTCTGACGCTTGCTGTTGCCGTCCCTGGGTGGCCGCCGGCGCACAGGCGTGTGCCGGGTGTGCCGGTGCGACAGACCTAAGCTGCCGCTGACTTGATGGTGTGACATACGTCTTTACATTCATGGGCGTGAGAGGCAGGCATGAGTACCCAGCACCAAGAAGGAGAGAATGTGCACACGTCTGAGGAGCCGCGCCGTTCAGTCGGGGGGATGAGCGCTCGGACGCCGCGCTCTGCACCTTCCAGCGCCCGGCTTCTGTGGCTATTGGTCTCCGCGCTGTTTTCTCTGGTCATTGCACTCGTGACGGGAATCCTCAAAGGCAGCGCCGGAGCAGGCTTCGCGGAGGCCGTCTTGGCGGGCGGTGGCGCCTTCGCATGCGTTATGGCCCTCTGTGTGGCGGTCCTTGGCGCACTAGGGACCCTGTAAAAAGCCACGACTTCAAGTGAGGTGTGTCAGGTCCCAGGGCTTTGGTGTTCTCTTCCCGCGCCTGGCATGTGCATCAGTCCACGCGGGCCGCAAGGACACGGGTCGCAGCGCCGGGTGGCGCCGGCCACCGGTATGGAACGTGCCTCCAGGGACCACCGTGCCCATAACAGGCCTACGGTAAGGCCGGGTTGATGACCGACGAATGGCGTCGGCAGATCAATGAAGATGAGGCGCAACCGATTACAGCCACTTCCTGAAGGCGCAACCTCAGCAGAAGAATCCGCCGAGGGCCGGACTGAGCCCCTTCCTTGCCATTGCCCAAGAACAGGAGCGTAAGTGCATACCGAAGTCATGAAGGTCACCCCTGAGCTGGCGGAAGGCTGGCTGCTGAGGAACCCCAAGAACAGGCCAGTGAATGAGGAATGGGTCGCACAGCTTGCTCGTGCGATCGAGCGTGGTGAATGGCAACTCACGCATCAAGGAGTGGCCTTTGATGAGGACGGGGAGCTAATCGACGGCCAGCACCGGCTGTGCGCGGTGAAAAAGTCCCGTACTGCGGTACAGATGTGTGTGACGCGTGGTGTTCCGCGCGCCGCATTCTCAGTGATGGACACTGGTCGGAAGCGGACTGGGCGTGACGCCCTTGCCTTGATCAACGAGCAGAACAGCACGCATCTGGCTGCTGCATTGCGTGGTCTGTACCTCTTTCTCAACCAGCCTGACTCCGGGTGGTCCGGGCGTGCCACCTCGACCACGAATGATCAGCTGCTCAGAGTGCTGCAGGAACATGGTGGTATGCGTGAGGCGATCACTCGAGGTATCGCGCTGAACCGCGCTATGCGGATTACCGTGACGGCGTCATCCATCGGCTGGTACGTCACGTGCCGAGAGCGTCCCGACGTCGACCAAACGGAGTGGTTCGACAAGCTGGTGAGTGGCGCGGGGCTGGAGGCCGGGGACCCCCGCCTCACTCTCAGGAACACCATGCTCGGTCTGGCTGCCGGCAAGCGTCATCGTAAGAGCGATGATTCGCGGGTTCAGCTGCTCTATTACCTCAAAGCGTGGAACGCATGGGTGGAGCGCCGAGAGCTGAAACTGTTGCGTCGTGCCCCGAAGGAGCAGATGCCGAAGATCACCAAGAAGGGTGGGCGTTCGCTGGATGATGTGGCCGCGGGCTAGACATCGAGAGGGCCCGGACCGCTGAGCAATCCGGGCCCACTGACGAGTAAGCGCTTCGTGGGCGCCACTCGCGCCGCGCTTCGTGCTACTCGATCTCGACCCGGCCGCTGTGGCCCTGGGGGTTGGTTGTTTCTGAGGGGCTGTTCTTGTCGGGCTTGGCGGTCTGGGCCTCGGGGGTGCCGAGGTTGCGGCGGACGGAGTCGAGGATGGTCAGGCCCTGGCCGACCAGGCCGGCGGCGATTTCGCCGAGGCCGTCGGTGCCGTTGAGGACATTGACGTTGGCGTTGGCCAGGCCTGCGGAGGCCTCCTTGACGATCTGCGGGAGCTGGTCGATGAGCATCCGGTCCAGGGCGACCCGGTCGTGCGAGGCGGCGGCCTCGGCCTGGATCTTCATGCGCTCGGCCTCGGCCATGGCGAGCAGCTTGATCCGCTCGGCCTCGGCCTCGGCGGGCTTGACGACCTCGGTGACCAGTTCCTGCTGGCGCAGCCGGGCCCGGCGCTCGGCGAGTTCGGTCTGGGCGGCGAGGACTTCCTGCTGTGCGTGCGCCTGGGCGAGCGGGCCGGCCTGGGCGGCGCGTGCCTGGGCGCGGTCCACCTCGGCGGTGTACTCGGCCTGGACCACGGCCGTCTGCCGGGAGTACTCGGCCTGATTACGCGCGGCCTCCTGCTGGGCCTCGACGGAGGCCTGAGTGGCCTGCGCCTGGGCGATCTGCGCCTGACGCTGGATGGCCGCCTTGTGCGGGGCGGACATCGCCTCGATGTAGCCGGTGTCGCCGTCGTCGATCGACTGGATCTGGAGGGAGTCCACGATCAGGCCGATCTTCGCCATTTCGGTCTTGGACGTCTCCAGGACCTCGGTGGCCAGCTTCTGACGTTCGGTGACGATCTCCTCGACCGTCATCGAGCCGATGATGGAGCGCAGATGGCCGGCGAAGATCCGGCCGGTCAGCACCGACATCTGGTCCTGGTCGGACAGGAAGCGCTGGCCCGCGTTGACGACGCTCTCGGTGTCGTTGCCGACCTTGAACGCGATCACGGCGCGGACCGTGAGGGCGATGCCCTGCCGGGTGACGCACTTCTCGGCGACCTCGGCCTCACACATCGCCAGCGTCAGAAAGCGGACCTTGCGGAAGACCGGCAGCACGAACTTGCCGTGCCCGGTCACCACTCGGAACGGTGCGCCCCCCTGGCCACGCCTGCCTCCCGAGATCAGCATGGCTTGATCGGGGGCAGGAACGCGGTAACCGAACATCCTTCGTCTCCTCAACTGGCGTCGCCGGCATCGCCGGTCAACGCCTCCAACGGATCAGCCCACTCCATGACGTCGACCTGGCGATTGCCACGGGACTCGATCACGAGCACGGTCGCCCCTACCGGAAGGGGCTCGGCGGACCAGGCGAGAAAGGCCTCTGACCCACCCCTGATCCGCACCAGGACCTCACCGGGACCGGCAGCCCCCCGTGTGCCGATCAGCAGCACTCCCGTGCAGCCGATCACGGCATCATCCTGTGCCATCGGCGGCTGCCTCCCCCGTTACGTTCCTGGAAAACGACCATAGCGCCCCCGCGCGCAGGGGCCTATGGGGGGATGGCGGCGAGTTGGGAGGGCGGTGTGCGGCGGTCAAAATGCCGTCAAGACCTGCCAGGACTTGCTTGTGGAATCAGTGTGACGAGTGCAGTGCGTCGAGGGCGGTGAGGATGTCGGAGGGCTCGGCGCGGGCGGTGTAGTCGGTGTCTATGAAGGACCAACGGATGGTCGCGTCACGGTCGATGACGTAGGTGGCGGGTATCGGCAGGGTGCGCGGGTGGCCGCCGTTGACCCGTTGCAGGTCGAAGCCGAAGGAGTCGTATACGGCGGCCAGGTCGTCGGGCAGGTCGAAGGCGAGACCGTACGCCGTGGCGGTGTCCGAGCCGAGGTCGCTGAGGACGGGGAAGGACAGGGCGTGCTTCTCGGTGAGGGTGAGGGACTCGTCGGGGATCTGCGGAGAGACTGCGACCAGTTGGGCGCCGCGGGCGGTGAACTCGCCGAGGTGCTCCTGTAGCGCGCGCAGGGCGAGGTTGCAGAAGGGGCACCAGGCGCCGCGGTAGAAGGTGAGCACGACGGGGCCGGAGGCGAGCAGCGCGTCCAGGGACACCGACTCGCCGGTGGCGGTCGGGAGGCTGAAGCGGGGTGCGGTCTGCCCGGCCCGGCGGGCACGCGTGGCCTGGCCGGAGGCGGCGAGGTCGCGGGCGGCGCGGTCCATCACTTCGCGGGCGGCGTCCGGGATGACGCTGAAGCCGGCGCGGAAGACAGCGGTCAGTTCGTCGTTGAGGCTCATTGGGGTGGGTCCTCCTGAGGTGAGGGATGCGCGCGCAGGGGCGCGAGGGCGGCGGTCACCGTGTCCGTCAGGGACTGTGCGTCGGCACCGGCGCGGGAGCGCAGATTGACGCCGTATGCGAGGGTCGCCAGCACCGCGGCGGCGGCGTCGAGGTCGGTGGACGGCTGGAGTTGCCCCAGGCCGGCCGCGGTGACCAGGGCCGAGCGCAGGGCCGACTGGAGCGTGGTGTGGTGGTCCTCGAGAACGGTGCGGATGCCGGGGTCGGCGCATTCGGGACCGGCGTGGGCATTGGTGACCATGCAGCCCCAGCCGGCGACCGGGCCGGAGCACCGTACGTCGATCAGCCCGCTGAAGAACTCCTCGATCGCGGTCAGCCCCGAGCCCGCCGAGGCGAGATGGGCGAAGGCCGGTGCCGAGTGCTGCGCTATATAGCGGTCCAGCGCCGCTGCGTAGAGACCGTCCTTGTTGCCGAACGTGGCGTAGAGGCTGGAGCGGCTGACGCCGGTAGCGGTCACCAGCGCCTGGACCCCGGTCGTGGGCAGGCCCTGGCGCCAGAAGACCTGGATGGCCTCGTCCAGCACGATGTCGGGGTTGAAGTGCTTGATGTCGGGCATGGCGAAGCTGCTCCTTTCGCGCCCCAGCTCATCTTGGAACGGTTATTCCAAGATACGCCAAGACGGCTGTGGAGCAAGTGAGTTGGGCCATGGCTGTGGAAAACATGTGGAGCCGGCCCCTCCGCGCCGAGAGCGCGCGGAGGGGCCTGTGCGGGCGGCGGCTACTTCCTGCGGGCCGCCGTGCCCGGCAGCACTGGCAGCAGCGGCAGCAGTGCCGAGATCGCAGCGGCCAGGGTGATGTTGAAGAGCACCGCGATCGTCAGCGCATGCCCGTATGCGCTCACGTCGTTGTGTGCGGCGCCGTCGAGGGCGTTGTAGTAGAGGACGCCGACGAGGGCCACGCCGACCGCGCCGCCGATCTGCTGGCCGGTGGAGAGCAGCCCGGAGGCCATCCCCACGTGCCGGGGACCGACGTTGGCGAGCACCGCGTTCAGCAGCGGAGTGACCAGCAGACCGTTGCCCGCGCCGACCAGGAGCAGGGCCGGCGCCAGCTCCCACGCGGTCAGCGTGGCACCGGCGTTGACGACCAGAACGGCGATGCCGGCGAAGCCCAGCCCGCTGATCAGACCGCCGAGTTGCAGCACCCGGCGCCCGAAGCGGGCGAGCCGGCCGGCGATGAGGCTGGTGGCGAAGAACGTGACCGCGAGCGGCGTATAGACCAGCCCGGCTCCGAGCGCGTCCAGGCCCAGACCGTCCTGGAGCGTCAGCGACAGGATGAGGAAGAAGGAGTTGATACCCGCGTAGGCCACTACCACCAGGGTCATACCGACCGCGAACGGACGCTCGCGCAACAGCCCCAGCTGGACGAGCGGAGCACCGCCCGCGGCGTCCACCCTCCGTTCCACCAGGCCGAACGCGCCGAACGCCAGCACGCTGCCGGCCAGGCTGAGCCAGGTCCACAGCGGCCAGCCGTACGAGCGCCCCTCGACCAGCGGCACCACGAGCAGGAAGAGCGCCACGGTGAGCACGACCGCGCCGGGCAGGTCGAGGCGGCGGGCCTCCGGTGCGCGGGACTCGGGCACGTACAGCGCGGCCAGCAGCAGCGTCACCAGACCGACGGGCACATTGACCCAGAACACCGGCCGCCACGAGGAGCCGAAGAGGTCGGCGGAGATCAGCACTCCGCCGAGCAACTGCCCGACGATCGTGGACATTCCGATGACCGCGCCGAGCGCACCGAACGCCCTGGGGCGCTTCTCCGCCGGGACCAGCACCTGGATCATCGCGAAGACCTGCGGGAACATCGCGGCCGCGCTCAGGCCCTGGACCAGTCGTGCGCCGATCAGGCTGCCGGAGCCGGGCGCGAGCGCACAGCCCACGGAGGAGAGCGTGAACAGTGCCATCCCCATCAGGAACAGCCGTTTGCGGCCGTAGCGGTCTCCGAGGCGTGCGCCGGTGATCAGGGCGATGGCGTAGGTGAGCTGATAGCCCGCCAGGACCAGCTGGATATCGGCGGCGGTGGCGTGCAGATCGGCCTGGATGGCGGGGGCGGCGACGAGCACGATGAACGTGTCGAGGACGGCCATGAAGGCCCCGGTCAGCGCGATGGTCAGGGCCCGCCACGGCGCCGCACCGCCAGCCGCACCGGAGGGCGGTGCTCCCTGCGGTATCGCCGACCGTACGGGGGGCTGGGACTGCTGCCCGGTGGCGCCCGGGGGCTGGGTCTGGGTCATGCGGCAAGCGTCGGACGGCACCGCACGGGCGTACAGAGACCAATTATGCTGGTGTTCCCACCACCCCCATATACGCGCTACGCCGCTATACGAGTGCGGGCGCCGTGACCCGGCCGGTACGCCCCGCGATCCGCTGCGAACGGGAGTCTCGATGGCTGACCAGCAACGGCGGCGCTCTCTGGGGGAGTTCCTGCGCTCACGCCGGGAACGGATCACGCCCGAGGATGCGGGCATCCTCGCGGGGCCGCGGCGCCGCACTCCAGGGCTGCGGCGCGAAGAGGTCGCCCAGCTCTCCGGGGTCAGCGTCACTTGGTACACGTGGCTGGAGCAGGCGCGCGACATCACCGTCAGCCGGCAGGTCCTCACCAGCCTGGCGCGCGCCCTGATGCTCAGCTCGACCGAGCGCCGGCATCTGTTCGCGCTGGCCGGGGTGCCGCTGCCGGAGCAGCCACCGGGCCGCGGCCCGGGCCCCGCGCTCCAGCGGCTGGTGGACGCGCTCGAACCGCACCCCGCGTACCTGCTCGACGCCAACTGGGACCTGGTGGGCTGGAACCGCGCCGAGGCGGGCCTGATCGGCGACCCGGGACAGCTGGAGCCGGCCGAACGCAACCTGCTGTGGCTGGTGTTCATGGATCCGGCCATGCGCACCCTGCTGGTCGACTGGAACGAGCAGGCGCAGAACCTCGTCGCCCAGTTCCGGGCCGATTCCCGGCAGCGCCTCGGGGACCCGCGCTTCGAGCAGCTGACCGGCGGACTGCGGGAGGCGAGCGCGGAGTTCCGTACCTGGTGGGAGGCGCATGACATCGCGGACTTCGGCAGCAGCCGCAGACGGTTCCGCCACCCCTGGGTCGGGCCGCTGACCTTCGACTACGTGAAGCTGGCGGCGCTGGATGCGCCCGGCGTCAAGCTGTTCGCGTGTATGCCGGCCGATGCGGAGACGGCCGGGAAGCTGCCCGCGTTGCAGCGGTGTGCGGGGGGTGTCCGGGACGGGGCGCCGGAGAGTGCCGGGGCGACGGGCGTGGCGTAGGCCGGTCGCTGCTGTGCCGTGACCGGCGCGCGCGTGAGGACAGCGCCTCGCACCGGCTGTCGCACCCGACCGGAGCGGGCACAGGATGTCGGGTCCGGCAGGGTGGCTTCTTCCTACGGTGACAGGTCGGAAAGGGAAGGAGGCCGGGGTGCTGGAGCAGCTGAACCGGGCCATGGAGCACATCGAGGGCCACCTCGATCAGCGGATCGAGACGGCCGAGCTGGCGCGGATCGCCATGACGTCGGAGTACCACTTCCGGCGCATGTTCTCCGCGCTGGCGGGGCTCCCGCTGTCGGAGTACATCCGCCGCAGGCGGCTGACCGTCGCGGGCGCCGAGGTGCTGGCGGGCGAACGGACGCTGCTGGATGTCGCGGTGCGCTACGGCTACACGTCGGGCGAGGCGTTCGCCCGTGCGTTCCGCGCGCTGCACGGTGTCGGTCCGGGCGAGGCCCGGCGCACCGGTGCGGCCCTGCACTCCCAGCCACGGATGTCCTTCCGCCTGATCATCGAAGGGAGCACCACCATGCAGTACCGGATCGTGGAGAAGGACGAGTTCCGCGTCGTCGGCAAGAAGGCCCACGTGCCCCTCGTCCACGAGGGGGTGAACCCGGACATCGCCGCGTTCATCAAGACCCTCCCCCTGGAGACCGTGCAACGCATAGCCGACCTGTCCGACCAGGAGCCGGCCGGGATCGTCTCGGTGACCGAGCACCTCTCCTGCAACCGCGAGGAGGGCACCGAACTCGCCTACTACCACGCGGCGGTGACCGGCGCCGAGGCCCCCGAGGACCTTGACGTGCTGGTCGTCCCCGCGGGTACGTGGGCCGTCTTCGAGAACAGCGGACCGTTCCCCGAGGTGCTCCAGAACACCTGGCGCGACGTTTACACCCAGTGGTTCCCCGCCAACCCGTACGAGAGCCGGACGGGCCCGGAGATCCTGCACACCCGGCCCTCGCCGGACTGGTCGGAGGCGGAGACCCAGCTGTGGATTCCGGTGGAGCGGACGGCGGCGGCCTGAGGGACCGTCGGTGGACGGCGTAGGCGCGGCTCCCAGGCGGGCAGGACCGCCCGCCTGGGAGCCGGATGAGCCGGATGAAGAGTGGCGCCGCCTACTGGAGCATGCCCTCGATGATTTCCGTGTTCACGGAGGAGACGCCGGTGGTGGTGATGCCGGATGACGTGCCGGGGAGGCGGAGTGAGCCGTCGACGATGCCGGTGATGAACAGGTCGGCGTGACCGTCACGGTCGGTGTCGCGGAGCCGGACCGTGTCGCCGAAGCAGTCGTTCCACGCCACGGAGCCCGGCACGCCGGCGGTGTTGCGGGCGAACCACTGGGAGCCGGTGCCGGTGATGCCGCTCGCGCTGCCGCGCAGGACGTGGACCCCGCCCTCGGTATTCTGCTCGTTGATCATCTCTCCGTACGCGCCGATCGCCAGGTCCGGGTAGCCGTCGCCATTGACGTCGGCGGCCGAGATGGACGAGCCGAACCGGTCATCGGTCTCGGGTGTGCCGGCCACGCCGCTGGTGGCCTGGGTGATGCGGGCGCTGGTGGCGGGGCCGGTGGAGGAGCCGTACCAGAGCGACACCGCGCCCTTGTAGTTGCCGTACATCTGGGTGCCGACCGCGAGGTCGCCGTAGCCGTCCTTGTTGAAGTCGGCGATCACCCCTTGGTCGGGGAAGAGGTCGGCGTAGTTCGTGACCAGGCGCAGGGTCTTGCCCGAGGTCAGCGTGGAACCGCCCTTGATGAACCAGGCGTCCGTGCCGAAATTGTCCGGTTCGTCGACGAGCCCGACGATCACCAGATCCGTCTTGGAGTCGCCGTTCATGTTCCCGGCGACCAGGGACCCGGACTCGAAGCTCGACGACGACTTGTCGAGGGTGGAGATCGAGCCGCCCACGCCGGAAGGTGTGAGGGGACCGCGGTAGACGTAGGTCTTGCCCGCGCTGATCGCAGCGAGGTCCTTCTTGCCGTCCCCGTTGAAGTCTCCGACGGCGAGGTCCCGGCCGAAGTGGCCGTCGGACTGCTTGGCGCCCATATTGGGGACCGAGGTGCCACCGGAGAGGCCGCCCGCACTTCCCCACAGGATGGTGACGGAGCCCTGATCCGTAAGCCCGTTGACGTCTTCGCCGTACGCCGTCACCGCCAGGTCCGCGTATCCGTCGGCGTTGAAGTCGGCGGGGGTGTTGTGACCGCCGAAGAGGTCACCCTCCTCGTCGGCCCCAGGGACGCCGGGGCTGGACTGGTCGATCATCTGGGTCTGGGTGCCGGGCCCGTTGGCGGTGCCGAAGGTGATCAGGACGCCGCCGCCCGGGCTGTGCCCAGGCGAGTAGGTGGCGTAGTCGCGATAGCCGTCACCGTTGAAGTCGTCCGCGTACTTCGCAGCGGCCGCGCTCGCTGAGGGTGCCGTGAAGACGGGGACGAGGGCCGCCACGAGGAGCGCCGCGCAGGCTGCGGGGCGAATGCGCATGAAATGTCTCTCCGATGTTCCGTACGACCGCCCATGCGCCGGGCGCTACTGCCGGGACACACGGGTCGGTTGGTGAACAGGAGACAGCGGGCAAGGGCGGAAGGTTGCAGGGGGAGAGGAAGGAATTCTTGGGGCTGGGGACGAACCGGGACGAGCTGGCGGAGAGGAGCGCATGCCCATGCCATCTATGCGTGCTCTCCTTCGTCCGAGCTGTCCGGCACGGGCAGCCGCCCGCCCCTGCTGTCCGCGATGCGCAGTACGTCGCCGAGCGCCCTCGCGGTCCGCTTGAGCGTCACCCGGAGCGTCAGCGGCCCCGCCGTCGGGTCGCCCAACACCTCTTCCGCGTCCTCGACCACGGCGGCGGCGTCGCGCATCTGGTCCGCCTCCATCGCGTCGGCCTTCCTGGAGAGGTAGCCGTCGCAGTGGTCCGTACTCAGGAAGCACGGCGCTCCCGACGGGGTCTCCCAAGGCAGCAACCGGAGCCCGGAGCCGGGGAGTTGCGGGTTGTCCGGGTCGTAGGTCATCGCGCGACCACCAGGTTCCGGCGCCGCGCGTACTGCGCACGACGCTCTCGTCGTTGTTCAGGCGTCAGGAGATAGGGGCGGACGAGGTGGGAGTCCTCGCCGCGTAACGGCACCTCTGAGCCGCGCCATACGGGTACGTAGACCGGCGCGACGTGGACCGCCACGGTGGCCGGTGCGGCGACGGGTGCGCGGTGGCGGTGGCGGCCCCTGGCGGGAAACAGCAGACGCAGCAGCGCGTTGCAGGCCAGGGCGATAGGTTTGCTCATGTCGTCAACCTCGAGGGGGTTGGTGGCCACGCCCCCGGGCCGTCCCATCGGTCGCGGGGGTCTTTGCGTACAGCCTCCAATGTCAGTGACGGCGAGTAGTCTCGCTAGTACGCAGAGTGTGACGAGCCTTTTCGCACAAGGGGGTTGACGAATGGGCAGCACGTACGGGGACTGGCTCCGCGAACAGCGAGAAGCGGCGGGGCTGACGCAGCAGCAGTTGGCGGACGCGGCGGTGATGACCCGCTCGCACATCGCGCACATCGAGGCGGGGCGGCGGATCCCGTCGAAGGAGGATGCGCGGCGGTTGGACAGGGCTCTCAATACGGGGAACGTGCTGAGTAGTTTTCGGCCGGGCGAAGATGGGAGGCCGGTCGGCAGCCACTTCGAGGCAGCCCTCGTATTCGAACAACAGGCCTCCAGGATCCGCGAGTTCGCACTCTCCTATATGCCCGGGATCCTTCAGACGAGGAGGTACGCAGATGCGGTTCTACGCGTTGCGTTCCCCCCGCTGAGCGATGAGGAACGTGACCGGGCCGTCGTCACCCGGCTTGAGCGCGCGAGGATCCTCGATGATCCGGTGACACCGGTGGTGTGGGCGTTGCTGGACGAGGCGGTGCTTCGCCGTCCGGTCGGTGGCTCGGATGTCATGGCCGAGCAGATCATGCACGTGGTCCGGTTGGCTGAGCGCGGGCGGGTACGCGTACACGTGGTGCCGTTCGGGCTGGGTGCACATCCGCTGTTGGAAGGCATGGCCACACTGATGTGGTTCGAGGACCAGCCTCCGGTTGCCTATGTCGAAGCCATGCGTACGGGCAAGGTGTACGACGACCCGGTCCTGGTCGAACAATTCCTGGGCGCCTACGATCTCGCACTAGGCGATGCACTGCCGCTGAAAGAGTCACTTGCTCTGATGAGGGCGACAGCGAAGGACTACGGACACCATGACTGAGCACACCATCCCGGATGCCTCCCAGCTGACCGGCTGGCGTAAGTCGTCGTACAGCGGTTCCTCCGAGGGCAGCTGCCTCGAAGTCCTGGACGGTCACCCCGCCGGCGTCCCCGTCCGCGACTCCAAGGACCCGCATGGGCCCGCGCTGGTCTTCGAGACCGGGGTGTGGTCGTCGTTCGTTGCGGCGGTCAGGGACGGAGAGTTCGGACGCCACGTCTGAGCACATCCGGCGTACCGGAATCAACGGGGCTATCCGTTCCTATCCCAAATGAGCAGTTACTGCTTATGTGCTCTCGTGTGGATCAAGCCATGAGGGCCGTGCCGGATGTCGTTAACGCTAGGCAAAACCGCAGTTCATAGCCGCCTTAGCCGCCTTATGTACCAGGAGGGCGGCCGCACTGGTGTGCTGCGATTTGGCCAGTCCTTTGCTGCTCGTTGATCATTTGGTGACATCCTTGATACCTTCAATTCGTGTAGCCGCAAAACCTTTGGGCAGCCATGAAATGAGGGTTGAATGTTAACCGCCCAGATAATTCGACAGTCCTTTGACGCCGCCCTTCCGGTCGAATCCCAGATTCTCGAAATTCCATCGGTGCGACAGATGTCTCTGGTGCAGCAGCGTGGAATGCTGGATCGCTTTGATGCCTATGGTTTTGTGATCCTTCGGTGCCTGGACCTGAGCGACAGCTACCAGGACCTCCTCGGCCTTGGAAGGTATTTCGGGAATCCGGCGCCGCATCCCCGGGCCGATGGCCAGGGGATTGTCGGGATCAATGCCTTCAAGCGCGCGGCGGGTTTTCTCGGTTCCACTCCCGCCGAACATCTGCTGCATACCGACGGTGCCTTCCGTGATGCGCCCGAGAAGATCATCACGCTCCAGTGCGTCACCCCGGCGGCAACCGGGGGCATGACCGTCCTCGCCAGCGCGCAGGCCGCGTACGACCATGTGGCGCGTGCATTCCCGGACAAGGTTGAGATTCTGTCGAGGGCTGACGCGCTCACGGTGACCCGTACGGCGCAAAGCAGCACACAGGCGGTGTTCACCCGCTGCGGAGAATGGCGTGGAATCAAGTTCCGAATGCGTGATGGTGCCGCGGAGGCTACACCGCATGCCGACGCCCAGGAAATTTTCGACGAGCTGTGCAGCTTCTTCGAGGCTCCGGAGAACCGATTAACGTTCATGCTGGAGGCTGGCGACATTATGATCGCGGACAACACGGCCATCGTGCACGGCAGGACCTCGTTCCCTCCGCACGAACCGCGGAACATGCGTCGGCTCAACTTCGATGCCACCGGCCCCGCATGCGCGCGCCTGACCTTCGGATTCCTCCCCTCCGTATCGGGCGAGGCTGGTTCAGAAGCGTGGCTCGATAGGTGATCGTCGAACTCATATCCATTGTCCTGCCCATCGTGCTCTGCGCCGGCCTGGGGGTGGCGTGGGACAAGTTCAAGCAGCCCGTCGACACCGCGTTCGTTACGTCGTTCGTGTCCAATGTCGGGTTCCCCTGCCTCCTGCTCTCGTCCCTGGACCGGCCGGGACTGACCCTCGGCCGGGTGGCGCAGACCTTCGTGGCCGGCGCCCTGGCGGTCGGCTGCTTCGCCGTCATAGGGCTCCTCGCGCTAAAGGTCCTGCGCCTCCGGGACCGCCGCTATCTCCCGGCACTGATGCTGCCGAACACGGGCAACCTCGGCATACCCATCGCCTACTTCGTCGTCGGCAATGATGGTCTGGTCTTTGCGGTGGCTTTCTCCACGCTGATTCAGATCGGCCATGTGACGCTGGGTGCGTGGCTTGCCTCTGGGCATATGTCCCCGAGAAAGCTGCTCAAGAACCCGATGATCTATTCACTGGCGCTGGCGCTGGTGAAGCTGGGTTTCCATGTCGAAGTTCCGGGCCCACTGGCGAAAACGCTGGATCTTCTTGGTGGTGTCACGCTTCCATTGATGCTGTTCATGCTCGGCATCTCCCTGGCGAATCTTCGAGTGCGGAGCCTGTCACGGACCGTGTTCTTGTCCGTTGTCCGGGTCGGCGGCGGATTTGCGGTGGGTTACTTTCTGGCCGGGGCGCTGGGGCTCGCGCCGGCGGCGGCAACAGCTTTCGTCATTCAGTGCTCCATGCCGGTAGCAGTGCTGAGTCATATGCTCGCGCAGAAGTATGAAGGCCCGAGCGGCGAGATTGCCGAAATGGTCCTGGCGTCGACGGCTCTCACGGTCGTCACTCTTCCACTGCTGATCACGATCGCGTAGCGCGGTATGCCGTCGAGTACCCACCACCCGCCACGAAATGAGTCCCCGAATATGACGGAAGAAAATCTCTCCCGCGCTGATCTGCTCGCCTACACCTGGCTGCTGGACAACCGCTCAGCGGAAACCTTCGAGGTCGCCGTCACCTATGAAGAGGTCATTCGGATGATCTGCGTCCTGGGCCTCCATCAGCGAATCTATTCGAGCTACCGGATTCAGGATGTCGTGTCGACCTGGATAGATTTGGGGAATCGCCTGCGGGAGATCCCTGGGTGGCGATTCTCGTTCCATGACTTAGAAGGAGCATGGATCAAGGGCCCGTCCAGCGACGCCGAGTTCATGGTCTCTGTTTCGGTTGACGAGTGGGGACCCGTCATCGAGGTGACGGTGAAGGATTTCACCGAGGAGCCCGTCCTCAATTTCCGTGATGTCCAGGAGGCCATGACCTACCTGGCAGCCGTCACCCCTGGGGATTGACCGCCGTCGCCTTGAAGAACGTGTAGTGGAAGGTGCCGCCGGGCTCCGTGGTGCGGCGCAGGTCGGTGATGCCGCGGGCCCAGGCGGTCGGCGTGGTGAGTCCGGCGTGCAGTGCGTCGTCGCGTACGGACTCGATCATGGCGATGAAGGTTCTGCGGGTGAAGCCGTCGACCAGCGCCGGGCGGGTGCTGTCGGCGTAGACGGTGCGGGGGTGCACCACGACGTCGCGGAAGCCTGCGCGGGTGAGGAGGGGGTGCAACTCCCGCCCCAGGAGGGCGTTTCCGCCCGCCTCGGACTGAAGTCGTACCTGGTGGGCGATGACCTCTTGGGCGTGTGGGCTGTCGGGGTGGAAGACCGCCGAACCGTGATCGCCCTCGATCACGGTGAGCGTGCCGCCGGGGCGTAGGACGCGGCGCAGCTCGGTCAGTGCCTGGCCCGGATCCCGTAGGTGCTCCAGGACGAAGCAGGCGAAGAGGTGGTCGAAGGTGGCGTCGGGATAAGGGAGTTCGTGGAGGTCGGCGCGGCGCCAGGTCACGTTGGCCGCCGGGGCCTGGGACGTGACGTAGGCACGGGCCTGGGTGAGGGAGCCCTCGGAGAGATCGACGGCGGTGATCCGTGCGCCGGGGCTGTTGCTGACGAGGTGGACGGTCTGGGCGCCGACGCCGCAGCCGATCTCCAGTACGCGGCTGCCGGCCGGGTACGCCGTACCGGCATGCAGGAGCGAGGCGAGAGTGTCGGCCTGGTCGCCGAGCCGGTGTGCTTCGCGGGGTGAATAGCCGTGGACGTAGGCGACGTTGCTGGTGGGCGAGGTAGGCATGTGGACACGATGACGCGGACAATGGACCGATGCACAGGTCCAAAGAGGGGCTGTTCGACGGGTCCATATCGGCGGCGGTGACTGGGGCGGCTGCGGCTGCGGGGTGTTCCGACTTCTTGCAACTGAACATCAGCGAGGCTCCGGCGGGCGGGCGTGCCGACTGGCTGGCGGAGCAGCTGCGGCGGGCAATCGCGGATGGTCGGCTGCCAGTGGGGAGCAGGCTGCCTGCGACCCGGGTGCTCGCCGCTGAGCTGCGGGTTTCCCGGGGTGTGGTCACCGAGGCGTACCGGCGGCTGGGTGAGGACGGGCAGTTGGCCGGGCGGGGGAGGGGTGGCACGGTGGTCGTGGCCGCTCCCGTGACGGCTGCGGGGGAGCGGACGGAGACGGCCGCAGGGGGGAAGGCTGCTGGGCCCCGGGCGGAGACGGCCGCAGTGGGGGCGGCGCCTGGTCCCCGGGTCGTCGGCGGGCCGTTCGGTGCGCTGCCCAGTACGGATGTCTTCGGTGCGTTGCCTGGTGCGGACGTCTTCGAGGGTCCGCCCGGGGCGGATGTCTTCGACGCACTGCGGGATGCGCCTGCCCGGATCGATCTCTCGCCCGGGGTGCCGGACCTGGCCGCGTTCCCCCGTGCGGCCTGGCTGCGGGCCGAGCGGGCGGTGCTCGCGGACCTCCCGGCTGCCGGTTTCGGGTACGGGGATCCCCGGGGCGCACCGGCGCTGCGACGGGCGGTCGCCAACTGGCTGGCCCGAAACCGCGGGATCAGGGTGGAGCCGGACCATGTGCTGATCGTCGCCGGTACCGCGCAGGCCCTCGGGCTGATCGGCCAGGTGCTCCGGCGCGACGGTATCGGCACGGTCGCGGTGGAGGACCCCGGTTCGCTCGGCGTCCGGCAGCATCTGGCCAACTGGGGCGTGGCGACCCCGCCGGTGCCGGTCGACGAGGAGGGCGTACGGGTCGATGAGCTGCGGGAGAGCGGTGCGCGGGCCGTACTGCTCACGCCGGCGCATCAGTTCCCGACCGGGGTGGTGCTGGGCGGCGGGCGGCGCCGGGAGTTGATGTGTTGGGCGGCGGAGGGCGGCCTGATCGTCGAGGACGACTACGACGCCGAGCACCGCTACGACCGCGCACCGGTCCCCGCCCTGCGCTCGCTCCTCCCCGAGCAGGTCTGCTACGCGGGCAGCGTCTCCAAGCTGCTGGCGCCCGCGCTGAGGGTGGGCTGGCTGCTGGTGCCGCCCGCGTACCGGGAGGCGTTCGTGGAGGCCAAGCGGTTCGCCGACCTCGGCAACGCCATACTGCCGCAGCTGGTGCTGGCCCGGCTGATGGAGTCGGGCGAACTGGAGCGCGGGCTGCGGCTGCTGCGCCGGCGCCATCGTCGCCGCCGGGACGCGATGATCGCGGCTATTGGCCGTCATCTGCCGACGGCGACGGTGCAGGGCGCGGCGGCGGGGCTTCATCTGACGATCACGTTGGGCGCGGCGGCCGGCCCCGGCGCCACCACGGGTGCGGAGACGGACCGGGAGTTCGCCGCGGCCGCGCTGGCCCGGGGGGTCAAGGTCCATCCACTGTCCTGGCACAGTCAGCGGCCGTCGCGGCCGGGGCTGGTGCTCGGCTATGCCGCGCGCACGCCGGGAGAGATCGCCGAGGGGGTGGCGGTCCTGGGGGAGGTGGTGCGGGTGGGGTGAGAACCGGGAGCGGACGGGACGGAACGGAGAAGTGCGAACGGCGAAGTGCGAACGGCGAAGTGCGAACGGAGGAGAGCGAACGGAGAAGGTGCCTGAGGATCAGGTGCACAACACTCGGCGCATGGCAGCATCCCCGTGCCGGGGCTCCGGGTTTCGCACCTCCCCGGAGCCCGCGGCGTTACGCGGAAGTGCTACTGCACCAGCGTTATCAGTGCCGGGTCCAGGCGGTGCAGGAGTTGAGCTTGGTGCCGCCTTCGAATCGCGCCACCTCGACCCCCGCGGCCGCGATTCCGCGCTTGTCCTGGGCAATGGTGCTGACATCAAGGGTGGGGCCCGCGCCCAGATACTGGGAGTGCCACCCCCACTTCACCGTCGTGCTGCTCCCGACGCGCTTGCTGAGGAAGCGAATCTTCACATGGTGCCCGTCATCGAGCGTGTCCTTGAGGTGCATCCCGACGATGAATTTGCCATACCGCGTGCCCCCCTCTTCCAGGTTCAGGATGCCGAGGGCCCCGGTCGTTCCACAGTCGGCCGAGACGTGCCGCCCCGCCGCTTGCGCAGTCCCAGTTCCGACCATGCTGATCGCGATGGCAGCGGCGCTCGCCCCCGCCATCATCGACATCCGCACCTTGTTGCGACGCTTCATTCGCTTTCCCCCTGAGAACTTGAACACCAACATGCAGGTCAGCGCGTTGGTCGTGGGAAGGTTACGGATCGGCCGTTCGTGAGGCAACGTACTTCATGACCAACGCGGCGCACGATCACGCTGGTTGTCGGAAGTGTGTGACAGTGCCGCACCGTCACCAGAGAGCGTGCCGGAGCCCGCCCACTTGGTCCGGCACGGCAACCCGTCTGTCCTTGGTCGTGATCATGTGGCTGGGCGAGGCGGAGGCTGCGGAGCCACATGACGGCACCTCGTGAGTGCAGCAGACGGGTTCCGAGCAGCTGAATGTTCGTCGGTAGGCGTCGATGCGGTCCGCTACGAGGGGGCCGTCCTCGTCGCGGCCCTCAACGCGTGGCTGTGACCAGCGCATTCGATACACGCCCCAGGCCACCGCGACTCCCGAGGCGCGCATGAACGGGCTCCGGCATCGCGAGGTGTGCCCGAGGTCCGTTCTCGTGTCCTCACTTTCCTCGCGGGAAAGTGAGTGTTACTTTCTCCACGGGAAAGTCCTTGCCGAAGGGGGAAACATGAACACGCCCAGCCCCGTCGAGGCCCGGGAAGCCCTGGCCCGGGCCCGTCAGGTCCGCCTCAACGCCGCCGGCTCGCTTCTCCGCACGCCCTGGTGGCTGTTGGCCGCGCATAGCACCATCCTCGTGGTGTTCGGGGTCGCCAGCGACTTGGGCAGCCCCACCGCACAGATGGTCGCCATGCTTGGGATGAGCGCCCTGAACATGGCCTACTACGTCGCCTGGCGCCGCAGCCCCCGCTTCGCCGCCGCCTCCGGCGGCCTGCACCTCAGCGCCGTGCCCGGGTGCGCCTACCTGCCCCTGCTGCTGATCGCCCTGGTCATCGGCACTGTCCAGCTCTTCGCCGGACCGACCGTGTACCACACGCTGACCGGCTCCGGCATGCCAGCCTGGATCCGCGACCATCCCGTTACCACCCTCACCCTCGCGTTCGCCGTCCTTAGCCTTCCCGGGAGCCAGCTGACCAATGTGGTGGGGCGCCGGATGGCCCGTCGCGCGGCGGCCCGGTGAGCGTGTCCGGCCAGGCCGGGGGTGCCGCGTCCGACGCCGTCGGCGGCCTGGAGCAACTCCTGCTGGATCCGACCCGGTTGACCATCATGTCGCTGGTGTCCGCCACCACCTGGTGCGAATTCGCCTTCGTTCGCGACCACGCGCACCTGAGAGACTCGGCGCTGTCCAAGCAGCTCACCACGCTCGGCAACGCCGAGCTCGTCGAGATCCGCAAGGGCTACGTCGGCAAGCGGCCCCGCACCTGGGTGCGGGCCACCGCCGTCGGCCGGGAACGGCTGCGCGCACATCTGGCCGCGCTCCAGCAGATCGCCGACCGCGCCGAGCAGGCCGCCGCTGCCCGCCCCGATACCGAGGCCGATGCGGGCGCCGGTGCTCAGCAGCCGCACACCGGTTGAATCGATCCGGCCGGCGCCGCCATCTTGGTGGCGTCGGCCTTGTGCTGCGGTCCGCGGCCCGGTCGGCCGTCCGCGCAACCGGCCCGTCAACAAGATCAAGGCGTGCCGCGGACTCGCCACCCGCTACGACAAGACACCCGAGAGCTACCTCGCCGGCCTCCACCTGCGTGGGGCAGTGATCTGGCTCCGCAGCCTCCGCCCCGCCACGTGAGCATGACTCAAGACACCCCCTAGCGGAACGCAAGCGGGCGGCCCTTCTCCGCCTCCGGGCGTGGGCCGAAGATCCGGCGTTCCGCCTCCGTGATGGCGACATCGTGGATGCCGGCCTCCCGGCGGGTCATCAGGCCCTCCTCGTCGAACTCCCACAGCTCGTTGCCGTAGCTGCGCCACCACTGGCCATCGGCGTCATGGCTCTCGTACTGGAAGCGCACCGCGATGCGGTTGCCGTGGAAGGACCACAGCTCCTTGCGGAGGGCGTAGTCCAGCTCGCGGGCCCACTTCTGGCGCAGGAGGTCGACGATCGCGTCCCGGCCGGTGACGAAGGTGTCGCGGTTCCGCCAGACCGAGTCCTCGGTGTAGGCGAGGGCGACCCGCTCGGGGTCACGGGTGTTCCAGGCGTCCTCGGCCGCCTGGACCTTCTGGAGTGCGCTCTGCTCGTCGAACGGGGGGAAGGGTGGACGCGGTGCCATGGCGGTCTCCTCTCAGGAGGGGGAGAACGGTCGTTCTCCCTTGGTTCGCTACGATAGAGAACGTACGTTCTCCCGTAAAGGCGTGAAGGGCGAAGGTGTCATGAAGCACGGTGAAGTACGGGGCGCAGCTCGCGGTGACGCCCCCGGGGGCGCGCGCGACGAGGCCCGTGAGGAAGCCCGTACGCGGATTCTCGACGCCGCGGAGAAGCTGTTCTACGAGCGCGGGATCCAGTCCGTCGGCATGGACGAGCTGCGCACCGCCGCCGGGGTCTCGCTCAAGCGCCTCTACCAGTGCTTCCCCGCCAAGCACGACCTCGTCGAGGCGTATCTGGGCCGGCGTGACACCCGGTGGCGGGCCGCGCTCGCGGAGTACGTCGCCGAGCAGGCCGGGGGCCCGGCGGTGCGGCCGCTCCTCGTCTTCGACTGGCTGCACGGCTGGTTCGCGGAGCCCGACTTCCGGGGCTGCGCGTTCATCAACTCCTACGGCGAGCTGGGGGCCACCTCGGACGGGGTGGCCCGGGCAGCCCGGGAGCACAAGCAGGCGCTGCTGTCGTACCTGACCGGCCTGGTCCGTGCCGTACCGGTGGCCGAACCGGACGCTCTCGCGGGGCAGTTGGCGCTGCTTGTCGACGGGGCGATCACCGGTGCCGCGCTCATGGGTGACCCCGACGCCGCGCGGCGGGCCCGTGCCGCTGCCGAGAGCCTGCTGGCGGCGGCGGGTGCACCCCGGCGGTAATCCTTGACCACGTCGAGGGTGGTGACGGCAGTCGCGGTGAGGTGCGGCGGCGACGCTCCCTCAGGCCCACTCGACGAGCTGGAGTACGACGCCGTTGGGGTCGGTGACCTGGAACAGCCGCTCGCCCCAGGGCTCTTCGCGCAGCGGCATGGTGATGGGGGCGCCCGCCTTGCGCAGGCGCTCCTCGTGATCGGCGATGCCGATGACCGTGAAGGCCAGGATCATGCCGGACGCCCGTTGGTCGCGCTGCTCCGGCGGCAGCACCTCGATACCGCGCTGGAGCAGGACGATGTCGACCGCGGCGTCGTCCCGGGTCAGTGAGGCGAAGCCGTCCGCCGCCGCAGCCTGGGTGTAGCCGAAGTGGGTGAGCAGGAAGTCGCGGGAGGCGGCCACGTCGTCGACGGTCAGGGAGACGGTGGAGGCGGTGATGTTGATGGGTGCTCCTGGGTGCCGAGGCGGATCTTACATCGGACGTAAATTTATGCGAGGGGCATTCGGGTAGTCAAGGGCATTTTTACGTCCGGTGTAAGATTGGTCCATGAGTGCCGCACCCATGAGCCTTCGCGAGGTCAAGAAGCAGGAGACCAGGCAACTGATCTCCGATCACGCCACCCGCCTCTTCCTCCAAAAGGGGTTCGAAGAGACGACGATCGCCGAGATCGCCACCGCCGCCCGCGTCGCCAAGAAGACCGTCACCAACTACTTCGCGCGCAAGGAGGACATCGCTCTCGACCACCACGAGGCATTCACCGCCGGCCTCGCCCGCACCGTCGAGAGCCGCGAGATCGGCGAATCCGCCCTCGCCGCGCTGCGCCGCGCCTTCCTCTCCGCTGTCGAGGAACGCGATCCGGTGGCCGGCTTCGCCGGGCCCGACTTCTCCCGCATGATCGCCGCCAGTCCCACGCTCACCACGCGACTGCGCGAGCTGCACGACCAACGGGAACGAGCCCTGGCCGACGCTCTCGCCACCGCGACCGGTGCCGCCCCCGCCGACATCACCCCCCGGGCCGCGGCCGCCCAACTCGCCGCCGCCCAACGCCTGCTGTTCTCCCGCATCCAGGAACTCACCCTCGCCGGGCACGACAACGACCACATCGCCGCGACCGTCGCCGCCGAAGCCGGCCGGGTCTTCGACCAGCTCGAACCCTCCCTCGGCGACTACGCCCTCAGGTAGGCCCGGCACGGGAGACACAGCGGCAGGCGTGCGCTCACGCCTGCCGCGTCGGCAGCACGATCGCCTGGCGCAGGTTCACATGGCGGGCGCGGCTCGTCGTGTAGGCGATCAGGTCCGCGATGTCGTCCGCCGCCAGGCCGGTCAGGGCGTCGAACATGCCGGCCAGCTGGCCGGACAGCTCCGCGTTGTCGATGTGGCTGCCCAGCTCGGTGTCCGTGAGGCCCGGTTCGATGTTGGTGACGCGGACGTCGCGCGGGCCCAGCTCCGTGCGCAGGGACTGCGAGAGGTAGGTCAGCGCGGCCTTCGTCGCGCCGTACACCGCGTAGTTGGGGAACGCGATGTGCGCGCCGATCGAGGAGATGTTCACCAGGTCCGCCGTCCGGCCCGCCTCGGCCACCGCGATCAGGTCCGGAGTGAAGGCGCGGATGACCCGGAGCGCGCCGGCCACATTGGTGTCCAGCATGCGCTGCCATTCGTCGGCGCGGCCGTCGGTGATCGGGTTCGGCAGCATCACCCCCGCCGCATTGACCACCAGGTCGACCTGGCCGTACGTGGTGTGCACCCGCTCCGTCGCCGCGTCCAGGGAGGCGTGGTCGGTGACGTCGGCGGCGACCGCAAGGGCCTGCCCGCCGTCCGCCTCGATCTTGCCGGCCAGCTCCGTCAGCCGCTCGGCACGGCGCGCGAGCAGCGCCACGCGCACTCCGTACGAGGCGAGCAGCCGGGCGGTGGCTTCGCCCATACCGCTGGCGGCTCCGGTGATGACGGCGGTGCGGCCGGCGAGGGTGTCGTACGCCATGGGGAACTCCTGGGGTGGTTGTTGCCGTCGTCGGGCGTCTCCCGGCGACGGCAACAACCCTGCGCCCGGCCGCAGTCCTTACCCAGGGCTGCCGTTTTCCTGGGTCCGGCAGTACCAGGATCGGGGCGTCCATGAGACCTAGGATCGTCGGCATGGACATATCCATGGACGGGGAGCTCGGTGACTTCCTGCGCTCGCGGCGTGCCCGTATCCGGCCCGAAGAGGTGGGGCTGCCGGGGCACGGCAGGCGGCGGGTTCCGGGGCTGCGCCGTGAGGAGGTCGCCCAGCTCGCAGGCGTCAGCGTCGACTACTACATCCGCCTCGAACAGGGCCGCGGCCCCTCCGTCTCGGATGCGGTGCTCGACGCCATCGGGCGCGTCCTGCGCCTCGACGAGACCGAGCAGGAGTATCTGCGTACGGTGGCCAGGCCTGCCGCCGTCCGTCGCAGGTCCGCCGCCGGGCCCGCGCCCCAGAGGGTCCGTCCCGGTCTGCGTCTCCTTCTGGACCTGATGGAGAAGGCCCCCGCGTTCGTGCTGGGCCGCCGGATGGATGTGCTCGCGTGGAACGCGCTGGGCGATGCCGTCGTCGGTTTCTCGCAGATGCCGCCGGAGGAGCGCAACATGCCGCGCCAGGTGTTCCTCAACCCGCAGGCCCGCGAGCTGTATCCGGACTGGCCCGCGGTGGCCGCGGAGACGGTCGCCTATCTGCGCCTGGATGCGGGCAGCCATCCACGGGACCGGCAACTGGCCACGCTGGTGGGCGAACTGTCCCTGGGCAGCGAGGAGTTCCGCCGGCTGTGGGCGGACCATGAGGTCAGGGAGAAGACGTACGGGGCGAAGCGTATGAGGCACCCCGTGGCGGGCGAACTCACCTTTCCCTACGAGACGTTGACGGTCTCCGGGGAGCCGGATCAGATGCTGGTGGTCTACACGCCGGAACCGGGGTCCCAGACGGAGGTGCGCCTGGGCCTCCTGGCCAGCTGGGCGGCGACGCCGGCGGTGTGACGGGCCGGCCCCGCGCGAGGAGGTCGGTCTCCGCGCGCGGGGCGGGCGGGGTGCCCCGGTCCGGGCAAGGGGCACTTGGGTCAGGCCAGCACCCGCTCCAGGCTGCCCAGGGCCGCGGCCAGTTCCTCCTCGGTGATGGTCAGCGGCGGGGCGAGCCGGATCGTGGAGCCATGGGTGTCCTTCACCAGGATGCCCTCCTTCAGGAGGCGTTCGCTGATCTCGCGGCCGGTGCCGAGGGCGGGATCGACATCGACGCCGGCCCACAGACCGCGGGCGCGGAAGCCGGTCACGCCCTTGCCGGTCAGCGCGGCCAGGCCGGTGCGCAGCTGCGCGCCCAGCTCCGCGGCGCGGCGCTGGAACTCGCCGGTCGCCAGGAGGTCGATGACGGCCGAACCCACCGCGGCGGCCAACGGGTTGCCGCCGAAGGTGGAGCCGTGCTGGCCGGGGCCGAGGACACCGAGCACCTCGCGGCGGGCGACGACCGCGGAGACCGGGACGATGCCGCCGCCGAGCGCCTTGCCGAGGAGGAGGACATCGGGGACGACGGATTCGTGCTCGACGGCCAGGGTGGTTCCGGTGCGGCCGAGGCCGGACTGGATCTCGTCGGCGATGAAGAGGCAGCCGGCTCGCCGGGTGAGCTCCCGGACGCCGGTGAGATAGCCGTCGTCGGGGATCAGCACGCCCGCTTCGCCCTGGATGGGCTCCAGCAGCACCGCGGCCGTGGTGTCGTCCACGGCGGCTTCGAGCGCGGCGAGGTCGTTGTACGGGACGGTGCGGAAGCCGGGGGCGAAGGGGCCGAAGCCGACCCGCGCGGTGTCGTCGTCGGAGAAGCCGACGATCGTGGTCGTACGGCCGTGGAAGTTGCCGCCCGCCACCACGATCGTGGCGCGGTCCGCCGGGACGCCCTTGACGTCGTACGCCCACTTGCGGGCCACCTTGATACCGCTCTCCACCGCCTCGGCGCCGGTGTTCATCGGCAGCACCATGTCCAGGCCGGTCAGCTCGGCCAGGCCTTCGGCGAAGCCGGCGAGCCGGTCGTTGTGGAAGGCCCGGGAGGTGAGGGTGAGCTGGTCCAGCTGGCGGTGGGCGGCCTCGATCAGGGCCGGGTGCCGGTGGCCGAAGTTGAGTGCCGAGTAGCCGGCCAGCATGTCGAGGTAGCGGCGCCCCTCGACGTCCTCGACCCAGACGCCTTCGGCGCGCGCCACGACCACGGGCAGCGGGTGGTAGTTGTGCGCCAGGACCGGGCCCTCGGCCTGGATCAGCTCGGCGGACGAACGGGCCGCTTGTACGGGGACGGTACGGGTGGTGGCAGTCATGAACGGATCTCCTGGGTGCAGCACTTGATGCCGCCGCCGGCCTTGTGGAACTCCGACAGGTCGACGGGGACGGGGACATAGCCGCGGGCGGTGAGCTGCCCGATGAGGCCGGTTGCCTGCGGGGCGATGAAGACGTGCCGGCCGTCGGAGACGGAGTTGAGGCCGAACGCCATGGCGTCGTCGCGGGTCGCGAGGACCGCCTCCGGGAAGAGCCGCCGGAGCACCTCACGGCAGCCGGGCGAGAACGCCTCCGGGTAGTACGCGATGTTCTCGTCGTCGAGGACGAAGAGCGCGGTGTCCAGGTGGTAGAAGTGCGGGTCCACCAGCTGGAGGCCGATGGTCGGTACGCCGAAGAACTCCTGCGCCTCGTGGTGGGCGGCTCGCTCGGTGCGGAAGCCGGTGCCGGCCAGCAGCCAGCGGCCCGCCGGGACCAGATCGCCCTCGCCCTCGCACACCGACTCCGGCCGGTAGACGTCGAATCCGGCGGCCTTGAACCAGGTCTCGTACGCCGTGGACTCCGGCCGTCGCTCCGGCGCATGGAACAGTGAGCCGAAGACCTTGCCGCCCACCACGACCGCCGAGTTGGCCGCGAAGACCATGTCCGGCAGACCGGGGACCGGCGGTACGTGCTCCACGGTGTGCCCGTGCTCGTGGTAGGCCTTGATCAGCATCGCCCACTGGCGGCCGGCGCGTGCCGTATCGACCGGCACGTCCGCCCGCATCCAGGGGTTGATGGCGTAATGCACGGCGAAGTGCCTGGGTTCGCAGACCAGATAGCGCCGTGGACTCGCCACACGATTCGTCGGCACAGGAATACCCCCTCCGCTTCCGCGTGACATGCGGGTGACCAGGTGTGTGTCACTGAGCGTCACCCGCGGTGTCTCCACGGTAGGAAGGGAGGCATTCCGGCCACAAGAAACAAAAGCTGCGTATCTACGCCGGAATGCTGCGGAGAAGGGCTGGTCAGCGCTGCTTTGCTGCGCCGTTCCGGGCCGGGGGCCGCCGGGCGCCCGCCGAGGACCGTCGGGCACCGGCCTCCGGGCTGTCCGGCAGCAGATGGGACAGCACCATGTAGCTGATCGTCTTGCGGATGAACGGCTCGGCCCTGATCCGCTCCAGCACCTCCTCGAAGTGCTCGACATCGGTCGCCCGTACGTGCAGCAGCGCATCGGCGCCCCCGGTGACGGTCATCGCCGCCGCGATCTCCGGATGGTTGCGCACCACCTCGGCGAGCCGCCGGGGCGGTGCCGCGCTGTCGCAGTACACCTCGACGTAAGCCTCGGTCAGCCACCCCAGCGCGGCCGGCTTCACGGTCGCGGTGAACCCGGTGATGACGTGGTTCTCCCGCAGCCGGTCCACCCGCCGTTTGACCGCGGTGGAGGACAGCCCGACCGCCGCTCCGATCTCCGCGAAGCTCGCCCTGCCGTTGTCGATCAGCGCCGCAACGATCTTGCGGTCGAGTTCGTCGAAGGACGTGGCCTTATTGGTCACTGGACCTCCCGTTGCATCCCGGTGCCGCTGCGTCGCGGCGGCCTCACGGTAGCGGTGCCTGGGGTGCCGGCGAGGTATCCCCGGTCCCGTCCCGCGAAAGCGCCGGCCACTCCCAGGACATGCCGTATATGCCCGCCGGGCATCTCGTGGGCAGCATGTGCGCCGTGTGTGAGACGTCCAGTGGGGTCCGGTGTGTGTAGCGTTTTTCCGCGCCGATCCGTTCGAGGTAATAGGGGTGACAGCTCACCGGGAGGGCCGCCGGGTGGAAATAGACATGCAGCAGGAACTCGCGCAGGCTGACCCGGGTGCGGCGCTCGTGGTGCGTGGAGATTTGCCGGCTCGGTCCGAGCGTGATGGCGTAATCGACCACCACGGTCTCGTTCTTCGCCAGTTCCCGGCCGAACAGGATCTCCGCCACGACGCTGCGCAACTCGGGCAGGAATCGGACGGCGCCGAGCTTCCCGCAGCGGACGGACACGTCGATCGACTCCGTCGCGTGGTCGTCGATGCTGTGCACGACGGTCATCCGGCTGGCACCTTCGCACGTGGCCCGCAGTACCTGGTTCACTGCCGTCTGGCGTATGCACCGGTGCTCGTCCAGGCGCACGGTCTCATGGATGGCGAGCGAGCTGACGTCCTCGTTGAAGTGCGCGAACTCCTCGCCGAGTGCCCTTTCCACGACCGAGTTCTCGCCGAAGACGCGTTGTGAGGCGGTCAGGTCCTGGGCACCTGACACCGCCCGGCCACGGGGACGGTGCGGTCCGACCAGGGAGCGGAGAGTGCCCTCGGGGAGGACAAGGATGGTCTCCAGCGCGTCCACGGCGCGCAGCGACAGAGCCCGTTCCGGTTGGCTGCGGCCGCGTTGCCAGTAGCTCAGCGTCGCCAGGCTGATGGTGATGCCCTGGCCCTCGAGCCGGTCCCGTACGCGTTCCAGGGAGAGGCCGCGCTGCCGCAGCGCTTCTCGGAAGACTGTCGCGAATGTCGGTTCCGCCAGGTGTGAGGAGCAGGGAGTGGGTCTGTCGCTTTTCTCGCCTTCGTGGGGGGCCTGGGTCATGACGTCTCCGGGTGGGGGTCGCACGGTGTCACGGTGTCCGCCGGCACCCGCCGGACCCGGCTGCCCCGGGGCCGCGGGTGCCGCCCCGGAGTCCGTGTCGTACGTCGTGAGTCGGCGCTCGGCAACCAGTTCCGGCCAGATGCCGGACAAGCGGGGGCCGCTCAGCCTATCCGGCGAGCGGCCCCATGTCCCCTGGTGTGCGTGCGTGGATCAGTTGGTGTTGAGGGTCAGCCCGTAGTACGACAGGGCGTCGTCGAGTGGCTGGAAGTACGAGCTCCCCCGGGAGTTGACCCCTTGCGTGCACCGCTGTTTCTCCGGGCCGCCCGACGTCATGCCCTGGGCCTGGTTGCCGGAGATGTAGGCGCCGCCGCTGTCGCCGCCCTCGGTACACACGGTGGAGCTGCCGAGGCCGGACACGACCGTGTCGGGACCACCGTTCCTGTCGACGTAGGTGACGGAGACGTTGTACGAACTGACCTGGCCGCAGGTCCAGCCGGTGGTCTGGCCCGACTTGCACAGTGCGGCACCCGCTGCCGCACGCGTGCTGCCGCTGACCGCGATGTCGCTCCCGTGGCCCCACGTGCCGACCGCGGTGGCTATGGAGTCGTCGGCGTCCATTGCGGCAATGCCCATGTCCACGCTGTCCGTGCCGAGGGCGAAGCGGGTGCGGGTGCCTTTGGCGAAGTGGGAGCCGTCGTAGTAGAGGTCCGGCAGGTCCTCGACGCAGTGGCCTGCGGTCACCAGGTACTCGTTGCCCGACGCGTCGTGGGCGCCGTAACCGACCGAGCAGAGGTAGCCGTTGAACGTCATGCGGCTGCCCGGGGATATCACGGCCTGCGGGGCCAGGGCCGGCCGGCCGCGCACGACGCGGACGGCGTCGCCGTGCGCCTTCGCCGCGCTGAGGAAGGAACGGGCCGCTGCGCTCTTGTCGCTGTTCACCTCCACCGTGACGGTGTCGGAAGCGAGGTCGACCGACCAGGCGGAGACACCGGTGGGCACCCGCTTGGCGGCCTTGGCGTCCAGTTCGGCCTTGATGCGGTCGAGGGCGGACTGCCCCCGCGCCGGCACCCGGGCGTTCAGACCCGCGTCCTCGATCTTCGCGGCAGTCCTGGCGTTGGCCGCGTTGACCGTGAGCGAACCTTCCTTGTCGAAGAACGCACCGTTTGCCGCGATTCCCTTCTTGCGCAGCTCGGCGAACCGGCGCTGCTGCGCGGCTTGCCGGTCGAGACGGTCAACGGCGGCTTTCTCGCTGATGCCGAGGGACTTGGCCAGAGCCTTGACCATCTCCGGCTGGTACCGCTGGGCGTAGGGGCCCGAGTCCTCAGCCTGTGCAATGGTGACGGCAGAAACCGAAAGCAGGGCGCCGACAGCGGCGGCAACGAGACACTTCCGGGAAACTCTCACAGCGTTTCCTTCCGATGGCAGCACAAACACCAAGGCAGGGAAAAGGGAGAAACGCGGTCGAAGCGCAAGGCGTTTCCCGAGGGGGGTGCTTGCCTGGCGGCGCGGGTGGGGCCGTCGCCGCGCACCGAACCCTGACGTAACCGCCGCTTTCGCCGCAAGGGTTCATCACAGAGGCTTTTTCAACAGAATTGCGAGAAAACTGTTGAGGGTGAACCGCTGTTGAATTCCGCAAAGGGGCAAATGAGGTCCGGTGAACCCCTGTTCATGCTCCAGCGGTATTGCGCTGCTTTCAGCTGGCCAGTTTTGGATTGGCTCCGCTCGGCGTCCATCGCTGACTGTCTGTCATGCGGCCGGGAGCTGGGTGCGTAGGGGCGGCCCGTTGTGAACGGGGCCCCGTGGGATCCTGGTGTGTCGTGGATCTGCCGGACGGCCCGGTGGTCGGACGTTCGGCGATGACGAGGGTGCACCGATGAGACTCTGCTTCCTGGTGGAGGAGCAGTACCGGCACGACGGCATGCCGCTGGATGTGATCCGCCAACTCGGCGCCTGGGGACACCAGGTGGACGTGGTGTGGCCCGGCCGTTCGCTGATCCCGCTGTCCGAGGCCGTCCAGGCGGGCCGCCATGACGCCTGGGTGCTCAAGACCGTCTCCGGCGGGCCCGGGCTGACCCTGCTGGAAGCCGCCGCCGCCGTCGGACTGACGACGGTGAACGACGTCCGGGCGGTGCGGGGCGTACGCGACAAGGCAGTGGCCGCGGTGATCGCCCGCAGCAGCGGGCTGCCGGTCCCGGTGACCTATGCGGCGGCCCGCGCCGATGAGTTCGCGGAGATACCCGCGGCGGAGTACCCGCTGGTGGTCAAGCCGGCCGACGGCAGCTCGGGGCGCGCGGTCCGGCTGGTCGAGACGCCGGACCGGCTGCCGGCTGCCGGTGGCGCGGCGGACCCGGCGGAAGCGGGCGGGGCGGCCGGCGGACTGCTGATCGCCCAGCCGTACGTCCCCAACTCCGGTACGGATCTGAAGGTGTACTGCGTCGCCGGTGAGCTGTATGCGACCGAGCGGCGTTCCCCGCTGCACCCGGGCCGCGCCGTCCGGGAGCGCCAGGTCCCGCTCACCGCCGAAGTCGCCCGGATCGCCTCGGAGGTCGGCGCGGTCTTCGGGCTCGACCTGTACGGCGTGGACGTCCTGCTCGGGCCCGAAGGGCCGGTGGTCGTCGACATCAACGACTTCCCCAGCTTCCGTCAGGTGCCGGACGCGGTGGCCCGGGTGTCCGCCGCCATCCTGCGGCTCGCCCGGCAGGGCGGCGGGCGGGCGGTGCCGGACCTCAGCACCCCGGCCACGGCTACGCTGGCGGCGATCGGCGGTGACCGGTGAGGGCCGGTCTGATCACCGCGGACGCCGGGCATCCGGTACTGGCAGCGGTCGGTGAGCTGCTGAGGCGGGACGGTCATCAGGTCGAGGTCCTGGCTCCGGACAAGGCAGCCGGGGTTCCCGGTCCCGGCCCGCTCGCGGACGTCTACCTCCTCAAGGCCCGTACGCCCCGGGCGCTGGAGCTCGCCGCGCGCCTGGAGGAGCGTGGCGCCCCGGTACTCAACTCTGCGGCGGCGACCGCCCGTTGCCAGGACCGGGTGGCGATGGCGGCGCTGGCCCGCGCGGCCGGGCTGCCGTTCGCCGCGACCCGGGCCGTGGCCACGATGGCGGAGCTGGCCGCGGCGGGGGAGCCGGCCGGGCCGCTGGTGGTCAAGAGCCGCCGCAGCCGGCGGGGCGACCTCGTGGCCCGCGCCGACAGCGCCGTACGGCTGCGGGAGCTGGCCGCCGCCTGGCCCCAGGAGCCGGTGGTCGTCCAGGAGTTCACCGCGAACAGCGGCTGGGACCACAAGGTGTGGGTGGTCGACGGCCGGCTCTTCGCGGGGCTGCGCCGTTCGGAACTGGCCCCGGACGGCCGCGGACCGACCCGGCCGCTGGCCGCCGGTGAGCTGCCGGAGAGCTGGCGGGCCGCCGCGCTCCGGGTGGGCGGGGTCTTCGGGCTGGAGGTCTACGGCGTGGACATCCTGGACGCCGGCGGAGGCGCGCCGCTCATCGTGGACATCAACGCCTTCCCCGGCATCCGCGGCCAGGCCGGCGCCCCGGAGGCGCTGGTGGAGCTCGCGCTCCGTACGGCGTCCCGTACCGCGTCCGATACGGCCTCGCAAGCCGTAAGAAGGGCGCCGGAAATAAGCCCCAACTGATCGGAGAACGAAGCCGATTGGACCCAAGCAGGGCGGAGGCGGAAGCTCCCCCTCCACAAGGAGTGGTGCGCCGGCGCCCGGGGTAGCGCTGCCCCGTCAAGGGGGGCGTGGTCCGGTACGCCTTCCTTCCGTACGCATGGGGAGAGGCCGGCCACGGTGACCAAGCCATTCGAACTGCCTGACTTCTACACGCCCTACCCGGCGCGGCTGAACCCGCATCTGGAAGCGGCACGCACACACAGCAAGAAGTGGGCCCGCGCCATGGGGATGCTGGAGGGCTCGGGCATCTGGGAGGAGGCGGACCTCGACGCCCACGACTACGCCCTGCTCTGCGCCTACACCCATCCGGACTGCGATGCCGAGACACTCTCGCTGGTGACCGACTGGTACGTCTGGGTCTTCTTCTTCGACGACCACTTCCTGGAGACGTTCAAGCGGACGCTGGACCGGGCGGGCGGCAAGCAGTACCTGGACCGGCTGCCCGCGTTCATGCCGATGAACGACTCGGTCGAGGCCGCGTCCGTGCCCGAGCCGGCCAACCCGGTCGAGGCCGGGCTCGCCGATCTGTGGGCGCGCACCGTGCCGCAGATGTCGGGGGAGTGGCGCCGGCGGTTCGCCGAGAGCACCGAGCATCTGCTCAACGAATCGCTGTGGGAGCTGTCCAACATCCATATCCACCGGGTGCCCAACCCCGTGGAGTACATCGAGATGCGCCGCAAGGTCGGCGGGGCGCCCTGGTCGGCGGGGCTGGTGGAGTACGCGACGCGCGCCGAGGTCCCGGCGGCGGTGGCCGGCTCCCGTCCGCTGCGGGTGCTGCGGGACACCTTCTCCGACGGCGTCCATCTGCGCAACGACCTCTTCTCCTACCAGCGGGAGACCCAGGACGAGGGCGAGTTGAGCAATGGCGTCCTGGTGCTGGAGACCTTCCTGGGCTGCACCACCCAGGAGGCCGCGGACGCCGTCAACGACCTGATCACCTCACGGCTCCAGCAGTTCGAGAACACCGTGGTCGCCGAACTCCCCGCGCTCTTCCTGGAGAAGGGCCTGGACCCGAAGTCCTGCGCGGAGGTGCTGGCGTACGCCAAGGGGCTACAGGACTGGCAGGCCGGCGGCCATGAATGGCACATGCGCTCCAGCCGCTACATGAACGACGGCGGAGCGGCGGCCGGTTCCACGGGGACCTGGTCGCCGTTCTCCGCCGCGGGACCGGGCACCTCGGCGGCGGACCTGAAGCGGGCCCTGGCCACGGCCGGTGCGCACCGCTTCCGCAGTGCCACGCACCTCCCGCACCAGCAGGTCGGGCCGTCGCGGATCCCCGACATCACCATGCCGTTCACCACCGCCCTCAGCCCGCATCTGGAGGGCGCCCGCCGCCGGGTCATCGAGTGGGCCCACCGGATGGGCATCCTCCGGCCACAGCCCGGGGTGCCGCTCTCCGACGTCTGGGACGAGCCCGCGATGCTCCGGCACGATCTGCCGCTGTGCGCGGCCGGTATCCACCCCGACGCCACTCCGGAACAGCTCGACCTGACCTCCGCCTGGCTGGCCTGGGGCACGTACGCGGACGACTACTACCCCCAGGTCTTCGGCCGGCCCCGCGACGCCGCCGCGGCCAAGGCGTGCACCGAGCGGCTGAAGCACTTCATGCCGCTCGACCCGTCGGACGCCGTGCCGGAGCCGGCCAACGCCCTCGAACGCGCGCTGGCCGATCTGTGGCCCCGTACGACGGACCCGATGACGCCCGAGGCGCGCCAGGCCTTCCGTCAGGCCATCGACACCATGACCGCCAGCTGGCTCTGGGAGATCGACAACCAGATCCAGAACCGCATCCCCGACCCGGTCGACTACATCGAGATGCGGCGGGCGACCTTCGGCTCCGACCTCACCATGGCGCTCAGCCGCATCGGCCACGGCCGGCAGGTCCCGCCGGAGGTCTACCGCACCGGCACCCTGCGCTCGCTGGAGAACTCCGCCGCCGACTTCGCGACCCTGACCAACGACGTCTTCTCGTACCAGAAGGAGATCGAGTACGAGGGCGAGGTGCACAACGGCATCCTGGTCGTCCAGAACTTCTTCGACTGCGACTACCCGACCGCGCTGGCCATCATCAACGACCTGATGACCTCCCGTATGCGCGAGTTCCAGCATGTCGCCGCCAAGGAACTCCCGGTCGTCTACGAGGACTTCCAGCTCTCGGCCGAGGCCCGCACGGTGCTCGACGGCTACGTCCGGGAGCTGGAGAACTGGATGGCCGGGATCCTCACCTGGCACCGGGGCTGTCTGCGCTACATCGAGCCCGAGCTGCGCCACCCCGTGGGATCGCCGGGCTGGCTGGGCGCCCCGGCGGGGCTGGGCACCTCGGCGGCCCGGCTCTTCCGGCGGACGGTCGCCGGCGTCGGATAGACCGGCGGGCCGGCGGGTCGTGGGCGGCGGTCCACGGCCCGCGGTCCCGCCGCCCGCACCATGCCCCCGTGCTCCTCCCGTGCGCACTACCGCGTCATGTGTCACCGGCCTATGGTTCATGACCCCGCAGGCAGCTGCGGGGTCCGGCGGCGAGGGGGCGAGCGATGGCGACAGGGCGTGCGGCGGTCGGTCCGGCGGGCGGTTCGGCGTCCCGGCGGGCGCAGGAAGCCCGCAGGCAGGAGCGGCTGTTACGGGAACAGTGGCAGGCCGCCCGGCGGCAGGCCGAGCGCTGGGAGGCGGCGAGCGAGGGCGAACAGCGGGTCGCCGCCCAGCTGCTGATGTTGACCGAACGCGGCTGGCGGCTGCTGGTGGACCGGCGCTGGCCGGGCACCCGGGCGGCCAACGTGGACATGCTGCTGATCGGCCCCGGCGGGGTCTTCGTCATCGACGTCAAGAACTGGCGGGCCGCGCCCGAGCCGTCGAACGGCCGGCTGCGGGCCGGCGGCTTCTCCCGCGACGAGCACCGGCGCAAGCTGCTCGCGGTCACCAAGACCGCCGAGAGCGCGGTGGCGTCCCTGGGGATGTCGCCGGTGGCGGTGCGTCCGCTGATGGCCTTCGCGGGGCAGCGCGTGGACGCCGAGCTGGGCCGGGTACGGCTGCTGGGCGAGCACGAGATAGGGCCCGCACTGCTGTCGGAGCGCACCAGGCTCCCCGCGGCCTCGGTCCGCGCCCTCACCGAGCATCTGGCCAGGATCTTCCCCGAGTACGAGGACCCGGCCGCCACCCGGGCCCCGCGCACCCCGCCCGGCCCGCCGGACGGCCCGGCGGCCGACGGCCTCTTCGACCTCGACGGGCTGCGCGAGGCCGCGCTCGACGAGGCGCGCCGGGCGCCCATCGAGCGGTGGATGACCTTCCTCGACCCCGATCAGCTCGCCCTCGTCCGCCGCAACTGGGCCGGTCCGGCCCGGATCAGCGGCCCGGCCGGCACCGGCAAGACGGTCGTCGGACTGCACCGCGCGGCCTACCTCGCCCAGCGCACCGGCGGCCGCGTCCTGTACGTCACCTTCGCCAACAACCTGCCGCGCGTACAGGCCACCTTCCTGCGGACCCTGGCCCCGGCGGTGGCCGACCGGGTCGACTTCCGCAGCCTGCACCGCTGGGCGCAGGACTACCTCAACAGCCGCGGCGTCCCCGTCCGCCTGCACCGGGACAAGGCGGAGACCGCCTTCAGCCTCGCCTGGAAGCACGTCGGCAGGGACAGCTGCCTGGCCGAGATAGACCCGCTGCCCCGCTACTGGCAGGAGGAGATCAACTACGTCATCAAGGGCCGCGGCCTGACCTCCTTCGAGGAGTACGCCGCGCTCGCCCGCCGACGCCGCAGGGCCGGGCTGCGCCGCCCGCACCGGCAGGCCGTCTGGGCGCTGTACGAGGCGTACGAGGCGCAGCGCACCGAACGCGCGGTGCACGACTTCAACGACGTCCTCTCCCTCGCGCTCGCGGAGGCGGCCGGCCGCACCGGGCACTGCGGCTACACGGCCGTGGTCGTCGACGAGGTGCAGGACCTCACCCTGGTCGGGGTACGGCTGCTGTACGCCCTGGTCGGTGACAGCCCCAACGGGCTGCTGCTCGTCGGGGACGGCCAACAGGCCGTCTACCCGGGCGGGTTCCGGCTCTCGGACGCGGGCATCGACATCCGCGGCGACCGCGGCCAGGTCCTGCGCGCCAACTACCGCAACAGCAAGGAGATCGTCGACGCCGCGCTCTCCGTGGTCGCCGAGGACGCCTTCGAGGACATCGACGGGCTGCGCACCCCCGGCCGCCGGGACATCGATCTGACCTACCACCACGGCCAGGTGCAGCGCGCCGAGCTGCCGACCCCGGCCGCACACGACGAGGCGCTGCTGGCCGCCCTGCACGCGCTGACCCCGCAGGAGCTGGCCGACTCCGCCGTACTGTGCCCCTCCAAGCGCGCCATCGACGGCTATCAGCGCCTGCTGACCCGGGCCGGCATCCGGGTGTGCCCGTTGGAGCAGTACGACGGGAACCCGGTCGGGGCCGTGAAACTCGGCAGCTACCGGCGCGCCAAGGGCCTGGAATTCAAGCGCGTCTATCTCCCCCGCTACAACGACGCCCTGACGGCCTGTACCCGGCAGGAGAGCGGGGCCGCCGAGGCGGCCGGCACCGAAACGGCCCGTGAGCGGGAGGAACTGGCCCGCAGTCAGCTCTTCGTGGCCATGACCCGGGCGCGGGACGTGCTGTGGCTGGGGAGTGTGGCGGCGGGCGAGGGGTGAAGCCGGGAGCGGGACGCCGAGCGATGGGTGAATATCCCGTTCGTCGTGAATAGCCCGATATGGCGTCGGGAACCTACGGGGCATGCGACACATGACCCTCCTCGGCGCAGTGGCCGTCACCGGGGCATTCGCCCTGCTCGGCCCGATCAGCGCCCAGGCCACCACCGGCACCATCACCTTCCATATGCGGCCGAACAGGGAGTACCAGATCGTCGACCCCGGCGACGACCACTGCTACGGCCTCGGCGCCGGGGTCGGAGAGGTGGACAACGACACCCCGCTCGACCTCGTGCTGTGGTCCTCCCGCGACTGCACGGGCCGCGCCATGGCCACCGTGCCGGCCGGCACCTCCGCCAGGTTCGCCAGCTACGGCAGCCTCCAGCTCGACCCCGACAGCGCCCCCGACGACCGGGGCGACGACCCCGATCCGGCCGACCCCTCCGACCCGCCCGAGTCGTCAGAGCCCGCGGACACGAACGAGCCCCAGGACCCCGTCAACTCCCCGGCACCCGCCGGCACCCCGCCGGCCAGCCCACGCCCCTTCGCCGCCCCGGCCGGACGGAACACCCACCCCGGCATGCCCCACCGGCCCGCCGCCCACTCCCCGGCCGTGCACCACCGTCACGGATAGGGCTGGTCCGCGCCGCCGGACGGACGGTCGCCCCCGCCACTCCGGTGTCAGCGGGCGGGCCGTTCCCGCCCGTGGTCCTCGACGTGCCGGCGGAAGCTGCGGGGCGGGCGGCCGGTGAGGCGTTGCACGGTGTCCGTGACGCGGTCCTCGGCGCCATGGGCGATGGCACGGTCCAGGTCGGCCAGCAGGCCGGCGAACTCCCCGGGCATGCTGGCGGCCAGGTGGTCGCGCAGCCGCTCGTGGGAGAGGGCCTGGTGGCGTACGGGACGGCCGGTGAGGGTGGTGAGGGTGGCGGCGATCTCGTCGTGGCTGAGCGCCTGCGGGCCGGTGAGCACCAGGTCGGTGTTGGGGGGCGTCGCGTCGGTGAGGGCGTGCACGGCGACCGCGGCGATGTCCTCGGCGTCGATGAATCCGACCCGGCCGTCGCCGGTCGCGGTCCGGATGACGCCGCCGCGGCGGATGCTCTCCGCGTGCAGATGGCGGCCGGTGAAGTTCTGCATGAACCAGGAGGGCCGCAGCACCGCCCACTCGTCGAAGAGGTCCGGGAGGGCCGCGTGCACCTGGCCGGCCCCCGGGCCCCCGGCGGGCAGCGCCGAGGAGCTGAGCAGCACGACGCGGCGCACACCGGCCGTACGGGCCTGCTCCAGGAAGGGCAGCAGCACGGCGGCCGGGTCCGGGGCGGTGGTGGGCGGGACCAGGTAGAGGAGGCGCGCGCCCCGTAGGGCGGCCGGATGGGTGGCGGGGTCGTACCAGTCGAAGGGGACGGCCCGGGCCGCACCGGACAGCGGGGCCGGGCGACGGGCGGCGGCCCTGACGGGGTGTCCGAGCGCGGTGAGCCGGGGCACGAGGCGGCTGCCGGTGGTGCCGGTCGCTCCGGTGACCAGGACGGTGTCGCGGTCGCTCATGACGCCTTCGCCTCGGAGGAGTCCTGCGGTCCGTGCGCGGTCCTCACCCCGCTCATGGAGGCCGGGATCGCGAGCGGGTTCCAGTAGTCGCGGTAGTGCGTGATGCGTCCGCCGGCGACCGTCACGACCGCGATGTACGTCATCTCGTACGGCTCTCTCGTGGCCACGACCCGGCCGGTGGCGCGCATCTCGACGACGATCGTCCCCGGGGTATCGGTCCGGTGGATCGTCAGATGGGGGAAGCCGTGGAGGTCGATGTGGTCGGGGTAGTCCCGCAGATACCCGGCGATCGCCGCCCGGCCCGTCAGCCTCTTGGGGTAGCCCTCCGGCGCGAAGGGGAACTCGAAGACCGCGTGGTCGTCGAAGAGGGCCACCCAGCCGTCGATGTCCTTGTTGAGGAGCAGCTGAAGGCCGTGGCGGTAGAGCGCCGCGGGATCGGTCCCGGCCATGGGTGCGCGCATGCGTTCGCTGATGGGTTCGCTCATGGAATGCCTCGCCTCTAGACTGTGAGGGCAAGTGGACCGCTGGTCCGCTTAACTGTTCGCCGACTATACGGACCGTCGGTCCGTTTCGTAAAGGGGTCCTGCCATGGCCGCACGCAAGGCGCGCGCGGATGCGCTCCGCAACCGGGAGACCGTCCTGGCCGCGGCCGATGAACTCTTCGCCCGCAGCGCGAGCCCGCGCAGTGTGTCGATGGACGAGATCGCGGCGGCCGCGGGAGTCGGCAAGGGCACCCTCTTCCGGCGCTTCGGCGACCGCACCGGCCTCGTCCGGGCGGTGTTCGAGGCGCGCATCGAGCCGCTGCGGACGGCCGTGGCGGAGGGGCCGGCCCCGCTCGGCCCGGCCGCCCCGCCACGGGAGCGGGTTCCGGCGCTGCTCGATGCGCTCCTCCGCTTCAAGCTGGACAACCGGCATCTCTCCCTGGCCCTTGAGGAAGCGGGCAGCGGCAGCCCCTATCAGGCGGCCCACTACGCGTGGTGGCACGGCGTCCTGCGCGACACCCTGCGCCAACTGCCCGGCGCCGGGGACGGCGACTTCACCGCGCACGCCCTGCTGGCCGCCACCCGGGCCGACCTGGTCGAGCACCTTGCGGCAGCGGAGGAGATGTCCGCGGAACAGATGAGGGCCCGACTGGCGGCCTTCGTCAACCGGGTCCTGGGGGAGGGATAACGGCCCAGGGGACAGCGATCCTGGGGTAGTTGCCCTTGGCCGGGACGGAGGCGTACGGGATGCCCGAACTGCCGGATGTCGAGGAGTTCCGCAGGGTGTTCGCCCACTGTGCGCAGCGGAGGGTCATCCAGCGGATCGACGTCCATGACGCGGGCGTACTGCACGGGGTCAGCGCCTCGCGGCTGCGCCGCGAACTGGAGGGCCGCAGATTCGCCGAGGCCGAACGGCGCGGCAAGTGGCTGATCGCCCCCACCGGCGGGCCCACCCTGATGCTGCACTTCGGTATGACGGGCGAGCTGGTCTGCGCGGCCCCGGACGAGGCGGTCCACGCCCATGACCGGGTCGTCTTCACCGTCGGCCGCGCCCGCCAGCTGCGCTTCCGCGACCAGCGCAAACTCCAGGGCCTGTGGCTGGTCGACGAGGCCGGGCTCGACCGTAAGCTGCGCGACCAGGGACCGGACGCGGCAACGATGACCCGCACGGCGCTGCGTACCGCCCTCGCCGGACGGCGCGGCAGCGTCAAGGCGGCCCTCATGGACCAGTCGGTGCTGGCCGGACTCGGCAATCTGCTCGCCGACGAGATCCTGTGGCGCGCCCATCTGCCGCCGGACCGGCCGGCCCGCGGACTCACCGACGACGAGAGCGACCGCCTCCATACCGAGCTGCGCCGCACCCTGCGGTCGGCGGTCCGCGCGGGACGCGTACCGCCGCGCGACTCCTGGCTGACCGGCCACCGCGACGACCCCGACCCGGCCTGCCCACGATGCGGCACCCCGCTGCGCCGGACCCGCATCGCGGGACGCGGCACGGTGTGGTGCCGCCGGTGTCAGTCCTAGGCCGTGTCCGCTGGAGACCCTCAGACCGGCACTGGAGCGGGGCCGTCAGGCACGCCGGGCGGCGAACGGTCCGTCGCTGCCGAAGGCCAGTTCCGCGAAGCGTTCGCCGATGCGGTGGTGGGTGGCGGCGTCCGGGTGGACCTGGTCGGGCAGCGGAAGGTCGGCGAAGTCGGCCTCGCCGTAGAGCTCCTTGCCGTTGAGGTAGTACAGGTGGGGGTCGTCGGCCGCCCGCTGCTGCACGATGCGGGACAGTTCCTCGCGGATGACGTTGAGCGTCAGCTTGCCGGCGGCCCGCTCCGCGGGGTCGCCCGCGGCCCGGAACTGGAGCTTCCCGGCGCCGAGGTTGCTGAAGTCCGGGGCGGTGGGGCCGGGGGTGTCCTCGTGGATGGGGCAGTGGAGCGGGGAGACGACCAGCAGCGGCGTGGTGGGGTGCCCCTCGCGGATGGTGTCGAGGAAGCCGTGCACGGCCGGGGTGAATGCGCGCAGCCGCATCAGGTCGGTGTTGACCAGGTTGAGGCCGATCTTGATGCTGATCAGGTCCGCGGGGGTGTCGCGCAGGGCGCGGGCGGTGAACGGGTCGAGCAGGGCGCTGCCGCCCAGGCCCAGGTTGATCAGTTCCGTGCCGCCGAGGGAGGCGGCCAGCGCAGGCCAGGTCGTGGTGGGGCTTTCGGCGTTGGAGCCATGGCTGATCGAACTGCCGTGGTGCAGCCACACCCTGCGGCCCCCCTGCGGCACGGCCTCGACGGGGGCGTCGGTGCGGAGGGCGACCAGCTGGGTGATCTCGTTGTGCGGCAGCCAGATCTCGACGTCCTTCACCCGCTCGGGCAGACCGGTGAACCGGACGGTGCCGACCGGGCCGGGCCGGCTCTCCGTGGATCCGGTGGCCATGTCCACCCTGAGGACGTTGCCGCCGGGCACGCTCGCCTGCCCGGCCGGACGGCCGTCGACGAGCAGGTCGTACCGGCCGTCCGGACGGGGCGGGGCGCCCTCGTAGTCCATCTTGGTGCGGAGCGCGTCCAGTTCGACGGCGGTGGCCCGGGTACGGAACACCAGCCGTACGCCGGAGGGCTGGGACTCCGCCAAGGCCAGCTGCCCGTCGGCGCACTGTGCGCGGGCCCGGGCGGGCAGCCGGTGCGGCAGCACACCGTGCTCGGTGCGTTCCAGGTCGAGCGCGCCGCGCAGGAGGTCCGCGGTGACGGGCGTGGTGATCCAGTCCGTGGTCCGGGGCGTGGTGGAGGGCCCGGGGACGGAGGCGTGCTCGTGGCTCATGGTGTCAGCCTGGCAACCGGATGCCCGATCCGCACAGCATTTTCCGGCGCACCCGGACCACCGCCGCCGCACACAGATAGCCGATGACGCAGCCCAGGGTGTTGGACAGCAGGTCGTTGATGTCCGCGGTGCGCCCGGACGCGGTCACATACTGCGCCGTCTCGATCGCGAGGGAACCGAAGAAGCCGACGAGCCAGGCCCACCGGAGCCCGGTCCGCGTGGCCCCGAGGAGCAGTCCGCCGGGCACGAACATCGCGATGTTCACGAGGAAGTCCTTGATGTCCAAGGGGTTGGCCACGTTGAGCAGCGCCACGTTGACGGCCTTGCCACCGCCGGACCGCGTGCCGAAGGTGAGGCCCACGAGGCAGGAGACCCACAGCCAGCCCAAGGACGCGAGGACACGAGGGGCGATGCGCCGGGGGCGGCCGGTCACCGCCGTCAGCACGGCGATCATCACGCTGCCGACGACGCCCACACCGAATGCCGCGCTGAATGACATGGGAATGCCTTCCTTCCAGGGGGGTGGGCTCCTCGCTGCCCCGCGTCGGCGGCAGTGACGTGGCGCCGGAACGTGCCTGGGAGGACGTAAGGCGTATATCGAGCGTTCTTGGAGAAAGGTGTGAACTTGATCACCAGGGGGAGGGGCAGCGCCGGCTGAGCGGGCGTCAGGGCCGGGCGGTCTTGCCTAGGTAGGCCAGCACGGCCAGTACCCGGCGGTGCCCGCTGTCGCTGGGCGGCAGGCCGAGCTTCGCGAAGACGTTGCCGATGTGCTTGCTGACAGCCCGGTCCGAGACCACCAGCAGCCTGGCGATGGTCGCGTTGTCCCGGCCCTCGGCCATCAGGTGCAGCACCTCCCGCTCGCGCGGCGTCAGGGCGGCCAGCGGATCGTCGCGGCGCCGGGCCAGCAGCTCGGTGACCACCTCAGGGTCCAGCGCCGTACCGCCCCCCGCGACCCGCTCCAGCGCGTCCAGGAACGCCTCGACCCGCCCCACCCGGTCCTTGAGCAGATACCCGACCCCGCTCGCACCGTCGCCCAGCAGCTCGGTGGCGTAGGTCTCCTCGACGTACTGCGACAGTACGAGCACCGGCAGACCGGGGACCTCCCGCCGCGCCGCCAGCGCCGCGCGCAGTCCCTCGTCGCGGAACCCGGGCGGCATCCGGACGTCCAACACCGCCGCATCCGGGCGGTGTTCGAGGAGCGCGGGCAGCACCTCGGGCCCACTGGCCGCCACCGCCACCACCTCGTGCCCTGCGGAGGTCAGCAGCAGGACCAGCCCCTCCCTCAGCAGGGCGTTGTCCTCGGCGATCACCACGCGCACGGCAGCTCCACTCCGATCACGGTCGGCCCCCCGACGGGGCTGGTCAGCTCCACGGTCCCGTCGAGCGCCGCGACCCGGAGACGGATGCCGAGCAGCCCGCTGCCGCCCGGCGCCCCCGGCGGAACCGGCCGCTCCGCACCACCGCACCCCTGATCGCGCACCGTAAGCCGCAACGACCCGGCCCCACGGGAGAGTTCCACCACGGCCCGGTCCGCCCCGCTGTGCTTCGCCGCGTTGGTCAGCGCCTCCGCGACGACGAAGTACGCGGCCGCCTCGACCGCCGCCGGGGCCCGCGGCCCCTCCTCCACCCCGTCGGCGCGCACCGCCACCTCGAGTCCGCTGCTCGCCGCCAGTGCCCGCACGGCGCCCACCAGCCCCCGGTCGGTGAGGATCGGCGGATGGATCCCGCGGACCACATGGCGCAGCTCGGCCAGCGCCTCCTCGGCCTGCTCCTGCGCGTCGTCCAGGAGCCTGCGGGCCGCCTCGGGGTCCGTGTCGTAGGCGAGCCTGGCCAGGCCCACCCGCATGGACAGCGCCACCAGCCGGGCCTGGGTGCCGTCGTGCAGATCCCGTTCGATACGCCGCAGTTCGGCACCGTGCGCGGCGACCGCGCCGGCCCGGGTGAGGGTCAGCTCCTCGACCCGCTCGGCGAGCTGCGCGGTGCGCCGGCCGTCCGGTGAGGGCAGCAGCAGCGCCCGCGACCAGGCCGCGTCGAGGTCGGCCAGCCGCCCGATCAGCGGCAGTACGGCGGCCCGGTGCCCCAGCAGCCCGCACCACAGCCCGTCGACGAGCAGCCCGAGGACCCACAGCGGCAGCGCGAGATACGCCAGGAGGACGCCGTAGCAGAGGTGCACGGCGAGCCAGCGCAGATCCCGGTACGTGCCCGGGTCAGCGGTGGCCGTCCGCACCCGCTCGAACAGCTCACCGTTCAGCGGCAGATACGCCTCGGGGACCGCCGTACCCGTCCAGGCCGCGATCCGCCGCCGCTTGAACCCGGCCATTCTGCGCAGCATCAGCACGGTCTCGGGCAGTACGCCCGCGCCCACCACGATGACCGTGGCGACGGCGGTGAACATCAGCACCCCGACGAAGAGGTACGACAGCAGCGCCAGCCCGGCCCCGGTCAGCAACTGGACCGTGGCCCGCCCCGCCCTGCGCACCGGCTCCCCCATGGGCACAGGCTAGTTGACCGGCCCTGGCGGTTCGGCGCGCCCGCCGCCCGGGGGTGTAGTGGGCTACACCCCCACTTCGGGAGTGCGCCCCCTCGCTCCGCCGCCCCCGCGACGGCATCGTCGAACCCAGAGCCGCACGGTTGGCTCGGTCACCTGCTTCGCCCGGAAGGAACTCCCATGAAGGCCCTGCTCTGGTTCGTCCTCACCGTTGCCCTCGCCGTCAATGTCTCCACCAGCTTCGCCTTCGACGGCCTTCAGCAGATTCTGATCAGCGTCACCAGCGGTGTGTTCGTCCTGTCGTCGGCGGCGGGCCTGTTCCTGATGCGGGGCAAGCGGTCCTGAGCCGGGAGGGCACGGCGGCCGGGGCCGTGGCTCAGCGCGGCAGGAACTGCTGGCACCGGTACGGGCCGGCCTGGCCGTCCCGGCCGATGAGGGTCACCTGGACCTTGTCCGGGCGGGTGCCGTGCAGCAGGACCTCGGTGCGGGCCAGGGTGCAGACCAGCTGGCCGGTGCCGACGTCCTGGGGGGAGCCGACGTAGTCATCGGTGCTGATGGTGACGTGGCCGCGGCGGGAGGTGGCGTGGAAGTTCATCTCCGGCGAGAGAACATTGGCCAGCCCGCTCGCCCGTTCCTCCGGTGTGGGCCCGCCGGCCAGCAGCTTGAAGGCGTCGTCGAGTTGATCGATCTCGATGCCCGGCCGGGAGACCCCGCGCGGGCCGCTGTCGGAGGCGAAGTAGACCCGCATGCCCTGCGGGATCCCGGTGGGCGGCGGTCCGCCGTCGCTGACGCCGGTGGGGCGGATGCCGCAGCCCGCGCCGAGGAGGGTGAGCAGCCCGCAGAGGAGGGCGGTACGGGGGCGCGTCATGGGCGGGCTTCCGTGGGAACAGGGGCAGAGAGTGTCACGGGCGGGGGCTCGGGCGGGGGCACGGGCAGGGCGACGGGCAGGGGTATGTGGAGGGTGAAGACGGCGCCGGGGGAAGTGGGTGCGGGAGCTGCCGGTCCGGTGGCGTCGGGGGCGGGGTCCGGGGCGGGAGACGTCAGCTGGAGGGTGCCGCCGTGCAGCCGGGCGTTCTCCAGGGCGATGGCCATGCCCAGGCCGCTGCCCTCGGAGCGGGTGCGGGCACTGTCGGCCTTGTAGAAGCGGTCGAAGACATGACGGGCGGCCTCGGCGGTCAGGCCCGGACCGCGGTCGGCGACCGTGACGGTCAGCCCGGCGTCCGTCGCCCGCAGGGTGACGGTCACCGGCGGTGCGCCGTGCCGCAGCGCATTGCCGACGAGGTTGGCGACGATGACATCGAGGCGGCGGCGGTCGAGCCCGGCCCGTATGCCGGCCGGCAGATCGGCCTCGACCCGGCCGGTCCAGCCACGGGCCGCGAGCGTGGCACGCACCGCCTCGCCCACATCGACCTCGTGCACGGTGAGCGCCGCGGCCCGGGCGTCGAAGCGGGAGATCTCGATGAGGTCGTCGACGAGCCGGGCGAGCTTGGCGGTCTCCGCACCGACCGTACGCGCCGCATGCGCGGTGTCCGGGGTGAGCTGATCGGCGTCCTCCTCCAGGACGCTGGAGACCATGGTCATCGCGGCGAGCGGGGTGCGCAGCTCATGGGAGACATCGGCGACGAAGCGGCGGGCCCGGGCCTCCTGTTCGCGCAGCTCGCCGACGGTGTGCTCCAGGGTGCCGGCCGTCTCGTTGAAGGTGTGGGCCAGCTCGGCCAGTTCGTCGCGTCCCTTCTCCTCGACGCGGATGCTCAGTTCGCCCTTGGCCAGCCGGCGGGTCGCCCGGGCCAGATTGCGTACCGGCCGGAGCACCGTACGGGCCGCGAGCAGGGCGAGGACGGCTGCCAGCAGCACCACGGGCAGCAGGCCGCCGGGCACCGCGCGCACCAGGTCGGCGGCATCCCGCTCCTCCTCGGCCAGGGATATCACCGCGAAGACCTCGACCCCGGACGGCTTTGCGGCGGCGCCGGAGGAAGCTGGGGAGGCCAGGCCGACCGGGGCGCCGAGCACCAGCCACGGCCTGCCGTCGTACTCCACCCGCTGGAGCGCGACCCGGTCATGGGTGCGCACCGACGCGCGCAGCTCGGCGGTGATCCTGGTCCGGTCGGCGGACGGGTCGGAGGAGGCGGTGAAGTCGCGGTACTGGGCGACCACGAGCGCACCGCGCACCCCGGACGAGACGCCGGTGGCGAGCCGGGCCAGGGAGGTGGGGTCCGCCGGGACGTCGAAGTCCGCCGCCAGCCGCTCGACGCGGTTGCGGAAGTCGTCGACCGCGGCGGACTGGGCCCGCTTGAGGACCGCTTCGCGCGCTTCCCCGTACGCCAGGGCGGTGGCCGTCACCGCGCTGATCAGGGCGACCACGACGACGGTGATGATGAGCCGGCCGCGCAGCCCGGCGATCCGCGGCATCACAGCGGCCCGAAGCGATAGCCGAAACCGCGCACCGTCTGGATGTACCGCGGCCTGGCGGGGACGTCCTCCAGCTTGGCGCGCAGCCTGCCCACCGCCGCGTCCACCAGCCGCGAGTCGCCCAGGAAGTCGTGCTCCCAGACCAGTTCCAGCAGCTGCTCGCGGCTGAAGACCCGGCCGGGGGAGGCGGACAGCTGGAGCAGCAGCCGCAGTTCGGTGGGCGGGAGGGGGACGGGCGACCCGCGCTTGGTGACGGTCAGGCCGGCCCGGTCGATGACGAGATCGGCGAACTCCTCGCTGTCCGCGGGGGTGGCAGGGCCGGCCCGCCGCAGCGCCGCCCGGATCCGGGCCTCCAGCACCCGCGCGGTGACCGGCTTGACCACATAGTCGTCCGCACCCGCCTCCAGCCCGCTCACCACGTCCAGATCGTCGCCGCGCGAGGTGAGCATGATGAGCGGCAGCTGGCTGCGGGCGCGGATCCGGCGGCAGACCTCGAAGCCGTCGATGCCCGGCAGCATCAGATCGACCACCGCGATCTCGATGCCGCCGCACCGCGGCCGGGACAGCAGCGCAAGGCCGGCCTCGCCGGTGCCCGTGGCCTCGACCCGATGGCCGTGCCGGCGCAGCACCAACTCCATTCCGTCCCGTACGGACGTGTCGTCCTCGATCAACAGCACATGCGGCATGCCGCCGATTATGGGCGAGGATTCGCGCAGCTCAGGAGTTATCCACAGGCCGGTAAGACGGTCCGGAGCCATTGTTACGCTCTCATCATGCGGCCATGGAACGGCCACCAACTACCGCCCTGAAGGTGGCCGCATGACCCAGCAGACAACCTCCCGTTCCCGTGCCGCCCGGCTCGCCCTGCTGCTCGCCGTGCCGGCCCTCGCCCTGACCACAGCCTGTGGAGGAGCCGCGTCACAGGACGACGGCGTCGCCACCGTGAGCGATGCGCCCTCCAGCGACCGGTCGAAGGACGCCGCAGGCGGCTCCGGCGGCGGTTCCGCCCCCGGCAAGAGCGCTTTCTACGACGCGCAGATGAAGTACGTCCAGTGCATGCGCAAGAACGTCGACAAGGATTTCCCCGACCCCAAACTGAGCGGCTATCTGGACTGGACGAAGATCGACGAACTCCAGGCCAAGCCAGGCAAAGAGGAGATCGCCAAGGGCGGCAAGAACGGTGTCTGCGTCGACGACATGACCAACGCGATGAAGCTGGAGCCGCGCCGCGACACGCAGAAGGACTACGAGTCGATGCTCGCGCACGCCAAGTGCATGCGCTCCCACGGCGTATCGAAGTTCACCAACCCCCAGCTGAAGGACGGCAGTGTGCTGCCCGGCGGCGACCCGAACCCGGCCTCGCCCGAGATCAGCAGCGACTCGCCCGCGTACAAGCAGGCCCGTCAGGCGTGCAAGGACAAGCTGCGCGACGGACTGGACGGGATGCAGTGAGGAAGCCGGCCAACCGCACCCGGCGGTTCGTCGCGGTGGCGGCGGTGACCGCGGGAGCCGCCGCCACCGCCGGTCTGCTGCTCCTGACCGGTGTCGGAAGCAGCACCCCGGCCGCCGGCCGCAGCGCCAGGACACCGCCCACGACGACCGAGATCACCCGTACCGACCTGGTCCAGAGCAAGACCGTGGACGGACACCTCGACTATGCGCAGCGCCGGGTCGTCAAGTCCCCCGTGGAGGGCACGGTCACCAAGGCCGCCCAGCCGGGCCGGACCGTCTCGATCGGACAGCGGCTCTACGAGCGCGACGCCCGCCCGGTGGTCCTCCTCTACGGCGCGACCCCCATGTTCCGCGCCATGAAGACCGGCGACCGCGGCCCGGACGTCCTCCAACTGGAGCGGAATCTCAGGGACCTGGGCTTCGGCTCCGGCCTGTACGTGGACGTCCACTACGACGCGGCGACCAAGGCCGCCGTCAAGGCCTGGCAGAAGTCCCTCGGCGTGACCGAAGCCAACGGCGAGGTCGGCAAGGGAGACATCGTCTTCCAGCGCGGCCCCGTGCGTGTGGTCTCCGCCGTCGCCGCCCTCGCCGACACGATCGGACCGGGCGAGCCGGTGCTGACGGTCGCCTCCACCAAACCGGTCGTCCGGGCCGAACTCGACCAGGCCGACGGGGCGCTGGCCACCCTGGGCACCAAGGCGGAGATCGCGCTGCCCAGCGGAGGCACGGCACGCGGCAAGGTCAGCGGCCTGGTCACCCCCGAGGACGCCGAGTCCTCCGAGTCCTCCGAGGGCGCCGCCGGTGCCCCGGGCGGGTCCGGGTCCGACGGCGTCCAGGTCGAGCTCACCCTCGACGGCGGCGCCCGCCCCCGCACCGAGGACCAACGGGCCACCCTGAGCGTGAAGTTCGTCAGCGAAAGCCGTAAGGACGTGCTGACGGTTCCGGTCGAGGCGGTGGTCGCGCTGCGCGAGGGCGGTTACGGCCTGGAGGTGGTCAAGGGCGCCACGACCCGCATGGTGCGCATCGAGACCGGGCTGACCGCCGACGGCCGGATCGAGGTCAGCGGCGCCGGACTGGCCGAGGGCATGAAGGTCGGTGCGGCCGAACAATGACCCCAGCTCCCACCGAAGCGGCCACCGACCGGGCCGTGCTCCCGCCCGTCATCGAACTGCGCGACGCCACCAAGACCTACCCGGGCGGGGTGCACGCCCTGCGCGGCGTCGGCCTGCGGGTGGCGCGCGGCGAACTGGTCGCGATCGTCGGCCCCTCCGGCTCCGGCAAATCCACCCTGCTCAACCTCCTCGGCACCCTCGACCGGGCCACCTCCGGCCAGGTGCGGGTGGCCGGTTACGACGTGAACCGGCTGTCCGACCCCCAGCTCTCCGCGCTGCGCGCCCGGCACATCGGCTTCGTCTTCCAGCACTTCCACCTCGCCCCCGGCCGCACCGCCCAGGACAATGTCGCCGACGGTCTGCTCTACGGCGGCACCAGCCGGCGCGAGCGCCGCGCCCTGGCCCGTACGGCGCTGGAGGAAGTGGGCCTGGGGCACCGCATCGACCACCTCGCCCATCAGCTGTCGGGCGGTGAGAAGCAGCGGGTGGCCATCGCCCGCGCGCTGGTCGGCGAGCCGGACCTGCTGCTCGCGGACGAGCCGACCGGTGCGCTGGACAGCGCCTCCGGGGAGCGGGTCATGCAGCTCATCCGCGCCCTGCACGAGGCCGGTACGACCGTCTGCGTCATCACCCACGACAACGAGATCGCCGCTTCGCTACCCCGCCGGATCCGCTTCCGCGACGGCGCGATCGTCGCCGACTCCGGCGCCCCCACCGAGGAGGTGCCCCGATGAGCGGCCCCGCCCTGCGCCCGGCCCGGCTCTCTCCGGCCGATGTGCTGCGCACCGGCGCCGAGGGCCTGCGCAGCCGCCGTACCCGCGTGGTGCTCTCCGCCCTCGGCATCGCGATCGGCATCGCCACGATGGTGGCGGTGGTCGGCCTGTCCACCTCCAGCCGGGCCGATCTGCTCGCCCGGCTGGACCGGCTGGGGACGAATCTGCTCACCGCCGAAGCGGGCAAGGACCCGCTCGGCCACGACACCAGACTCCCCAAGAGCGCGGTGGCGATGGTCGAGCGGATCGGCCCGGTCCAGCACGCCACCGCCACCGGAGCGGTCAACGCCCGGGTGCGCCGCAGCGACGCCGTACCGGAGGAGCTGACGTCCGGTGTCACCGTCCAGGCCGCCCGCACCGATCTGCTCACCGCCCTCAACGCCCGTACCGGGCAAGGGAAATGGCTGGACCGGGCGAGCGAACGGCTGCCCGCCGTCGTGCTCGGCTCGGTCGCCGCCGACCGGCTCGGCATCGCCGCACCCGGCGCCAAGATCCTGCTGGAGGACCGCTGGTACGTCGTCACCGGAATCCTCGCGCCCATCGAACTCGCGCCTACCCTGGACCGCACCGCGCTGGTCGGATTCCCCTCGGCCGAGCGGTACTTGGGCTTCGACGGCCACCCCACCGTGATCTTCGAGCGGTCCACGGACGCCTCGGTGGAGGCCGTCCAGCAGGTGCTGGCCCGTACGGTCAGCCCCGGCAACGAGGGCTCGGTGAAGGTCTCCCGCCCCTCCGACGCGCTCGCCGCCAAGGCCGCCACCGACAAGGGCCTGACGACGCTGATGCTGGGGCTCGGCGCGGTGGCGCTGCTGGTCGGCGGGGTGGGCGTGGCCAACACCATGGTCATCTCGGTGCTGGAGCGCCGGCAGGAGATCGGACTCCGCCGCGCCCTGGGCGCCACGAAGGGTGCGATCCGTATCCAGTTCCTCACCGAGTCCCTGCTGCTGTCGGCGCTCGGCGGGGCGGCGGGCGCGGCTCTGGGGGCCGCTGCCACGGTCGCCTTCGCCCGTGCGCAGGGCTGGATGGCCGTGGTGCCGCCCTGGTCGCTGGCCGGCGGCCTGGCGGCCACGCTGCTGATCGGCGTGCTCGCGGGCCTGTACCCGGCCGTACGGGCTTCCCGGCTGCACCCGACGGTGGCTCTCAGCGCGACCTGAGGGGCCGTCACCCGGCGGGCGGGGTGCGCGGCCGCCCGCCGACGGCCGCCGGGGGCGCGAGCGGACCCGCCCCCTTGACGGTGCGCAGCACCGGGGCGGTCTCCAGGGCGTGGATCGCGCGCTGGCTGCCCAGGCGCCGGGTGAGGTAGCCGTGCAGGGCCGCCGGGTCCGGGCACAGGGCCTGCGCGACCACGTTCGTCCGGCCGGTGGTGGCGGCGACGAAGGCGAGCTCGTCGTGCCCGGCCAGGGCGGTGGCGACCCGGTCGAGGTGGGCCGGGGCGACGCTCATCCACAGCAGGGCCTGGGTGGTGACGCCGAAGAGCGCATCGTCGCACTCGACGTCGAAGAAGAGCGCACCGGCGGCCCGCAGGGCGGCCAGTCGGCGGGCGACGGTGGCCGGTGACCAGCCGGTGGCCGCGGCCAGTTCGCCCTGACCGGTGCGCCCGTCGCGCTGCAACGCGGCCAGCAGCGCGCCGTCGGCCTCGGTCAACACCGCGCCGTTGGACGCGTATTGAGCGCGGTCCGCCGCCTCATCAGGCACCTCATGAGGAGCCGTCAGCTGTCGCTGCTGCCGTGCGTCGAGGACGGAGGCGCGGCCGCGCCAGGCGGTGGGGCCGCCGAGGTAGGTGTGCAGCAGACAGTGGGCGGAGACCGCGGTGATACCGGCGGTGCGCGGGATGTCGTGCAGCAGCAGGGAGTGGCCCGCGGCATCGGCCGGGGTGTCCACCACCGCGATGATCTCGGTGCCGCCGGAGGCGAGCTTCACCCAGGAGGTGTCCGCCCGCCGGGCCAGCGCACGGGCGAGGTCCTGGGCGCTGTGCGGGGCCGCGCTGAGCCGGACCAGCCACTGCGCCCGGCCCGCCCGGTGCGGCTCGGCGAGCCCGACGACCCGCAGACCGGCCCGCGCGCGCAGCCGCCGGTAGCGGCGGGCGACGGTCTGGGTCGAGACGCCGAGCACCTCCGCGATCCGGCTGAACGGCGCCCGTCCGTCCAGATGCAGCGCATGGATCAGCCCCCGGTCCACCTCGTCCAGCATCACCGCCGGCCTGGCGCGCTCATCCACGGATAAATCCTTCACCGTCGCCACCTCGATGGAAAACATCGGCCATCTTCCCCTCCCCAGTGGAATGCCTGCCGCGCGCCCCCGCACGCTCTGCCGGGAATCCGCCGAAGGGAAGAAGCCATGCCACCCCTGCCCCCGATGCCACCCGCGCCCGCCCTGCCCCACCCCCGCCGCTGGGCCGCCCTGGTGGTGCTGCTGATCGCCGAGGCGATGAATCTGCTCGACTCCACGATCATGACCGTCGCCGCACCGGTGATCCACGCCGGACTCGGCGGTCCGGCCTCCGCCATCCAGTGGTTCAGCGCCGCCTACACCCTGCCGTTCGCGGTCCTGCTGATCACCGGCGGCCGGCTCGGCGACATCGCAGGCCGCAGACGGGTCTTCCGGATCGGGACCGCCGCGTTCGTGGCCGCCTCGGTGGTCTGTGCGCTGGCCGTCTCCCCAGCGATGCTGATCGCCGCGCGGGCGGTGCAGGGGGCCGCGGCCGCGCTGGTCATCCCGCAGACCATCGGGCTGATCCGCGCCATGTTCACCGGCGACGACCTCGCCAGGGCCATGGGCAGCATCGGTCCGGTGATGGGCCTGGCCGCGGTCTGCGGCCCGGTCCTCGCCGGCGTGCTGACCCACGCCGACCTGCTCGGTTCCTCCTGGCGGGCGGTGTTCCTGGTCAATGTCCCCCTCGGCCTCGGCGTGCTCGCCGCGACGCCGCTGCTGTGTGAGGACCGCTCCGAGCGGCGGCCGCGGCTCGATCTCGCCGGTACGGCACTGGCGGTGCTCGGCACCGGGTTGATCATCCACCCGCTGATCGAGAGCGGACCGGACCGGGGAGCGCCCCGGACGTGGCTCGCCCTCGCCGCCGGGCTGTGCCTGCTGGTCGTGTTCGGCGCCCACCAGCGCCGCCGTACCGCCCTGGGCCGCAGTGCGCTCGTCGAGGCCGGCCTCTTCCGGGACCGCGGTTTTCCCGCGGCGCTCGCCGCCGGCCTGCTGTTCTTCGCGGTGATCAACGGCCTGATGCTGGTCATCGTGCTCCAGCTCCAGCTCGGCACGGGCGCCGATGCCCGCTCCGCCGGGCTGACTCTGCTGCCGTGGTCGTGCGCGATGGCGGTCTCGTCCTGGGTCGCGGGCGCCCGTCTGGTGCCCCGTTACGGCGCCCGCGTGATGTTCGCCGGCCTCACCGCCCTCTTTCTCGGCTCCCTGGGGGCCATGGCCGTCTACGGCACCGGCCGGGCCGCGACCTACCCGTGGCCGCTGCTCGGCGCGCTGACGGCCTGCGGGCTGGGGCAGGGGCTGTTCGCCGTCCCGTTCTTCACCACCGCGCTGCGCCGGGTCCGCCGGGAGGAGACCGGCTCGGCGGCGGGCCTGCTCAACGCCGCCCAGCAACTGGGCGGCACGCTCGGCGTCGCCCTGCTCGGCGCGGTCTTCTTCCGCACCGCCGCCACCGGTGCACCCGCCGCGGCCGCCGCGCTGCACGGTGCAGTTGACGCCTGCTGGGCCGCCGTCGTACTGCTTGCCGGCACCGCCGCGGCGGCCGCGTTCCTGCACACCCCTCGTCGTCCGCGCAACTTCTCAGGCCCGTCCATCCGCCGCCATCGGACCGTCAAGTCCCGTACCGGCTACGGAGGGTGATAGTTGCCTGGTCGGGCGGGCGCCGCGGAGGCGCCGGCCGTACATGCGGAGCGTCACATCCCACCACTCTGTGCTGACGCGAAAAGAATTTCCTAGTTTGTCTGAATTTTCACGCATATTTACTTGTTGGGAGGCAGGTGGGCGACGTAGCTTGGGAGTTGACGCAGTCGGAAACGACGCGTCAGCAAGGAAAAACCTTCTATGGAGGCGAGTATGAGCTTCCGAAAAGTCTTCCCCTGTAGGCGTAGGCACGACGACTGGGACCACGACAGGGACCGCAGGCGCCGCCGCCGTAGGCACGGCCGCCGTCGTCGCAACAGGCGCCGTTACTTCGACTACGACTAACCCAAGCTCTGAGCTCGAGACTGGCTCGCGTGCCACGCGAGTCCGTCTCGTGCGTTGGGGGCCAGCGTCACCCAGCCTCGGCACTCCCGAGCAGCCCGATATGGCGTAGCAACCATGCATCTGCGCAGCTCACACCGGAGGCCGGTGGACGATGAAGCGCCGCCGGCAACACCCCAACAAACCAAGGAAGTCCTGCCCGTTGGGCGCGGCCTGTGGGGCCCCATGGCGGACCCCACCATCCGCACCCGACGCGTCGGCTTCAAAGAGTCGGTCCGCCGCTTCTGGCCTCTGACCAAGGGCGACCGACGCTGGATCGTCCTGGTCTGCCTGGCCGCCGTCATGGCCGCGCTGGCAGAGACCGCGGCCATCCTGTTCTTCGCCCAACTCACCGACGAGGCCCTGCAAAAGGGGTCGGTCAGCGCCTTCTGGAAGCCTGCCGGCCTGTGGCTGTCGGTGGCCGTCATCGGCGCGGTGGTGGCCTATCTCGGCAACTCGCTCGCGGCCTGGACCGCCGAGCGCTTCGTGATGCGGCTACGCGCCCGTGTCTTCTCCCACCTCCAGACGCTGCCACCGCACTTCTTCCAGCGCAGCCGCCGCGGTGACCTCGTCGAGCGGCTGACCGGCGATGTGGACGCCATCGAGCAGCTGGTGGTCTCCGGCCTCGTCCAGGCGGCCGCCGCCCTCTTCGGCATCGTCTTCTACGCCGGTGCCGCCCTCTGGCTGCGCTGGGACCTGGCGCTGGCCACGTTCCTCCTGGCACCGCTGTTCTGGACCGCCACCACCCGCTTCACCGGCCGGGTGAAAGAGGTCTCCCGCCGCGAGCGCGCCGCGGACGGCGCCATCACCTCGGTGGTCGAGGAGGGCCTGGTCAACGTTGTGCTGACGCAGGCCTACAACCGGCAGCGCGACGAGGAGGAACGGCTCGACCGCCAGGCGCGCACCTGGTTCCGGGCATCGGTGACCAGCGCCCGCCTCAACGGGCTGTACGACCAGGTCGTCGAGCTGCTGGAGACCCTCTGTGTGCTGGCGATCATCGGCCTCGGGGCATGGGAGATATCCGCGGGACGGATGTCCCTCGGCCAGCTCCTGGCCTTCGCCGCCTTCATCGGCTACCTCTACCCGCCGATCCGCTCCCTGGGCCAGCTCGGCCTCACCGCCACCGAGGCGACCGCCGGGTCCGAGCGCCTGCTGGAAATACTCGACGCCCGCCCCTCGGTCACCGACCCGGCGCCCTCCCTCGTCGCCCCGCCGCGCTTCCGCCGCGCGATCGGCGAGGTCGAGGCCCGCCAGGTCACCTTCCACTACCCGGGCAGCCACGAGGACGTACTGCGCGACTTCTCCTTCACCGCGGTACCCGGCGAACTCCTGGTCATCACCGGCCCCAGCGGCGCCGGCAAGTCCACCCTGGCCGCCCTGCTGTTGCGCTTCTACGACCCCACCTCCGGCAGCATCCGCCTGGACGACATCCCGGTGAACCAGCTCCCGCTCGCCCAGCTCCGCCACAACATCACGCTGCTGCCCCAGGACACCCTGGTGCTGCACGACACCATCCGCGAGAACATCGCCTGCGGACGCCCGCACGCCGAGGCCGCCGAACACGACGTGGTCCGCGCCGCCCGGGCGGCCGACGCCCACGGCTTCATCACCGCCCTCCCCGACGGCTACGACACCGTCATCGCCCCCGGCACCGCCCGCCTCTCCGGCGGCCAGCTCCAGCGCATCGCCATCGCCCGCGCCATGCTCCGCGACGCCCCGGTCCTCATCCTCGACGAGCCCACCACCGGCCTGGACGTCCTGGCCTCCCAGCGCATCATCGCCCCCCTGCGCCGCCTCGCCGAGGGCCGCACCACCCTCGTGATCACCCACGACCTGGACCTCGCCCCGGACGCCGACCGCATCCTCGTCCTCGACCGCGGCCTCCTCGTAGAGTCCGGCACCCACCCCGAACTCCTCGCCCAACACGGCCTCTACGCCACCCTCTTCCACGCCCACCCCCCGGCCCACGCCCACAACGGCACCCCCGCCCGGGAGGCGGACCGCTGGGGGGTGAGGGGCTGACCCCATGCCGGACAAGGCCACTGAGCACATGTCAGACAGGGCCGCAGCCACGGCAGTTGTGATGCACCGCGAGAGCACTCACAGCCGCACGATGAGCAGGGCGATGTCGTCGCGGCCGCCGCCGACGAGACCGAGGTCGGCCAGCAGGGCGTCGGCCAGGCGCTCCGGGCCGAGGGTGCTGTAGCGGCCGAGGGCGGCGGTCAGCAGGGTCAGGCCTTCGTCGATGTCCTCGCCACGGCGTTCGATCAGCCCGTCGGTGTAGAGCACCAGGGTGTCCTCGGGGAGGTACGCCTGGCCGGCCTGGGGGCGGGGGACGTGCTGGGGCCGTGCGCCCAGTGGCGGGTCGGTGGCCTGGTTCAGCAGCTCACAGGTGCCGTCGGGGTGCAACAGGACCGGAGGGGGGTGGCCCGCGTTGCTGTAGATGATCAAACGGCTGCGGGGGTCCACCATCGCCTTGACGACCGTCGTGTTGAGCGCGCCCTCGATCGACCGGGCATACAGGCCCAGCACCTCCAGCGCCTGGGCGGGCCGCTCCAGCGCGCGGATGGTGGCGCTGAGCGCGCTGCGGAGCATCCCCATCACGGCGGCCGCCTCCAGACCATGACCGACGACGTCACCGACCGCCACCGCGAAGCGGCCGTCCGGCAGGTCGACCATGTCGTACCAGTCGCCGCACACGTTCAGTGACCCCGCGGCGGGCAGGTAGCGCACCGCAACGTTCTCGTGCCGGTCCAGGTCCGGTGACTGGAGCATGGCCTCCTGGAGCGTGACGGCCACCTGACGCTCACGCGTATGGGCCCGCCGCAGCTCCTCGTTCAGCCGCTGGAGCTCCCGGGCCCGTGCGTACAGCTCGGCCTCCAGCGCCTCGCGCTCGGTGAGCCGCCTGGGCGGCGGCCGGTCAGCGGAGGCGTGGGCCCGCACGAATGCCGTCACGTCCTCCACCCGGTGGATGATCCACGCCACCCGCCCGTCCGGCCCGAGGATCGGCGTATTGACCGGGGACCACCAGCGTTCCTCGAACGCCCCGGGCCGGCTCACGATGGGGATGTCGTACTTCTGAAGCGCCATCGTGTCGGGCTCCCGCGAGATCAGCACCCGGTGCAGCGAGGCGTTCAGATTCCGCACCCCATCGGCCTCGGGGTCCGCGGGGTTGTCCGGGAACGCATCGAAGATGTGCTGCCCGACCAGGTCGCCCCTGGTCCGCCCGGTCGCATCCAGATACGCCTGATTGACCTCCACGATCACCAGGTCCGGTCCCAGCACCAGGTAGGGACTCGGCGTAGCGGCAAACAGCGCCGAGTAATCCAACCCAGCCATCACCACCGCCTCCCTACTGCCCCCTTCACTGCCTGATCCGTCCCCTGCCCGCCCCGTTCCGCCACCTGCCCCGTCCTCCTCACGCTACGGTCCCCCCAGCCTGCACGCGCGCCACGGCCGCACCCGCCGCCCGGGAGCGTGTCCCACCCGCGCACGACGTGCGGCGTCCACCTGCGGCATATGCGCCTCCGACCAGACCTGCTCCCGACCCGGCAGGAGCCCGGAATTCCCGCACCCATAGGGTGAGCCGGGTGCAGCGTTTCGAGGTGGTGACCGCCGTTGCCGCAGCACCGGACCAGGTGTTCGCGGTGTGTCTGGACGTGGAGGCGCATACCCGCTCGATGGCTGGTTCGGGGGAGCGAGCGGTGGGGGGCAGGACCCGGGGCGAGCTGGTGCTCGGTGACACGGTGACCTTCCGGGCCCGGCATCTCGGGCTGACCTGGCGGCTGACCGCCCGCATCACCTCGTACGACCGGCCCCGGTGCTTCGTGGACGAGCAGGAGTCCGGGCCCTTCAAACGATGGCGTCACGCTCACTACTTCGAGCCGGACGGTGCCGGTGGCACCGTGATGCGGGACGTCATCGAGTTCGCTTCGCCGCTGGGGCCTGTGGGGCGCATCGTCGACCGGCTTCTCCTGAGCCGGTACATGCCCCACCTCATCAGAACGCGCAACGCCTACCTGGCCGGCACGTTCGCCTGAGCGGCCGGGACGGACGCGGCCGCCGTTTCACTCCGTGAGCTCGGCCAGGATCTCCTCCAGCCAGCGCACATGGGTGTCCAGGGCGCGGCCCTTGTAGTCGTGGACGTGGTCGAGGATCCGTGCCATCCGCGCGCGGTCCACCTCCGGCAGCCACGGCTCCTCGCGGATCTCCCGGGCGCGGAACCGCTCCGCCTGGGCGCGCCGGGCCGCCAGTTCGGTGCGGACGAGTTGTACCTGCTCCTCCTCGCTCAGAAAGATCGCGAAGGTGTAGCGGATCACGAACTCGGGGTCGCCGAAGTCGGGCGCGGGCGTGTACGGCTCGGCCAGGCGTTCCCGCAGTACCCGCTCGCCGGCGTCCGTGGCGCGGTACACCTTCGAGTCCGGGCGGCCTTCGTTGCGCTCCACCGTGTAGTCGATCCAGCCGTCGGCGCACATGCGGCCCAGCGTCCGGTAGATCTGGCTCTGCTGGGTGCGCAGCCGGATCATCCGGCCCATCTCACTGTCCAGCCAGCGCTTCAGGTCGTAGCCCGTACAGGGACGCATCGCCACGAATCCGAGCAGCACATGCTCGATCTTCATCTCCGACTCGTAACCCCTTACCTATGGCACTAGTCACCTATGACACTCGGCATCTATGCTCGCGGCGCCCGGAGCCGTATCCGGGCATGTCCCTGCCGTCAGGAGACCCTATGCCCCCGCACGCGAGACTCCTGCGCCGAGCGCGCCGGATCATGCTGTCCCTCGCCGTCGCCACCGCGGCCCTCACTCCGTTGTCCGCCCAGGCCGATCAGCCCGGCCGGCCCTCCGGCGGGCCCGTCCTCGTCCGCACCGAGAACGGCTGGGTGCGCGGCGAGGCCACCGCCGAGGGGCGCCGGTTCCTCGGCATCCCCTACGCCCAGGCGCCCGTCAGCGACCTGCGCTGGCGGGCGCCGCGGCCCGCCGCGCGGTGGAAGGGGACGAAGGACGCCACTCGGTACGGCAACTACTGTGCGCAGAACACCTTTTGGGCGCCGGGCTACGGGAAGCAGCACGCCACCGAGGACTGTCTCGATGTCAACGTCTACGCCCCGCCGGCAGGGTCCGCCGGCCGCGACCGCGGCAAGCTCCCCGTCATGGTGTGGATCCACGGCGGCGGCAACATAGGAGGCGCGGGCCGCGACATCGTCCCCGACGCCTTCGCCCGCCGCACCCACTCCGTCGTCGTCACCCTCAACTACCGCCTCGGCGCCCAGGGCTTCCTCACCCTCCCCGGCACCACCGGCAACTTCGCCCTGCTCGACCAGCAGCAGGCACTGCGCTGGGTGCGGGCCAACATCGGCCACTTCGGCGGCGACCGCACCCGGGTCACGCTCGCCGGCGAGTCGGCGGGCGGCAGCGCGGTCTGCGCCCAGCTCGCCTCCCCGGGCAGCCGCGGCCTGTACCGGGCGGCGATCATCCAAAGCGGTGCCTTCGGGGACTGCGCGGGCGCCACCCGTAAGAAGGCCGTCGCCGACGGGCTCGCCTTCGCCGCCAAGCTGGGCTGCACCGAGCCCGCCCGCGCGGCCGACTGCCTGCGCGCCAAGCCCGTACGGGAGATCCTCGACGCCCAGCGCGGCACCGGCCCCGACCTCTGGCGCAGCACCGTCGGCGGCCGCGAGCTACCGCTCCAGCCGGCCGACGCCTTCGCCTCCGGCCACGCCGCCCGCGTCCCCGTCATGAACGGTGCCAACAGCAAGGAGGGCCTGGTCTTCGCCTACGACAGCTTCGACCGCTGGGGCACGCCACTGTCCGCAGACGCCTATCCCAAGGCGCTCACCTCCACCTTCGGCGAGGAAACCGGCACCCGGGCGCTGGACCGCTACCCACTCAGCGCCTACGACCGGCCCGGCTACGCCTACGCCGCCGCTTTCGGCGACCACCTCTTCGCCTGCCCGGCCCTGCGGATCAACCCACGCCTCGCCGCACGCGGCCGGGTCTACACGTACGAGTTCGCCGACCGCACCTCCCCGTGGTTCGCCTCCCTCCCCCAGCACGCCGACTTCGACTTCGGCGCCACCCACGCGGCCGAGCTGAACTACCTGTTCAAGCCGTACGGCCGCAGCGCGCGCCTCAACGCCGAGCAGCGCGCCCTGTCCACGCAGATGACCGCGTACTGGGGCTCCTTCCTCCACGGCTCACCGCCGCACGCCAAGGGGCAGGAAGCCATGCCGGAGCAGGGCGCCCGACCGGGCCGGGTGCTTCAGCTGCGCACCGCCTCCGCGGGCGGCAACGCGACCACGACGACACTGCGGGCCGAGCATCGCTGCGCTCTGTGGGACGCGGCGGCAGGTTCCTGACGGCGCATGGTGCATGGCGGGCGGCGGGCGGCGGGCGGCGGGCGGGCAGCGGATGGCGAACGGCGGACGACGAACGGCGGTCGACGAACCGCGAGCTGCTGCCTACCTGCCCGCCGGCTACCGCCTGCCGCCCGGCCGTGCTGACCGGAATCCGCTCTTGCCCGGGCCGTTACGGGTTCGTGAGTCGCCTTCCGCAGACTGGCGCCATGTACTGCCGCCCCCGCCGCCTTGTCGCCGCTCTGCTCTGCCTCTGCGTGACCACCCCGCTGTTCACGGCCTGCTCGGGCGACGGCGGGAAGGCGGCGCCGTCGTCCCCTCCCGCCTCGAAGCGGAGCAAGGGCGCGGTCAACCGGGACGATGTCAATGGTGACGGGCACGCCGACGTGGTCGTCAACGGCTGGTACAGGGCGCGGAAGACCGGGTTCGGAGGGTGGGACCGTAACTGTGTCGTCGCGCTCGCCGCGCCCGGTGGCCCGGAACCCGGCGCGGCGTTCCGCGTCGCGGGGCACCTGCCCGACCTCGACCCCAGAAGCACCAAGGGGCCCATCGGGTGGGACAGTTCGACCCAGTTCACCGGAGACCTGGATGACGACGGCTACGCCGACGTCGTGGCAAGCGACATGGTGCCCGACCCCAGCGGAGACGAGTACGCGCACGAGCAGCGCCTCGTCCGGGGCGGCCCCGACGGCCCCAGGGGCACCGTCAAGCTGCCCGCCGGCCTCGACCGGGCCGTCGCCGCCGGGGACTTCGACGGCGACGGTGCCCTCGACCTGCTGACCCTCGCGGAGCCCAACAACAGCGAGTCCGCCCCCACCAAGCCGCAGCCCGCCACCGTCCGGTACGGCCCGCTCGGCCGCGACGGCGCGCCCCGCAGCACCTCGGCCACCGACGTGGGCCACGAGGGCTGGGTGCCGGTGGCCCACACGGTCGTCGGCGATTTCGACGGCGACGGCCGGGACGACCTGGTGACGAAGGCCGAGTACGACGAGGAGGACGCGCGCTTTGAGGACGGCCTGCCGAAAGACGCCGTCGACGCCACGTTCTACCGGGGAACGGCCCGCGGGCTGCGGCCTTCCGGGTCCGTACCCGGCATCACGAACGGCGCCGTCCCCGTCGCCACCGGCGACTTCGACGGAGACGGCAAGCAGGACATCCTCGCCAGAGGCAGGGACGACGACCGGGCCGTTGCTGTCTACGGCAGCGACAAGGGCCCTGGCCGGGGCAAGGTCCGCGCCGGCGGGCTCGGGAAGCTGAAGGTGGGCTACGATCTCGCGGCCGGCGACGTCAACGGCGACGGCCACGACGACATCGCCACCCAATCTCACGGCGACGACGACCGCATCGGCCAGGTGACGGTGGTTCTCGGCGGCAAGGACGGGCTCAGCGCGGCCCGTACCGTCACGATCGACCGTTACGCGATCGGCCTCGGCGGCTCCCCGCAGAGCCCCGGCGACCGCGATGACTTCGGCTGGGACCTGTACCTCGCCGACCTCGACACCGATGGCCGTGACGAGCTGCTCATCGGCACATTCGGCTTCAACAAGCCCCGCAAGGACGCCGGTTACTGGATCCTGCGTGGAACCGAGGACGGCCCGTCGAAGACGGACCGCCGCTTCGTCAAGACCAAGGACTTCGGCAGGGGCTGACCGCTCAGGGGGTGTAGAGAGACTGCACCCTGACCACGTCGCCGTCGCCGTCGAAGGTCAGGTCGAAGCCGACGAGGATCTTCTCCTTGTCCAACTTGTTCACCTGCTTGGCGAATTCGGCCTGGCTGATCTCCTTCGGGGCGGGCTCGTCGGTCAGCGGCGCCGACGCCAGCACCCGCGCATTCTTCGCCAGGGACACCCCGTTGAACGCGCCCTTCGTCGGCACGACCTCCCACCGCTCGGTCGGCTGCGTGACGGCCTTCTTCCGGGCGGGGCGAACCATCAGGTACGTCTGACCGCCGATGACCTCGGCGCTCTGGATCTGCACGAACTTCTTGGAGTTCGCCCAGTCGAGCTTGTTGACCTGTCCCGGCGCGCGCCGCTGCCCATCGGACTGCGACGCGCCGGCCGCACCGCTCGACTCGCTGGTGTCGGACGCACTCGCCGGCTTGCCGTTGTCGTTCGCATGGGCAGTGGCAGCAGCCCCGGCCGGCTTTACGGCGGCGTCCTTACTGCCGCAAGCGGTCAGGGCAAGGGCGGCGACGGCCATCGCGGCGGCGCTCGCGGCGATACGGCGGCGTGAGTGGAACATGGTGGTACCCCATCGGTTCGGGTGTGGTCGGTGTACATGGGCTTTACGCGTGCGGTCGTCCCGTGGGTTACAGAGGGATTGTCATGAACGCGTAACAGCCCGATCCGGCCGTTGCCCGGCCTCCCGCAGCGAGGCCACCTGGCGCCTGGTGTCGTAGTCGATCCAGAACGTCCACTTCGGCCGTGAGCCAAGCTCCCCGACCAACTGCCCCAGCCGCATATCGGTGGCGCGATTCCCGGACAGCTCACGCGCCTCGACCGGCGTCCACTCCGGCAGGGTCAGCACATGCACCGTGCCGGTGTCCACCACCAAGGCATCGCCGTAACGGGGTGCCGTGAGCCCATGGGCCCGTGCGTACGCCGACGCGGCGTCCCCGCGGAGTTCACGCAGCTGCTTGACCGTGACCCGCACCTTGCCCCCCTCGGCCACGGCCCCGTACACATAGCCGAGTTCGCTCGCATACTCCTCGCCGGGCGCCGGCGACGGCGTGGTGAAGGCGGACACCCTCGGCGCGGGCGTGACCGCCGCGGGGTCCGGTACCGAGGAGGACCGCATCGACCACAGCCCCGCACCGCCCACAACGAGCGCAACCGACAGGAACGCCCCGCCCGCAGCCGCGGCGGCACGCTTACGGCGACGACGCCGGTCACCTCGGGCCCGCACCCGCTCCGCAGGCACTGCCACGACGTGCTGCCGGCCCGACGCGGCGAGCTCCTCGAGCCGTCGGCCCAATTCAGTCCGGTCAGCCACGCTTCACCTCCGATAGCTCGCCCGAGCGGGGATCCAGCTCCGAGTCGGAGAGAAGCCGGGCCAGGGCCGCGCGTCCGCGACTGAGATGCACCTTGACCGTCCCGACCGGACACCCGGTCTCGGCGGCCACCTCACGTAGGGGGAGGTCGCACAGATGGTGCAGGACGATCGCCCGCCGCTGCGCCTCGGGGATACCGCGCAACGCCTCCACCAGCAGCACATGATTCGGGTCGGGCGGGGGCACATCGGCGGGTGGACCCTGCCGGCGCACCAACGACAACGCGGCACGCACCCGCCGCCACCGGCTCACCGCCAACCGCCAGGCCACCGTGCGCACCCAGGCCTCGGGGGCGCCGCCGGCATCGAGTTCGGTCCGCCGTTCCCAGGCCCGGACGAACGCCTCCTGCACCACGTCCTGGGACTCGGCGAGGTCGCCGGTCATCGCGTACAACTGGCCGGTAAGCCGGCCGACGCTTCCGCTGTAGAACGCATCGAACTCCCGCTCATTCATGTCGCGCCCCGGCGGTTCCACTCGGCCAACGGCACGGGGTCCCCGCCCCTGAACCCGGATGGGGGCACCTCGCTTCCGCCCGCCCCGGGCACGCCACGGGCAGACACACTGCTACTGGGGGCCATCCCGCTCCACTTGGTACTCCTGCTGCGGCCGACGTACACGGGTGCTTACGCACCCGCTCGCCCTCTGGTTACACGCGCACGATCACAAGCCCGTAACAGCCGGATCAGGACGCCGCACCTGGCGACGGGCGCTGCCGCCCAGACCCGCCCTGAGGTCTGGGCCCAGGGGGCTTCCCGGCCAGGCCGGCGGCAGTCAGGGGGTCGGGATGCCGGCCGGGCGGGCGGGGCGGCCGAAGCGGGCCGGGACGCCGGGCGAGTACAGGACGCTCACCGGCTCCCCCATGGGCGTCGGGAAGCCTGCCGCCGCCACCAGATCCTCCTCGCACTCGACCAGGCCGGCCCGGTGCAGGGGCCAGCGCGGGTGGGCGTTGGGCAGGTACATCGGCCGGCCGAAGAAGGCGCTGTGCATTCCCCAGCGTGCGGTCAGAAAGTGCTCCAACTCGGTGGGTTCCTCGATCCGTTCGCCCACCCGCACGGTGATACGGGAGCGGGCGCCGCGGGGGCCGGGCCAGCGCCGGGAGCTCGTGTAGGTGACGGTGTCGCCGTCGGTGCGGATGGCCATGCGGGACCACAGATAGGGCATCCGGAAGCCGAGCCGCGCCACGGCCACCGGCACCAGGCGGGAGGCGTCGAGTGAGCGGAAGACCACACCACGCCGCCCCTGCGCGTCCACCGAGTAGAGGCGCACATTGGTCTCGGGGAACGTCCCCAGATAAGGGACGCCCGGGAGCCGGAACCAGCCGACACGGTGCATCCGGAACGCGACCAGACCGACGTAGGTGACACCGTCCAAAGAGTCGGGGACCGTCCCGGACGGCAGCAGGCCGGCCACGTCGGCGGGGTCCGCGGCCCAGTGCAGAAAGGCGAGGTCGAGCCAGGACTGGGTGAGCAGCGGGCGCGCTATCGGACCCGGCGGGTCAGCCGTTATGGGGTCCAGGGGCACGGGGATCCGTGGCAGAGGCGTCGGCGGCATCGCGTCAGTATCACAGCAGCACCGGCAGCACCGGAGGCCTGGGACCGAACGACGAGGGCCCCGACCAAGATCTGGTCGGGGCCCTCGTTTGCCCTGACGGGCGGTGCGGAGGATACGAGATTCGAACTCGTGAGGGGTTGCCCCCAACACGCTTTCCAAGCGTGCGCCCTAGGCCACTAGGCGAATCCTCCGCCGCAAACAATACAAGACGTTGGGGAGTGCTCGCGAACATGATCCGGGGGAGGGGGTGGGAGGGGGTCCGGAGCGGGGGTGGAGGTGGGGGTCGGGTTCGATTGTTGGGTGGGGGATCCGCTAGTGTGGAGCGCAGCCCCTCACGTGGCGCTATCTGACTGAACTCCCCCAGGGCCGGAAGGCAGCAAGGGTAGGTCGGCTCTGGCGGGTGCGTGGGGGGCGCTTGTGTTTGCGAAGGGGGCCTCCCCTGCGCATGGGGCCTTCCCTGCTCGTGAGGAGCCGAGAGTTTGGGGAAGGGCCGGTTGTCAGTGCGGCCCGATATCGTCGTAAGCGTGTCGTCCCTTGCGCTGTACCGCCGATACCGACCCGAGACCTTCGCCGAGGTCATCGGGCAAGAGCACGTGACCGATCCGCTCCAGCAGGCGTTGCGGAACAACCGGGTCAACCACGCCTATCTGTTCAGTGGGCCGCGTGGCTGCGGCAAGACGACCAGCGCGCGGATCCTTGCGCGGTGTTTGAACTGTGAGGAAGGTCCCACTCCCACGCCCTGCGGGACGTGCCAGTCGTGTGTGGACCTGGCCAGGAACGGGCGCGGCTCGATCGATGTGATCGAGATCGACGCGGCGTCGCACGGTGGTGTGGACGACGCCCGTGAGCTGCGGGAGAAGGCGTTCTTCGGGCCCGCCAGCAGCAGGTACAAGATCTACATCATCGACGAGGCGCACATGGTGACCTCGGCGGGCTTCAATGCGCTTCTGAAGGTGGTGGAGGAGCCGCCGGAGCATTTGAAGTTCATCTTTGCGACGACCGAGCCCGAGAAGGTCATCGGCACGATCCGGTCGCGGACGCATCACTATCCGTTCCGGCTGGTGCCGCCGGGCACCCTGCGGGAGTACCTCGCCGAGGTGTGCGGGCGGGAGGACATCCCGGTCGAGGACGGGGTGCTGCCGCTGGTCGTACGGGCCGGTGCCGGCTCCGTGCGGGACTCGATGTCGGTGATGGACCAGCTGCTGGCCGGAGCCGGTGCCGACGGTGTGACGTATGCCATGGCGACGGCCCTGCTGGGCTACACCGACGGGTCGCTGCTGGACTCCGTGGTCGAGGCGTTCGCCTCGGGGGACGGGGCGGCGGCCTTCGAGGTGGTGGACCGGGTCATCGAGGGCGGTAACGATCCGCGGCGGTTCGTCGCCGATCTGCTGGAGCGGCTGCGGGATCTGGTGATCCTGGCGGCGGTGCCGGACGCGGGGGAGAAGGGGCTGATCGATGCCCCCGCGGATGTGGTGGAGCGGATGTCGGCACAGGCGTCGGTGTTCGGGGCGGCGGAGCTGAGCCGGGCCGCTGACCTGGTCAATACGGGCCTGACGGAGATGCGGGGGGCGACCTCGCCGCGGCTCCAGCTGGAGCTGATCTGTGCCCGGGTGCTGCTGCCCGCGGCGTACGACGACGAGCGGTCGGTGCAGGCACGGCTGGACCGTCTGGAGCGCGGTGCGGGTGCGGCGCTGCTCGGCGGGGCGAGCGGAGCGAGTGGGGTGGGCCCGGCAGGTGCTGGGCCCGGCGATCTTGGGGTTGGTCCGGCTCCGGTGGTTTCGGGTGGCGGGGGGCCGGCGGCCGGGTACGTACCGGGGCCGGAGGCGCATCCGCCGATGCCGGCCGCGGGCCCGTCCGGACCGGCGGCTGCGCGTGCCGCGGTACGGGGGGCGGGGGCGCCGTCCGCGCCCGCTCCGGGAGCTGCGGCCCCGACCCCGGCGGCCCCGGCGGCTCCGGCCGCTCCGGCACCGGCGGCTCCGGCGGAGGGCGCTGGAGGGCCGCACGGCGGTGCCCCGGGCGGTGGCCAGGGTGCCGGTCATGACGGTGCGCCCGCGCGGCCCGGGGCGTGGCCCGGCGGTACCGGCCGGGGAGCCGGCGGCGGTGCCGCCACGGGCAACGGCGGGGCCGGAGGCGGCGGTGCGGCGCGGCAGCCGGGCGGGTGGCCGACGGCCGCGGCGCCCGGGCAGGGCGGCCCCGCGGCGGGCGGCCCTGGCGGCGCGGCGCCCGTACAGCAGCAGGCGGCGGCCGCCGGCCCGACGGGGGCCGGCCAGGCGGCCGGTGCGCCCGCGCCCGTGGCGCAGTCGCCGCAGGGCGGGGCGGCCCCGGGGGCGGCGCAGGGTGCCGCCCAGGTGCGGCAGATGTGGCCGGACATCCTGGAAGCGGTCAAGGACCGCCGGCGCTTCACCTGGATCCTGCTGAGCCAGAACGCCCAGGTCTCCGGCTTCGACGGCACGACGCTACAGATCGGCTTCCCCAATGCCGGGGCCCGCGACAGCTTCGCCAACGGCGGGAGCGAGGACGTCCTCAAGGACGTGCTTGCCGAGCGGTTCCAGGTGCAGTGGCGGGTCGAGGCGATCGTCGACCCGTCGGGCGGCGCCAGCCCGCCGGCCGGCGGCGCCCCCCGTAGCGGCGGTGGCGGAGGCGGCGGTGGCTTCGGCGGCCCGCCCGCCGCGCCGCAGCAGTCCGCCCCACAGCAGTCCGCGCCGCAGGCCCCGCCCCAGCAGGGTGGCCCGGCGGCGGCCCCGTCGTCCGGCGGGCAGTACGGGCAGAGCGGCGGCGCAGCAGGTGGCAGCCAGGGCGCGCGGATGGCGCGGGAGGCCGTCGGACCGTCGGCCTCCGCCGGCGGTGGGCAGGCGGCTGCCGCGCCGGAGCCCTCGTACACCCCGCCCGAGCCGCCGCCCATGTCGATCGAGTACGACATGCCGGCCGAGGACGACCCCGATCTCGTCGACTCCGCGCTGAGCGGCCATGACCTGATCGTCCGCGAGCTGGGCGCGACGGTCCTGGAAGAGTTCAACAATGAGTGAGCTCAAGGATGAGGGACCTGAAGAATGAGCGAACTCGAGAATGGATGGGCTCGAGAGTGAGTGAGCGGGTGAGCTCCCACCGCATGTGAAGGGCAGGCGCGGGCGAGCGGAGAAGCTCACATGAGCGGGCGGGGGTGGGCGGCCGGGCCGGAGGGGGCAGCGTGCCCGTCAGGGGGCGCATACGGGGCGTGCCGGGTGGTTCGGGGCGGGCCGGCGGGGGCCTCCAGCGTCCGCATCCGGCGTACACCCGTGCTCCTCCTTACGGCGTAGGGCGCGGGGCCGTTGAAACACGTAGGCTCGGGCTACCGCACCAATCGTTGTCGTATGGCAGGAGTCACGTCGTGATCCCCGGTGGTCAGCCCAATATGCAGCAGCTGCTCCAGCAGGCCCAGAAGATGCAGCAGGACCTTGCGGCCGCCCAGCAGGAGCTGGCGGAGACGCCCGTGGAGGGCTCCGCGGGCGGCGGTCTGGTCAAGGCGACGGTGACCGGCTCCGGTGAGCTCACGGGTCTGGTCATCGACCCCAAGGCGGTGGATGCCGATTCCGCCGAGGAGACGGCGGAGACGCTCGCCGATCTCGTGCTGGCGGCGGTCCGGGATGCCAACGCCAGTGCCCAGCAGCTCCAGCAGCAGAAGCTCGGTCCGCTCGCCCAGGGACTGGGCGGTGGCGGAATCCCCGGTCTCCCTTTCTGAGGAGTAGCCAACTAGCGTACGCAGCACGGCAGAAGAGAGAGAAGACGTTCCGTGTATGAAGGCGTGGTCCAGGACCTGATCGACGAGTTGGGCAGGCTGCCCGGCGTCGGTCCCAAGAGCGCGCAGCGGATCGCCTTCCACATTCTTCAGGCCGAGCCGACCGATGTCCGCCGGCTCGCGAATGCGCTGATGGAGGTCAAGGCGAAGGTCCGGTTCTGCAGCGTCTGCGGCAATGTGGCGCAGGAGGAGCAGTGCCGGGTCTGTCTGGACCCGCGGCGTGATCCGGCGGTCATCTGTGTCGTGGAGGAGCCCAAGGACGTCGTGGCCATCGAGCGGACCCGCGAGTTCCGCGGCCGCTACCACGTCCTCGGTGGGGCGATCAGCCCGATCGAGGGCGTCGGCCCCGACGATCTGCGGATACGGGAACTGCTGGCCAGGCTCGCGGACGGCACGGTCACCGAGCTGATTCTGGCCACGGACCCGAATCTCGAGGGCGAGGCCACGGCCACGTACCTGGCCCGCATGATCAAACCCATGGGCCTGAGAGTGACACGACTGGCGAGCGGACTGCCGGTCGGAGGCGATCTGGAGTACGCGGACGAGGTCACGCTCGGGCGGGCCTTCGAAGGGAGGAGACTTCTCGATGTCTGATGCCACGCTGCACAACGCGACACAGGACCCGGACGATTTCGCCGTTTCGATCTCCGACTCGATCGAGAGCTTCATCGTCGCCGTCACGGAGGTCGCCAAGGGCGACGAGCCGGACAGCGCGGTGCCCTTCCTGCTGCTGGAGGTCTCCCAGCTGCTGCTCACCGGCGGCCGCCTGGGCGCCCACGAGGACATCGTTCCCGATGAGCGCTATGAGCCGGACACCGGTCCGGAGCCGGACGTCGACGAGCTGCGTGAGCGCTTCGCCACCCTGCTCGACCCGGTGGATGTGTACTCCGAGGTTTTCGACCCTTACGTCCCGCGCAGCGAGCCGGTCGCCTCCCGGATCTCCGACGATCTGGCTGACATCATCACCGACCTGCGGCACGGCCTGGCGCACTACCGCGAGGGCCGGGTCAGCGAGGCCCTGTGGTGGTGGCAGTTCTCCTACCTCTCCAACTGGGGCCCGACCGCCTCGGCCGCGCTGCGGGCGTTGCAGTCGCTGGTCGCCCACGTACGCCTCGACCAGCCGCTGGTGGAGCTGGACGGCCTGGACACCGACAGCGGCGTCGACGGCGACGAGGAACGGCTCGCCGAAGAGGCCGGGAAGGTCATGGCGGCGGAGATCGCCGGGCCGCTGGGGCTGCGGGGGACCTGAGCCGGGGCGGGCCGCCCGGGGTGCCCCGGGCCTGTGACCTGGGTTACGTTTCCGTGTGTACGGGCGCAGAGCGGGCATGTGCTTCGCCGAGCGGGCGCGACGGTGCGCCGGCGCGGATCCGTCGAAGCGGGACGTGATCGCTGAGTGAGCTTCGTGTCTCACGATGTGATAACAGCAGGGCGGATTCCGCTTGCTCGTTAGACTGAGCCGACCGCAGTACCCCCACATTCCGGGGGTCCGGGAGGAAACTCCCGAAGAGACAGTTGCGAGGAGCGCACGTGGGCCTTGTCGTGCAGAAGTACGGCGGCTCATCCGTTGCGGATGCCGAGGGCATCAAGCGCGTTGCCAAGCGAGTCGTCGAAGCCAAGAAGAACGGCCACCAGGTGGTCGTCGTGGTTTCGGCGATGGGCGACACGACGGACGAGCTGATCGATCTCGCGCAGGAAGTGTCCCCGATTCCGTCGGGGCGCGAGTTCGACATGCTGCTGACCGCCGGAGAGCGGATCTCCATGGCCCTGCTGGCGATGGCGATCAAAAACCTCGGTCACGAGGCGCAGTCCTTCACCGGTAGCCAGGCCGGTGTCATCACCGACTCCGTGCACAACAAGGCACGGATCATCGATGTCACGCCGGGCCGTATCCAGACCTCGGTCGACGAGGGCAATATCGCCATCGTCGCCGGCTTCCAGGGTGTGTCCCAGGACAAGAAGGACATCACGACCCTGGGCCGCGGTGGCTCGGACACCACCGCCGTGGCGCTGGCCGCCGCGCTGAACGCCGACGTCTGTGAGATCTACACCGATGTGGACGGTGTCTTCACCGCCGACCCGCGGGTCGTGAAGAAGGCCCGGAAGATCGACTGGATCTCCTTCGAGGACATGCTGGAGCTGGCCAGCTCCGGTTCCAAGGTGCTGCTGCACCGCTGCGTCGAGTACGCACGCCGATACAACATCCCGATCCATGTCCGCTCCTCCTTCTCGGGGCTTCAGGGCACATGGGTCAGCAACGAACCGCAAGGGGACCAGCCGATGGAGCAGGCAATCATCTCGGGCGTCGCACACGACACCTCCGAGGCGAAGGTCACGATCGTCGGGGTCCCGGACAAGCCCGGCGAGGCCGCGCGCATCTTCCGCGCGATCGCGGACTCCGAGGTCAACATCGACATGGTGGTCCAGAACGTGTCCGCCGCGTCGACCGGTCTGACCGACATCTCCTTCACGCTGCCCAAGGCCGAGGGCCGCAAGGCCGTCGCGGCCCTGGAGAAGACCCGTGCGGCGGTCGGCTTCGACTCGCTGCGCTACGACGACCAGATCGCCAAGATCTCGCTCGTCGGCGCGGGGATGAAGACCAACCCGGGCGTCACGGCGACGTTCTTCGAGGCCCTGTCGAACGCGGGCGTGAACATCGAGCTGATCTCGACCTCCGAGATCCGCATCTCGGTCGTCACCCGCGCCGATGACGTCAACGAGGCCGTGCGCGCCGTGCACACCGCCTTCGGGCTCGACTCGGAGAGCGATGAGGCCGTGGTCTATGGCGGCACCGGACGATGATTCCGGCCGAGGCGGGCCGTCCGTCCCTCGCTGACACGGCAGGGGCGGATGCCCGCACGGCCCGTAAGCCGCATCTCGCCGTCGTCGGCGCCACCGGCGCCGTCGGCGCGGTGCTGCTCGGCATCCTGTCCGAGCGGGCCGACATCTGGGGCGAGATCCGGCTGGTGGCCTCCCCCCGCTCGGCCGGCCGCAAGCTGACCGTACGGGGTGCGGAGGTCGAGGTCCTCGCGCTGAGCGAGGAGGTCTTCGACGGTATCGACGTCGCGATGTTCGACGTCCCCGACGAGGTCTCCGCGCAGTGGGCGCCGGTCGCCGCGTCCAAGGGCGCGGTGGTCGTGGACAATTCGGGCGCCTTCCGGATGGATCCGGAGGTGCCGCTGGTCGTCCCCGAGGTCAATGCGCATACCGCGCGGGTGCGTCCGCGCGGCATCATCGCCAACCCCAACTGCACCACGCTGTCGATGATCGTCGCGTTGGGTGCGCTGCACGCCGAGTACGGGCTGAGCGAGCTGATCGTCTCCTCGTACCAGGCGGTTTCCGGGGTGGGGAAGGCCGGTATCGACACGCTGCGGGCGCAGCTGTCCGCGGTGTGCGGTACGGAGCTGGGTGCCACGCCCGGTGACGTACGGCGGGCCGTGGGGGACGCGATGGGGCCCTTCCCGGCACCCATCGCGCTCAATGTGGTGCCCTGGGCCGGCTCGCTCCAGGAGGACGGCTGGTCCTCCGAGGAGCTGAAGGTCCGTAACGAGACCCGCAAGATCCTGGGCATGCCGGATCTGCCGGTCACCGCGACCTGTGTACGGGTGCCGGTGCTCACCACCCACTCGCTGGCCGTGCACGCACGGTTCGAGAACGAGGTCACGGTCGCCCACGCGCACGAGATCCTGGCCGCGGCCCCCGGGGTCGTCCTCTGCGACGATCCGGCCACGGGGGAGTTCCCCACCCCCTCCGACGTCGTCGGTACGGATCCGACCTGGGTCGGCCGGGTGCGGCGCTCGCTGGACGATCCGCGGGTGCTGGAGCTGTTCGTCTGCGGGGACAATCTGCGCAAGGGCGCGGCCCTGAACACCGCACAGGTGGGCGAGTTGGTGGCGGCGGAGCTCCGGGGATAACGCTGCCGACGCCGGGCCGTTCGCTGCCCGGCCGTGCTGTCCGGGTGGGGCCGTAGCAGGGCTGCCCCGGCTCGTACCCCTGCTACCGCCCTCATGGGATCCGGCGGTCCCCGCGAATCTGAAAGCTTGTGTGAAGCGTGGGACTCGTGTGAACTGCGGTGCGGACACCAGCCGTAGGGAGAGCGCGACTTGGCGTGATTGGCCGTCGCGGGCCGACCCGCTGGTAGATACTTTGTGGGTCGTGTGAAGATTCTGTGAGCGAATTGCTGGCCCAGACCTCTTGATCTGGGCTGACGATCTGTTCGACCATTCGCTCCCCGCCACACTGCAACCGGCAGTTGGGCGGGGAGCGTCTTTGTGGCCGCCCTCAGGGGTGGCCCGGGGTGTCCGCGGGCCGCTTGAGCCCCCGGATGTCGGGGTGCACGCGTCGGGATTAATAGGGCATTCGGGAAGAGCTGGTACGCATGAGGGCATTTGATGCATCGTCAAAAGCGGTGCCTTGCGCGTACAACCCTTACAGGGGGAAGCGTGTCCAACAGGCGTGGCAGAGGTACTCGGATTCACCATCGCGCCGGCAGGCGCCGCAGGGGCAACAGCGAGCCCACCGCGGCCCCGTGCCGGCGGGAGCATGCCAGTGATCGCCCCCTGGCCCACCACGCGCCCCGCGCAGCTTCCTTCTCAGCGTGGGGACACTGACGACGCGATGGCAGCGGGCACCACAGTCGACCACCTCACCGAGACCTACCGCGCGCACTACCGCTCGCTGCTCGGTCTCGCCGCGCTGCTCCTCGACGACACCGCCTCCTGCGAGGACGTCGTCCAGGAAGCCTTCATCCGCGTGCACTCCGCGCGCGGACGGGTGCGCGACCCCGAGAAGACCCTCGCCTACCTCCGGCAGACCGTCGTCAACCTCTCGCGCTCCGCGCTGCGCCGCCGCATCCTCGGGCTCAAGCTGCTCTCCAAGCCGATGCCCGACATGGCCAGCGCCGAAGAAGGCGCCTACGACCTGCTGGAGCGCGACCAGCTGATCCACGCGATGCGCGGGCTCCAGCGCCGCCAGCGCGAGGTGCTGGTGCTCCGCTACTTCGCCGATATGACCGAGGCGCAGGTGGCCCAGACGCTGGGCATATCGCTCGGCTCGGTCAAGGCATACGGCTCGCGGGGGATCGCGGCGCTCCGCGTCGCGATGGAGGCTCCGGCATGAGTGGCAAGACGTTTGGCCGGCACGACCCCTTCGGCGCATGCGAGGCATCGGGCCCGGACGGCCCGGGCGAGAACATCGGCGTCGCCGACGGTACGGAGCGTGACGACGACGGTGGCGCGGACAGCCGGGACGCCGCCGACGACCGTCCCTGCGACGGTCCGACAGCAGCGGCAACCGCGTACGACCGTGCGGCGCGCGGCGGCACCGCATACGTAGCCGACCCGTACGGCCGTGCGGCGGGCGACGTCGAGACGCACGACCGGCCGGTGCACGACCGCGACACCGGCGCCGAGATCGCCTTCGGCGGCGCGTTCGGCGGCGGCAGCGGCGGCGACGGGCACGATCACGGCCGCAGCCACCCCACCGGCGGATTCGGTGGCGGCTTCGGCGACGAGGACGACCTCAGGCGGCTGCTCCAGTCCCGCGTGGGCGACCTCGAACCCGCCGCGGACGCCCTGGACACGCTGCGCCGCGCGGTCCCCGCCCGCCGCCAGCGCCGCCGCCATGTCCTCGTCGGCGCGGCCGCCGCACTGCTGCTCGGCGGGACCGCCATCCCCGCCATGGTCCATGTCGCCAACCTCGCCGACGGCTCCCCGGACCGGCCCGCCAACGCCGCCAGCAGCCAGCGTGCCCAGGGCGGCACCGAGGGCGCACACGGCGAAGGCACCGAGCACGCCGGACCCCGGCCGACCGGCAAGGCCGGTACGAAGCCCGGCGCGGGAGATCCCTCGGGCAAGGGGAAGGCCGCGGAGAAGAACGGCACGGGCCACGGCGCCGGGGCGGGCACCCCTGCCCCGGACGAGACCATGGACGTCACCTCACCGGTCTGCTCCCGCGACCAGCTCGGGCAGGGCACCGGGACGGTCCGCCCGGCGGACTCCGCGGGGCGGGTCTACGGCTCGTTCCGCGTGGTCAACACCTCCGGCACCGCCTGCTCCGTCGAGGGCGGCGGCACCGTCGGCGTGGTCGCCCAGGGCACCACCAACCCCGACCGCATCCATGTCGTCGACCACACCTCGGGCGATGAGGCCACCGGTCTGCCCGACCCCGCCACCACCCCCGACCAGCTGGTACTCAAGCCGGGGGAGGCCTACGAGGTGCAGTTCGCCTGGATCCCGGAGGCCGGGGGCGGCACCACCGGATGCGCGAGCCCGGGGCCCTCACCGACACCCGGCCCCACCAACGACCCGGCACAGTCCCCGGACGGCGGGGCGACCTCCGCCGGTGACAGCGGCGGTCAGGCGGGCGGCGACGACGGCTCCGCCGAGGGCGGAACGGCGTCCGGAGGGATCGTTCTCAGCCATACGCCGGAGGCCGGCGAGCCCGCCGCGGCCGAGACCAAGGTCGCGGACGCCTGCGCCGGGACCGTCTACCGGACCGAGGCGCTGGCCGCCCAGTGACGGGGTGGAGGAGGCCCGGTCCCGGCCACTGAGCGCACGGAGCGCGGCCCTTGTTCCGGCTGATACCGGCTGGCTGGACGGACGGACGGACGGGGCGAGCGCTGTGTGGTCCGGAGGCGGCGGGGCGTTTCGTCGGTCTCAGGGCGGCGGGGTGCGGGTGCTCGCGTGATTTCCGGGCGTCGGGGTGCTTCCCCGCTTTCTCCGGGCGGCGGGGCTCCCGTCGTTTCTGGGCGGCGGGGCTGGCCTCTGGTCCCGAGGGGGCGATGCGGGCCCGCCGTAGGGGCCCCGTACCGTTGAGGGCGTGTACCGGTTCCTGCTGACCCCGCGGTGGTGGGGGATCAACGTCTTCGCCGCACTGGCGATTCCCTTCTGCATCTTCATGGGCAGCTGGCAGCTGAGCCGCTTCGAGGACCGCGTCGACACCCACCAGCAGCAGGAGGACCGCTCCGAACGGGCCAAGGCCGCCGCGGCCCGCCCGGTCGACAGCCTGCTGCCCGTCGACAAGGTCACCTCCGGCCGTCAGGCCAGCGCCCGCGGCCACTACGACACCGGGTACCAACTCCTCGTACCGGGCCGTACGTTGAAGGACAAGCACGGCGAGCGGCAGGGCTTCTACGTCCTCAACCTGCTGCGTACGGACAGCGGCAAGGCCCTCCCGGTCGTACGGGGCTGGCTGCCCGGCGACGCCGGGGCGAAGGCCGATGCGGCGAAGGTGCCCGCGCCGCCCAAGGGCGAGGTGACGGTCGCCGGGGCGCTCCAGGCCTCCGAGAACCAGGGCACCGACGGCGTACAGGCCGGCGGCGGGTTGCCGAAGGGCCAGCTCGGCATGATCAGCGCGGCGTCGCTGGTCAACATCGTGCCGTACGAGGTCTACGACGCCTGGATCACGCTCACCGACGCCCAGGCCCCGCTGCGCGCCGTCCCGCCGGCCGCCGCCGAGGGCAGCGGCCTCGACCTCAAGGCCTTCCAGAACCTCGGTTACACCGGCGAGTGGTTCGTCTTCGCCGGCTTCGTGGTCTTCATGTGGTTCCGCCTCTTCCGCCGCGAAGCCGAAGCGGCCAGGGACGCAGCTTTGGGGCTGTTGCCGGAGGTGGAGCCGAAGCCGGAGGCGGAAGCGGGTGCGGGTGCGGAGGCGGGGCGGGCGGCGGGGTGAGAGACGGGGGGTAGGGGCGCGGCTGCGCGCCCCTTGGGCCCCGGGGGGCCTCCCCCCCGCCCCCTCCCCACCCCTCCCCCTTCTGCAATGGATTCGCACCTGGTCATCGGGCGTATGACCGTTGTAGCTGCAAGGGGATCGGCGTGCCACGGTAGGCCGTATGGCAGGCAATCACCCGAACGGCCCGCACCACCCGCACCCTGACCACGGCCCGGCCGGTCACCACGCGCAGGCCGCCGGCCAGGACCCCGCCGCCCACGGCCAGGCCCCTGCCGGCCAGGGAAGCGCCAGGCACCACACTCATGCGTCCGACCACGGCCCCGCCACGCAGCAGGCGCATCCCGCCCACCACCACGGTCCCGGCGGCCAGGTGTGCCGGCGGGTGTGGCACCGGCTGGCGCATCTGGTGGTGCCGCATGGGCATGAGGCCATGGACAAGGTGGATGCCGCGATGGAGACCTCTCGGGAGGGCATGCGGACGTTGTGGCTCTCGCTCGGGGTGCTGGGGCTGACCTGTGGGGTCCAGGCAGTGGTCGTCGGGCTGTCGGGGTCGGTGGCGCTGCTCGGTGACGCCCTGCACAACGGTGCCGACGCCCTGACCGCGGTCCCGCTGGGCATCGCCTTTGTGCTCGGCCGCCGGGCGGCGAACCGTCGCTACACCTACGGCTACGGCCGTGCCGAGGACCTTGCGGGTATCGCCATCGTGCTGACCATCGCCGTCTCCTCCTTCCTCGCCGCTTACGAGGCGGTCGATCGTTTGCTGCACCCTCGTGAGGTCACGCACCTGTGGGCGGTGGCCATCGCCGCCGTGATCGGGTTCATCGGCAACGAGTGGGTGGCCCGGTACCGCATCCGCACCGGGCGCAGGATCGGCTCCGCCGCCCTGGTTGCCGATGGCCTGCACGCCCGCACCGACGGCTTCACCTCACTCGCCGTCCTCCTCGGGGCGGGCGGCTCAGCCCTCGGCTGGCGCCTGGCCGACCCCCTCATCGGTCTGCTCATCACGGCCGCCATCCTCATGGTGCTGCGCGACGCCGCCCGTGAGGTCTACCGGCGCCTGATGGACTCCGTCGATCCGGCGCTCATCGACACCGCGGAGACCGCCCTGCGGTCGGTGGACGGCGTCCGCAGCGTCGGGCAGGTGCGTATGCGCTGGATCGGCCACACCTTGCGGGCCGAGGCCGATATCGTCGTCGACTCCACGCTGACGGTGGTCCAGGCCCATGCCCTCGCCGTGGCCGCGGAGCATGCGCTGATCCACGCCGTTCCCCGGCTGACGGCCGCGACCGTCCACACCGACCACACCAGCGAGGGCACCGACCCGCACGCCGCGCTCGCCCATCACGCCACCGCCTGAGCGGGCGGGAGCGGGCGGTGCCCCTTCACCCCTCCTTCGTCAGCTCTCCTGGCTGCTCCTGCTGTCCTTGATCACATGCCGCTGGGCGAAGTCGAGCTCCAGCCGTATCTGCTTGATGCGCTCCTCCACGACGAGGGAGCCGTGGCCGGCGTCGTAGCGGTAGACCTCGTGCGGGTGGCCGCGCTGCTCCAGGCGCTGGACGTAGTTCTCCACCTGACGGATCGGGCAGCGGGGGTCGTTGACGCCCGCGGAGATGTAGACCGGTGCCCGTACGGCGTCGACATAGGTGAGCGGGGACGAGGCCTCGAAGCGCTCGGGAACCTCCTCGGGTGTGCCGCCCAGCAGGGTGCGATCCATCGCCTTGAGGGCTTCCATCTCGTCGTCGTACGCCGTCACATAGTCCGCGACCGGGACCGCGGCCAGGCCCACCGCCCAGGCATCCGGCTGGGTGCCGAGGCCCAGGAGCGTCAGATAGCCGCCCCAGGAACCGCCCGCCAGCACCAGCCGGTCGGGATCGGCCAGGCCGGAGGAGACCGCCCACTCGCGCACCGCGGCGATGTCCTCCAGCTCGATCAGTCCGACGCGGTGCTTGAGCGCGTCCGTCCAGGCCCGGCCGTAGCCGGTCGAGCCGCGGTAGTTGACGCGCACCACCGCGAAGCCGTGGTCCACCCAGGCCGCCGGGGACGAGGCGAAGGAGTCGCTGTCGTGCCAGGTCGGGCCGCCGTGGATGTCGAAGACGGTGGGGAAGGGGCCCTCGCCGGGCGGCTGCTGGACCAGGGCGTGGATACGGCCGCCGGGGCCGTCCACCCAGATGTCGCGCACCGGCACCGAGGCGGGCGCCTTCATTCCGGGCGGGTCGAGCACGACCCTGCCGCTCGTCGAGCGGACCTCCGGGGGCTGGGCGGCCGACGACCACAGGAACTCGACCGTGCCGTCCGGCCGCGCCGTCGCGCCGGAGACCGTGCCGGCCGGGGTCTCGACCCGGGTCAGCGCCTGGCCGGCCGCCGCGGACAGGTCATACCGCCACAGCTCGCTGCGGGCCTGGTACTCGTGCTCCACCAGCAGTGCGGAGCCGTCCGGATACCAGTCGGCGCCCACGTCTCCGGGGAGGTCGATCTCCAGGGGCGTCTCCACACCGGTCAGCGGATCCCAGATCATCGGCTCCCAGCGGCCCCGCCGCTGGTGCCCGACCAGCAGCCGGGAGTCACCGTCCACCGGTGCGAAGCCCATCACCGAAAGGCCCAGCTCCTCGGTCCCGCCGTTGGTGTCGTCGAGCTCGGCGACCGTGGAGCCGTCGGGGCGCACGACGCGGATCGCGGAGTGCATCGCATCGCCGTGCTCGGTGTGCTCGACGGCGATCAGTGAACCGTCGTGGGAGAGGTCGCCGACGCCCGCCGACTCGCGGTGGCGGTAGATCTCCACCGGTGGCCGGTCCGGCCGGACCACATGGATGGTGGAGCCGTCCTCGTCCGTCGAGCGTCCGATGACCGCCGTGCCGTCCCGGGCGATCGCCAGACCGCCCGGGTAGGAGGGGCCGAGGCCCGGGGCGGCGGGCTCGTCCGGGCCACCGGCGAAGGGCTGGCGCATCCAGACGCCGAACTCGTCGCCGTCGGTGTCGGAGAACCACCAGAGCCACTCGCCGTCGGGCGACAGCGTCCCGTCCGTCGTGCCGTTCGGCCGGTCCGTGGCCTGGCGCTGCTCCCCGGTCGTCCGGTCCCAGGCGTACAGCTCGAAGGTGCCGGTGGCGTTCGAGACGAACAGGGAACGGTCCGGAGCGTCCTCGGCCCAGTCGGGCAGCCCGATCCGCGGCGCACGGAAGCGCTTCTCCCAGTCGGGCATCTCCGTACCGGCTATCGAGCCGGCCCGGCCAGGAACCGTCCCGGAGGAGCGATCGGCTGCCGTCGTGGAAGGAATCGGATCGGTGGGGTGGTCGGGACCTGCGGTCGTCTCGTCAGTCATGGGCCCATTCTGCGCCCGGCGCCGCGAATGCGTTGGCGAGGACCGCAAGGCTGTGGATAACTTCGCGTTATGGGAAGACATACCGGCCCCGACGACTGGCGGGAGACCAATCGCGCCAGGTGGGACGAGCGGGTCGCCATCCACACCGCGAGTGATTATTACGACCAGGACGGATTCCGCCGGGCCCGGGACGTGCTCCGCGACTTCGAGACCGCGGAGGTCGGGGAGGTCACCGGCCGGTCCCTGCTCCACCTCCAGTGCCACTTCGGCCAGGACACCCTCTCGTGGGCCCACCGCGGCGCCTCCCGCGTCGTCGGCCTGGACTTCTCCGAAGCGGCCATCGAGACCGCCCGGGAGCTGGCCGAGGAGCTGGGCTACGGCCCGGAGCGCGCGGCGTTCGTCGCCGCCGACGTCTATGACGCCGCCGAGGCCGTCCCGGACGATGCGTACGACATCGTCTACACCGGCATCGGCGCGCTGAACTGGCTGCCGGATCTGGAGCGCTGGGCCGATACCGCCGCTTCGCTCGTGGCCCCCGGCGGCTTCCTCTACCTCGCCGAGTTCCACCCGCTGTGCGATGTGCTGGACGACGAGACCGGATCGCGCATCGTGCACGACTACTTCAGCCGGGACGCCTGGGTCGACGAAGTCCCCGGTACCTACACGGACTTCGGTGCGCCGACGGTCAACAACCGCAGCGTCGAATGGCAGCATCCGGTCGGCGAGGTCGTCTCCGCGCTGTCCGGCGCCGGCCTGCACCTCGAATTTCTGCATGAACACGACATGACGATGTTCCAGCGTTTCGCCGCGCTGCGCCGGGACGACGACGGCTACTACCGGTTCCCGGGCGACCGCCCCCGCATCCCCCTCATGTACTCGCTGCGGGCCCGCCGCCCGCGCTGACGTTCCCCCGGGGCCGCCGCCGCCCGACCACCCCGCGGTGACTACCCTGGCCGCCGTCCGGCCGTCGGAAGTGACGAGCCAACGCCGTGTGGTCAGGCGCCATACGGCTCGTAACAACGGGGGGTTTGCCGTGCGGATGCCGGTACGTATTGCGGGTGCCGCGGGTCTCAGCGCACTCATGCTGCTGGCCGTGGGGTGTGCCGGCGGGGCCGGTGACAAGAGGCCGGGGGCGGCGGAGTCCGTCACGCCCGCCAAGCCGCTGCCGATGAAGGCCACCCCGCGCCAGGCCACCTGGACCGGCTCCGACCACAAGGCGCACCCCCTGCGGCTCACGCCCACGCGGCTGGCCCGCGGCTCGGACTCCGACCTCTCGCACATCCGGCTGGACGACGACCTCAAGGGGAAGGTGCCGTACTACCTGACCTTCTCCTACACCAACACCGGCAAGGAGACGGTGAAGGACCTGTCCCCGGAGCGGAACTTCTCCGTCAACGGGACGGACGGCCAGGCCGCCGAGCCGGTCTCGCTGTTCCGGTCCAACCCGCTGGCCACCGGCTCCGGTCTGCCGCCCGAGTGCCGGGAGAGCGGCGCGTCCCAGCTGGCGGCCGGCGCCACGGCCGCGATCTGCCGGATCTTCATGCTGCCCAAGGGCCAGCAGCCGGCGACCGTCTCCTACAAGGACGACGGCGGGGACACCCTCATATGGCAGGTGGGCGGCGCCCAGAGCGGCTCCAAGGGGGTGCTCGCCCCGGACGTGCCCGCCGACGGGATCACCAGGGACAGCCGCAACCGCCCGGTCTCGCTGCGGATCACCCCGAAGGGCGTGCGCACCGGCTCGCTCGCGGACCTGAGCCGCTTCGACCTGGACGCGGACCAGAAGAGGATGGTCCCGTACTTCGTGACGATGCAGTACCGCAACAGCGGCAAGTTCGACCTGCTGCCGAGCATGAGCGACGGGGTGGCGCTGCGGACCACGGGCGGTCAGACCGTGCGGAAGCTGACGCTGATCGACATCGGCGGCCCCGGCGTCGCCGCGTGCCCCGAAGCCGTTCCGCACAAGATGGTGAAGCCGAACGGTGTGGTGACCGAGTGCTCCATCCACCTGCTGCCGAAGGGCGATGCCCCGGCCGCGGTCGTCTTCGAGGGTGAGGGCGAGGGCTCGGAGCCGGTCGTCTGGCGGGCGCAGGTGGACGGCGGACGGTAGCGAGCGCCGGCCGGTCGCGAACGCCGGCGTGGTCCGGCCGGGAGGTGCCGCCGCGGTCCCGCGGTCGCACGGTCCGCTCGTGTCGACGTGCGCGTTCGGACCGCTCGCGTCGGCGGGGGCGTTCGGTCCGCTGTGTGCCGTGCGGCCTCCTGGTTCCTCCGGGTGCTGCTGCGTGCTTCTGTCGTGGTGCGGTGTTCCTCTGCGCTCTTCTGCCGCTGCCCTCTGGGTTCTTCTGCGCCGTACGGCGGTCCGGTGTTACCGCGCCCACATCGCGAGCCGGTCCGAGCTAGGCCGGGCCGGGCTCGTAAGTCCGGAAAAGTCACGTCCGGGGGGCGGTGCAATCCGGTGCAACCCGCGCGAAACGGTGCCGCGGAGCCGCCGGTGCAGGCTTTGTCACGCCGGGTCATTCCCGTCCGCGCGGGTCCGGACGTTGCTGGCCGGGGGCGCGTACCCCCGGCCGGCCATGAGTACACTCGCCGACCATGTGTGAGGCCAGGCAGTACCGAGAACAGCTGAAAACGGACAATTTGCAACTCTGTGCCGGCGTTCCGGCGGTGGCCGCGAGCGCCACGGTCACCGCGTGAGGCGGCGCTCGAACCGAGGCAGGCACGCACAGTCCCGTGATCCGCGCGGGCACTGGCTGCTGCTGATCCTCGTCCTCCCCGTGATGTTCGGCGCGCTGCTCTTCGAAGGCTGGACCACCCACGAGGTCGACGCCGCCAAGGTCCGCAGCGACTGCACCACGCCGGTGCCGGAGGTCGTGGCCAAGGGTGGGCCGGTGGTGCGGCTGAACGGTGACCGGGCGACGTCGGCCGCGATGCCCGCCCGCACCGTGGCGCTCACCTACGACGGCGGGCCCGACCCTGTATGGACCCCGCGCCTGCTCGATCTGCTGCGCAAGCACCATGCGCATGCCACGTTCTTCCTGTACGGAACGAAGGCGGCCCAGTACCCGGAGCTGGTCCAGCGGATCCGCTCCGAGGGGCACGAGATCGGCTCGAACACCTACACCGGCGCCGTCATGGGAGCGGCATCGCCGCTGCGGGCCCAGATGGAGCTGTCGCTCACGCAGAAGGCGCTGGCGGGCAGTGCGGGGATCCACACCCGGCTGCTGCGGCTGCCGCAGACCACCACGGCGGACACCATGTGCGGCCCGGAGTGGAAGGCGGCACAGCACGCCGCCGCCGAGGGCTACACCCTGGTCGCCGCCGACAAGTGGTTCCGCAATCCGTCGCAGGGCCTGGTCCGGCAGTTCAGCCTGAACGACAACGCGTACCACGAGACGGAGAAGCTGCTCGGCAACCGGAGCGTGAAGAAGTTCACCACCGTGACGGCCGGCGCGCGCCTGGCACCTGCCGACCAGTCGGTGTCCACCGTCGAGCGCTGGCTGGGCACCGGCCTGCTCTGGATCAAGGGGCTGGGGCACGCCTTCGTCAGCGGGATGACCTGGGTGCTCGGGATCGCCGGCGGGCTCGGGGTGCTGCGCCTGCTGATGCTCGTGGTGTTCGCCCGTGCCCATGTGCGGCGGCTGACGCGCTTCCGGCCGGGGGCTCCCCGGCTGCGGGAGGTCGTCGCCCCGGTGACGGTGCTCGTACCCGCCTACAACGAAGAGGCCGGCATCGAGTCCACGGTCCGTTCGCTGCTCGCCTCCACACACCCGTACCTCCAGGTCATCGTCATCGACGACGGGTCCACGGACCGCACCGCGGACCTCGCCACCTGGATCGACGACCCCCGCGTGGAGGTGATCCGCCAGCCCAACGCGGGCAAGGCCGCCGCCCTCAACACCGGTCTGGCGTACGCCCGGCACGACATCGTGGTCATGGTGGACGCCGACACCGTCTTCGAGCCGGACGCCATCTACCGGCTCATCCAGCCCCTGGCCCACCCCGCCATCGGCGCCGTCAGCGGGAACACCAAGGTCGGCAACCGCCGCCGTCTGCTGGGCAGATGGCAGCACCTGGAGTACGTCTTCGGCTTCAACCTCGACCGCCGGATGTTCGAGGTCCTGGAGTGCATGCCGACCGTCCCGGGCGCCATCGGCGCCTTCCGCCGGGACGCGCTGATGGGCGTCGGCGGCGTCAGCGAGGACACCCTCGCCGAGGACACCGACCTGACGATGGCCCTGTGGCAGGCGGGCTGGCGGGTGGTCTACGAGGAGTCCGCGATCGCCTGGACGGAGGTGCCGACCTCGCTGGGCCAGCTGTGGCGGCAGCGCTACCGCTGGTGTTACGGCACGCTCCAGGCGATGTGGAAGCACCGCCGGGCCGCCGTCGAAGTGGGCCCGTCCGGGCGCTTCGGCCGCCGCGGACTGAGCTACCTGACGATCTTCCAGGTCATCCTGCCGCTGCTCGCGCCGATCGTGGACATCTTCGCCCTGTACGGGGCGCTGTTCCGCGGACCGGTGCTCTCGGCCGGGGTGTGGCTCGGCTTCCTCGCGCTCCAACTGGCCTGCGCGGGCTATGCGTTGCGGCTGGACGGTGAGCGGGTGCGGGCCCTGTGGGCGATGCCGTTCCAGCTCTTCGTCTACCGGCAGCTGATGTATCTGGTGGTCATCCAGTCCGTGGTGGCCTTCCTGCTCGGCACCCGGCTGAGGTGGCAGCGGATGCACCGCTCGGGCACCGCCGCCCAGGAGATCGGGCAGCCGGTCGAGCAGCAGCGTCTGCTCACACGGTGATAACGGACCTATCGGTACAAGGCGCTCGTCCGGCTCCGGCTGGGCGGGCGCCTTGCCCCTCCGGGCCCCCGGGCGGATCGGGCATTATCCCTTCTCCCGCACGAATCGGTGCGCTTCAGTGCAGAATTGTGGACCGTTTGGTGAAGAGCGCGTGAGCGTGCAGACTGCCGCGCATGACTGATTGGCTGGAGGGGCCGTCCGACGGGAGGCTCCGCGGTGACGCGGGGCACATGACGTACGCCGGCACCCAAGAGGTGTGGAACAGTCAGGAGACCTACCCGGGCGCCGGGTTCACGGTGCCGGGGGCGGGCAGCGCACCGCCCGGCGCCGTGCCGCAGGTCATCTCGCAGAGCGTTGCGCAGGACGTTCCGCAGGCCGCCGGTGTCCCGCCGCAGCGCGGCGGTCCCACAGGCCGCGGTGGCGGCCGGAGAGGCGGCGCCCCCGGGGCCTCGCGGCGCCGGCGCTCCGCCTCCCGCCCCACCCGCCGCCGCCGGCTCACCCGGGCCGGGATCCTGCTGGCCAGCGTGGCGCTCGTCACATCCGCCGGCACCTATGTGTGGGCCGACACCAAACTCAACCGCCAGGTCGACCTGGGCAAGATCGCGGACCGCCCGGCGCCGGGTGCGGGAACCACCTATCTGATCGTGGGCTCCGACAGCCGCCAGGGCCTGACCGTGGAGGACAAGAAGAACCTGCACACCGGCGGCTCGGCCGACGCAGGCCGCCGCACCGACTCGATGATCCTGCTGCACACCGGCGCCCACGGCACCACGATGGTGAGCCTGCCGCGTGACTCCTGGGTGACCATCCCGCCCTATATCCGCCCCGAGACCGGCAAGCACTACCCGGCGTCGAAGAACAAGCTCAACGCGGCGTTCTCGCTCGGCGGCCCCGGACTGCTGGTGCGGACCATCGAGCACAACACGGGCCTGCGCATCGGCCATTACACGGAGATCGGCTTCGCCGGCTTCGTGGGAATCGTGAACGCCATCGGCGGGGTGCCGATGTGCCTGGACAGGGACGTCAAGGACGAGAAATCGGGCGCGGACCTGAAGAAGGGCTGCCATACGCTCGACGGGCGCACCGCGCTCGCCTTCGTCCGCCAGCGCCACCAGGAGGCCAAGGGCGACCTCGGCCGCAGCCAGAACCAGCAGAAGTTCCTGGCCGCGCTCGCCCACGAGGCCGCCACCCCCGGAACGCTCCTCGACCCCGCCAAGGTCTACCCGACCGTGAGCGCCGGGCTCGACACCCTCATCGTCGACAAGGACATGGGCCTTCCCACCCTCACCTCGCTGTTCGAGGCGATGAAGAAGGTCTCGTCCGGCGGCGGCAAGCAGCTCAACGTCCCCGTCGCGTCCACCGGCTTCAAAACCCCCAAGGGCAGCGCCGTGAAGTGGGACCTGCCGAAGGCCAAGCGGCTCTTCGCCGAGCTGCGCGACGACCGGCCGGTGGACGTGACCGGAAGCTGACCGGCTGCGCGCCACGGCGGGCCCGTGCCGTGCCGCCCCCCGGCCCGGCACGGCACGGGCGGCGGATCACCCCAGCCGCAGCGGCAGTGCCGCCAGCCGCCAGCTGCCGGGGGTCGGGGTGCGCTCCAGCTCGTCGGGGGCGACGGCCAGGGACACCTCGGGGAAGTGGCCGAGCAGTTTGCCGAAGGCGACCTCGCCCTCCTGTTTGGCGAGGGTGGCGCCCAGGCAGTAGTGCGCCCCATGGCCGAAGCCCACATGGTTCTCTGCGTGGCCCGCGGGGTGCCGGGTCAGGTCGAGCCGGTCGGGGTCGGTGTAGTGGCGCGGGTCGAAGTTCGCCGAGACCAGGATGAGTTGGACGGCGTCGCCCTTGCGGATCTGCGTGCCGGCGATCTCGACATCCTCGGCGGCGTAGCGCAGTTGGGTCATCTGCACCGGTCCGCACCAGCGCATCAGCTCGTGCACGGCGCGCGGCAGCAGGGCCGGGTCGTCCTTGAGCAGCCGCAGCTGGTCGGGGTGGGTGAGCAGGGCCGCGGTGCCGTTGCCTATGAGGTGCGCGGTGGTCTCGTGTCCGGCCAGTACGAGGGTGAGGACCATGGTGACCATCTCGACGTCACTGAGCCGGCTGCCGTCGTCGTCATGGGTCCGTATCAGCTCGCTGAGCAGGTCGTCGGTGAGCGCCTTGCGCCGCTCGCCGATCAGTTGGTGGATGTGGTCGATCATCGCCGGGAAGGTCTTGCCGAGCCGGTCGGGTTCCAGCGAGACCAGGTCGGCGCCCCACTGCCGCCACTGCGGGCGGTCCGCCTCGGGTATGCCGACCAGTTCGCAGATGACCGTGATCGGCAGCGGGTAGGCGAAGTGCTGGATGAGGTCGACGACGCCGTCCTCGGCATGCTCGGGGAGCCGGGCCAGCAGCTCGTCGGCTATCTGCTCGACGCGCGGCCGCAAGTCGGTGATCTTGCGTGCGGTGAAGGCGCGGGAGACCAGCCGGCGCAGCCGGGTGTGGTCGGGGGCGTCGTTGTTGAGGATCGAGCCGAGCAGATAGACCCGCATGTGCTCGGGGAAGCCCATGGCGTCCATCAGCCGGGCCAGCGGGGATTCCTCGTACACACCGCCCAGGGCCGGGGAGGCCGGGTCGTTGAGGAACCGGGGGTCGCGCAGGACCTGGCGGACCTCTTCGAAGCGGGTCACGAACCACACGGGCGAGTCGTCCAGGAACCGTCCGCGCACGACCGGGCCCTGCTCGCGCAGGGCGCCGTAGCCGCGGAACGGGTCGCCGACCAGCGCCGGGTCCATCACATTCGGCTCGCCCGGGTGCTTCCCGACGTGCTCGGCGAACGGAGAGCTGGATAATGCCGACATCTTTCGTTCTCCTACGGTTGGGAGTGGGTGGGAGTCGAGGTGGGACTCGTGCCGCTGTCCGGCCGGTTCGCCGGCGTCAGCCGCGTATCTGCCGGTGGATCTCCTGTGCGCACAGCTCCGTCATGTGCTCGTGGAGCGCGATGACCTCGGGCGCGGCCGACGCGGCGGCGGCCCGCAGCCGGTCGGGGCCGGGGTCGGTCTCCAGTGCGCTGCGGACGGTGTGGGCGAGGATCTCCGCGCGTACCTCCGGGGTTTCCGGGGCGCGGTGGGCGTTGAGTGCTTCGGAGGTGAAGAACCCGGTGGCGATCGCCATCAGGGCGTACTGCTGGTGGCTCACGTCGGTGTCGTCGCGCATCAGGCCGTGTACGCGCAGCACTTCGAGGTGGCGGCGGAGCGTCTGGTCGCTCTCCACTATCAGCTCTCCGAGTTCCTGCTGCGCGGTGTCGTTGAGCCGGCCGAGGGTGTCGGAGTCGCCGGTGTAGACGGCGCGCAGCGCCGGTTCGGACAGGCAGTCGCGGAAGAGCGCGCTGACCATCCGGCTCGGCAGCACCGCCAGCGGATCGGTGCGCATCCGCGCCAACTGCCGCTGCTGGGTGCTGAGCTGGATGCGGAGGATGACGGCCAGCAGCAGGGCGTCCTTGGTCTTCCAGTGCAGATAGACGGTGCCCTTGCCGACCTTGGCACGCCGGGCGATCTCGTCGATCGTCACCCGCCCGTACCCCCAGGCGAGCAGCAACTCCCGTGCCACCTCAAGGATGCGCTCGGCGCGCTCCGCCCGTTCCACGGCTGCCTCCCCCTTTGACTTCGTGACCGGATATGAAATCTGGTCACGGAGTCAAAGCTAGGCGGGGAGGGCCCGGCGGGGAAGGCGGTTTCCGGCCAGCCGGGAGGAGTGCGCGGCAACGGCGCACCACCCCGGGAAGTAGAGCGCCCCGACCAGGGACGGGGGCTCCTGGTCGGGGCTGACTGGGGGGGGGGAACGGGCAGCGGATCAGAGGGAGTTCAGGTCGACGGCGGAGGCCAGGGCCAGGTAGCCGGCGTCGCTGGGGTGCAGCCCGTCCTGGGAGACGTAGCCGGGGCGGGAGCGGGTGGGGTGGCCGGGGTCGGTCAGCACGCGGTCCGCGTCGAGGACGGCGTCGTAGGCGTGGCTGGTACGGATCCAGTGGTTGAGCTGGCGGCGGACCTTGTCGCCGGTGGGCGTGGTGAAGGGGAAGACCGCGGCGGTGAGCGGCAGGATCGTCACGCCGATGGCCTTGACGCCGTGGGCGTGCGCCGCGCGGATGAGGGCGCGGTGGCCGTCGATGAGCTGTTGGGCGGTCACCGGACGGCGGTTGGCGCACGGATCGCCGCTCTGGGGCTGGGCGAGGTCATTGGCGCCGAGGTGGATGAAGACGGTGCGCAGGGCGGCACGGGCGCGCAGTTCCCTGGTGAAGCGGGCGGTGCCCTTCTCGCCGTAGCAGGGGGAGTCGTGCAGCAGATGGTCGCCCGCCAGACCGGCGTTGCTCATGCCCTGGGGGCGGCCGGCGGCGATGAGCCGTTCGACGAGCTTGTCCGAGAAGCGGTTGTCGGTGCCGGGGCTGGTCCCCACCCCGTCCATCAGGGAGTCGCCGAAGGCCATCAGGGAGGACGCGGAGGCCGCACCGGTCCCGGTCACCTCGGCACCCGTCAGGTAGTACCAGGCGTGCGAGGTGCGGCGGTTGAAGGCCTCGGCGGCCGGGCTGTGTAACCGGTTGCCGGGGGCCCGGTAGGACGTGGCGGTGGTGAAGCGGTGCAGGGTCGCCGGGCCGGTGGGGGTGGTGAAGCGCAGGCTGACGGTGAGCTTCTCCAGGTTGGCGGTGGGCAGTGGGACCGCGTCGGTGACGATGTCGTGGCCGGCCGGGACGGTGACCGTGGGGGAGTGGTGGAAGGTGAGGGTGCGTACGGTGCCGGGCCGGGCCTTGGCGTCACCGTCGGACCGGGCCACGGTGGCCCCGGCGAGGTGCAGCGGCCGGGTGCCGTAGGCGTTGGAGAAGCGGAGGCGGAGGGTGGGGCCGCCGACGCTGAGCCGGATCACCTGGCGCAGCGTCTCGTTACGGAAGCCCCGCTGGGACCAGTTGGGGCCGGTGTCCGTCGTGTCCTTGGTCGCCTGCTGGACGGCCGCTCCCCAGCTGGCCGTCCACTGGGGGGTGCGGGCGGCGGCCGGGGCTGCTGCCGGTCCCTCCGTCCGCAGGGAGGGAGCGGCGGGGGCGCAGGCGCCGGTCAGCGTCATGGCCAGGGCGGTGGCCAGCGCGCCGGCGGCCGTCGCGGGCAGCGGGCGAAGGGCGGCGCGGGGCCGGCCGGTGTCGTGGGGCGCGGTGTCGCGTCGGCGCCACAGTCGCATCGAAGCTCCTTGGGTCTGCTCGGATCGAGTCGGTCTGTCACCCCCGTTCTTGTCGTGTGCGCCGGGGCGCGGACGCCGGGCGTCAGCGCTCGGGCGGGGACGCTGTCCCCGGCCGGCCCGGCGGGAGTTGGGCGTTGCCGAAGTAGGTGGCCACCGATAACAGGATCTCGTTGGCGCTGCGGAGTTCGGCCAGCTCGTCCTCCAGCTCCGCGATCCGGCGTTCGGCCTGGAGGGGCCGGGTGTAGCGGGTGGGGGCGGCGGCGAGCGGACGGTGGGCGTGATGGCGGCGGGCGGGGTCGGTCATGGGGGTCTCCTCTCCCGTAGGTGGTGCGCCGCGCGGCCCGGGCCCGTCGGTACCCGGGCGCTGCGGCGGGGCCGGGCTCAGTCGCGGCTGAAGCGGCGCAGGACGGACGTCATGAAGACGACGGCCATCAGGGCCGCGGACACCACGAGGGTCATCGACGGCTGTACGGTGGCCAGTTCGCTGTTGTCGCGCAGCGCGCCCATGAAGTCGAAGATGGGCAGGCCGTTGGCGACGGAGTACCACAGCGGCACATAGACCGCCTGGAAGAGCCGGTGGGTGCGGCTGAGGGTGCCCAGGGTCAGGGCCAGGGACGGGATGAACAGCGCACCGCCGGCCCAGCCCGCCAGGCCCAGCCAGTCGGCCGCGGCGATCAGGCGGATGAGGGGACCGATACCGGCCACGACGGTGACGGTCAGGCCCGCCGCCCATTCGGCCAGGATCCGGCGGCGTACCGCGGGGTAGGCCCCGAGCATGCCGTCGACGCCGTACTCATGGCGCTGGGTGCCCAGCCGGGACCAGATCAGCACCGGCCAGATCCAGGCCAGCGGCAGCATGACGCGGATGATGCCGTGGATCTTCGGGGAGGCGAGGCTGGTGAGGATCAGGAACGCGGCGCCCAGCCACCACCACCAGCGCACGCCCTGCAACAGGATGCGGACCTCGCCCGCCCACAGCCGCAGGGTCACCGCGCCCGGCTCCGGGCGGGTGCGCAGCACGGTGGCGACGGAGGGCCGGGACGACGCGGCGTGCGGGCCGACCTCGTCGATGAAGACCGGCTGGACGGTGCCCGCGGCCGGGTCCTGCGCGGCGGCGGCGGAGCGGCCCGGACGGCTGCGTGCGGGGTCGAAGCGGCCGAACCACAGCGCCGGGAGCACGGCGATGGCGCCGGCGATCAGCAGCAGCGTCACCCGGCCGAGCACATAGCCGGAGGTGGGCGTGAAGCCGTCCCAGGTGAAGAGTCCGAGCGGCTTGTCGAGGTAGGTCAGCCCGAGGCTGAACGACCCGTCGACCTCGATGTGCTGGGCGACCATGTCGTCGTACATCGACCGGACGACGCTGTTGACGCCGATACCGTCGAGGGGCAGCCCGGGGCCCTGGCCGGCCGTGGAGATGACCAGCCAGATGCAGAACCACAGGATGTTGCCCAGGCCGGTGCGCAGCACCGGAAGCGATTCGAAGAGCAGCGCGAGGGCGGCGGTCAGCGCCACCAGGGGCAGCGCGATCAGCACGAACGGCTGCCACAGGGCGAGCAGATCGACCTCGCGGGACTCGCCGCGGGCCAGCTGCATGACCAGGGCGGTGACCGCGAGCACCCCGAGCATCGAGGTCAGCAGCATCAGATTGCTGAGGAACTTGCCGAGCATGTACGCGGAGGTGCGTAGCGGGGTGGCGGCGAGCAGCTGGCCGACGCGGGTACTGCGGTCGCGCTCGATGGAGTTGCGGACGATGTAGAAGCCGCCCAGGGTGATCCACAGACCGGCGGCCAGCGCCGTCACCATGCCGACGTAGGCGCTGTTGTAGACCCCGCGGTGATCACCGATCTGCATGATCATCCACTTGGCGTCGGAGTCCGGCACCGCCACGTACCCCAGGGCGACGGCCGCGGCCAGCACGACGACATACGCGGGACGGCGTACCCGGTCGCGGAAGTCGGCCACCGCGAGACCGGTGAGCATCTGGACCATCGCGTCACACCGCCCCGGCCGGCTGCGGCCGTCCGCCGAAGCCCTGGGCCGTACGGCCGCCCTCGGACTGCCGGATGATGCCCAGGTAGGCGTCCTCCAGGTCGGGCGTCAGCTGTACGGCGCCCTCGTAGGGCAGTTCGCGGGAGAGCAGCCGGATACGGACGCCTTCGGTGGTGCGCACCAGCCGGCTGACGGTGTACTGCGCCTGCACCGCCGGTACGGAGGAGGGGTCGACCAGGACCTCCCACACCTGCCCCGCCACCGAGCGCAGCAGCTCCTCGGGGGTGCCGCGGCGCTGCAGTCGGCCGCCGGCCATCACCGCGATGTCGGAGGCCACCGACTCGACGTCGGAGACGATGTGGGTGGAGAGCATCACGACCTTGTCGGCCGCCAGGTCGCTGAGCAGATTGCGGAACCTGACCCGCTCCTCGGGGTCGAGCCCCGCGGTCGGCTCGTCCACGATGATCACCTGCGGGTCGGCCAGCAGCACCTGGGCGATGCCGACCCGGCGCAGCATGCCGCCGGAGTACTTGCCCAGGGGGCGCTTGACCGCCTCGGTGAGGTTGACGAGTTCCAGGAGCTCGTCGATGCGGGCCTTGGCGGTGCGGGCCGAGACGCCCTTGGCGGCCGCCATGTACCGGAGGAATTCGCGGGACGTCAGGTTCGGGTAGACCCCGAAGTCCTGTGGGAGGTAACCGAGCGCCCGGCGCAGCGCGTTGGGCCGGGCCACCGCGTCCTCGCCGTGGAAGAGGACCTTGCCGGAGGTGGGCCGGGTGACGGTGGAAGCGATCCGCATGAGGGACGACTTGCCGGCGCCGTTGGGTCCCAGCAGGCCCAGCATGCCGGGTTCCAGACGCATCGTCAGGTCGTCGACGGCGCGTTTGCCGCCCTTGTAGACCTTGGTGATGTCGACGAGCTCCAGCATGGTCAGTTCTTCCCGCTCAGGGTCTTCTCGCCGTCCTTGGTCACCGCGATGCCCTTGGGGACCTCGACCTTGAACTTGGCGTCGCAGATGGCGATACCGGTGCAGCCGGCGTCGATGTCGAGGGTGTTGCCCTTGAGCGTCCACTTCAGGTGCTCGCTGCCGGCGGCCGAGTCGAACCAGCGGGTGACCTTGATGTCCTTGCGGTCGGCGGCGACGACCTTGGTGGCGACCTCGTGCGTCGTCAGCTTGAGGGACTTGCCGGCGTACGCGAAGGTCTTCGACTCCGGCGTCGCCTTCGAGGCATCCACCGAGCAGCCGGAGAGGCCGAGGGTGGCGGCGACGGCCGCCACCGCGACGACGAGGGTGGCGGGCCGCTTCGAGATGGTGCCTGAGAACATCGGTTCCTCCAGAGATACGGGGTGGTGCACTCCCTAGAGGATCCCGGTCCGGGGCGGCCGCCACATCTGCCGATCGGCAGATATCCGCTCAGCGGATGGCGGGCGCCGGCAGCAGGCACCGGACCCGCCAGCCCGGGCCGTGCGGGCCCGCCTCCAGCGTGCCGCCCAGGGCGCTGACCCGTTCGTCCAGGCCCGCCAGACCGGTGCCGCCGCCCTGCCGGGTGCCGCCGCCCTTGGCTGCCACCGCCCCGGCGCCCGCGTCGTCGGCGACCGAGAGCTCCACCGCCCGGTCGGCGGTACGGGCGGCGAACACCTCGACCCGGCCCGCTTGCGGCGCATGCCGCCGTACGTTCGTCAGCGCCTCCAGCACCACCCGGTACGCGGTGTCCTCGGCCTCCCGCGAGAGGGTGCCGGCCACCTCGTCCTCCAGTGACAGCGCCACCTCGGCGGCGGCCATGGACGAGAAGCGGCCGACGAGCTCGGGCAGGTCGGCCAGGCCGTAGAGCCGGGTGGGCGGCGGCTCGCCCCACTTGCGGCCGTCCGCCTCACGCAGTGCGGTCACCGTCTGGTCCATGGAGTCCAGCGCCCGCAGTCCGGCCTGCTCTATGCGTTGCAGCAGGGCCCGGTGCTCCTCGGGGCCGGCGTCCGTGGTCAGCTGTGCCGCCTGGGCCTCCAGGACGATGCCGGTCACCTCGTGGGCGACGAAGTCGTGCAGATCGCGGGCGACTTCGAGGCGCTGCTCGCGACGGGCCAGCGCCACGGCATGCGCCCGCCGGTTGTCCAGCGACCGCAGATACAGGCCGACGCCCGCGGCGACGGCGGCCGGGAAGAGCGCGACCGAGGCGGCGAAGACCGACTCCTTCAGGCCCGCGGTGGGTGCGTGCAGGGTGAAGCGCAGCGGCAGCAGGACCGCGGCGGCGCCGGTCAGCGGGCCGACGAAGGCCACCTTGGGACTGGGCACATGGCGTACCACCCGCTCCAGCAGGACCAGCAGCGCGACCGTCTCGAACGGGTACCACAGGATCACCAGGCCCGGCTGACCGAAGTAGCCGGCGTCCGTGACGAGGGAGAGCAGCGCGACGCCCCCGGCCGCCTGCGCCAGGGAGATCCGGCCGGCCGGCCAGGCCAGAATCGCCACCACCAGCGCCAGCGCGGCCATCACGGCCAGCGGGGCAGCGCTCGGGGGAGATATGACGGCGGGGGCGAGCATCAGGGCCGCGGCCACCCCGGACCACCGGCGGCGTCTTTGCCGGGGAGGAATGTCGTAATCCATGGGGTGAGGCTACGCACATTCCCCGGGGCCCGGGGCGGTAAGCACAGCACGGAAATTGCGGCATCTGCCGTACGGCAGATTTTCCGGCCCGGGCACCGGGCTTCTGCCGTACGGCGCTGCCCGGTGCCGGCCGTGCGGGATTTCAGCCCGGTGTCTGCCCGGTGGCATATCCGAGCTCCCAGGCCCGTACCGCGACCCCGACCCGATTCCGCACCTGAAGCTTTCGCTGAATGCTGGCGACATGGGTCTTCACGGTGCCGGCCGAGATGAACAACTCGCGGGCGATATCGGAATTGGTCTTGCCCTCGGCGACCTTTCCGGCGATCTCCACCTCGCGTTCGGTCAGGACCGAGTCGCGCTGCCGGGGACGGCGGCCGGCCGGGGGGCCGGTGACGTGCTGGAGCAGCCGTACGGTGATCGAGGGGCTGATCAGGCTGTCGCCCGCCATCGCCGCCCGCACCGCCTCGACCAGCAGCGTCGGCCCCGAGCGCTTGAGCAGGAAGCCCGAGGCGCCGAAGCGCAGCGCGGGGTAGACGTACTCGTCGAGGTCGAAGGTCGTCACGATCACGATGCGGACCGGGCTGGCCGCGGCGGGGTCGGCCAGCCTGCGGGTCACCTCCAGACCGTCCATCCGGGGCATCCGGATGTCCACCAGCGCGACATCCGGAGTGAGCGTGCGCGCCAGCTCCACGGCGTCCACACCGTTCGTCGCCTCACCGACCACTTCCATGTCGGGCTGGCTCTCCACGATGCGGCGTATTCCCCGGCGGACCATCTCCTGGTCGTCGGCGATCAGTAGGCGAATAGTCACGGGCAGGAATTCTGCCGTACGGCGGGTGCGGACGGGGACTTCTTCTCCGGGGCCGTCGGTGAACATGGAAAAATACCGGCGGTCCCGGAGGGGAAATCCCGGTCCCGGAGACCGGGCGGGGGCGTCGGGCTCAGGCCCCTTCCATCGCCCTCGCCAGGCTGCGCGGGCGCATGTCGGTCCAGTGCTCGGTGACGAAATCGAGCGCCGAGGTGCGGTCGGTCTCCGCGAGGGCGACCGTCCAGCCCTCGGGCACGTCGGCGAAGGCCGGCCAGAGCGAGTGCTGGTTCTCGTCGTTGACCAGCACCAGGTACCTGCCGTCGGGGTCGTCGAAGGGGTTCTGGGCCACTGTCGTGTCCTCTCCTGTCGTGGGTGCGGGACGGCGCGGCGGCACCGGCCGGGTGGGCGGTGCCGCCCACCCGGCCGGTCAGACCGCTTCCCGGTCGGTGCCGGGGCCGATGCGGTTGAACTGCACGGACCGCACGCGTTGGGCGGGTACGCGCGATACCTGGACGGGCAGCGGTGCGACGAGGCGTTCGCTGCTGCGGAGCAGGGCGGTGCCCAGCGGGGTGAGGGCGTGCAGCGCGGTGTTGCGGTTGCGGGAGGTGGTCACCAGCCCGGACCTGCGCAGCACCGCGGCGTGCTTGCTGGCACCGGCCAGCGAGATGCCCAGCCGGTCGGCGAGCTCACCGGTCGAGCAGCCCTCGGTGAGCGCTTCGAGGGCGGCCGCCCGGGTGTGGCCGACCAGGGCGCCCAAGGCCTGCTCGTCGTGCTCCGGTGTCCCCCAGATGTCCCCCCGCGACGAGGTCTTCACCGGGAAGACCAGCGCCGGCATGGCGTCCTTGCCGACCGCCGTCACGAACGAACAGGACTGCTCGGACAGGAAGAACGACGGGCACAGCAGCAGCCCGCGGCCGTCCAGATGGATATCGCGGTTGGGGCCGTGCCGCACCTCGAGGACCGGCGCCCGCCAGCGCACCTTGGGGTGCACCGAGCTCAGCAGCCGCTCGACGCCGTGCGAGATGGCCACCCGGCCCCAGCCCTCGCGGGCACCGTCGAGGTGACCGCGGATCAGGCTCCAGTGCGGGAGGACCGCCACCCGGCACAGATCGGCCAGCAGCCGGGCGCCGGTGCGCTCCTCGCCGGACGTCACATGGTCGGGATCGGGGCCCGAGGTGAAGGCGTCGGCGAAGGCAGCGGGTAATTCCTCCAGGGTGCGGAACTGCTGGGACAAGGCCGTGAAACGGGCCGCGTCCTTGCCCAGTTGCGCCCGGACGCTGCGACGCCACTCATGGAAGGCTACGTCGCCGTTGCGGCCGAACAGATAGAGCGCGAAAGCGCTCTCGGCCAGCGGCCCGAGGGTCGCCAGCATGCGGGTATGGGAAAGGTCCTCAACTGTGAAGTGGATCCTCAGCACTGTGTCCCCCGTGGTCATGGCTGATGTCGTTCGGTACCGAATAGTCGCTGAGCAGCCGGCCGCCGTGCAGGGTCTCCCCGTACGAGAACACGTGGCCGCTCCCTACCTCCAACGGTGCGAGTGTGGCGAAATCATCCCCCAGGCCGGGAAAGAATGTGAGATCTCCTGATCCGGTCCAGATCGGGGAGAATTCCACATCGCTGACCTCGGAGGCGACCAGCCGCGGCCGCGGCCCGTCACCGGTGGGCACCCACTCCGGGAACGTCAGGGTGTGTGCCAGGGGCACGTCGTGCAGCGCCGGCGGCTGATCGGTCGACCGGTCGACGGTGACCGAGGCCTCCACGACGCGCCGCCCGTGGACGGAGAGCGCACCGTCGAACCGGCCGCCGGGCGCCAGGCGGGAGCCCGCCTTGCCGACCGTGACCGGCCGGCTCTGGTGGATGACCCCGTACTGCTTGGGCATTCCCTGCACCCAGCCGCGCATCATGGGCACGGCCTGGTCCACCCAGGCGTACGGGGCGCGGGCCATGGGGCGGCCCTCGAACTCGCAGCCGAGCAGGATCAGGAACTCCCCGAACTGACAGCGACCGGGGTCGGTCAGCTCCGCTCCGTCCTGCGAACACCACTGCCAGGTCGCGAACACCGCGGCCGCGGCACCCGGATCGGCCCCCGGCGTAAGGCCCGGCGGCAGGAACCGCCGGGCGGCGTCCGGGTCGACGCGGTACTCGACCATGACGACCTCGCCGGAGAAGTGCCACGGTGGTGGGGTGAGCATCGCCGACTCCCCGGTCGGCGAGAGCGGCAGGCTGTAGCCGACGGGACCGGTGCTGCCCGGACCGGCCGCCGAGGGCCTGCCGTTGGTCCCGATGCTGGTCGTCACGATCTCACTCCGATCTCGGGCTCGGACGCGCTGCCGGCCCATGCGGTGGTCAGCCGCTGTGCGGCCTGCTCCAATAAAGCGGGCGGGTTGAAGCTGAAGGCCAGCCGGACGCCGGTCTCCTGGGTGGTGCCGAAACGCGAGCCGGCGGCGATCCTGACGCCGGCGTCCGCGGCGCGGGCGAGCAGCCCGGCCTCGTCGGCCCCGTCAGGGAATCGCAGCCACAGGAAGAACCCTCCCTGGGGGGTGCGAAGTTCCAGCCGGGCTCCCGCAGTTGTGCGCAGGGTGTCCACGAGGGCGTCCCGGCGTGCCCGCAACTGCGTCCGGAAGTCCGCGAGATGACGGTCGTAGGCGCCGCTCGCGAGCAGGGTGCTCACGGCGAGGGAGGTGGTGTGGTTGAGGGAGCCGCCGCTGACGAACAGCCCGTGCGAGGCCAGCCGGCCGGCCAGCGCGCGGTCGGCGAGCAGCCAGCCGAGGCGCAGGCCGGGGCCGAGCGTCTTGGAGAAGCTGCACAGCCGTACCACGCGACGGTATCCGGCCAGTGAGGCCAGCGAGGGCGGGGGCGGGTCGTCGGTCAGGGCCAGTTCCGCGTAGGCGTCGTCCTCCACGAGCAGTACGTCGTGCCGGGCGGCCACCTCCAGCAGCCGGCGGCGGCGCGCCAACGTCATGGTGTGGCCCAGCGGGTTGTGGTGGGTGGGCGTGAGGTAGACGAACGCGACCCGCGCCCCCGCGGCCGCCGCCCCGGCCAGGCGGCGGTCCAGCGCCTCGGGCAGCATCCCCGAAGCGTCCATCGCGACCGTGCCGAGCCGCAGCGAGCAGTCCCGGAAGATCTGCCGGCCCAGGTCGTAACAGAGCTCCTCCGTCAGCACTGTGTCGCCGGGGGCCGCCAGCGTGGTCGCGAGCAGATAGAGGGCCTGGGACGTCCCCGACGTCAGCAGTACCTGTTCCGGGTCGCAGGGGTAGCCGTCCGCCGCGGCGGCCCGGCCGGCCAGCAGGGCGCGCAGCGGCCGCGCGCCCGGGTCGTGGCCGTAGCCCAGCGCCGCCGCGCCGTACTCCGCCAGCGCCTGCGCATAGGCGTCCCGCAGGAGGCCTACGGGCAGCAGCGCGGGCTCGATGTAGCCCGGACCCAGGTCCAGTACGCCGGCGGGGGCGACCTCCTGCACGACTCCGGGGCGCCACTGCCGGGTGTGCGGCAGCGGGCGCGCGGAGCCGTGCGGGAGTTCTCCCTCGTGGAGTGGTGTCATCAACGCTGTTTCAGGACGTGGCGCAGTGCGCGTACGGACTGGGTCAGCGGGTCGGTGGACCGGGCCAGCGCGAGGCGCAGGGTGTGGTCGCCCTCCGCGGGGTTCGCCCAGTGGAACGGGCGGCACGGCAGCGCGTAGACGTTGTGCTCCCGCAGCAGGTCCCAGACCTGAGTACCCGTCAGGTCGTCGATGCCGACCCGCTCGACGCTGGCGCGGCTGTCGGGGTCCGGGACGGTGACACCGGGCAGCCCGGCCAGTTCGGCGCGCACCATGGCGCGGTTGCCGGCGATGAAGCGGTGCAGATCCTCCAGACCGCCGGCCGCCGCGTCCTCGGAGAACCGCCGGACCATCGCGAGGATCAGCGGGGAGACGCCGAGCAGGATGTCGGAGTAGATCTTCTCCACCGGCAGCGCCAGGTTCTCGGAGTGGACCAGCATGCCGACCTTCAGGTCCAGGGTCGGCCAGAGCTTGCCGGTGTCCTCGATCACCACCCAGCGCACACCGCTGGCCTGAAGGACCTCGTAGTGGTCGTAGTGCGCGCGGGTGTCGAAGCCGCGGAAGGACGTGTCCAGCGCGAGGATCACGCCGTGGGCGGCGCACTGCTCGGCGAGCCGGGTGAGCCGTTCCCGGGAGACGACCTTGCCGGTGGGGTTGTTCGGGGTGGTGATGAAGACACAGCCGACCGACTTCAGCAGGCTCGCGTCCAGGTCGTCGCCGTGCAGCGGGTCCTCGGCCAGCGGCACCAGCTTCAGGCCGTTGCCGCGCAGCAGGTCGGCGATGTTGTCGAAGGTCGGGTGGACCAGGGCCACCGATTCGATCGTCTCCGCCAGCGAGCGGGAGAGGATCTCCATGGCGACCGAGGAGGAGTAGCAGCTCAGCACCCGGCCGGGGGCCGAGGGGTAGCTGTGCTGGCCGAGAGCGGTGAAGAAGGCGGCGTGTGCCTCCTGTTCGAGCTCCTCGACGGGGCGCTTCTCGCCCTCGGCGAAGAGCAGCGGCAGATCGTCGACGATCTTGCTCTGGCCGGCCGTGAGCGCCTGCCGGGCGTGGCCGTCAGCGATGTTGAACTCGCTGTTCAGGGCCAGGAACTCCAGTTGGGTGAGGTTTCCGGTGTCACCTTCGGACTCCCCCAAAGCGGCGTTTACTTGCTGCGTTCCGGACACAGGTGTACCTCGCAGAGACGTAAGGGTTCCCAGTTGCGGGATGACATGGGCCCGCAACGGCACCGCCTTGGGAACGCTCCCAGGCGACGCCGTGCGAACAGCGGCGCGATGTGATGCGGGGTTACGGCCGGGGGTAGGCCGGCCGGTCCCGTGCGGCCGCGCCGCGGCAGCCGGTCAGTAGATGACGCGGGTGTGCGCTGCCAGCCTGGCCTCGCGCGACTTGCGCAGGTCCCGGGCGATGTTGAGCCGCCGCAGCCAGCGGTCCGTGCCGTCGAAGCGGGCACGGAACGGCTTACGGCCGTGGACGACGCGGTAGTTGTCGATGAAAACGATGTCACCCGGGGCGAGCACGACCCCGGACATGGCGTCGTCGATCGCGGCGCCGATGGTGTCCAGTGCCTGTTGCTCGGCCTCGCCCTGGACGCCCTGCATGTAATGCGGGTCGATGCGCAGATACGGGTCGTCGCGGTCCCCGAAGAGCACGGCGACCGGATCGGGCGACTCCAGCGCCGCGTCCACCCGCTGCCGGCTGCGCTCGCGCAGTTCGGCCTCGCGCGGGCTCTCGTCGCCGGGCGCCGCGCCCGCGATGCGGTGCGCGTCGTCGGGCAGGATCCGGAAGCGCTCCTGCGCAAGGATCTCCCGGGTCGCGTCGTCGAGCTTCACATCGGCGATGTCGCAGGCGGTGGTCTCGACGCCGTCCGGATTGCGCAGGCACATCAGACCGAGGTAGTCCGTGCGCAGCGGATGGAAGGCGTCCTCGGTGTGCCAGGTCAGCGTCTCCTCGCTGCCCCAGCCGATCTGCTCGTGCTCGAAGCCCTGGACGGGGTAGACGTCATGCATGAGGAAGCCGTCCTGCTGGGTGGCCCATCCGATGGGGTCGCCCAGCAGGTTGGCTATCAGGTAGAAGGCGATGTCCTGGCGCAGGGACGTGGACGGAACCGGCTTGTGCCGGCGGTCGTCCGGGGTCGCCCCGAGCGCCGCGTCGTCCACCGGCAGTCCGCTGACGACCAGAATGCCGGATTTCTCGGTGCTGCGGTACTCATGCAGCGCCCGCCGCACACGCCGCGGCAGCTCGTCCGCGTAGAGGCGGCTCTCGGCCTGGAACTCAGCGGACTCCACGGTGTCGTAGCGCCGGCTGAGGTCGTCAGCCAGGGCTTCGATTGCGGCGACGTCGTCATCCTGTAGATGGTGCGTCAGCACGTACACGTCCCTCCAGATAGGGCACCTGATTGGTCGAATCCGGTGCCGAACGCCTGGTCAGTGAGATCTTTGCCGGTTTCGCGCGGGTGTTCCATAACCTTTACTTCCCAGCTAAATTGCCCCGTCCTTCACACGGAACTCACTGGTCACTTCAGTCACAGGGGCCGTCCTGGCCCGCGACCAGCGGCGCATCGCCGGCTTCTCCACACCGTTGTGCAGCAGCCACGCCAGCAGCAGGGACACCGCGAAGCCGGCGGCTATCAGCGCGATGCCGGTGGGCACGCTCCAGGTGTGGCCCACCAGCTCGCCGTCCTCCTCGGTGTGGCCGAGGAGCAGATGGCCGTACTTCAGCACCAGGTTGTGCAGCAGGTAGAAGGCGAAGGAGAGTTCGCCGAACCAGACCATGACCTTGCTGCCCAGGGGCGTACCGCGGCCCTCGGCGTCGGCCACCGCGGCCGCCGCGGTCAGCAGGGCGACCGGCAGCACCGTCACCGCGCTCAGCCGGTACAGGTACGGCACCTGCTGGGCGGCCCAGTACGCGAGCACCACGAGCAGGGCGGCGGGCAGCACCGGCAGGCGTATCCACTTGCCGCTGAGCACGATGCGCGCCATCAGCATGCCGAGCAGGCACTCCAGCAGCCGGAACAGCGGGAAGAAGTACGCGAACCAGTACTGGCTGACGGACACCCCGCCGAGCGGCATCTGCGGGGTGTCCGGCAGCACGGCGAGCGCGATCGCGGGCACGGCGACGACGCCGAGCGTCGCGCCGCCCACCCAGAACCACAGGCGGCCCGGCTTGATCTTGTTGACCAGGACGAGCAGCGCCGGGAACAGCGCGTAGAACACCACGTCCACCGCGAGCGACCAGCTGACGCTGTTGCCGGTGTCGGTGAACACCGGGTCGGGCACCCAGGACTGCACGAGGAAGAGCTGGGTGACCGAGGGCAGTACACCCACGCTCAGCCCGACCGATGCGATCAGTACGAGGGCGAGCACATAGGTCACGACGTGGTTGGGGAAGACCCGGAAGAAGCGCCGGCGCCAGAACTTGCGCGCGGTGTCCGTGGGCCGGTACGACCACGTGATCACGAAGCCGCTGAGCACGAAGAAGAAGGAGACGGCCATGTAGCCGGTGCTCCCCATCGCTTCGAGGAAGCCCCAGCTCACCTTCGCGTCGGTGAAGACCCCCTCGAACGCCGCATGGGTGAGGAACACCGGCAGCATGGCCACGAAGCGCAGACCGGTCAGGGATCTGAGGTTCGGGTTGGATTGTCTTGTCTGCATGCGGACCTCTCGCCAGATGGGCGACAGGCGGTGCGGGACGACGGTGCACTGCAACGGCGGCCGCACCACCGTCTGCTGTTGGATGACCCGGGTGCGGTCGCCGGCACCGGACCCCACGGCCAGGCCCCCTCGTCAGGCCTGGCGCGCGGACCTCTGGCAGCGGTCAGCCTTGCTCCCCCGTTGTGCGGATTTTGGCCGAGACCTTTCGCGTACTCCACACGTTTCACTTCGCAGCTAAGTTGCGGGCACCTTGGCGGGCGGCTGCGGGGCGACGGTGCGCCGGGGACGGGACCAGCGGCGCATCACCGGCTTCTCCACGCCGTTGTGCAGCAGCCACGCCAGCGCCAGCGACACCACGAACGAGGCGGCGATCACCGCGATGCCGCCCGCCGTACCCCAGGTGCGCGGCAGCACCTCGCCCTCGGCGCCGCGCGGGCTGATCAAGACATGCCCGTAGGCCAGGATCACCTGGTGCACGAGGTAGAAGGCGAAGGAGAGTTCACCGAGCCACACCATGACCCTGCTGCCCAGGAAGGTGCCGCCGCGCTCGGCGTCCGCCACCGCCAGGGAGGCGGTCAGCAGCGCGAGCGGTACGACCAGCACCGCGCTCAGCCGGTAGAGGAAGGGCAGCTGCTGGGCGACGACGTACCCGGCAACCACCAGGGCCGCGGCGGGCAGCACCCGCAGCCCGATCCACCGGCCGCTGCGCACGATCCGCGCGACCAGCATGCCCAGCACGCACTCCACGGCACGGGAGAGCGGGAAGAAGTAGGTGAACCAGTACTGGCTGCGGGAGACCCCGCCCACCGGCATGGCCGGGGTGTCCGGGAGCACGGTCAGCGCCACCGTCGGTATGGCGATCACCATGAGCACCACCGCACCGGCCCAGTACCACAGGCGGGTTGGCCTGATCTTGTTCACCAGGACGAGCAGCACAGGGAAGAGCGCATAGAACGCCACATCGGCCCCGAGGGACCAGGTCACGGTGTTGCCGGTGTCGATGAACAGGGGATCCGGCACCCAGGCGTGCACCAGGAACAGCTGGGCGATCATGCCGGGTGCGTCGAAGGCGGTGCCCGCCGCGAGCATCAGGGCCACCGCGAACACATAGGCCACGAGGTGGTTGGGGAAGACCCGGAACGCCCGCCGGCGCCAGAACCGACGGGTGGTGTCGGTGGACCGGTACGACCAGGTGATCACGAAGCCGCTCAGCACGAAGAAGAACGACACCGCGGCGTAGCCGGTGGAGCCCATCGCGTCGAGGAAGCCCCAGCTGGTCCTCGGGTCGGTGAAGACGCCCTCGAACGCGGCATGGGTGAGGAACACCGGTAACAAGGCCAGGAACCGTAACCCGGTCAGCGACCGCAGATTCGGGGTCGGCGGTGTCTGGCGCGGTGTGTGGGGGGTGGTCTGCATGGGGACCCTTCGCCGGCCGCGCGGCACACCGCCGCAACGGCCGGGACGCGTCCGTCGGACCGGCCCGGACCCCGCACCGAGGTCGCGCGGAAATCTCCAGTTGGTGATCTCCGAGCATCGCGGTAACTCCCGCAGTGGGGCTATGACCTTTACCGTGGAGTCAAGTTGGTCCTCCGCCGCACCCGGCGCGCCGGTCAGGGCTCCCGGGGCGCGGTGTGGGGGAACCGCCGCAGTGTGGGACTGGCGGTCGCCGCCAGCGCGACCAGGAGCAGGCAGCCGGCGCAGATGAGTACGGGGGTGACGCCGCCGCCGGCCGCGCCGGTCAGGACGCCGCCGAGGGCGGGGCCCAGGACGCCGGCGCCGCCGGAGCAGAACCCGGCGACGCCGCTCATCCGGCCCCGCAGATCGTCCGGGGTGAGGGTCAACTGGTAGGTCAGCACCGTGGTGTTGGCGAGCGGGGCGAAGAAGGCCATGAGGCCCAGCAGTGCCCCCTGGGGCAGACCGGTGGGCACCACCGCCATCAGGGCGGAGGCCAGGGCCGCGGTCCAGGTGAAGCCGAGGATGATGAGCGGCGGCCGGGCGGCGGCGTGCAGACGGGCGGCGAACAGGCCGCCGAGCAGTCCGCCGGCCCCGAAGCAGGCCATCGTCAGGCCCAGCTCGCCGGCGCCGACCCGGTCCTCGCCGGAGAGCGCGAGCAGCACGATCAGCAGTGCGCTGAAGACCAGGTTGGTGACCATCATCCAGGCCATCGTCGTACGGATCACCGGCTGCCCCAGCACCCAGCGGAACCCGGCCAGCGCGTCCCGTACGGGGCCGCCCCGGCCGTCCGCGTCGCCCTCGTCGTGCCGGTCCCCGCCGTCCCCGTCCGGCCCGTGCTCCGCCACGGCACCGACGGCCCGCCCGCGGGGCAGCCGGAGGAAGAGCAGCGCCACCGACGACAGCGTGAACATCACCGCATTGACCACGAACGGCGCGAGCGGCAGCGCCGCGAACAGAAAACCCGCGACGCCCGGCCCGAGGAGGGTGGCTATATAGGGGCGTGCGGCGTTGCGGGCCACTGCTGTGGAGAGTTGGCCGGGGGGCACCACCTGGGGCAGCGCCGCGTGTTCGGCCGGGTCGAAGACCGAGCCGAGGAAGCCCTCCAGGACGACGACCAGCAGGACGTGCCAGAACGCGTAGCGGTCCAGCAGCAGCGCGCCGGCCAGGCTCGCCATCCCCAGCACCCGCAGCAGCTGGCAGCCCAGCATCAGTCTGCGGCGGTCCCAGCGGTCGGCGAGCACTCCGGCCGGCACCACCGAGACCATGTGCGCGGCGGCCATCGCCGAGGAGGCCAGCCCCAGTTGGAGCGGTGAGCCGTGCCGGGCGAGGATCAGCAGCGGGACGGCCACCGCGGCCACTTCCATGGCCAGTTCGGACATCAACTGGCTGGACCACAGGATGTTGTAGTGGCGGTTGCGGGACAGGGGGACGGGGGGTGCTGCGGGTGCCGGTGCGGTGTCCGTGGGGGCCGTGGTCATCCGGGGGCCGTCCCTGTCTCAGGCTCGGGGGGCGAGACGCCCGGTGATCTGGAGGTAGTCGATCCGCCCGCTCCCCGGGGCGGTGACGAACCGGCCCGGGGAGCGGGCCCCGCTGCCCAGCTCCCGCATGGTGAACCGCAGATCGGGCGTGCACAGCAGCTCCGCGTGCGGCGCCCCGCCGAAGCTCAGCAGCAGCCCGCCGTCGTCCCCGCGCCGCACCTCGAACTCGGTGTCGCCGTTGGTGTAGCGGCCCAGCGCGCCGTCCGGGACCGCCGGCCGTGCGGCGCCGGGCGGTGGCCCGGGCTCCGTACGGTCGCCGACGGCCAGCCCCAGCGCCCGCAGCCGGGGCACCAGGTCGTCCCAGAGCTGCCCGCCGGTGTTGGCGTTCGTGGTCAGCGCGACCGCGGTGCCGTTGACCGGGTCGAACCGCAGATGGCAGGAGGTGCCGTCGCCGGTGCCGTTGTGTCCGTAGACATCCGCCGCCCCGTCGTCGAACCTGGCCCAGCCCAGGCCCCAGCCGTCGGCCATGCCGTACGGCCCGACGGGGACCGAGGCGAGCTGGTCGAAGCACATGTCGTCGGCGGTCGCCCGGTCCAGCGGATCGGGGTCCGGGCAGCCGGCGAAGTACAGCCGGGCGAACGCCAGCAGGTCCTCGGCGCTCAGCGCCAGCGCACCGTTGGGCATCTCGACCTCGGGCAGGTCCTGCCGGTCCATCGGCACGATCCGGTCGCGGGCCGCCTGGACGGCGTGCCCGGCGGCCACCGGGCGGCCGGGGCGCTCCGGCCCGACGACGAACGCGGGCCGGATGCCCAGAGGTTCGAGCAGGACCGCGCTGATCGCCTCCTGCCAGGTCATCCCGGTCACCGCCTCGATGAGCCGGCCCACGACGACATAGCCGATGTTGGAGTACGAGAAGACCGTCCCCGGCGGATGCGTCAGATCCTCGGCACGGCAGTGCCTGGCCACCCACGCGGCGCGGTCCCCGCCCTCCCCGGCCGTGCCCTCCGGCACGTCGGAGGGCAGGCCCGCGGTGTGGCTGAGCAGCTGCCGGAGGGTGACCAGCACGCCCGCGCCGAACTCCGGCAGCTGTTCGTCCAGCGGCTCGTCGAGATCGACATCCCCGTCGGCCACCAGGATCATCGCCAGGGCGGCGGTGAACGGCTTGGTCAGCGAGCCGACCGGGAACGCTGTCCCCTGCTCGACGGGGGCACCGGAGCCGGTGTCGGCCACGCCCGTGTGGACCACAAACCGCTCCCCGTCGCGGAGGACGGCGAGCTGGGCGCCGGGCACCCGGTGGCGGGCGGCCAGTTCGGCCAGAAGGCTGTGCAGACTGTCGTGGTCCATGGCTCACCGCTCCGATAGATGCCGGGCGATGGTGCGCAGCGCGTCGGCGAAGTCCTCGGCCACCTTGTCGATGGTGGCCCTGTGGTGCACATTGCGTGAGAAGTACCAGGTGAAGCGGAGCCGGCCGGCCCGTACGGCGCCGACCACCTCCACCGGGTGCCCGGTCAGCTCGTCGGGCCGCTGCTCACGGCCGATCGGGTCGCCGAACGCGTGGTAGAGCGCGCTCTCCTCGGCGCGCTGTGCGTCGTCGGCCTGACCGTGGTAGTTGAACACCACCGCGGCCGGGGTACGTCCGGCGAGCGCGGCACCCGGGGTGCCGTCCGGGCTCAGCCGGCGCAGCGCCCCGTAGCCGAAGCCGTTCCCGGGCAGCGAGCGCAGCTGCCGGCGCACCGACCTGATGAGCGCGGGCCAGTCCTCCGTGCCCTCGCCCACGTCGAGGGCGACGGGGTACTCCGTGGTGAACCAGCCGACGGTCCGGGAGAGATCGAGGTCGTCGAAGAGCTCTTCCCTGCCGTGTCCCTCGGTGTCGAAGACGACCCGCCGCTCGCCCGTCCAGCGGGCCAGCACACCGGCCAGCGCGGCGTACAGCACCTCGTGGAAGCGAGTGCGGAACACCCCGGCGGACCGGCGCAGCAGCACCTCGCTGAGGTCCTCGGCCAGCTCCACCGTGACGGTCTGCACGGACTCCACCACCGCGGGGCCCGCGCCGTCGCGGGGGACCTCGGTACCCGGCGGCAGCTCCTGCCAGTAGCCGGTCTGCCCGTCGAGTCCGCCGTCGGCGACGTGCCGGGCGAGCCGGTGGGCCCACTGCCCGAACGAGGTGCCGGGGGCGCCCAGGAACACCGGTTTGCCGTCGCGGGCCTGGGTGTAGCCGGCTTCCAGGTCCGTCAGCAGGATCCGCCAGGAGACACCGTCGACGACGAGGTGGTGGGCGGTCAGGAACAGCGCGGGACGCTCCCCGGGCCCGAAGGTGAACAGCAGGGCGGCGACCTGCGGACCGGCCGCCAGGTCGAGACCGGCATCCGCCGCGGCGGCCAGCTCGTCCATCGCGGCGGCCCGCTGCTGCGGGGGAACCCGGGACAGGTCGTGCCGGCGCAGCACGTCCAGCGGCCGCGGGGGAGTGGCGTACTGCCGCCACGCGCCGTCCTCGTGGACGAAGCGGTGGCGCAGCGCCTCGTGGTGGCCGAGCAGCGCGGTCAGCGCGGTGCGCAGCGCCCCCTCGTCGAGGTCCGCGCGGAGCTCGACGAAGACCGACTGGGTGAAGTGGTGCGGGGCCAGCGGCCCGGCGGCGAAGTAGTCGCGCTGGACGGGCGTCAGCGGTATCTCCCCGCCGGTGCCGCCGTCGTACGCGACCGGGGCCGGCGCCGCCGCCTCCGGCTGTACGGCGGCCCGTTCCTCGACGAGCGCAGCCAGCGGCCGGATGCTCTGGTGGACGAACAGATCCTTCGTGGTCACCGCGAGGCCGGCCCGGCGCATGCGCTGGACCGCCTGGATGCTCAGCAGGGAGTCGCCGCCCAGCTGGAAGAAGTTGTCGTCGGTGCCGACCTGTGGCACGCCCAGCACGGCGGCCCAGATCTCCGCCAGCGCCCGTTCGGCGTCGGTGTCCGGTGCGCGGTACGCGGCCGGCGCCTCGTCCTCGTCCGGGTCGTCGGCCGGTCCGGCCGCCCGCAGCTCCGCCGTCCGCCGTGCGTCCGCCGCTTCCGCCTCGTCCGCCGGTGCCAGGTCGGCGAGCGCGCGGTGGTCCTCCAGAACCGCGGCGAGCAGCGCCTGCAACCGGCCGGCCAGCCGCTCGACGGTGCCGGGGTCGAACAGAGCGGTGCTGTAGCCGATCGCCGCCCGCAGACCGTCCGGCCCGTCGACGAAGTCGAAGCTGAGGTCATGGCTGACCTCCCCGCTGACGAACGGGACCTCGGTCACGGTCAGCCCGGGCAGCGCGGGCGGCGCCGACCGGTCCGTCTCCAGCCCGACGAACACCTCGACCAGGGCGTTGCGGCTGGGGTCGCGGCGCGGCCGCAGCACCTCGATCAGCCGGTCGAAGGGCACCTCCTCGTGCTCGAACGCCTCCAGGACGGTGCCGCGCACCGCGCCGAGGAGTTCGCCGAAGGTCCGGTTCCGGTCGACGTTCGAGCGCACCGCGACCGTATTGACGAACAGCCCGACGAGCCCTTCGAGTTCCTGCCGGCCGCGGCCCGCCGACGGGGTGCCGACGACGATGTCCGGCTGTCCCGTCCAGCGGGCCAGCAGCAGCTGGACCGCCGCGGTGAGCACCATGAACAGCGTGGCGTCATGGCGGCGGGCCAGCTCCTTGAGGCCGGCCGCCACCCGCGGCTCGACCTCGGTCAGCAGCAACCGGCCCGCGGAGCTGCGGACCGCGGGACGGGGCCGGTCGGTGGGCAGCTCCAGCGGGCGGACCCCCGCCAACTTCTCCCGCCAGTAGGCGAGATGGCCGTCCAGTGCCGGTCCGGACAGCATCCTGCGCTGCCAGGCCGCGTAGTCGGCGTAGGCGACCGGGAGCTGCGGGAGGGCGGGCGGCAGCCCGTCCAGCGCCGCGGCGTAGAGGACGCCGAGCTCTTCGCGGAGCACCGCCATCGAGCCGCCGTCGGTGGCGATGTGGTGGATGACCAGCAGCAGCAGATGGTCGCGGGCGCCGAGCCGGAACAGTTCGGCGCGCAGGACCGGCCCCTCGGTGAGGCTGAAGGGCCGGGCCGCGGCCCGTTCGACATGGCTGCGCAGCACATCGTCGCGCTGTTCCCCGGGCACCTCGGACAGGTCCGTACGGGCCAGGGCCACCTCGCCCGCGGGGTGCACGATCTGCTCCGCGCCGCCTTCGGTGGCCGCATAGGTGGTGCGCAGCGCCTCATGGCGGGCGACGAGACCGGTCAGCGCCCGCTGGAGCGCCGCGGTGTCCAGGTCGCCGTCGAGCCGCAGCCCGGTGACGATGTGGTACTCGCTGCTGTCCGGCTCGAAGTTGTGCAGGAACCACTGCCGTTGCTGGGCGGACGACAGCGGCAGCGGTGCGCCGCGGTCGGCCGGCTCCAGCGGCGCACCGGCGGCGGCCGAGGGGGCGTCCTGGCCCAGGACCGCGGCGAGCGCGGCCACCGTCGGGGTGTCGAAGAGCTGGCGGGGCGAGGGGGCGAGCCCCAGCGCGGCCCGGATCCGGGAGATGACCCGGATGCTGAGGATCGAGTCGCCGCCCAGCTCGAAGAAGTTGTCGTGCACCCCGACCCGTTCGACGCCCAGCACCTCCTGCCAGATGCCGCAGAGCACCAGCTCGGTGCCGCTGGCCGGCGGGGCGTACGGCCGGGCCGGGTCCTGTGCCCCGGCCGGGGCGGGCAGGGCCCGCCGGGCGACGGTGCCGCTCGGCGTCATCGGCAGCGCGTCCAGCACCACGTACGCGGTGGGGACGGCGGGCGCGGGCAGCCGTTCGGCCGCGAAGGCCCGCAGCTCGCCGGGGTCGGGGGTCCGGCCGGCGGCGGGCACGACATAGCCCACCAGGCGGGCCGGGCCGCCGTCGTCCTTGCGGACCGCGGCGGCTGCCGAGGCGACCGCGGGGTGGCGGGCCAACGCGGCCTCCACCTCGCCGAGTTCGACCCGGAAGCCGCGGATCTTGACCTGGTCGTCGACCCGGCCCAGGCACTCCAGATTGCCGTCGGCGCGCCAGCGCACCAGGTCGCCGGTGCGGTACATCCGGGCGCCCGGCTCCGGCGCGAACGGGTCGTCGAGGAACCGCTCGGCGGTCAGCTCAGGGCGGCCCAGGTAGCCGCGGGAGACGCCGTCCCCGCCGATGTAGCACTCGCCGGTGACGCCGGTGGGCACCGGGCGCATCCGGGCGTCCAGTACGTAGATCCGGGTGTTGGCGAGCGGCCGGCCGACCGGGACGAACGCGGCCTCGCCGAGCGGGTCGCGGCCGAGCTGGAAGACCGTGGAGTCGACCGTGGTCTCGGTCGAACCGTAGGCGTTGACCAGCACCGTTCCCGGTGCGAGCCCGTCGTGGATCTCGGCGGCGGCATCGGCGGGCCAGCCTTCCGAGCCGACCATCAGCACCTTCAGGTCGTCGGGCGTGACCCCGCGCCAGGTGAGCTCGGCGACCACCGCACGGGCCAGCGTCGGCACCGTCACCATCAGCTGGGCCCGGCTCTCCAGCAGCAGGTCGGTCAGCGCCACCTGGTCGGCGACGGCGTCCTGCGGACAGATCACCATCGTGCCGCCGAAGAGGGCGGAGAGCAGGAAGTCGCTGAAGAACAGGTCGACGGAGATGCTGGAGACCGACAGTGCCCGCGGCCGCAACGCGGCCAGCCCGTAGCGCCGGTCCCAGGCGTGCACCATGTGGTGCACATGCCGGTGCTCGACCATCACGCCCTTGGGGCGCCCGGTGGTGCCCGACGTGTAGACGACGTACGCCAGGTCCTCCGGTGTCGCGGTGGTCCGCGGCGGGCCGTACGGCAGCTGCGCCGGCACCGGCAGTTCGCGGTCCAGGCAGACGACGGCCGCGTCGTGTCCGGCCACCCGGTCGAGCAGCCGCTCCTCGGTCACCACGACCGGCACCGCGGCGTCCTCCAGCATCACCCGCAGCCGCTCCGCCGGATAGGCGGGGTCCAGCGGCACGAAGGCGCCACCGGCCCGCAGCACGCCCAGCAGCGCCACCACGGCGTCCACCCCGCGGTCCGCGCACACCCCGACGAGGGTGCCGGGCCCCACCCCCAGCGTGACGAGGTGGTGGGCCAGCTGGTTGGCGCGGGCCTCCAGTCCGGCGAAGGTCAGCTGCCGTTCGGCGTCCCGCACCGCGACCGCGTCCGGGGTCCGGGCGGCCCGCTCGGCGAAGAGCTCATGGATCAGCCGGGGCGGCGGGAAGCCGGCGGCGGTGTCGTTCCACTCCACGAGCAGGCGCTCGCGCTCCGCCGCGTCGAGCAGCGGAAGGTCGTCGACCGGGGTGCCGGGCGCGGTGGCGATGCCGTCGAGCAGCGTCGCCAGATGTCCCGCCATCCGCGTAACGGTCGCCTCGTCGAACAGGTCCGGGTCGTAGCCCAGGTTCAGATGCAGCTCGTCGGCCGCGTACGCGGTCAGGGTGAGCGCGTAGTTGGTGACCTCGTCGCCCTGGAACGTGCCCAGGCCGAGGCCGTACGCGGCAGCGGCGTCACCGTCGTAGGGGTAGTTCTCGAAGACGACGATGCTGTCGAAGAGGTTGGTGCCCGCCGGTACGCCGCTCCAGCGCTGGATCTGCGCCAGCGAGACATGCTCGTACTGCCGCGAGTCGAGCGCTTCGCCCTGGAGGCGCCGCAGCCACTCGACGGTCGGTGTGCCGTCGATCCTGGCGCGTACCGGAACGGTGTTGATGAACAGCCCGGCCATCGACTCGGCGCCGGGCAGGGTGGCGGGCCGGCCGGAGACGGTGGTGCCGAAGCAGACGTCGTCGGTGCCGCCGTAGCGCGCCAGGAGGACCGCCCAGGCGCCCTGGACCAGGGTGTTCACGGTCAGCCGGGCCGCCCGGGCGGCCTCGGCCAGCCGGCCGGAGCGCGTTGCGGACAGCCGCAACTGCACCTCACGGGAGGAGCGGGTGCCGTGCGCCTTGACCGGCTGCCGGTCGTAGGGCAGCGGCGTCGGCACGGTGAAGCCGTCGACCACCGACCGCCAGTGCGCCTCGGCGGCGTCCTGGTCCTGTTCGGCCAGCCAGCGCACATAGTCGCGGTACGGACGGCGGGCCGGGACGGTCGGCTGCGGGCCGCCGGTCAGGGCGGCGTAGCGCGCGCACACCTCCGACAGCAGCCCGGCGAAGCTCCAGCCGTCCATCAGGATGTGGTGCGAGGTCCAGTACATCTGCACCGCGGTGTCGCTCAGCCGGGCCAGGGTCAGCCGCAGTGCGGGCGCCGTCGCGAGATCGATGACGGTGTCGGTGCGCCGCTCCCACAGCCGGTCCAGGGCGGCCTGCCGCTCGGGCCCGGCCAGCGACCGCAGATCGTGGTGGGTGACCGGCACTTGGGCGCTGGAGTGCACCACCTGAAGCGGTTCGGCGACGTCCTGCCAGACGATGGCGGTGCGCAGCGCGGGGGTCCGGTCGACGACCTGCTGCCAGGCCGCGGCCAGCGCCTCCGGATCGCCGACCCCGTCGATCCGGACGCCGAAGTGCCCGGTGTACGGGTCGCGTCCGGCCTCGCTCAGCGCATGGAAGAGCATGCCGCTCTGCATCGGCGTGAGCGGGTAGATGTCCTCGACCGTGCGGCCGTCGCCGGCTATCCGGTCCACGGTGGCCTGGTCGAGGGCGGCCAGCGGGAAGTCGGACGGGGTGGCCCCGCCGGAGGTGGGCGCGGCGCAGTGCGCCACGATCGCCTCCAGCGCGGCCATGAAGTCCGCGGCCAGCCGTTCGACGGTCTCCGGGCGGTGCCGGGCCGCCGAGTACGTCCAGTGGAACTCCAGCCGGCCGCCGGTCACCTGGCCGTTGATCTCCAGCAGCTGGGCCCGGCGCTGGCGCTCGGCCCGCTCGGCGCCCGCGCTGTCCAGCAGCGCCCTGGCCAGCCCGCCGGGGCCGGCCGACGCCTCCAGCCGGCCGAGGTAGTTGAAGCTGACCTCGGGTTCCGGTCCCTCGTCGAGCGGGGTGGGGGGCCCGGCGAGGTGGCGCAGTGCGCCGTGGCCCAGGCCGTTGCGCGGCACCGCCCGCAGCTGTTCCTTGACGCTCTTGAGGACCGCTCCCCAGTCCCGCCCGTCCGGCAGCCGCAGGGCGACCGGGAAGACGGTGGTGAACCAGCCGACGGTGCGGCTGAGATCGACGTCGTCGAAGAGCTGCTCCCGGCCGTGGCCCTCCAGGGCCACCAGCACCCGGTCGTCGCCCGTCCAGTCGGCCAGGACCCGGCCCAGCGCGCTGAGCAGCACGTCGTTGATCTGGGTGCGGTAGGCCTCGGGCACCTGCCGCAGCAGCGCGTCGGTGGCCGCCCCGGAGAGCCGTACGGAGACCGTACGGGCCGATCCGGCGGTGTTCTCGCCCGCTTCCTCGTCGACCGGCAGCGGGGCGGCCTCCCGCGCCGCCTGCTGTACGCCCGCCCAGTAGGGGAGTTCGTCGTCCAGGCCGCCCTCGGCGACATGCCGGCTCAGCCGGCGCGACCAGTCGCGGAACGAGGTGGTCCGGGGGCCCAGGTCGACCGGCCGGCCGGCCGCGGCCTGGCGGTAGCCGGTCTCCAGGTCCGCCAGCAGGATGCGCCAGGACATCCCGTCGACGACGAGGTGGTGCGCGACGAGGTACAGCCGCGGCGGCCGGGAGCCGCCCAGGGTGAACAGCCGGGCGCGCAGCAACGGCCCCGCGGCCAGGTCGAATCCGCGCTGGGCGGCGTCGATGTCGCCCGCCATCGCGGCGTCCTGCGCCTCGGGCGAGGCACCGGACAGATCGACGTGGACGAGGAGTTCACCGGTCTCGGCGGCGGCGTGGTGCAGCCGCCACCGTCCGCCGTCGGACCCGGCGCGCAGCCGCAGCGCGTCGTGCTGTGCGGTCAGTGCGGTCAGCGCCGCGCGCAGCGCCTCGTGGTCGGGCTCCTCGCCCAGCTCCAGGTACAGCGACTGGTTGAACTGCTCCAGGCTGTCGCCCAGGGTGTCGAAGAACCAGTGCTGGATGGGGGTGAGCGGCACCTCGCCGGTGACCGGGCCCTGGTCGGGCGCGTCCTGCGGGGCGGGGTCGGCCGCCGCGACGGCCTCGGCGGCGAGATCGGCGATGGTCTGCCGCAGGAAGGTCTGCTTGGCGGTCACCCGCAGTCCGGCGGCCCGGGCCCGGGCCACCACCTGGAGGCTGAGGATGGAGTCGCCGCCCAGGTCGAAGAAGTTGTCCTCGACGCCGATGCCGTCGACCCCCAGCACCTCCGACCAGATGCGCGCCAGGGTCTCCTCCGCCGGGGTGCGCGGTGCGACCCGGGTGCCGTGGCCGTCGCGCCCGAGGTCGGGTGCGGGCAGCGCCCGCCGGTCGACCTTGCCGTTGGCGTTCTCCGGCAGCCGGTCCAGCACGACGAAGACCGAGGGCACCATGTGCTCCGGCAGCGCCCGGCGGGCGAACTCCCGCAGCCGCGCGGTGAAATCGGCGTCCGCCGGGCCGGAGGGCACGGCGTAGGCCACCAGGCGGCGGGTGCCCCGCTCGTCCTTGTGGACCGCGGCGGCCACCGCGGTGAGACCGTCGTGGCGGGAGAGCACCGCCTCGACCTCGCCCAGTTCGATCCGGAAGCCGCGCAGTTTGACCTGGTCGTCGGTGCGGCCCAGGTAGTCCAGGTCGCCACCGGGCAGCCAGCGGGCGCGGTCGCCGGTGCGGTACATCCGGCTGCCCGGCGGGCCGTACGGGTCGGCGACGAACCGTTCCGCGGTCAGCGCATGCCGCCCCAGATAGCCGCGGGCCAGGCCCGCGCCGGAGAGGTACACCTCACCGGGGACGCCGGCCGGCACCGGGCGCAGCCGGTCGTCCAGGACGCTGACCCGGATACCGGAGAGCGGGCGGCCGATGGGGACGGCTTCGCCGACCGCGTCCGGGTCCACGGGCCGGCTCATGCTGGCGCAGACCGTGGACTCGGTGGGGCCGTACGCATTGATCATGCGGTGGTGCGCGGACCAGGCGCGGGCCACCGCCGGCGGGCAGGCCTCACCGGCCACGATCAGCGTCAGGTCCTCCGGCAGTGTCCCCGGGGTGAGCGCGGACAGCGCGCCGGGTGGCAGCGTCACATGGGTGACCCGGTGCTCCGCCAGTACCTCGGCCAGCGGCTGGCCAGGCAGGATCCGCTCCTGGCCGACGACGACCAGCGCGCCGCCGGACAGCAGCGCCATCCCCAGCTCGGAGAAGGCCGCGTCGAAGCCGAGCGAGGCGAACGAGAGCACCCGTGCGCCGGGCCCCGTACGGAAGTGCGCCGACTGGGCCGCCACCAGGCCGTGGACACCGGCGTGGGTGACCACCACGCCCTTGGGGCGGCCGGTGGAGCCGGAGGTGTAGATGACGTACGCCGGGTGGCCGGGCAGCAGCGGGCCGCGCAGCTCATCGGCCGTCAGCGGGGCACCGGAGCAACCGTCGGCGGCGGTGCGGGTCGCGGGGTCGTCCAGCAGCAGGGCGGGCGCGCCGAACTCCGTGCCGCCGTCGAACCCGGACGAGGTCACCACCAGCAGCGGGCGGGCGTCCTCGACCATCAGACGGTTGCGTTCCGCGGGGTTCCTGGGGTCCAGCGGCAGATACGCCGCACCGGCCTTCTGGATCGCCAGGATCGCGGTGACCAGCTCCGCGGAGCGCGGCAGCGCCACCGCCACCAGCGTCTCGGGACCGGCCCCCCGCGCCAGCAGCAGGCGGGCCCACCGGTTGGTGCGGGCATCCAGCTCCGCATAGCTGAGGGCTTCCGCGTCGGACACCAGTGCCGCCGCGTCCGGGGTGGCGGCGACCTGCTCGGCGAACAGCTCCGGCGCGGTGCGCGGCGGCCGGCCGGAACCGGAGTGCGGCCACTCCTCGGTGACCTCGCGGTGCTCGGCGGCCGGCAGCACGGCCAGCTCCGCCACCGGGACGGAGGGCCGCAGCGCCAGGTTGTGCAGCAGGGTCAGCAGCTGCGCCGCCATCCGCGCGGCGGCGTCCGCGGCGAACAGGTCGGTGTTGTAGGTGAGATGGCCTTCGAGCCGGCCGTCGCGCTCGGTGAAGTCGAAGGAGAGCTCCATGCTGGAGGTGACCACCGGCGGCGGCACCTCCTCGATCCGCAGCCCCGGCAACTCGCTCGCCCCGGCCGGGGTGTTGTGCAGATTCACCGCGACCTCGGCCAGCGGCGGCCGGCTGGGGTCGCGCTCCGGGCGCAGCGCCTCGACGACCCGCTGGAACGGCACGTCCTCGTGCGCGAAGGCGTCCAGGACCGTGGTGCGTACGGCCCGCAGCAGCTCGGTGAAGGACTGGTCCTCGTCGATCCGGGACCGCAGCACCAGATTGTTGACGAAGAAGCCGATCAGCGGCTCGGTCTCCGGCCGGCCGCGGCCGGCCGCCGCGGTGCCCACCGCGAGGTCCCGCTGCCCCGACCGGCGCGCCAGCAGCAGCTGGACCGCGGCGACCAGCGTCATGAACAGCGTGCCGCCGCTCTCCCGGCCCAGCTCCTTGAGGCGGGCGGTGAGCTGCGCGGGGACCTCGAACGAGTGCAGTGCGCCGGCGCTGGTGCGCACCGGCGGCCGCTGCCAGGTCGTCGGCAGGTCGAGCGGGGCCAGCCCGGCCAGCTCCCTGCGCCAGTACTCCAGCCCCTCGCCCAGGCGTGCCGAGGTCAGCCGGTCGCGCTGCCACACCGCGACATCGGTGTAGCGCACCGGGAGTTCGGGCAGCGCGGCCGGTTCACCGCGCAGCGCCGCGGCGTAGTGGGCGGTCAGCTCGTCGAGCAGTACACCCATCGACCAGCCGTCGGTGACGATGTGGTGCAGGCCCAGCGCCAGGACGTGGTCGTCGGCGGCCAGCCGGATCAACTGCGCCCGCAGCACAGGACCGTGGCGCAGATCGAAGGGGCGCCGGGCCTCCGCCAGCAGCAGGGTGCGCAGTGCGGCGTCCCGCTCGTCCTCGTCCGCCGCCGACAGGTCGACGAGCGGCAGCGCGGGCCGTACGGGCGGGTGCACGGTCTGCTCCGCCCGCCCGTCGCGGGAGTCGAAGGTGGTGCGCAGCGCGCCGTGCCGGGCGACGACCCCGGCCAGCGCCCCGCCCAGCGCCTCGAGGTCGAGGCCGCCGCGCAGCCGCAGCACGCGCAGGGTGTTGTACTCGTTGCTGTCCGGTTCGAGTTCGTACAGGTACCAGAGGCGTTCCTGGGCGGGCGAGAGCGGGACCGGGCCCTCGTGCCCGAGGCGCGGAATGCTCTCCGCGCCGCCCGCCGCCGGGGCCCGGCCGGCGAGCCGGGCGCGCAGCAGCTCCTGTACGTGCGCGGGCAGGGCCGCGGTGCGCGCGGCGCGCGACGCCGGGGCGGTGGTCGGGTTCTCGGGCTGGTCCGCTTCAGAGCTGGTCATAGGGCGCCGCCTCCGACGGCTTCTTCCAACTGCGCCAGGATCATGTCCTCCAGGCGCTCGGCTAGGGCGGCGACGGTGGGGGCGTCGAAGAAGTCGCGGGGCGAGACCTCCACGCCGAACGCACCGCTCATCCGCGACATCAGACGCAGGCTGGTGACGGAGTCACCGCCGAGGTCGAAGAAGTTGTCCTCGACGCCGACCTGCGCAAGGCCCAGCAGTTCCGCCCAGAGGGCGGCCAGGGCCTCCTCGGTGGGGGTGCGGGGCGCGACCGGTCCTGCGGTGCCGCTGCCCGCCGGGTCCGGCGCCGGCAGGGCCCGTACGTCGACCTTGCCGGTCGGGCCCAGCGGCAGCGCCGGGAGCGTGACCAGCGCCGAGGGCACCATGTAGCCCGGCAGTTGGTCCGCGAGGGCGCGCAGCAGGGCGGCGGTGTCCGGGGCGGTGCCCTCCTCGGCCACGACATAGCCGACCAGCCGCTTGTGTCCGGTCTCGTCGTCCCGAGCGATCACCACCGCCTCCGCGACACCGTCCTGTTGCAGCAGGGCGCTCTCCACCTCGGCGGGCTCGACCCGGTAGCCGCGGATCTTGACCTGGTTGTCCACCCGCCCGGCGAACTCCAGCCGCCCCTGCGGGGTCCAGCGCACCAGGTCACCGGTGCGGTAGAGCCGGCCTCCGGGCGGGCCGAACGGGTCGGCGACAAAGCGCTGCGCGGTCAGGTCGGGGCGGTCCAGGTAGCCGCGGGCCAGGCCCGCGCCGCCGATGTAGAGCTCACCGGTGACCCCCACCGGGACCACCGCCAGCCGCTCGTCGAGCACATAGAAGCGGGTGTTGGGCACCGGCGGTCCGAGCGGCACCCGCCGCTCGGTGGCCTGCGGATCGACGCGGTGCAGCGCCACGGACAGGGTCGCCTCGCTGGGCCCGTAGATGTTGAACAGCCGCCGCCCCCGGGCCCATTCACGGGCGAGTTCGGGCGCGAGCACGTCCCCTGCGAGGCCCAGGCTGCGTACGCCGGGCAGCGCCGCCGCATCCAGCACCGACGCCACCGCGGGCGGCAGGGTCAGCGCGGTGACCGACTCGGCGCGCAGCTGTTCGGTGAGCCGGGCCGGGCTCTGCCGGGCCTCGGGATCGGCGATGACGAGGGTGGCGCCGGAGGCCAGCGTCAGGAAGACCTCCCAGACGCCGCCGTCGAAGCTCATTGTGTAGAACTGGAGCATCCGGCTGTCCGGGCCGAGACCGTACAGCCGCACGGCCTCGGTGACGATGTTGAACAGCGAACGGTGCTCCACCATCACGCCCTTGGGACGCCCTGTCGAGCCCGAGGTGTAGGTGACGTAGGCCAGGTCACCCGCCTCGCCGACGGGCTCCGGTGCGGTGGCGGGGTGCGCCTCGACGGCCGCCAGATCGCGGTCCAGGCACACCACCGTGGCGTCCGCCGGCGGCAGGGCGGCCAGCAGGTGCTCCTGGGTGAGCAGGACCGCGGGCCGGGACTCGGCCAGCATGGCGGCCAGCCGCTCCGCGGGGAACTCCGGGTCGAGCGGCACATACGCGGCGCCCGCCTTGAGCGTGCCGAGGATGGCCACCACGACCTCCGCACCGCGCTCCACGGCGATGCCCACCAGCGCCTCCCGGCCCACCCCCGCGGCCCGCAGATGGTGCGCCAGCTGGTTGGCCCGCCGGTCCAGCTCGCCGTATGTCACCCGGCGTTCGCCGTCGACCACGGCCACGGCGTCCGGCCGGGCCGCGGCCCGGTCCGCGATGACTTCGTCCAGCCGGCGGTCGACCGGGTACGCCGAGGCGGTGTCGGTCCAGCTCTCCACGAGGGTGTGCCGCTCGTCCGCGGTGAGCATCGGCAGCTCGCCGACCCGGCGGCCGGGGTCCGCGGCGGTCTCCGCCAGCAGCGTGCGCAGATGCCCGGCCAGCCGCTCCACCGTTCCGGTGTCGAAGAGCGCGGTGTCGTAGCGCAGCTGCACGGTCAGCTCGTCACGGGCGTAGACGATGGCGTTCAGCGGGTAGTTGGAGGTGTTGCTGGCCTCGATCGCGTCGAGCCGCAGCCCGTACTTCTGGGCGATGCCGAAGTCGACGGGGTAGTTCTCGAAGGCCAGCACGCTGTCGAAGAGTCCGCCGTGCGCCCGCTCCGGCGCCCACCCCTGTACCTGGGCGAGGGAGACCTGCTCATGGGTACGGGCCTCGGCCTGTTCGTCCTGGACGCGGCGCAGCCAGGCCAGCAGACCGGCGTCCGGGTCGACCTCGACCCGCACCGGCAGGGTGTTGATGAACAGTCCGATCACCCAGGCGGCACCGGCCAGTTCGTCGGGCCGGCCGGCGACCGTGGCGCCGAAGAGCACATCCCGCTCGCCGCTGTGCCGGGCGAGCAGCAGCGCCCACAGGCCCTGCACCACGGTGTTCAGGGTGACGCCGGCCTGCTTGGCCACGTCGCCCAGCCGGGCGGTCTCCGCGGCCGGCAGCCGCACCTCCAGCTCGGCGTCCGGGGCGGCCTGGTGGGCGTCGCTGCGCGGCCGGTCGTACGGCAGCGGGGTGGGCGACTCCCGGCCGGTGAGCGCCGCGCGCCAGTACGTCTCGGCGGCGGCGTCGTCCTGCGCGGCGAGCCAGGCGACGAACTCGGCGTAACCGTGCCGCTGCGGCGCCTCGTACGGAACGCCGTCGGCGAGCCCGGCGTACTCACCCAGTACCTCGGCGAGCACCTGCATGGCGCTCCAGCCGTCCAGCAGCAGATGGTGGAACGTCCACACCAGCCGGATCCGGTCGCCGCCCAGGCGGGCCAGGGCGAGCCGCATCAGCGGTGCGGTGTGCAGATCGAGGCCCCGCGCACGGTCCTCGGCGACGAAGCGGTCCAGCGCCGCGCGCTGCCCGGCCTCGTCCAGCTCCGACCAGTCCAGCCAGGTCACCGGGATCCGTACGCCGGAGCGGACGACCTGGAGGGGTTCGGCCGACCCCTCCCAGAACAGGTCGGTACGGAGCACCGGGGTGCGGTCGGCCACCCGCTGCCAGGCCTCGGCGAGCAGCTTCGGCTCGCGGATGCCCTCCAGGGCGAAGTGGAAGTGCTCGACGTACAGGCCGCGTTCGGTGTCCATCAGGTTGTGGAAGAGCAGCCCGCTCTGCATCGGCGTCAGCGGGTAGGCGTCCTCGGCCGGGCCGCCGGCCGCGTTCAGCCGCTGCACCCCGTCCGCAGCCAGGCCGCTCAGGGCGAACGCCCGGCCGGCCTCCTCGCGGCCCGCGCCCGCGGCGTCCCGCTCCACCGTCACCACCGGGCTCAGCGCCGCGATGGTCTGCCGCTGGAAGAGGTCCCTGGAGGCCATCCGCAGCCCGGCCTGGCGGGCCCGTACGACGGCCTGGAGTCCGGCGATCGAGTCGCCGCCCAGGGTGAAGAAGTTGTCGTGGATACCGACCCGTTCGACGTCGAGCACCTCGGCCCAGATGGCGGCCAGCGCCTCCTCGACCTCGTTGCCGGGCGCGACATAGGCGGCGTCGCCCCCCGCGGCCGGCGCCGGGTCGGGCAGCGCCCGCCGGTCGATCTTGCCGTTCGCGGTCAGCGGCAGCGCGTCGAGCAGCACGAAGGCCGACGGAACCATGTACTCCGGCAGCGCGGCCGCCAGATGCCCGGCGAGCTCCCGCGGGTCCGGCGCGGCACCCCGGTCGGCGACCACGTAGGCCACCAGCGACCGGCGTCCCGGGGAGGGCTCGCGGACCGTGACGAAGACCTGGGCGATGCCCGGGTGGCGGGCCAGCACACTCTCGATCTCGCCGAGTTCGATGCGGTAGCCGCGCAGTTTGACCTGGTTGTCGGCCCGGCCGAGGAAGTCCAGGGTGCCGTCCGGCAGCCAGCGCACGATGTCACCGGTGCGGTACATCCGTGCTCCGGGCGGCCCGAAGGGGCAGCCGACGAACCGCTCGGCGGTCAGATCGGGGCGGCCGTGATAGCCGCGCGCCAGACCTTCACCGGCGAGGTACAGCTCACCGGGCACCCCGACGGGGACCGGGGACAGCCGGTCGTCGAGGACATAGGCGGCGGTGTTGTACAGCGGAGCGCCGATGGACGGCAGCCCGGCGGGCGCGGAGGGGCCGAGGGGTTCGACCACCGCCGTGGTGGCGGCCACCGTCGCCTCGGCCGGCCCATAGGCGTTCACCAGCGTGAAGGGCAGCCCGGGCTGCGGCCGGCGGCGCAGCGAGTCGCCGATGACCAGCACGGTCCGCAGCCGGGTGGTGGCGATCGCCGGTACGTCCAGCAGGGACTCGATGCGCGGGGTCGGCAGATAGGCGACCGTGGTGCCGGTCGCGGCGAACCACTCGACCAGCGCCGTCGGATCGTCCAGCGTCTCCTGGTCGGGCTGGTCCACCCGTGCGCCCACGCACAGATACGGCCACACCTCGCCGACCGCCACATCGAAGGCCAGCCCGACGACCGAGGACGCCCGGTCACCGGGGCCGATGTCCAGTGCGTCGTTGTGCCAGGCGCAGTAGTCGGTCAGCGCGCTGTGCGGCACCGCAACGCCCTTGGGCCGGCCGGTGGAGCCCGAGGTGTAGACGAGGTACGCGAGGTCGTCGGGACCGGTCGCCACCTGGGGGTCGTGCCCGGGCAGGGCGGCGAGGTCCGGGGCGGCCGCGTCGAGGTCGATGACCGCCGCCCGGGTCGCCGGGAGCCGGCCGGCCAGCCGGGCGCAGCTCAGCACCACCGGGGTGCCGGTCTCCTCCAGCAGCTGACCGAGCCGCGCCGCCGGGGTGTCCGCCGCGGTCGGCACATAGGCGCCGCCGGCCTTGAGCACCGCGAGCATCGCCACCACCAGCTGTGGCCGGCGGTCCAGGTGCAGCACGACGGGCGTGCCCCGGCCGACGCCCAGCGCGGCCAGGTAGTGCGCCAACTGATTGGCGCGGGTGTCGAGCTGGGCGTAGGTGAGGGTCTCTTCGGAGTGGGTGACGGCGAGTGCGTCCGGGGCCCGGCGGGCCTGCTCGGCGAACTGCCGGTGCACACCGAGCGTCGTGGGCAGCGCGGTGGTGGTGTCGTTCCAGCCCGTCAGCAGGGTGTCGCGTTCGTCGGCCGGCAGCAGCGGCAGATCGTGCAGCTGCGCCTGCGGTGCCGTACGGACGGCGTCCAGCAGCACCCGCAGATGGCCGGAGAGCCGTTCGACGGTGGTGGCGTCGAACAGGTCGGTGTTGTACTCGACCATCACGTCCAGCGCACCGGCCCGCTCGGTGAACTCCACCGTGAGGTCGAAGATCGCGGCCGGCCGCGGCAGCGCGACGGTTTCGGTGCGCAGCCCGGCGAACTCCTCGGCGCCCGCGGGGGCGTTCTGGAGCAGCAGCATCGCCTGGATCACCGGGGTGCGGCTCGGGTCGCGCTCGGCACCCAGGGCGTCCACGACATGGTCGAACGGCACGTCCTGGTGCGCGAAGGCGCCCAGCACCGTCTCCCGCACCTCGCCGAGGAACGCGGCGAACGGCAGCTCGCCGCGCACGTCGGAGCGCAGCACCACGGTGTTGATGAACGAGCCGACCAGCCGCTCGACCTGGGGGTGGTCGCGGCCGGAGACGGCGGTGCCCAGGGCGATGTCCCGCTGCCCGGAGTAGCGCGCCAGCAGGATCTGCACCGCGGCGGTCAGCGTCATGAAGAGGGTGGCGCCGTGCGCGGCGCTGATCTCCTTCAGACCGGCGACGAGGCGGCGGTCGAGGGTGAAGCGGTGTGCCGCACCGGCCGAGGTCTTCACCGCGGGCCGGGGCCGGTCGGTGGGCAGTTGCAGCGGTGCCACCCCCGCCAGCCGGTCGCGCCAGTAGGCGAGCTGCGGCACCGTCCGGCCGTCGTCCGCGGTGGTGCGCTGCCAGGCGGCGTAGTCGCCGTAGCGGACCGGCAGTGGCTCCAGTTGGACGGGCACGCCGCGGTGGGCCGCGTCGTAGCGCAGGCTCAGCTCGTCGGCGATCAGGCCCATCGACCAGCCGTCGGTGGCGAGGTGGTGCACCCCGATCACCAGGACGTGGTCGCGCACGCTGCGGCGGATCAGCAGCACCCGCAGCACCGGCCCGGCGGCCAGGTCGAAGGGCCGGGCGGTCTCCTCGGCCAGCAGCCGCCGCTGGGCGGCCTCCTGCTCCTCGCCGGCCAGCGCGGACAGGTCCTCGACGGTCAGCGGCAGCGGCCCGCCCTCGGGCGGCGCGATCACCGCGTGGGGGCGGCCGTCCTCGGACACCACGGTCGTGCGCAGCGGCTCATGGCGGGCGATCAGCCCGGCCAGCGCGGTGCGCAGCGCCGCGGTGTCGAGGGGGCCGCGCAGCCGCAGCGCCGCGTGCACGTTGTACTCGGCCTCGCCCGGGTGGAGTTCATGGAAGAGCCAGAACCGCTGCTGGGTGAAGGACAGCGGCAGCGGGCCGGTGCGCGGTGCGGCCGGTATGTGCGCGTCCCCGCCGGTGGCGGTATCCCCGCGGTGCCGGGCCAGTGCGCGGACGGTGGGGGCGGCGAAGAACTCCGCGGCCGACAGCCGCAGCCCCAGCGCGGCCCGCATCCGGGACAGCACCCGCACCACGGACAGCGAGTCGCCGCCGAGCTCGAAGAAGTCGTCCTGGGCGCCGACCTGTTCGGCGCCCAGCACCTCGCGCCAGATGGCGGCCAGCGCCTCCTCGGTGGCGCCCTCCGGTGCCGTGTACGCGGCATCGACGCTGTCCTGGCGGGTCGGCGCGGGCAGCGCCCGGCGGTCCAGCTTGCCGTTGGCGGTCAGCGGGAAGGCCGCCATGGTGTGGAAGGCGGTCGGGATCATATAGCCGGGCAGCCGGGTGGCCAGCGCGGCGCGCAGCCGGGACGGGGTGGGGCGGCCGGTGCCGGACGGCACGACGTACGCCACCAGCCGGCGTTCCCCCGACTCCTCGTCGCGGACCACGACGGCGGCCTGGTCGACCGACGGGTCCTGGGCCAGCGCATGGGAGATCTCGCCCAGTTCGATCCGGAAGCCCCGGATCTTGACCTGGTCGTCGCTGCGCCGCAGGTACTCCAGGCCGCCGTCGGACAGCGGCCGCACCAGGTCGCCCGAGCGGTACATCCGGGCCCCGGGCGGGCCGAACGGGCAGGCCACGAAGCGCTCCGCGGTCAGGCCCGGACGGCCTGCGTAGTTACGGGCGAGCCCCGGCCCGGCCACGTACAGCTCGCCCTCGGCGCCCACGGGGACCGGCCGCAGCTCCTCGTCGAGGACGTGGAAGGTCAGATCGGGGATGGCCACGCCGATGGCGCTGCCGGCGGCGCTCGCCGCGCCCTCCCGGTCCAGTGCGAGGAAGGAGGAGTGCACGGTCGTCTCGGTGATGCCGTACATGTTGACCAGCGTCGGCGCGTCGTCCGCATGCCGCTCGTACCAGTCGGCGAGCTTGCCGAGGTCCAGCGCCTCGCCCGCGAACACGACGTAGCGCAGCGCGAGTTGGGCGCCGAGCTCGGGGTTCTCCCGGTCGGCGGCCATCAGCTGGTAGAACGCCGACGGCGTCTGGTTGAGGACGGTGACCCGCTCGTCGACCAGCAGCCGCAGGAAGTCGGCGGGGGCGCGGGTGGTGGCGTGCGGGACGACCACCAGCTTTCCGCCGTGCAGCAGCGCGCCCCAGATCTCCCAGACCGAGACGTCGAAGGCGAAGGAGTGGAACAGCGGCCAGACGTCCCGCTCGTCGAAGCCGTACCAGTGGGCGGTGGAGGACAGCAGCCGCGCCACATTGCTGTGCGGGACGACCACGCCCTTGGGCCGGCCGGTCGAGCCGGAGGTGTAGATGACGTACGCGGGGTTCTCCGGGGACCGCGGGACGGGCCCGGCGGACGGGGCGGACGTCGGCTGCGCCGCGGCCGCCGCCCGCTCCCAGTCGTCCATGGCCAGCCAGTCCGTGCCGGGCGCGGTGCCCGACCCGGCCAGGCCGTCGCGGATGCCGGCGGTGGTGACGGTTGTCACCGGGCGCGCGTCGCCGAGGATGTAGCCGATCCGGTCGGCCGGGTACTCCGGGTCGATCGGGACGTACCCCGCACCGGACTTCAGTACCGCGAGGATGGCCACGACCAGGTCGGCGGAGCGGGGCAGCAGCAGTGCGATGAACCGCTCCGGGCCCGCGCCGCGCTCGGTCAGCACGGCGGCGAGGCGGTCTGCGCGGGCGTCGAGCTCGCGGTAACTCACCGCCCGGCCCTCGAAGACCACCGCGGTACGGTCCGGTGTCCTCAAGGCCTGCTCGGCAAACAATTCATCCAGGCGGCGATCGCGCCACTCACCCATGGAAAACCCCCTCAGCCGACGTGGTCGATATGCGCGTGTGCGGTTACTCGAGTTCGAAGACCACCGAGACCGACAGCGAGTCGATGGCGTGCTTCTTCACACAGCGCCAGCCGCCCTCTTCGAATACCCCGTCCCACTCGTCGAGGGTCGGCAGGTAAACGCCCATCATGTCGTGCCCGAACTCGAATCCCAGGGTGAATATGGGGAGTTCACGGTCGGGGATGCCGACGGTGCGGGTCGCGTCGCCGAGCAGGAAGCGGCGCACATTCGGGAAGGCCTCGCGCAGCTTCCGCAGCGTCTGCACGCAATTCTCGCGGGGCCAGAAGTCGTGCCCCATCATGAAGCAGGTGAGCAGATCCACCTCGGCGAACTCTTCGGGCGCCACGACCTGGTCGATGGTGCGGGCATCACCGCGTACGAAGGAGATCTGGTCGCCGAATCCCTTGGCGGCCACCTCCTTCTCGGCCATACCGATCGCGCCGTCCGCGATGTCCACGCCGATACCGCGCACCCCGGGGAACCGCCGGGCGATCTGGATCAGCCGCTCGCCGCTGCCCGAGCCCAGGTCGGCGACGGTGGTGGGGGTGTAGCCCAGACCGTCGACCGCGGCCCAGAACGCCGGGTCGAAGTAGCGCTCGCTGATCTCCCGGCAGGCGTAGCTGATGGCCGCCGCATCCCGCTGGTAGAACGCGCCGACACGGTTTTCGTTCGGCAGTACCTGGGGCATACGGCGGAACAGTTCGCCGCTTCCCTGATTGAGCCAGTGGAACAGTGAACGATGGTGCTCGGCCTCGTCGAAGTACGGCCCGGGGAGGACGGTTTCGCCCTCGCGCCGCACGATATCCACACTGGCCAGTGCGGTGAACATTCCGGTCACCGCGGGCCGGTGCAGATCATGCCGCTCGGCGAAATCGGAAACGTCCAGCTTGCCGTTCTCCCGCAGCTCGTCAAGAGCTCCGAGCTCCCACGCGGCGCCGATGGCCGATGAAGCCAGCGTCGAGTTGAAGATGTCTGCCACGGCGCGTCGCGCCTGCGCCTCGGAAACCTCGGTACTCATATCACGCCTCCACCCCTCGAAGGGGTCGTCCGCAAATCGATTGGGCGTACGCAGTCCAGCGATTTCCAGTCTCGGGTGAACTCCCCGGCTGATCCACGACTTTTACCGTGCAGCGAAGCAGGTCGGCAGACGGCCCGGTCCGGAGAGGATTCTCCGGACCGGGCCGACGGGACGCGCAGGGGTGGCCCGGGTCAGGGCAGGGCCGGCCTCCGCTACAGATAGGCGTTGTAGTGCCGGTACGCCGGCCACAGCGCGGACCAGGGCTTCTTGGGCCCGTGGCACACCGTGATCGGCACGCCCTGTTCGGGGTTGTCGATGCCCATCCCGTTGTCGAGGCGGTCGACGACCTTGCACGAGCCGAAGTCCGCGTCGAGCCGGGCCCGTTCGATGCCCACCGCGATCACCACGTCGGCGCCCTGCGGCGGCGGGCCCCACTTGTGGAGCTCGTTGTGGCCGCTGTACACCCCGGGCAGCCCGTGGCCGTAGCGGTCCAGCGCCCCGGCCTCACCGAAGTTCTCGGTGAGCACCACCGCGCGGGAGCGCTCACCGGCCGGCAGCGCCCGGTAGGCGGCCTCGGTCTGCTGGACCATACGGGGCCAGCCGACGGTCTCCAGCGGCATGCTGGCGACCTGGAAGTCGCGCAGGGCGCTCTTGGGGATCACCGGCAGCGACAGCAGCATCTGTGCCGCCGCGCTGAGCACCAGCGATACGGCGAGCAGCGACAGCCGCAGCTTGCGGGGGCCCGCCCAGCGGTCGGCCCTCACACACCCGGCGGCCAGCAGCGCGATCAGCAGACCGCCGGTGTAGTCCGGGCGGCCGCCCTCGATGAGGTACGACGCCGCGGTGGCCGCGAGATAGCCGATGCCGAGCGCCCGTACGGGCTTCCACTCGGGCACCCGGAACAGTTTGACCAGCCCGATCATGCACAGCACGAACAGCGCCGGGCCGAACAGCAGGACGAGGTTGGTGGCGAACATGGCCCGGTTGGCCTCGCCGTCGGTGCCCGCCAGCCCCTCCGCCATCTGGAGCTGCGGGAAGTCGTGGGTGATCTGGTAGACGAGGTTGGGCGCGCCGATGACCAGCGCCAGCGCCGTCCCCGCGTACAGCCGCCGGTCCGCGAAGACCTTGCGCGGCCCGATCACCGCGATCCCCACCAGCAGCGCCACCGGCAGCAGCAGCACGATGTACTTGGCGTACAGGGCGACCCCGACCACCACTCCGGCCCACAGCCACCACTTGCCCTCCCCGCGCAGCAGCACCCGCAGCGCGAAGAGCAGCACCGCGGCCCAGGCCACGGTGTCGAAGCTGGTGGTGAGGATCCAGTGGCCGAAGCTCAGCACCATCGTCGAGGTGGCCACCCCGAACGCGGTCAGCGTCTGCGCCCGCCGGGAACCGCCCAGTTCGGCGGCGATCATCGCGCCGAGCAGCGTCACCGCCATGGCGCACAGCACCGCCGGCACCCGGATCGCCCACATGCTGTCGCCGAAGACCGCCATCGCGGCCCGTACGGCCATCGGCAGCAGCGGCGGCTGGTCCACATACCCCCAGGCGAAGCCGTGCTTCCCCAGCAGGCGGAAGTACAACTCGTCGGCGTGGTAGCCGTATTCGCCCGCGAACGCGAACAGCAGCACGGCCAGTGCGGCCACCACCACGGCCACCGGGCGCCAGGCCACCGGCGACGGGCGGAGCACCTCCGCTCCGGTCCCGGCCGCTCTGGTATCCCTGTCGAGGGACGTCGTCATCACGCCTCACTTCCCGCTGAGTTGTCGATTCGCACCCGGCCCGGCCGGGGCACCTCAGCCGCTCAAGTAGTGGTAAGCGGGCCACAGCCGGGCCCAGGAGTCCTTGCGGCCGTGGCACACCGTGACCGGCTTGCCCTGCTCGGCGTTCTCGACGCCGACGCCGTTGTCGATGCGTCCGACGACGGTGCACGAGCGGAAACCCGCGTCGAGCCGGGCCCGTTCGATGCCCACCGCGACCACCACATCGGCCCGCTCCGGCGGCGGGCCCCATGCATGCAGTTCGTTGTGGCCGCTGTAGACCGTGGGCAGCCCGTGCCCGTAGCGGTCCAGCGCACCGCTCTCCCCGAGGTTGCCGGCCAGCACCACGGCCCGCGCCCGCTGCTGCGGCGGCAGCGCCTCGTAGGCCGTACGCACCTGCGCGGCCAGCCGGGGCCAGCCGACGCTCTCCAGGGAGATGTTGTTCAGCGGCACGAACGGGGAGTTCTGCGGCAGCACCGGCAGCGCCATCAGCACCTGGAGGACCGCACTGGCGGCCAGTGCGGCCCCCAGCAGTACCCGCCGGAACCTGCGCCGCCCCGTCCAGCGGTCGGCGGCCACCGCCCCCGCCGCGAACAGCCCGATCAGGAAGCCGCCGACGTAGTCGGGCCGCCCCCCGCCGTAGAGCGTCAGCGCCACCCCGGCGACGAAGGCCGGTGCCAGCGCCCGCACCGGTCGCCAGGCCGGATCGCGCAGCAGCTTCACCAGTCCGGCCACCCACACCACCGTCAGCACCGGGCCGAGCAGAATGACCAGGCTCGGCAGGAAGATGATCCGGTTCATGGGGCCGTCGGTGGCCCCCAGTGCCTCGGCCATCTGGAGCTGGGGGAAGCCGTGGGTGGCCTGGTAGACGAGGTTGGGCGCCCCGATGACCAGGGCGAGCGCCATCCCGCCGTACAGCGACCGTTCACGGAACACCCGCCGCGGCCCGGCCAGCGCCAGCCCCGCCAGCAGCGCCACCGCCAGCAGCGCCACGATGTACTTCGCGTACAGCGCCAGGCCCAGCACCACCCCGGCCCACAGCCACCACTTTCCCTCGGTGCGCAGCAGCGCCCGCACCACGAACAGCAGCAGCGCCGACCAGGCGAGCAGGTCCAGGGTGGTGGTCACCATGATGTGGCCGACGCTGAGCACCAGGAAGGAGCTGCCCAGCCCCAGTGCGGCCAGCGTCTGGGCCCGGCGGGTGCCGCCCAGTTCGGCGGTGATCAGCGTGCCGCACACCACCACGGCCCCGGCGCACAGCGCCGCCGGCACCCGGATCGCCCACACCGAGTCACCGAGGACCTGGGCGGTGGCGTGCACCACGGCCGGCACCAGCGGTGGCTGGTCGGTGTACCCCCAGGCCCAGCCGTGCTCCCCCAGCAGCCGGAAGTACAGCTCGTCCACGTTGTAGCCGTACCTGCCGGACAGCGCGAGCAGCAGGACGACGACCCCGGCCGCGACGCCGCCCGCCGCCCGCCAGTACGGCCGCACGGCAGTGCCCGCGTCCGCCTCCCGCGCCTCCACAGGGACCGCCACCATGTGTCTCCCCGCCCCCCGTCGCCGTCCGTTCCGGATCACCGCTCGGAGTGTGCGCGCCGCCCGGGGCGGGCCGCCACGAGTTTGCGTTGTCAGCTAAGCAGCGCGCCCAGCCTGTGCGGCGCGTGCCGCCGCGTCCCCCTTGCGCCGGTAGATCAACCTGTCCACCAGCAGGAACCGCACCAGGAACACCACCACGAGACTGACCACGGTCGCCGGCACCGGCCCCATGCCCGCCTGCTCCACGAGCAGCATCATCAACGGGATCCGCGCCAGCAGATCGGCGTTGCTCAGCGCCGCGAACCCCAGCAGCCGGCCGGCCCAGTGGCCGCGCTTACCGCTGCGGTAGACCAGGAAGTCCAGCAACGCGAAGTTCCAGGCCACCCCCAGCTGATTGGCCAGCACCTCCGCCACCGCGTAATGCAGCGACGTCGTCCCGGTCAGCGCCCACAGCGCCAGCAGATTCGGGACGAACCCCGAGACCCCGATCAGTCCGAAGATGACCATCCGTGCCCGCTGGTCGCTGCTGCGCAGCTCCGCGAGGTGCCGGAGGAACCGCAGCCCCTCCCGCACCGTCGACTTCGACTCCCCGGCGAACCGCTCACCGAACTCGTACGGCACCTCCGCCACCGAGCGCGGCCGGCAGCGCACCGCGAGTTCCAGCAGGATCTTGTACCCCAGCGGCCGCAGCCCGCCCTCCTCGCGGGTCTCGCCCTCCCGCACCGCGCGCTCCACCGCCTCCCGCCGGATGGCGAAGAAGCCGCTCATCGGGTCGGAGACCCCCTTCAGCACCCGCGGGAACAGCGCCTTGGTGACCGCCGTCGACACCCCCGACACCGCCATCCGGTACCCGCCGTCGAGCCCGCCCCGGCTGCCGCCGTCCGCATACCTGCTGGCCACCACCAGCTCGGCCCCGGCCCGCTCGCCCGTCTCCACCAACTCCGGCAGCAGCCGCGGCGGATGCTGGAGATCCGCATCCATCACCACGATCCACGCGCCGCTGGTCCGCGCGATCCCCGCCACCACCGCCCCGCCCAGCCCCCCTTCGGGAACCTCCCGGTGCAGCACCGACACCGGCATCGGGCACCGCGCGGCCGCCTTCTCGATCATCTCCGGCGTGTCATCCGTCGAATCGTCGACGAACAACACCTCCACCTCCCACCCCACCGGAATCGCCGCGCACACACCATCCAGCAACTCATCGATGTTTCCTGCCTCGTTGAACGTCGGCACGATCAACGACACAGCCGGCGCGGATGCCATGGCTCCTCCTGGGGGGTCAGCAACTGTCACCACATCTGCCACAAGAGCCCAGGAGAAACCGGAACTCATCATGTTTTACGGAGAAGTCAACCTGGCCGGGCGAGGTCCCGGTGCGCCAAGCCCCTTTCAGGAGCGCTGAGTCACCGCGCCGTACCTGGCCGTCAGTTCGCGCTTGAGGATTTTTCCGCTGGGGCCGAGAGGGAAGGCGTCGACGAATTCCACCGTGCGGGGGCATTTGAAGGCGGCCAGGCGTTCCTTGCTCCAGGTGATGAGGTCCCGGGCGAGTGCGGGCCCCGGTGTGCTGTCCGGTCCGGGCAGGACGACGGCGCACACCACTTCGCCGTAGAGCGGGTGCGGGAGGCCGATCACCGCGACCTGGGCAACGTCCGGGTGAGCGGTCAGCACGTCTTCCACTTCGCGCGGGTAGACGTTGAACCCGCCGTGCAGCACCAGGTCCTTCTTGCGGTCGAGGAGGGTCAGATAGCCGTCGGAGTCCTTGACGCCGAGGTCGCCCGAGCGGAACCAGCCGTCCACCATCACCTCGGCCGTCGCCTCGGGCCGGTTGAGGTATCCGGCCATCACATTGTGGCCCCGTACGACGACCTCGCCCGGTTCGCCGGCGGGCAGCAGGGCGATCCTGCCCTCCACGTCGGCTCGGGCGATCTCCACCTCCACGCCCCAGATCGGCCGCCCCACGGTGCCCGGCCGGCAGGGCCACGCCTTCTGGTTGTACGCGACCACGGGAGAGGTCTCGGTGAGCCCGTAGCCTTCGTAGATCCGGCAGCCGAAGGTCTCCTGGAATTCCTGGAGTGTCGGCACCGGCAGCGCGGCACCGCCGGAGAACGCCCGGTCCAGCCGGGGCCGGCGTCCGTCCAGTGCCGACGCGGTGAGGAGAGCGGCATACATGGTGGGGACGCCCATGAAGACCGTGCAGCGATGCCGCTCCATGGTCTCCAGGACCTCCTCCGCATCGAAGCGCTCCATCAGCACCAAGGACGCTCCGGCGCGGAAGCACGCGTTCATCGCGCACATCTGGCCGAAGGAGTGGTGCAGCGGCAGACACCCGAGCAGAAGGTCGTCCGGCCGGAAGTCGAAGGGGGAGAGCATCGTCGTGTCGACGTTCATCACGACGTTGAGCTGGGTGAGCATGGCACCCTTGGCCTGGCCGGTGGTGCCGGAGGTATAGAGGATCAGCGCGAGATCGGCGGGGTCGCGCGCCACATGACGGCCGACCGGCACGGCACGCGCGGCGAGTTCGTCGAGGCGCGGAATGTCCGCCTCGCCCCCCGGCAGCACCGCGAGGACCGGCACCGCGGCTGCCTCGGCGCTCCGGGCGCCGTCCCCGAGCAGCGGCCCGGCACAGATCAGCAGCTTCGCGCCGGAGTCCCGCAGGACGTGGGTGATCTCGCCGGATTTCAGCAGGGTATTGACCGGTACCACGACCGCGCCGAGCGCCAGTACGCCGAAATACGCCATCGGGAATTCCGGAGTGTTGGGCAGCAACAGGGCCACTCTGTCCCCGGCACCGATTCCGCGGGCGCGCAGCACCGCCGCGTACTGCCGGGCGCGGTACCAGACCGCGCGGTAGGAAATACTTTCCGAGCCGTATAAGAGCGCCGGATGGTCGGGCCGCGGACTCCGCGAGTATGGCTGCTGCCGAAAGAGACATGACGGTCTCCGTCCTTGGGGGTTTTCGACCGGAAGTCAGCGTCGACGAAACCTCCCCGCCGTTGGTGCCCGAGGCGGCCGCCGCCACATTGGCTACACCGGGCCACGAGGGGCTGTCCACCAACTGTCCTCGTGCGTTAACCGCCTCGCTGGCGTGGGGGTCGCGAGCCCACCATGGGCACCACCATCACCGGAGCGAGGCGATCTCATGTCACAGCACGTGGACTTCTTTTCGCGGGAACTGGCGGAACTGGGAGACGGCAGAAGGGACTTCATGGAAGTGGGGCGGCACGCCGGCCGCTTCCCCCGTGCGCTCGTCCGCAGCGGCAAGCCGGGCAGCGCCGTGTCCGAGATCAGCGTCTGGTGCAGCAACGATTATCTCGGGATGGGCGAGAATCCCGTTGTCCTGGAGGCGATGAAACGCGCCGTCGACGAATACGGCGCAGGTTCCGGTGGCTCGCGGAACATCAGCGGTACCAATCACTACCACGTCCTGCTCGAAAAGGAGTTGGCCGGCCTCCACGGAAAGGACACCGCGCTGCTGTTCGGCTCCGGATATGCCGCGAACGACGGCGCGCTGACGGTACTCGCCGGACGCATGGGCGACTGCATCGTCTACTCCGACGAGCTCAACCACGCCTCCCTCATCGACGGAATCCGGCACAGCGGCGCCGAAAAGCATGTCTTCCGGCACAACGACATCGGACACTTGGAAGAACTGCTCGCCGGGTCCGACCCGGACCGCCCCAAGCTGATCGTGGTGGAGTCGGTCTACTCCATGTCCGGTGATATCGCTCCGCTCGCCGCGATCGCGGAACTCGCCCGCCGTCACCGGGCCACGACGTTCCTCGACGAAGTCCATGCGGTCGGTCTGTACGGGCCGGAAGGGGCCGGTATCGCCGCCCGCGAGGGGCTGGCGGACGATTTCACCGTCGTCATGGGAACCCTCGGCAAGGGATTCGGCACCGCCGGCGGCTATATCGCGGGCCCACAACCGCTCGTCGAAGCCGTCCGCAGTTTTGCGCGTCCCTTCATCTTCACCACATCACTGCCGCCGGCCGTCGCCGCCGGCGCCCTCGCCGCCGTCCGCTATCTGCGCCGCTCCGACCGCGAACGTGAACGGCTCCACGACCGCGCCCGGCTGCTCCAGCAGCTCCTCAGGAAACATGGCATTCCCTATATTTCGGACGCTTCCCATATCGTGTCCGTCCTTGTCGGCGACGACGCCACATGTAAGGCCGTCGCCGCCCGGCTCCTGGCGCGGCACGGCGTCCACGCCCAGGCCATCAACGCTCCGAGCGTCCCCCACGGTGCGGAGATCCTGCGTCTGGCGCCCTCGGCCGTACACACCCCGGGTGAGGTCGAGGAGGTGGCGACGGCGCTGAGCGAGGTGTGGGAGGAGATTGTTGTCCTGCCCCGCCGCTGAGGCCGAAAATCGCCCCTCCCTCGGTGAACCGGGCGATCCCCTGCGGAAGTTGCCCGGCGCGCCCCGCGCCTTCGCCCGCCGGCCCGGAACGCCGGGGCCAGGCCCGGAAAATCCCCTGCCATGGCCATGCAATCCACACGCGCTATGGTGCTTCCGCAATCTGTTCAGTGCTCATGCGTACGGGGAAAAGTAGGTCTCACGGTGTCCGATCTTGGACGGCTCATAGCCAACCGTTACCGGCTGGTGGAGCGTGTGGGCCGCGGCGGCATGGGCACCGTGTGGCGGGCCGAGGACGAACTGCTCGGCCGGCATGTCGCCGTGAAGAAACTGCATGTGCAGCCGCACCTGCACGACGACGAGATCCAGCGCCTCTACGAGCGCACCCGCCGCGAGGCCCGCAGCGCCGCCCGGATCACCCACCCCAACGTGATCGTGGTGCACGACGTCGTCGACGACGAGGGCCTGCCGTGCATCGTCATGGAGTACATCCCCTCGGTGACCCTGAGCGATGTCCTGAAGCAGCAGGGCACCCTGCCCCCGGACGAGGTGGCGCGGATCGGCCGCATCATGGCCGCCGCGCTGCGCGCCGCACACGCCGCCGGAGTGCTGCACCGGGACATCAAGCCCGGCAACGTCCTGCTCGGCCACGACGGGCGCATCGTCCTCACCGACTTCGGCATCGCCGTGGAGTCCGGCACCCCGTCCCTGACCAAGACCGGTGAGCTGGTCGGCTCGATCCAGTACCTCGCCCCGGAACGTCTCCGCACCAACATCGCCGAACCCGGCCCCGCCAGCGATCTGTGGTCCCTCGGGGCGACGCTGTACCAGGCGGTCGAGGGACGGCCCCCGTTCCGCCGGGACACCGCGATCGAGACGGCGTACGCCATCGCCGCCGAGGCGCATGAACCCCCGCGCAGCGCCGGGGACCTCACGCCGGTGATCGAGGGGCTGCTGGTCAAGGAGCCCGGCCGGCGCATGGACGCGCACGAGGCCGAACGCCTGCTGAGCCATGTGACCGGCACCAGCACCGGCACCAGCACCGGCACCAGCACCGGCACCAGCACCGGCACCAGCACCGTCCCCGTCGCCCCGGCCCCGCGTCCACAGCGTGCCGACGGCACCGGTACCCCCGCGCGCGGGGGGCGGCGTGGCCGCCGTACGGCACTGGTGCTGGTCTCCGCGGCGGTGGTCGCCGCCACCGCGACCGGCGGTGTGCTGCTGTGGCCCAAGGACGAAGCCGCCGAGGCGAGCCCCAAGGGCGGTGCCGCGTCGACGAGCGCCCACCCGTCCGGGGCCAAGGCCCCCTCCAGCGGCTCGCCGAGCCCCAGCGCCTACCCGACGCCACCGGTGCCCGCCGGATACCACCTCAAGACGGCCGGCCAGGGCTTCTCCGTCCCCGTACGGGACGGCTGGAACCCCAGGAACGTGCCCAACGGCGATATCGCCTACATCGACCCCACCGGGCTGGTGGGCCTGCGGGTCGCGGTCGTCGCGTTCGCGGGGTCCGACCCCCTCCAGCACTGGCGGGACACCGAAGAGGCCCAGACACGGCGCGACAACCCGGGCTATGAGCGGGTCAGGATGGCCCCCACGACGTTCCGGGGACGGACCGCGGCGTACTGGGAGTTCACCTTCCAAGGCCAGGTGCGGCAGTTCCGTGCGGTGGAGTTGGCCTTCAGCGGCACCGACGGCACCCAGTACGTGGTCTACCTCTCCGCGCCGAGCGCACAATGGAACCAGTACCGCCCGGTCTTCGACAACGCGGTCAAGGGCATCCGCCTCCGCGAATAGCCTCGGGAGGATCGCGTCAGCATGGGGCCCCAACCACCCGCGTCCTCGAAGCGTCGGCCGTGGCCGACGCTGCTCCCGGCGCGCCCCCTGTGGTGGCAGAGCCGCCGCAGCATGCTGTTCGACGTCCTGGTCGCCTTCGGCTACACGGCGGTGGTGGGGCTGTCCGCCGTCGTCGAGGACCACCCCTTCGGGGTGCCGGAGCCGGTCTTCTTCGCGGTGGCGGCCCTGCTGGGGCTGGCGCTGGTCTGCCGCCGACGGTGGCCGGGGGCGCTGTGCGCCGCCGCGGTCCTGACCACTCCCGTGCTGCTCATGGCCTCGCCGCTCCCGTTCTGCCTGTACGCCCTGGCCGTTTACGGACGCCGCCGCAGCCTGGCCGTCCTGTCCACGGCCGCGGTGCTCGCGCTGGCCGCCCTCACGGTCTTCCCCGGCCGCACGGGGCTGCTGCCGCCCTACACCCTGTTCCTCTTCTTCGTGGCCGGGCCGGTGCTGCTCGGTCTGTACGCCGGGGCGCGGCGGGCGGTGGTGGAGAACCTGCGGGAGCGGGCCGAGCGCCTGGAACGCGAGCAGAAGCTGCTCCGCCGCCAGACCCGTATGGAAGAACGGACGCGGATCGCCCGGGAGATGCACGATGTGGTCGCCCACCGCGTCAGCCTCATGGTCATCCACTCCGGGGCCCTGGAGGTCGGTGCGGCGGACGGGGAACGGGCGGCCGAGGCCGGCCGGCTCATCGGTGACATCGGCCGGCAGGCGCTCGACGAACTGCGTGAGGTGCTCGGGGTGCTGCGGCTGGACGACGACGAGGACGAGGACGCCGCCCCGCGCGCCCCGCAGCCGACCGTGGACGACCTGGCGACGCTCGTCGAACAGTCCCGCTCCACGGGCATGCGGATCGAGCTGGCCTGCTCCGGCCCCCGCCGGCCGCTGGCCAGGGCCACCGGGCACACCGTGTACCGGCTGGTCCAGGAGGCCCTGACCAACGTCCACAAGCACGCAGGCAACGCCGCAACCCGTATCGTCCTGCGGTACGGGCCCGAGGCCCTGCACCTCACCGTGGAGAATGAGGAGCCCGCAGGACCCGTGACCGTCGGGCTGCCCAGTGGCGGAAACGGCCTGGTCGGGCTCCGGGAGCGCATCACCCTTCAGGGCGGCGCCTTCGAGGCCGGTCCGCGGCCGGACGGCGGATTCCGGGTCGCGGCAGAGCTGCCCATGAAAGAAGAGGCCCCATGACCATCCGCGTCCTCCTCGCCGACGACGAAGCCCTGGTCCGCTCCGGCCTGAGCATGATCCTCCAGGCCGCCCCCGACATCACCGTGGTGGCCGAGGCGGACAACGGCGCCAAGGCCGTGGAGCTGACCCGTGCGCACCGCCCCGACCTGGTGCTGATGGACATCCGTATGCCCGTCATGGACGGACTGGCCGCCACGGTCGAGCTCACCCGGCTGCCCGACCCCCCGAAGGTGGTCGTGCTCACCACCTTCGACCTGGACGAGTATGTGCACGCCGCGCTCCAGGCCGGAGCGATGGGCTTCCTCCTCAAGAACTCCCCGCCCCGCGACCTCGCCCGGGCCGTCCGCACCGTCCACGAAGGCGAGGCCATGCTCGCCCCGTCCGTGACCCGACGGCTGATCTCCACCTTCTCCGCCCGCGACACCTCCCGGGCCGAGGAGGCACGCAGCCGCCTCATGACGCTGACCGAACGGGAACGGGAGGTGCTGATCCTGGTCGCCGAGGGCCGGTCCAACAGCGAGACCGGAACGGCCCTGCACATGAGCGAGTCGACCGTGAAGACCCATGTGAGCCGGCTGCTCGCCAAGCTCCAGTGCGCCAATCGCGTCCAGGCGGCGATCCTCGCCCATGACGCGGGCCTCCTCACGCCGTAACGGCGCGCGTCACCACCCTCCCCACGCCATCCCAGGCACCAGGCGTCATGCGTCGCGCGTACGCAGCAGACAGGCCGCCCCCGCCAGCGCCACGGCCGCCCACGCGCACAGCACCGCGAACCCGGTCCAGGGCGCAAGACCGCCCAGCCACCCCGGATCGACCTGCATGACCGTCCACCCGGCGTTGGGCGGCACCATCCCGGCGGGCAGAAAGCGCTCCAGGCCGTGCAGCGGCGAGCCGGCCACCACGACCGGCACGACGTAGACCAGCACGAACATCGCGATGACGCCGCCGACGGTGCTGCGCAGCACGGCACCGACCGCCAGCGAGAGCACGGACAGCACACTCAGATAGAGCCCCACCCCGAGGACCGCCCGGACCACGCCCGGCGCCATGACGGACCCGGAGACGGCCGGTGTGCACAGGTACACCAGCCCGAAGCACACGATGCTCAGCACGGTCCCGGTGACGAGCGTGAGCGCCCCCACCGTGACGGCCTTCGCCGCGAGCCACCGGGTACGCCACGGCACCGCGCTCAGCGATACCCGGATCATCCCGGTGCCGTACTCACCGCCGATGGCCGTCACGGCGAGGACGATCACGGCGAGCTGCCCGACGGTCAGCCCGACGTGGCTGAGGTTCACGGTCACCCCGATGGTCCCGGGACCCTGTGAGCGGGCCTTCATCGCCACCAGGACGGCCGTCCCGGCGAACAGGAACACGGTGGCCACCAGGCACCACACCGTCGTCCGGACGGTGCGCAGCTTGGCCCATTCGGACCGGACCAGATCGGCGAACCGTGGCGCGCCGGCGGCCGTGGCGCTCCGGTGCGCGTCGGGGTAAAGGGTGAGGGACATGGAGATACCTGCCGGGTGTGAGGTGGGACGGGGCGTGGGCAAGGGGGCGGGAACGGGAGGCCGCCTACGAAGGCCGGAGCGTCGAACGGCCGCCGGCCGGCGGATCAGACCACCGCTCCCGGTCCGGCCGCCTCGCTCCGGAACTCGGTGCTGCCGGCCGTGAGCTCCATGAACGCGGTCTCCAACGAGGCCTGCTGCACCGCCAGTTCGTGCAGCAGCGCCCCGCAATCGGAGGCGATCGTGGCGATCCGCGCCGAGTCGAGGCCGGTGACGAGCAGCGCCCCCTGGTCGTCCGCGGTGATCTGCGCGCCGGCGTTCCGCAGCTGCGCGGCGAGCCGGACGGCTTGTGGGGAGCGGACCTTGACCGCACCGCGCGAACCCGCCGCGATGAGCTCGCGCACCCCCGTCTCGGCGATCAGCCTGCCGCGCCCGATCACGACCAGATGGTCCGCCGTCACCTCCATCTCGCTCAGCAGATGGCTGGACACGAACACCGTGCGGCCCTCGGCGGCAAGCCCCTTCATCACGTCACGCATCCAGCGGACGCCCTCCGGGTCGAGACCGTTGAGCGGTTCGTCCAGGAGCAGCACCTGCGGATCACCCAGCAGCGCGGCGGCCAGGCCCAGCCGCTGTGTCATCCCCAGGGAGAAGCTGCCGACCCGCTTGTCCGCCACGGCCGTCAGGCCCACGAACTCCAGCACCTCCGCCACCCTCGCGCGCCCGATCCGGTTGCTGTACGCCAGACCCAGGAGGTGGCCGGACGCGGTGCGGCCCGGATGCACCGCCGTGGCATCGAGTACGGCACCGACCTCGCGCAGCGGGTGCCGCAGCTCGCCGAAGGGCCGGCCGCCGACCAGTGCCCGGCCCGACGCGGGGTGGTCCAGCCCGAGGAACATCCGCATCGTCGTGGACTTGCCGGACCCGTTGGGCCCCAGGAACCCGGTCACCCGGCCGGGACGGACCGTGAACGACAGATCGTGCACGGCCGTTCTCCCACCGTAATTCTTGGTCAGCCCCTGGGCCTCCAACGTGCCTGCCCCCATGGGCATGCCCCTTCCCGCGCAGCTCAGACGGTTTCCAGATGCCCGCTCACGGTAGGAACCCGGCCGCCGCCCGCGGGACGCCCACACGGTCAGACCCTCCCCGGACGATCGTCCCGGCCTCCCGCCGTCAGGGTCCGCCGATCGACCGATGCCCCCTACGCCGGAGGGAGGAGCCGCACGCCTCAAGAGCCGTCATCCGCCCGCCAGATGTTGTCGAACGCGGCCTTCTCGACGGCCCGCCGCTGCCGTACCGCCCCCAGTTCCATCAGTGCGTCATTGACGGCGGCCAGCACCGTCACCACCGCGTCGTCCGTCACGACACCGGAGTCCCCGGCCGGCTCGTCGCGGATCCCGAGGGCCGCCCCCAGGGCGGTGAGGACCGGCTCCTCCGACGTCCAGCGGTCCGCCGCCTGGCGCCGGTCGGGCGAATCGACCAGTACCGTCCGGCCGGTCCCGAAGGGCATCCCACGCCGGCGCTGCCGAGTGAGCTGCCCCTCCGCCTCCAGCGCCCCCACATAGGCGTCGAACAGCCCCCGGCCCCTGCGCCACAGCCAGTCGCCGACCGGCTCGTAGGGCGCCTCCCGTACGAGCGACGAAGCGGCCTCGTCCAACAGACGATCAGCGATCGTCGGCCGGTACCCCGGCACCAGCCGGTCGCCCTCCAGCCCGACGGCCTCGGCCCCCAAGAGGTCGATCACCTCGGCCCCCGCGAGCGCAAGCGACAGATCGCCCTGCTCCACCGGGCTGGGCGCCATGCCCATGGCGGTGATCAACAGGTCCCGCGGTGTGGTCATGACCGGCTCCCATGAGAGGCATCGCTCCCCTCTACGAGCTTACGAAGCCACCGGCCCACCTGCATCCGCATGCGAGCCACCCTCATCCGCGCCTCCCGCCCGGCCCAGACACAGGAGGCGCCCTACGGCACCCACAACTGACGCATCGCCAGCAATCACGCCACGCTCCGGGGCGATCCGCGGGACCCGCGACGCCTCGATCCGCCGGACGGTGCTGCCGGGCAGAACCGACGCCTGGCGGCTGCTGAACCGCCGCCTAGAGAAAGAGTTTCATGGCGCCGTCCAGCGACCAGCTCTGCCAGCTCACGGCAAGCAGTGCCGTCACCGAGATCAGCGCCATCATCAGGTTCTGCCCCTGCTCGGCCCAGTCGTGGATCATCAGCACCAGGTAGATCAGGTTGAGCAGCGCCCCGGCGACCAGGGCTATCGGGGTCAGGAGGCCCAGGATGAGCCCGAGGCCGAGAGCCAGCTCCGCGTAGGCGACGAGGTACGCCATGGGCCGGGGGTGGGGCTTCACGAAGCGGTCGAAGCTCTTGCGGACCGCGGGCCAGCGATGGTCCGCCGCGATGCCGGCCGCCCAGGTGATGCCGCCGCCGGCGAACCAGGTCTTCTTGTCCTTGTGGCGCCAGCTCTCCAGCCACCACAGCCCGAGGCCGATGCGGAGGACGGCGAACCATTCGGCACCGCTGAGCCAGACCGTTTGCATGCTGCCTCCTCGACTCGTCCACTCATCCGACTCGTCCAGCTCATCCATGCGAGCTGACGATGTGTCAGTTCAGCGGAGGTTGGGCGATCCCGCAAGGGCGGAGTTCGCGGTCCCGCCTTGTCGTCGCAAGGGGGAGCCCATAACCTCAAAACTGATGGGTCGTCAGAAACGAGTTTCCGGTGGGGACTCACCGGCGGGCAGTGGGGGTACAACGTGAGCAGCAACGGGCGCGGCACGGCGGAGCTTCCCAAGGTCATCAGCGTGGACGATCACGTGATCGAGCCCGCGCACCTCTTCGCGACCTGGCTTCCGAAGAAATACCAGGACAAAGGGCCCAAGCCCTTCACCGCCGGCATCGGTGAGCTGGAGTACGTCGGTGGCAAGTACCGGTTCACCACGGACCCGGAGGGCCAGATCACGGACTGGTGGGAGTACGAGGGGCTGATCTTCCCGTACAAGCGCATCATCGCGGCCGTCGGCTTCTCCCGCGACGAGATGACGCTGGACGGGATCACCCGGGAGCAGATGCGGCCCGGCTGCTGGGACCCGGCCGAACGCCTCAAGGACATGGACCTCAACCACGTGGAGGCGTCGCTCTGCTTCCCCACGTTCCCGCGCTTCTGCGGGCAGACCTTCGCCGAGGCCGAGGACAAGGAGGTCGGACTCGCCTGCGTCAGGGCGTACAACGACTGGATGGTGGAGGAGTGGTGCGGGGACAGCGGCGGCCGGCTGATTCCGCTGTGCCTGATCCCGCTGTGGGACATCGACTTGGCGGTCGCCGAGATCCGGCGTAACGCCGCTCGCGGGGTGCGGGCGGTGACCTTCAGCGAGATCCCTACATACCTGGGGCTGCCGTCCATCCACTCCGGCTACTGGGACCCGTTCTTCGCGGCGTGCGAGGAGACCGGGACCGTCGTGAACATGCACATCGGGTCGTCGTCGCAGATGCCGGCCGCGTCGCCGGACGCACCGCCCGCGGTCCAGGCCTCCCTGAGCTTCAACAACGCGATGGCCTCGATGATGGACTTCCTGTTCAGCGGCGTCCTCGTGAAGTTCCCACGGCTGAAGCTGGCCTACAGCGAGGGTCAGATGGGGTGGATCCCGTACGCCCTGGAGCGCGCCGACGACGTCTGGGAGGAGCACCGGGCGTGGGGCGGGGTCAAGGACCTGATCCCCGAGCCGCCGTCCTCGTACTACTACCGGCAGATCTTCTGCTGCTTCTTCCGCGACAAGCACGGCATCGACTCGATCGAGGCCGTGGGCGTCGACAACGCCACCTTCGAGACCGACTATCCGCACGTCGACTCGACCTGGCCGCATACGAAGCAGGTGGCGGCCGAGCATGTGGCGGGCCTCCCCGAGGACGTGACGTACAAGATCCTGCGCGGCAATGCCATCCGGATGCTGGATCTTCCCTTCGACCGGGACTGACCGTGCCTGCCGCCGATTCCGACGAGCGGACGAAGGTCACCTTGATCCTCGTCCGCTCGGGCCACGACGACCTTCTGCCCTGATCCGGATGCTCCCGCCTGCCAGGTGGACACCCGCCGCACCCTCCCCACGGACGGCCCGCTCGGCACGGCGACCGTCATCACGCTGAAGCCACCGGCTCGCCAGCTCAATCGGTAGCGGGGTAGCACCACTTGAAGTGCGCGAGCCGGCGCGCCCTGGCCTCCACGACCGCCATACGGGCCGCGCGCTCGGCGGCGTCGGTGTGGGAGGCCTGGCCGGTCGCCTGGCCGGGCCACTTGCGGTAGTGGAGTCCGACCTCCGAGGAGAACCAGCCGCGGCTCGTGGCGTTGAGCGCGAGAAGCAGTCCGGTGTCCTCCGAGGCGGGCAGCGCCATCCAGCCGCCGAGGGCGAGGACCAGGTCGCGGCGCATGAAGAGGGTCGCCGGATGGACCTGGGCGCGGAAATCGTTCGCCTTCCAGAAGTCGAGTACGGCTCCGCGCTCGATCGGTCCCGGCGCGGGGTCGCCGGGGAAACCCGCGGTGGAGCCGTCGGGCAGGAGATCGAGGACGCGGGATGTCGCCCAGCCGATGCTGCTGTCACCTTCGAGGGCGGCCAGGTCGCGGGCCAGCGCGCCGGGCTGCAACTGGTCATCGGCGTCCAGGACCTTGATGTATGCGCCGTCCGCCTGCGACAGGGCGATGGTGCGGGCGACGCCGGGGCCTCCGGCCCGTCCCTGCCGGAACGTCACCCGCGCGTCATCGGGGACATGGGGAGCGACCGCATCGCTCATTCCGTCCTCCTGGACGACCCACTGCCATTCCCATCCGTCGGGGAGTTCCTGCCGGCACAGCGACGCGTACGCCTCCGGCAGAAAGTGCGCCGACGGCGCATGGACGGCGGTGACGATGATGATGCGCCGGCGCACGGCACTCACCACCTTTCCAGGGGAGTGGTGAACAGCGTTTCCGTGGAGGTGCCGAGGGCACAAAAGCGCCCGATCGCTGGCGACGGGGGATGCACCAGCGATCGGGCTATGGCCAAGCCTAGCAAGGCTGACTGCCTGGCGGGAGTCAACTGCTTAATCGAAACGTGGAGTTGTGTCCGGAGTCACGTGGCGTGGTCCCGTCGAGGGGCGGAAACGGAGCATCACGGCGCGGTGGTGCCGACGGCCGGCGCCCTGGCCGAGGCCCGGATACGACCCGGTGGTCGGTTCGTTGGGCCCCGGCCCCGTCATTCGCCGCACGGTGGCGCGTACGAGAGATGCGGCAGATACTCGTGCCATTTTTCCGGCGTCAGCACGCCCCGAGTGGTCGAGCAGATGTGACGAATGGCCTTGTCGGCGTCCAGGTTCCACAGCCGGACGGTACCGGCGCCGCTCGACACCCCGAGCATGTGGCTGGTGGGGCTGAACGACAGGAAATTGCCCGTCTTGGCATTGGGGCTGGTCGATTGACCGAGGGGAGCGGCCCTGGAGGGGAGCGTGACGTTCCAGAACCGGAGCGTGTTGTCGGTGCCGCCGCTCGCCAGGGTATGGCCGTCCTTGCTGAACGTCAGCGACACGACCGCTTCGGTGTGGCCCGTGAGCGGGGCGCCCAGCCGGGTGGCCTTGCGGGGGGCGGCCGTGTTCCAGAGCCGGACGGTGTCATCGTCGCTGCCGCTGGCGAGAGTGCGTCCGTCCGGGCTGAAGGCGAGCGCGTTGACGGGTCCCAGGTGCCCCGCGAGAGGCGCGCCGAGCGGGGCGGGACGACGTGGGTCGGCCGTGTTCCAGAGCCGGATGGTGGCGTCCGCGCTGCCGCTGGCGAGAGTGCGTCCGTCCGGGCTGAAGGCGAGCGCGTTGACGTAGCCCTTGTGGCCGGTGAGCGGAGCGCCGAACGGAACGACGTGGGACGGGTTGTCGACGGACCACAACTGAATGGTGTGGTCGTTGTAAGCGGTGGCGAGCGTGCGCCCGTCAGGGCTGAAGGCCAGCGCATTGGGACCCATGAACCGTGTCCGCAGGGTGGCGGGCGGCCCGTAGGAGACCGGCCGGGCCGGGTCGGTGACGTTCCACAGGTACACCGCCCGGTTCGCCGTCAGCACCGCGAGGGTGTGGCCGTCGGGGGAGAACGCCAGCGCACGATCGCCGCCGTCCCCGGGCATGAACGGCTCGCTCAGCGATACGGGCCGGCCGGGATTGTCCACATTCCACAGCCGGATCCGTCCGTCGCGCGCGGCCGTGGCAAGCACCCGCCCATCCGGGCGGAACGCTCCCATCCGGCCGACCATGTGCGACGTCGGGATCGACCACAGACGGACCTTGCTGTCGCCGCTTCCCGTGGCGAGGGTCCGCCCATCGGGGCTGAAGCCCACGGCGTACATCTCACCGCTGCTGCCCGCGAGGGGTTCGCCGACCTGCGACGGGTATGCCGGATCGCTGACGTTCCACAGGCTCGCCGTGCTGTCCGCGCTGCCGGCGGCGAGCATGTTTCCGTCGGGGCTGAAGGCCACCGACCACAGGGGACCGGTGTGGCCGGTGAGCGGCGCGCCGAGCGGTGCCGCGTGACGTGGGTCGGCCACCTTCCAGAGCCGGATGGTGTTGTCCGAGCTGCCGCTGGCGAGAGTGCGGCCGTCCGGGCTGAACGCCACCGAGTGCACCGTGCCCGTGTGGCCGGTCAGCACCCTGTCGACCGGCTTCGGACGGCGCCGGCCGGCCAGGTCCCACAGCCTGATCGTGTTGTCGTCGCCACCGGCGGCCAGCGTCCGTCCGTCCGGGCTGAACGCCACCGAGCGCACGGCGGCGGTGTGGCCGGTCAAGGCACCGCGCGCCTTCGGCCGGTGCGGGTCGCGGACGTCCCACAGGCGAACGGTGTGCTCTTCGTCGGCAGCGGCCAGAGTGCGTCCGTCGGGGCTGAAGGCGAGCAGGAAGATCGTGCCGTCATGGCCGGTCAAGGGCGCCCCGAGCAGGTGCGGGTGGCGGGGATCCCGTACGTCCCACAGTCGGATGGTGCCGTCGTCCGAAGCGCTGGCGAGGGTGTGTCCGTCCGGGCTGAAGACAGCGGTGCTCACCCAGCTCGTGTGGCCGGTGAGGGGCTTGCCCAGGGGCTCGGGGCGCGTCGGGTCCGCCACGTCCCACAGTCGAACGGTCCGGTCGTAGCTGGCGGTGGCCAGGATCCGCCCGTTCGGGCTGAACGAGGTGAGGTAGACGGCGCCGGTGTGGCCCAGAAGCGGTGTGGCCAGCGGCGCGTTCACGATCGAGATCAACCGGTTCTTCGTGCCCTGGTCGCCGGGGCGCAAGTCGTGTGCCACCAGATCGAGTTGGGCCGACAGGGAGGGGTCCGTGTACTGGGCGCGATCGGCTTCGGCGAGCACCTGCTCGAAGACGGTGTCGTCCCGCTGCTGCCACGCGATCACCGCTGAACCGACAGCCAGCATCGCCATGACGACCAGAGCCGCCACCGCACCACGGCTGAGCCAGACCGTGCGCTTGCGCAGCCTGACCGAAGCGGCCAGGAACTCCACCGCGCTGCGGGTCAGAAAGGTGTCACCGGCGGACTGCGCCCAGGTGCGGGCCTGCTCCAGACGGGAACCCCGGTAGAGCAGTGCGGCGTCGCGGTTCGAGCCCTCCCAGGCCCTGCCGTCCTCCTCCAGCCGCTGGCGCAGCAGATTGCCGTTCCTGTCCTCGTCGATCCACTCGCGCAGGCGGGGCCAGGCGTGCAGCAGCGCCTCATGGGTGATCTCCACGGCCTCCGCGTCGAGCGTCACCAACCGGGCGTGCACCAGCGCTTCGAGCGATTCCTCCGTTTTGTTCGGATCCGTCGACTCGTCCGCCAGTTGGCGCCGCGTCCCCCGCCTACGGGTGGCCTGGGTGTCCTCGCCCAGCCGGACCAGCCTGAGCAGGAGCAGTCTCGCGGCCGTGCGTGCGCTCGGGTCGAGGCCGGACCAGGCCCGCTCGGCGGTCGCCGCCACCGCTCCCTGGATTCCACCCGCCGCGCGGTAGCCGGACAGCGTCAGCCTTCCGGCCTTCCGCCGCTGCCAGGTGGCGAGCAGGGCGTGGGAGAGCAGCGGCAGCACCCCCGCGTCATGTGCGCCGGGTCCGTCGGCGCTCACTTCCCGGACGATCAGTTCCGCGAGCCCCGGTTCGAGCTCCAGACCCACGGCCTTGGCCGGACCGGTCACCGCTTCGCGCAGCTCCGCGGTGGTCAGCGGCCCGAGCACCATGTGCCGGTGTTGCAGCGCGTCGGCCAGTTCGGGGTGCCCGAGGCACTGCTCGTAGAAGTCGGCGCGTATGCCGAGGATGACGAGTACGGGGGCCGGGCCACCCTGGTCGGGCGGCGTGCAGGCGGCGTGGAGAATCTGGATGAACGTGCGCCGGGCCGTCTCGTCGGAGCAGAGGGTGAAGGCCTCCTCGAACTGATCCACGATCACGACCGGACGGGCGGCGGAGGACGTCCCGCGCTGCGCCCAGGCCGTCACGGCCTCCCGCACCGCCTGCGCGAAGGGCGGGGCACCGGCCTCCGTCGCCGCCGGTTCCAGTGCGCCGGAGACGACGGGGGCAAGCCCAGTGATCCGTCGGGTCAGCTCCGCGAGAGGATCGCTCCCCGGCACGAGCTGAAGCACCGCCCGCTCCTGGCTGTTCTCCCCGCCCAGTGCGCCGTTCCGCACCGCGGGCACCAGACCGGCGTGCAGCAGCGAGGACTTTCCCGCCCCCGAGGCGCCCACCAGCATGACCAGGCCACCCGTCCTCTCCGCGGCGCGGAGCTGGGCGACGAGGGCGTCGGTGCTCCGCTCCCGGCCGAAGAACCACCGGGCGTCCTGCTGACGATACGAAGCCAGCCCTCGGTACGGGCACACACCGGGGAAGGCCACGGCCTCGACCGGGGGGCGTTCCTCCACTTGCGAGGGCGCGGCGCGGTCGCCGACCGGGTCGGCGACCGCGCGCTCCCACAGCCGCTGCCACTGGGCCAGGTCGTACAGGCCCGCGGACACCGGCGCGGGCCGCAAGCGCCGCGCCTGGGGGATCAGGACGTGCAGCACCGCCGCGAGGGCGGCGAACTGCGCAGGCACGTTCTTGGCCCGTCGCCAGTCGCTGATCCGCTGTACGGACACCCGCACGGGCCGCCCGCGTTCGTCGAATCGCTGAAGTCGGACGACCGCTTCTGCCACGCTCTTGAGGGGAGGGTTGCCGGCCTCCCTGTACAGCAGCGCGAGACGTTCTGCGAAGGCTGTGCGTGCCCCTGAGTCGGAACTCAAGGTCTCCACCCCTTACTTCCCCCGCACCTGGACATCCGGACCGGAAAACTCACCTTATCTGGCTGACCTGCGGTTAAGCCGTCGGCCCGAGGCCGGAACCTCCTCGGCGGAAGGCGCAGCTGGCAGGATCGCGACGCAGCAGCGCATCAACCGGGCGTCGCCCCGGCCGGACCGGCTCAGCGCCCGGAGAGACAACTCCTGACGCATGTTCTCGGTCGCCTCCGCCGGAGGCAAGTGCCGGTGGTAACAGTCTCGGCTCAGGAGCGCGAGGGACCTTGGACCCGGTCCCGTTCCGGACCGCTGCCGCATTGACCACGGGTCCCGTCTTTCCACGATCCGCGCCGGTACGGGGGGCGCGGATCGGCGCTGGCCGCGCCGTTCGGCACCGGTCCCCGCGAGGGGAGGGACCGGCACCGGACGGCGCGGCGTAGGGAGCGCGCGGGCCGGTACCCAGGGCGGGCCGGCGGGCCCGGATTCTGTAGAGGCCAACAGCCGGAAAACGACGTCGGTCAGGGGCATCCCGCGGCGGACACCGGACGAACAGGGCGACCGCGATACCGGATTCGGGCCTGTCCATCCACCTGCGCGGGCTTGCCGATAAGTGAACGCGGAGCGGCATAAACGGCAATAGTCAGGCCCGGGAAGTGCCCCTTACGCTGCTGAGCCATCACGGCACTTGCACGTGAATTCCTCTCAGCGCCATTCCCGGGAGTACCCCTAGTGATCCCCGAAAACCTTGTCCGGCGGGCCGAGGAGTACGTCGACTCCGGCGCCTTCTTCGCCGACCTGAGCACCATGGTCGCCTACCCCACCGAGAGCACCCGCCCTGAACGTCACGTTGCCGTCAAGGCATACCTGGATGAGGTTCTGGTGCCCGCGCTGACCCGGCTCGGGTGCTCCGTCGCCGAGTACGCCAACCCGGAATCCCCCGGGCACCCGTTCCTGGTCGGCACCCGCGTGGAGTCCCCGGAACTCCCCACGTTGCTCTGCTACGGCCACGCCGACGTGGTCGACGGCCACGCCGGGCAGTGGAGCGCCGACCGCGACCCATGGACCCTGACCGCCGACGGCGACCGGTGGTACGGCCGCGGGGCGGCCGACAACAAGGGGCAGCACCTGGTCAACCTCACGGCGTTGCGGCTGCTGCTGGCCGAGCAGGGCTCGCTCGGCTTCAACCTGACCTTTCTGCTCGAGACCGGTGAGGAGATCGGCTCGCCGGGGCTGGCCGCCTTCGCCGCCGCCCACCGTGACCGGCTGCGGGCCGATGTCCTGATCGCCTCGGACGGTCCGCGCCTGGACGCGGCCACACCGACGCTGTTCCTCGGCGCGCGCGGGGGCGTCAGGCTCCAGCTCGATGTCGATCTGCGCCCGGACTCGTACCACTCCGGCAACTGGGGCGGCGTCCTGCGCAATCCCGCCACCACCCTGGCCGGCGCCGTCGCCAGCCTGGTCGACGGGCACGGTCGCATCCAGGTCCCCGCGCTGCTGCCGCCCAAGCTCCCCGAACCGGTGCGTGCGGCGCTGGCCGGCGTCACGGTCGCCGGCAGCCCCGGCGATCCCGCCCCCGACGAGGGGTGGGGGGACCCTGACCTGACCGCCGCCGAGCGGCTCTACGGCTGGAACACCCTTGAGGTCCTGGCGCTCGGGTCGGCCGACATCGACCACCCGGTCAACGCGATCCCCGGCCGGGCGCGCGCCGTCCTGCAACTGCGGTACGTCGCCGGCACCGACGTGGACCGGGTACCGGAGGCCGTCGCCGAGCACCTCGCCGCCCACGGTTACCCGATGGTCGACGTCACCGCCCTGCGCAGTTTCCCCGCCAGCCGCACGCCGCCCAGCGACCCGTGGGTGCGCTGGGCCACGTCGACGCTGGAACAGGTCACCGACGGGCCCGTCGCCGTCCTGCCCAACATCGGCGGCTCACTGCCCAACCACGTCTTCACCGACATCCTCGGCCTGCCCACCTTGTGGCTGCCGCACTCGTACCCCGGCTGCCTCCAGCACGCGCCCGACGAGCACCTGCTCGGCGCGATCGCCCGCCAGGGCATCGTGCTGGCGGCCGCGCTCTTCCACGCCCTCGGCCACCCCTCGGCCGACCACCCGCTCCCCGCACGCACTTCGGTCCACCCCCCGCTCCCCGCCCCCCGCTCGGCCTGACGCACGTCGGCCCAGCACCTGCCGGAAGGACCCCGATGACCGACGTCTCCGCTCAGCCGACCCAGCCGGAAGACTCCCCGACGACGCCCCCCGGACGGGCCTCCGCCACCCGCGCGATCGCGGCGGCCACCATCGGCAACGCCCTCGAATTCTTCGACCTCGCCCTGTACGCGCTGATGGCGGCGTACATCGGCAAAACGTTCTTTCCCGACGACGACCCGGGCGTCCAACTGATCCAGACCTTCGCGGTGTTCGGGATCACTTATCTGGTGCGTCCGATCGGCGGGCTTCTGCTCGGCTCGTACGCCGACCGGAAGGGACGCAAGAAAGCGCTGATGCTGTCGATCCGGCTGATGGTGGTCGGCACCCTGCTGATGGCGGCCATGCCCGGCTACGCGACGCTCGGCGCCGTCGCACCGGTGGGGATCGTGCTCGCGCGGCTGATCCAGGGCTTCGCGGCCGGCGGCGAGTTCGGCGCCGCGACCTCCTTCCTGGTCGAGCAGAACAACCGGCGCAAGGGCTTCTACGGCAGTTTCCAGTTCGCCAGCCAGGGACTCGCCACCCTGACGGCCTCCGCGTTCGCCACGGCCTTGACCGCGACGCTGTCCGACTCCCAGATGACAGCCTGGGGCTGGCGGGTCCCCTTCGCCTTCGGCCTGCTCGTCGGCCCCGTCGGGTACCTCATACGCCGCTACGTCGAGGAGTCACCGGCGATGGCCCAGCAGCCGGCGGCAGACGGGCACGGCGAGAAGTCCTCCCCGGTCCGCCTGGTCTTCCGCCACCACTGGAGCGGCCTGCTGATCGCCGGTGGCGCGCTGATCGTCTCCACCGCGCTCAACTACTCCCTCCAGTACCTGCCCACCTTCGGGATCAAGGAACTCGGCCTGGACGAGTCGCTGTCCTTCACCGCGCTGCTCATCACGGGCGCCATCCTGACCCTCGGAACCCCGGTGGTGGGCCTTCTCGCCGACCGGTTCGGACGGTTGAGGATCATGATCCCCGCCGCGGCCCTGATCGGCCTCAGCGCCGTCCCGCTGTTCATCTGGCTCACCGAGGCGCCGTCCTTCCTGACCCTCGCGCTGTGCATGACCGTCCTCGGCCTGCTGAAAGCCACCTACTTCGGCGCACTGCCGTCGGTGATGTCCGACGCCTTCCCGACGGAAGCCCGCGCGACCGGCCTGGCGTTCAGCTACAACACAACGGTCGCCATCTTCGGCGGCTTCACCCCCGCCATCGCCACGACCCTGGTCACGGCAACCGGCTCGCAGATCTCACCGAGCTACTACCTGCTGGCGGTCTCCATCCTGAGCATCACCGCACTGCTGGCCGGGTGCCGGATCCGCGGCATCCGCTGACGCCGGCCAGAGGGACTGCGATGGGACCGTGAGAGGCACCCCCTCTCACGGCCTCACCCACACCAAGGCCCCTGGCCGCACGTGCCCCATGTGTCCCACATCACCCGTGCGCGTACCGAACGAGCTCCTCCAGCGCGGCTGATGGCCCGTTAGGAGAAGGCACCCCGGGGCCGGAATTCCAGATCGGCTCCCGAATGGCTCCCAAGAGCGCCCCGGAAACGAGTCAGGGCCTGATCCACTCTCGCGGATCAGGCCCTGACCTGTTGTTTCTTCAGTCGGGGTGGCGGGATTTGAACCCACGACCTCTTCGTCCCGAACGAAGCGCGCTGCCAAGCTGCGCTACACCCCGAAGCAACGAGCTCTACTTTAGCGGACCGATCCCCGTAGGCGAAATCCGGTTGTTGTGGAGCCGGGGAGCGGGCCTGACCTGGTCGATCGCGAGGGCGGCCAGGGGGAGGAGGCAGCCGGCGAGGGCGATGAGGAGGGTGGTGCCCGAGGTGGGGGAAGGGGCGCCGGCGGCGGTGGGGAGGGCGAGGGTGAAGCAGAGGTGGAGGAGGGGGTAGGCCGGCCACTGCCAGGCGTGGTGGAGGCGGAAGCCGCGCGGGGCGGTGAGCAGGAGCCAGTCGGCGAGGGCGGCGAGCGGGAGGACGGTGAAGAGGAGGACGTCGGGGAGGGCTTGGCCGGCTGTGGCGGGGGTGGGGAGGGCGAAGGCGGTGGGGGCGGCGGCCGGGAGGAGGTGGTGGAGGACGGCCGCCAGGGAGACGTAGCAGAGGAGGGCGCCGGTGAGGCGGGGGCTTACGGGGCGGCGGCCGGTCCAGGCGCGGTGGGCGGAGCAGGCGGCGACCAGGGCCATGGCGAGGGCGGTCTGCGCGGTGAAGGAGGCGGCGAGGCGCGCGGGGGAGGCGGTGCTGACGGCTTCGAGGAGGAGGCCGGTCAGGGCGGCCGCGGCGAGGAGGAGCCGGAAGGCGGCCGCCAGGGGGCGGCGGACCGCGGGGGCGACGGCTGCGGCCGGGGTGCGGGCGGCGGCCCCCGCCGGGCCGGTGGCATGGCGCGTGGACTGCGAGGTCCGGGTGGGGTCGGACATTCCTCCACGTTAGGGGGAGGGGCGGGGGGCGAGGGAGGCCCGGGCGGGGATCCCGGCGTGCCGGTGCCCATGCGGCGGAGCCGGGGGCATCGGGGCTCCCGTACTGGCACCCCGGGGCGCGACGGCGCACCCGCGCCTGGGTCCCGTAGGCGCGCCGCTACCGAGCCCTGGCCGGGCCACACCGCGGATCGGGCCCGGCCTCGCCGTACGGCCGTCCTCAGGGGCGGGCCGTCAGGGTCAGCAGCGTGGCCTCCGGGGGGCAGGCGAAGCGGACTGGGGTGTAGCGGTTGGTGCCGCAGCCGGCGGAGACGTGGAGGTAGGAGGTGCGGCCGGCGGCGGTGTGGGTGGAGAGGCCCTTGACGCGGTCGGTGTCGAGGTCGCAGTTGGTGACGAGTGCCCCGTAGAAGGGGATGCACAGCTGGCCGCCATGGGTGTGCCCGGCCAGGATCAGCGGGTAGCCGTCGGCGGCGAAGGCGTCCAGGGAGCGCAGGTAGGGGGCGTGGACGACGGCGAGGGAGAGGTCGGCGCCGGATTCCGGGCCGCCGGCCACCTCGGCGTAGCGGTCGCGCTTGATGTGCGGGTCGTCCAGGCCGGTCAGGGCGATCTCGATGCCCTCCAGCTTCAGCCGGCCGCGGCAGTTGGACAGGCCGACCCAGCCGGCCGCGTCGAAGGCGTCGCGCAGGTCTTCCCACGGGTTGTGGACGGCGCCCACTACGGGTGCGTTGCCGTTGAGCCCGTGCCGGCCCTGGACCCGTTCGAGCAGATAGCGGGCGGGGTTGCGCAGCTTCGGTCCGTAATAGTCGTTCGAGCCGAAGACATACGCGCCGGGGAACTCCATCAGCGGACCGAGCGCGTCCAGCGTCTCGGGGACACCCTCGGGGTCGGAGAGGTTGTCGCCCGTGTTGATGACGAAGTCGGGGCGCAGACCGGCGAGCGACTGCAACCAGCGCTGCTTCTTGTGCTGTCCGCTGACCATGTGGATGTCCGAGACCTGTAGGACGCGCAACGGACGCATGCCCGGGGGCAGTACGGGAACGGTGACGCGCCGCAGGCGGAAGGAGCGGACTTCGAAGCCGGCAGCGTAGGCCAGGCCGGCCGCGCCGACTGCGGTCAGGGTCAGGGGTACTCCGTATCGCGCGCGCATGGTTCCCATCGTCGCAGAGTGGCGGGGGTGGGTGCAGCGGGAGGGCGGCGCGCGGCTCTCCCGGACGGCTCGGGCGGGGCGGGAGGAAAACGCGCGGCGGTTGTCGGTGGGGCGGGGCATACTCAACGGCATGACCACGCTCAAGTCCAAGTTGCAGGACGACCTCACCGTCGCGATCAAGGCGCGCGACGAGCTGCGCTCCTCCACCCTCCGTCTCACGCTGACCGCGATCCAGAAGGAGGAGGTCGCGGGCAAGGAGGCGCGTGAGCTGTCCGACAGCGAGGTCGAGAAGATCATCGCGCGGGAGGCGAAGAAGCGCCGGGAGGCCGCGGACGCCTTCGAGCAGGGCGGCCGGAGCGACCAGGCGGAGCGCGAGCGCGCCGAGGGCGAGCTGCTTGCGGACTATCTGCCCAAGCAGCTGACCGACGACGAGCTGGAGTCGCTGGTCGCGGCGGCGGTGGCGGAGGCCAAGGGCGCCGGCGCCGAGGGCCCGAAGGCGATGGGCGCCGTCATGAAGATCGTCAACCCTCAGGTGGCGGGGCGTGCCGAGGGCGGCCGGGTGGCCGCGATGGTCAAGAAGCTGCTGGCCGGCTGAGGCGCCGGACGACATCCTGAAGGAAAGGTGAGGGGCGCCCCCGTGGTGGGGGCGCCCCTCATCGCTTACCGGAACCGGACAGCGAACCCGGCAACTGCTCCCTTACCGGTCCGCTACGGCCTCTTCGCACCACCGGTGGCGCAGGGCCGGCGTACCAACCGCCCCGCTACCAGCCGCCGTTGCCGCCGCCCAGAAGGTCGGGCCAGTCCGGAATGTCCCATCCGCCGCCCGGTTTGTTGTCGCCGCCGTGGCCGCGGCCTGGCTTGTGCTTGCCGCCCTTGCCGCCGTCGTCGCCCGGGTTCTTCTCCTTGACGGGGTCGTCGATCGGGACGGTCGGCAGCGCGGGGGCGGGCCGGCCGGCCAGGGCGCCGGTCATCGCATCGCGCCAGATGGGGCCGGGGGTGTCGGCGCCGTAGACCTTCTCGTGCGGGACGCCGCCGATGGTGATGTCGTACATCTGGCGCTTGTGCTGGGGGTCGCCGACCCAGACCGCGCCGGCCGCGTTCGGTGTGTAGCCGACGAACCAGGCGGCGTAGCGGCTGTCGGTGGTGCCGGTCTTACCGGCACTGTCGCGGCCCTGGAGGCCGGCCTCCTTGCCGGTGCCGTCCTCGACCACGCCCTTGAGGAGGGTGTTGACCGTGTCCGCGGTCTTCTTGGACATCGCCGTGCGGCAGCTGGTCCGCGGGACCTTCATCGCCCGGCCCCGCGCATCGGTGATCGACTCGATGGCGACCGGCGAGCAGTACTCGCCGCCGTTGGCGAAGGTGGCGTAACCGGCGGCCATCGTCAGCGGCGACATCTCCTGCACGCCCAGCGTCATCGACGGCACCTGCTGCAAGGGCTTGCCGTCCGCCCGCTCGATGCCCATCTTCTGCGCCATCTTGACCGCCGGGCAGATGCCCATATCGCTGATCAGCTGCACGAAGTAGGTGTTGACCGACTTCGCGGTCGCCTCCTTCATGGCGTACGGGCCGACCTCTTTACGGTTCTCGTTCTGGGTGGTGTCGGCCGGTGAGCCGCGCCACTCGCCGTCGCAGGTCTGCACCGGGCTCGGATACGGCATCCGGTACGGCGAGGAGTACTCCTGCTCGGGGCTGGTCCCCTGCTCCAGCGCGGCCGCCGCGATCACCGGCTTGAAGGTCGACCCGGGCTGGTAGCCGGCGCCGCCGCCCATGTTGTGGTCCACCGAGAGGTTGATCATGGTCTGGTTCCCGCGGAAGCCGTACGGGCGGGACTGGCCCATGCCGAGGATCTTGCCGGTGCCCGGTTCGACGATGGTGGCGGCGGTGGCGACCGGATCGTCCTCATAGACGTGCTCGCCTATCGACGCCTGGATCGACTTCTGGGTCTGCGGATCGAGGGTGGTGCGGATGGTCATGCCGCCCTCGTTCCAGCGCTTCACACGGTCCTTGCGGGTCTTTCCGAAAGACCGGTCACCGAGGAAGACCTTGCGGATGTAGTCGCAGAAGAAGCCGGCGCCGTGGGTGGCGGTGATGCAGCCGTTCTTGGGACGGCTGACCGCCAGCTTGATCGGCTTCTGGGCGGCCGCGTCCGCCTGCTCCTGGGTGATGTCCCTCAGATCGGCCATACGTTGCAGCACGGTGTTGCGCCGCTTGGTGGCCTCCTGGCGGTTGTTGAGCGGGTCGTAACGGGTTGGCGACTGGACGATGCCGGCCAGCAGCGCCGACTCCTCCAGGCTGAGGTCCTTGGCGCGCTTGCTGAAGTACCGCTGGGCGGCCGCCTCGATGCCGTAGGCCTGCTGCCCGAAGAACGTGATGTTGAGGTAGTTCTGCAAGATCTTGCGCTTGCCGAGCTCCTTCTCGACCTGGATCGCGTACTTGAGCTCTTTGACCTTGCGGCCGATCGTCTGCTGGGTGGCCTGCGCGACCTTGGTCGGATCGTCGCCCGCCTCCTCGACGAAGACGTTCTTCACATACTGCTGGGTCAGCGTCGAGGCGCCCTGGGAGACCCCGCCCGACTGGGCGTTCTTGTTGACCGCCCGCAGGATGCCCTTCAGGTCGATCGCGCCGTGCTGATAGAAGCGCGCATCCTCGATCGCGACGATCGCCTGCTGGATGTACGGCGACATGTCCTTCAGTCCGACGACCGTGCGGTCGCGGGAGTAGACCTTGGCGATCTCGCCGCCGTCGGCGTCCAGAATCGTGGTCCGCTGGCTGAGCGGTGGCGTCTTGAGGTTCGCCGGAATGTCGTCGAAGCCCTCGACCGACCCCTTGGCGGCCAGGCCGAGCGCCCCGGCCGCGGGGAGCGCGAGACCGGCCAGCACCGCTCCGGCCAGGACGCTGACACCGAGGAACTTGGCGGCCTGCTGGGTCTTGGACAGACCCCCGCCATCGCGCTTCTTAGGCATGAGGGCAGCCTACGTTCTCATTCGCCGGACAGGGGCGCACCTGTTCGTTTAGCCTGTCCTCAGCTGCACAGCCGAATGGTTACGCCTCGGTTCGTCAACCCCTACTCCCGCGCGGACCGCGCCCCCACGTGTCCGTGAGCCGACAGAAACCCCCGTGTCAGGGCCGCAAAATGTGCTGCCTTGTGAGGTAAGTGACGTATGTCGCGCGGTCACTCCGTTGGGTGATCTGCCGCGTACGCATAGTCCGTTCGGGCCATTCAAGATTGGGCCCGAAGGGGGTGTTGCGCCCTGCCTGCCTTCCGTAACGTCCTCAACTGGCAACGGTGAATATGCCGATTGCCGCCGTGGGGGAGCCTCGATTCGGGAGAGGACGGCGCCAGCATGAGCTGGGTAACCGACTGGAGTGCACAGGCAGCCTGCCGCACTACCGATCCGGATGAACTGTTCGTTCAAGGGGCGGCGCAGAACCGCGCCAAGGCGGTGTGTACCGGATGCCCGGTGCGCACGGAATGCCTGGCCGATGCCCTGGACAACCGGGTGGAGTTCGGCGTGTGGGGCGGAATGACCGAGCGCGAGCGGAGGGCGCTGCTGCGCCGCCGCCCGACGGTGACGTCATGGCGCCGCCTGTTGGAGACCGCACGTACGGAGTACGAGCGCAGCACCGGCATCCTGCCGATGGACATGGACTGCGAGGACGAGACCTTCGACGAGTACGCCGCGGTCGGGTAGCGGGCCGGGCCGACGGCCGGAGGGCCGGACGACCTGGGAAACGACGGCTCCGAGGGCAACGAGGGCCGGCCGGTCGCTTGCTTGCCGCGCCGACGTCACGGGTGGTGCGCCGCCATCAAGGGCAGCGTGCCCTCGGGGTCGTCACACGACCGTCGTGGCTGTCGCGTGCGGTGGGTCCGACTGTCAGGCCCTCAGGTGCACTTGGCGTGCCTCCGGTGAAGGGGCGAAGTGGCCTTTGTGCGCTGCGCGTTGCGCCGTCCTGCTGCGGAGTTGCCGCCGACGGGCACCTGGAGGCCGATATCCCCCGGGTCGGGGCGTACAGCGGCCGGGGCCCGGCGCGTACGGCGGGCGGAGGTCCGGTGCGTCCGGCGGGCGGAAAGGGCCGGTCATACCGCCCGTACGGCGCCGCGCGTCCGTGGCAGTAGGGAGCAGGACAGGGTGCGTGCCGCGGCGGGGCCCGTCCCATCGGCCGGCCGGCCGATGCCGCGGGTCAGTCGGCGATGTTGCGGGTCAGCCGCCGGTGTTGCCGCTGCTCGCCGCGGTGTTCGCGGGATCCGTATCGCCGGCGTTGCCCTTGTTGCCGGTGTCCTCGGAGTCCGTTCCGTTCAGCGCCAGACGGTCGCCGATCGCGCGCAGCCCTGCGAGGTCATGGACATCGCCGGGCAGCGCGCCGACCTCTGTCACCGGAACCTCGGGGTGCAGCGCGGTGAAGCGGTCCCGCGTGCGCCGTTCGCGCGCGAGGACCTGCATGCGCTCCGCGTGCAGTCGTAGCAGCCCAGCGGCCAGTTGCGCCGCAGAGGCCGTAGTGGGTGCCGTCTGCTCCGCCGCGGCAGCGGGGGAGAGGCCGCCGGCGGTACCTGATCCATTCTTCCCGCCGTCGAGATCCACAATGCCGGTTGTTTCAAGATTATTTTCGGCGTGGTCCGCCTCGGCGTCGGCGTCCTCGGCCAGCCCGTCCGTCAGCGCCTCGGCGGCGGCCAGCGCGCGCTCGGCGCTCAGTTGGGCCGCGCCGCTGCCGTGCACCCGGTTCAGCACCAGCCCGGCCAGTGGCATCTGCTCGGCGGCCAGCCGCTCCACGAAGTACGCCGCCTCGCGCAGCGCGTCCCGCTCCGGCGCGGCCACCACGAGGAACGCCGTACCGGGTGCCTGCAACAGGCGGTAGGTGGCGTCCGCGCGGGTACGGAAGCCGCCGAACATGGTGTCCATGGCTGCCACGAACGTCTGCACATCGCGCAGCAGTTGGCCGCCCATGAGCTTGCTCAGGGTGCCGGTCATCATCGACATACCGACATTGAGGAACTTCATGCCGGCCCGGCCGCCGACCTTCGCCGGCGCCATCAGCACCCGGATGAACTTGCCGTCCAGGAAGGAGCCGAGGCGCTTGGGCGCATCCAGGAAGTCCAGCGCGGAGCGGCTGGGCGGTGTGTCGACGACGATCAGATCCCACTCGTCGCTCGCGCGCAGCTGGCCCAGCTTCTCCATGGCCATGTACTCCTGCGTGCCAGCGAAACCGGCCGACAGGGACTGGTAGAAGGGGTTCTCCAGGATGGCGCGGGCCCGGGCCGCGTCCGCATGACCCTCGACGATCTCGTCGAAGGTGCGCTTCATGTCCAGCATCATCGCGTGCAGTTCGCCGCCCGCGGTCTCGTCGACGCCCTTGACCCTGCGCGGGACGTTGTCGAGCTCGGAGATGCCCATCGACTGCGCCAGCCGTCTGGCCGGGTCGATGGTCAGCACCACGACCTTGCGGCCGCGCTCGGCGGCCCGTACGCCCAGCGCGGCGGCGGTGGTGGTCTTGCCGACGCCACCCGAGCCGCAGCACACCACGATGCGGGTGCCCGGGTCGTCGATCAGCGCATCGACCTCGAGCCACGGGGCCGAGGCGTCCAGCGTCGTGTCGTCCGAGGTCATATGGGCCCCTGTTTCCGCAGGTCTCTCGCCAGTTGGTAGAGCCCGGCGAGATCCACTCCTTCGGGGAGCAGCTCCAACTGGTAGGTGGGCAGGCCGATTGCGGTCAGCTCCGCGTGCTCGGCGCGCTCCAGCTCGACCCGCTCGGCGTGTTCGCGCGCCTGCTCCAGCAGGGGGTCGATCAGCCGGTCCGCCAGTCCGCCGCGGCGGGCGCCGCCCAGACCGGCCTGGGAGAGCGCCTTGGCGACGCCCGTGCGGGCCCCGCGGGCGGCGATCACGTCGAGATCGCCGTTGTCCAGCAGCGCCGGGCGGGTCATGTTGATGACGATGCCGCCGACGGGGATGCCGGCGGCCCGCAGCTCCTCGACGCCGTCCGCGGTCTCCTGGACCGGCATCTCCTCCAGGAGCGTCACCAGATGCACCGCGGTCTCGGGCGACTTGATGACCCGCATCACGGCCTGTGCCTGATTGTGGATCGGCCCGATCTTCGCGAGGCCGGCGACCTCGTCGTTGACGTTCAGAAAGCGGGTGATGCGGCCCGTCGGCGGGGCGTCCATCACGACCGCGTCGTAAACGAATCTGCCGGATTTGTCCTTACGGCGGACCGCCTCGCACGCCTTGCCGGTCAGCAGGACGTCCCGCAGGCCCGGCGCGATGGTCGTGGCGAAGTCGATCGCGCCGAGCTTCTTCAGCGCCCGGCCCGCGCTGCCGAGCTTGTAGAACATCTGGAGGTAGTCCAGCAAGGCGCGTTCGGCATCGATGGCCAGCGCATGGACCTCACCGCCACCGGGGCCCACCGCAATCTTGCGCTCCTCGTACGGAAGCGCTTCGGTCTCGAACAACTGGGCAATGCCCTGCCGGCCCTCGACCTCGACCAGGAGGGTGCGGCGCCCCTCGGTGGCCAGGGCAAGGGCGAGGGCAGCGGCGACCGTGGTCTTGCCGGTGCCGCCCTTGCCGCTGACGACATGGAGCCTGCTCACGCCAAGGAGCCTAACCAGTCCGCGTCGCGGCTACGCACGGGATACGCCTGACAGGACCCTGAGATCCGCCCGCCGTTCCGTCCGGGACGGGTCAGGGATGTGCCGTAGGGGTCCCGCGGCCGCCTGCCGTTGCACCGCTGCGGGTGGGTCCGGGCGGGTCACGCCGGACGGGGTCCACCGCCGCCGTGGACAGGCATTACGCTCGCCCCATGACCAAGTGGGAATACGCGACCGTGCCGCTGCTCGTGCACGCGACGAAGCAGATTCTGGACACCTGGGGCGAGGACGGCTGGGAGCTGGTCCAGGTCGTGCCGGGCCCGAACAACCCCGAGCAGTTGGTGGCCTACCTGAAGCGGGAGAAGGCGTGAGCGCGGCAGAGGACAAGATCGCAGCGCTCGGCCTGAAGCTGCCGCAGGTGGTGCCGCCGCTGGCGACGTACCAGCCCGCGGTGCGCTCCGGCTCGTACGTGTACACCTCCGGCCAGCTGCCGATGGTGGACGGCGCGCTGCCGGCGACCGGCAAGGTCGGCGCCGAGGTGAGCCCGGAGCAGGCCAAGGAGCTCGCCGCGACCTGTGCGCTCAACGCACTGGCCGCCGTGAAGTCCGTCATCGGCGACCTCGACAAGATCCAGCGGGTCGTGAAGGTCGTCGGCTTCGTGGCCTCCGCCCCGGACTTCACCGGCCAGCCGGGCGTCCTCAACGGCGCCAGCGAGCTGCTGGGCGAGATCCTGGGCGACAAGGGCGTGCACGCCCGGTCCGCGGTCGGTGTGGCGGTGCTGCCGCTCGACGCGCCGGTCGAGGTCGAGATCCAGGTCGAGGTCGCCGAATAGGGCCTGGGGGCGCGCCTGTCGAGCCTGTACAAGGCCTGACGGCGTGCCCGTAGAGCCCGTGTAAGGCCTGACGGTGGGTCCGTCGAGCCTGTGCGGCGGGAGCTTCGTCGAGGCCGCGCCGCCGGGGTCTCGTCGAGCCCGCGGGGCGGGAGTCTTGTTGAGCCCACGCGGCGGGAGTCGCGACGGGCCGCGGGGCCGGAGCTTCGACCCACGCGGCCGGAACCTCGTCGAGCCCGCGCGGCCGGAGCCTCGACGAGTCCACGCCGCCGGAGCCCGAGCGCTTCCCCCGCCCCCTCCCCCTCTCCCCCTTCGGGGGAGGGGGCGGGGGGTGGGTTCGGGGGTGGGGGGGAGCAGCCTGGCCCGAAACGGGCAGGTGGGCAGCCTGGCCGGAAGTGGGCAGGTGGGCAGCCCGGCCGGAAGCGGGCAGCGGACGAGCCCCCACACGTGGCGTAAGGACACCCGGGGCCGTCGCCGCACGGCATCCCGCGCAGGCCCGTGCCGCGCGTGGCGAGCCGGCCGGGCGTCCTCGTACGTCACCCGGCGGGAAACCGACGGGAAACCGGCGCGAAAGTGGCCCTCGAACATCCACGCGCGAACGCATAGCATCCGGCCATGTCGTCCACGACCAATGGCCAGTGGTATCCGCCGGAGTGGCCGGGCCTCATCCGGGCGCTCGCGAACGGCGAGCTGACCCCTGCCGAGCCCCGGCGGGCCGCGACCGTCCTGCTGCTGCGGGACACGCCGGCCGGCGGCCCCGCCGTCCACATGCTGCGCAGACGCGCCTCCATGGCCTTCGCCGGAGGTGCGTACGCCTATCCGGGCGGCTCCGTCGATCCCCGGGACGAACGGCCGGTGGCCTGGGCGGGCCCCTCGCGCACCCAGTGGGCGGTCCGTATGGGAGTCGACCCGGCCACCGCACAGGCCATCGTCTGCGCGGCGGTACGCGAGACGTTCGAGGAGGCGGGGGTGCTGCTCGCGGGCGCCTCGGCCGACACCGTCGTCGCGGACACCACGGGCGAGGACTGGGAGGCGGACCGCGCCGCCCTGGTGGCCCATGAGCTGTCCTTCGCCGACTTCCTGGGCCGCCGCGGTCTGGTCCTGCGCTCCGACCTGTTGGGCACCTGGGCCCGCTGGATCACCCCGGAGTTCGAGCCACGGCGCTACGACACCTGGTTCTTCGTCGCCGCACTGCCCGAGGGCCAGCGCACCCGCAATGCGTCCACAGAGGCCGACCGTACGGTGTGGATCCGGCCCGAGGAGGCGGCCGCCGGCTACGACCGCGGCGAGCTGCTGATGATGCCGCCGACGATCGCGACGCTGCGCGGGCTCCAGCCGTACGCCACCGCCGCGGACGCGCTGGCCGCCGCACCGGCCCAGGACCTGACGCCGGTGCTGGCCCGCGCCCGTCTGGTGGGCGGCGAGATCGAGCTGAGCTGGCCGGGGCACGAAGAATTCACCAAGCACATCGCGCAGACGGACGCCGGCGACGGGGCCCCTGGGGAGAGCCGCACATCCGACGGCCCCTCAGACGCCCCCGGCGCCTCGGGAGGGACCCCCACATGACCGATGCAGCCGCCCTCCCCGGCCAGCCCCGCGGCGGAGCGATCTCCGGACCGGCCACCGCGCGGGCCCACTGTGTGCTGGCCCCGAACCCGTCGGCGATGACGCTGGACGGCACCAACACCTGGATCGTCGCCGAGCCGGACTCCGATCTCGCCGTCGTCATCGACCCGGGGCCGCTCGACGAGAGGCACCTCCAGGCCGTCATCGACACCGCCGAGCGGGCCGGCAAGCGCATCGCGCTGACCCTGCTGACCCACGGTCACCCGGACCACGCCGACGGGGCCGCCCGCTTCGCCGAGCTGACCCGTTCGGCCGTACGGGCGCTCGACCCGGCGCTGCGCCTCGGTGACGAGGGTCTGGAGGCGGGCGACGTCATCACCACCGGGGGGCTCGAACTGCGCGTGGTACCCACACCGGGGCACACCGCCGATTCGCTCTCCTTCCACCTCCCGGCCGACCGCGCGGTGCTGACCGGCGACACGATCCTGGGACGCGGTACGACCGTGGTCGCGCACCCCGACGGCCGGCTGGGCGACTACCTGGACTCGCTGCGCCGGCTGCGCTCCCTCACGGTGGACGACGGGGTGTCTACGGTCCTGCCGGGCCACGGGCCGGTGCTGAACGACGCCCAGGGGGCGGTGGAGTTCTATCTGGCGCACCGCGCCAACCGGCTCGCCCAGGTGGAGACCGCGGTCGAGGCCGGCCACCGCTCGCCCGCCGAGGTCGTCGCGAACGTCTACGCCGACGTCGACCGGTCCTTGTGGCCGGCCGCCGAGCTGTCGGTACGGGCGCAGCTGGATTACCTGGGCGAGCACGGACTGATCGACGACTGACCGACGACTGATCGAGGACCGCCCCGAGTGGGGCGGGCACTGGCCCGGCCGGTCCAGGTCCGCCACCGGAACGGCCGGGGCGCTCCCGGTCGGTCGCCGGAGGTCCTCCCCTCCGGCTGAGTGAGGCACGCCCCCAGGTGCTGATCGTTTACCGGGCGCTCGGCGCCCGGCGCCGCGAGGCTCCGTCAGCGGGTCTACGGGCGGAGGACCTTCGCCCCGTGGACGGCGAGGTACTCCTCGGCCAGCCAGGGGGCGAGGCCGGCCAGCAGCTCGTCCAGCAGCTCCGGGTACGCGGCGGGCGTCCGGGCGGCGCGCGCCGCGGCGCGCATCTGCTCGGCGTGCGCCGGGTAGTAGCGGCCGAACACCTCCGCGGACCGGTCGAGATCGCTGGTCCAGCCGCCCCAGCGCGGCATCACCAGCGTGAACCCGGTGCGTACGAGCCGACGCGCCACGCCCCGGGTCAGCCGGGTGCGTTCGGCCTCCGTAGTGGCCGCCGCGGCCCGCTCACGCAGACCGGGCAAGCTGCGGAAGAGATCGCCGTTGGTCTCGCGGGCCAGCAGCGAGGTGGGCCGGTAGCGGGGCAGCCGCGCGGCGAGGTCCGGGCCGCTGAGAGGGGTGCACAGACAGGCCACGAACCACGCCAGGTCGTGGCGCTCCAGCTCGCTCATCAGCCGGTCCACGCCGAACACGAGCAGCCCCGCCCCGTCGATCTGCGGGAAGCCGGCATCCAGCCCCTCCCCGATGGCGCGGGCGGCGGCGTGGTCGGCGTCGGTCGGCTCGTCCCGTAGGGCGAGCAGCGCGTCGAGGTCGGAGACGCCGGGGACCGCGGTGCCGCGCGGGATGCTGCCGAAGAGGTAGCTGCTGTGCAGACGGCCGGGGCCGAAGTGGCCGGCGAGCCGGGCGCCGAGCTCCGCCACGACCGGCGCGAAGGGGGCGGCGACGCGGCCGAGGGACCCTTCCCGTACGAAGTAGCCGTCGCGGTCCAGCCCCGTGCCGTGCGTCATGGGCGCCACTATGGCGAGCCGGCGGCCGGTGGCGCGAGCCAATTGCGAAGGGCCCCGCCGGAGCAGGGCCCTTCGCAAGGCTGTCTGGGGTGGGCGTCAGCGCGAGCGCTTGGCCAGCCGCTCGACGTCCAGCAGGATCACGGCGCGCGCCTCCAGGCGCAGCCAGCCGCGGCCCGCGAAGTCCGCGAGCGCCTTGTTGACCGTCTCGCGGGAGGCGCCGACCAGCTGGGCCAGCTCTTCCTGCGTGAGGTCGTGGACGACGTGGATGCCTTCCTCGGACTGCACGCCGAAGCGGCGCGACAGGTCCAGCAGGGCACGCGCCACACGGCCCGGCACATCCGAGAAGACCAGGTCGGACATCTGGTCGTTGGTCTTGCGCAGCCGGCGGGCGACCGCCCGCAGCAGCGCGGTGGCGACCTCGGGGCGGGCATTCAGCCACGGCTGAAGGTCGCCGTGGCCCAGACCGAGCAGCTTGACCTCGGTGAGGGCGGAGGCGGTGGCCGTACGGGGGCCCGGGTCGAACAGGGAGAGCTCACCGATCAGCTCTCCGGGGCCGAGCACGGCGAGCATGTTCTCCCGGCCGTCGGGGGAGGTGCGGTGCAGCTTCACCTTGCCCTCGGTGACCACATAGAGGCGGTCGCCGGGGTCCCCTTCGTGGAACAGGGCGTCGCCGCGGGCGAGCGTGACCTCTCCCATAGAGGCGCGCAGCTCGGCCGCCTGCTCGTCATCGAGCGCCGCGAAGAGCGGTGCGCGCCGCAGAACGTCGTCCACGAGATCTCTCCTTGTCGACATGCTCCGGGGGACTGTGGTCCCCATCATGCCGGAATGCAAAACAGTGCGATCAATCACAAGTTTGCCGGACCGGTGCCCTTCGCCATAAGGCAGGGGGCCGATTGGGGTCACGAATCACGGTGATCAAGCTGGATGTCAGTGGGTGGCCTTAGTCTGGCCGAGTGTCCAATACGCCGGTGAGAGCAGAGGACTGGGGGGCCGGACGGGTGAGTGCAGGCCGTGATTCCGCTGTGGGCGAACAGGCGTCCGGCGGAGTGGACAAACCGAATAAATGCAGCAAAGCGCACTCCGGGGTGAAGGTCGAGCGGAAGCTGACCGTCCGGATGTCCGGCGCGTCGCGACCCGCGGCGCGGTACCCGGCCGGCGGGGTACGACCGTGAGGGACACGACCGCGACGGATACGACGAAGAACCCGGTAGGCAAGAGCTCGGCAGGGAAGAAGGCCGCCGTGAACGAGACCTCCAAGCAGCCGACGGCGGCCAAGAAGGCCGTGGCGAAGAAGGCGGCAGCGAAGAAGGCGGCAGCGAAGAAGGCCGTCGCCAAGAAGGCCACGGCCAAGAAGACGACCGCCAAGAAGACGACGGCCAAGGCCGCGGCCAAGACGACCCCGGCCAAGGCCGCCACCGCGAAGAAGACCCCCGTGAAGACGGCAGCCGCGAAGAAGACCCCCGCGCGCAAGCCCGAGTCGCGGGAAGCCATGGTGCGGCGGGCCCGGCGGATCAACCGCGAGCTGGCCGAGCTGTATCCGTACGCCCACCCCGAGCTGGACTTCACCAACCCCTTCGAGCTGCTGGTCGCCACGGTGCTGTCCGCCCAGACCACGGACCTGAGGGTCAACCAGACCACCCCGCGCCTCTTCGCCGTCTGCCCGACGCCCGAGGACATGGCGGCGATGGATCCGGAACGCCTGGAGGAGCTGATCCGGCCGACCGGCTTCTTCCGTGCCAAGACGAAGGCGCTGCTGGGCCTGTCCGCGGCGCTGCGCGACCGCTTCGGCGGTGAGGTGCCGGGCCGCCTGGAGGATCTGGTCACGCTCCCCGGGGTGGGCCGCAAGACCGCCAATGTGGTGCTGGGGAACGCCTTCGGTGTCCCGGGCATCACCGTCGACACCCACTTCGGCCGTCTGGCGCGCCGCTTCGGCTGGACCACCCATCAGGACGCGGACAAGGTCGAGGCGGATGTCGCCGCGATCTTCCCCAAGAGCGAGTGGACGATGCTGTCGCACCGGGTCGTCTTCCACGGCCGCCGCGTCTGTCACTCCCGTAAGCCCGCCTGCGGGGCCTGTGCGATCGCCCCGCTGTGCCCCGCGTACGGCGAGGGCGAGACGGACCCGGAGAAGGCCAAGAAGCTGCTCAAGTACGAGCTGGGCGGCCAGCCCGGGCAGCGGCTGAAGCCACCGGCCGACTATCCGGGACAGCCCGCGCCCCCGATGGCGCCCCCGGTGGCCACGCCATGACGGCAGCCGCGACGCCCCCTCGGGGGGCCCACCATCGAAGCCAGGCCTGAGGGGGCGCGTATGAGGAGTGCACGGGAGCAGCGGTACGGCGAGGAGGCGGGCCTCGGCGCGCCGGCGGCCGGCCAGGAGGCCACGGTCACGGCCGAGGGGCTGCCCGAATGGCTGGACCCGGTGGTCCGCGCGGCCGGCACGATAGAGCCGCGCCAGCTCAGCCGCTTCCTGCCGCCCGAGAGCGGCGGCCGGCAGTCCGCGGTGCTGATCCTCTTCGGTCACGGCCCCCGCGGCCCCGAGCTGCTCCTGATGGAGCGCGCCGGCACCCTGCGCTCCCATGCCGGCCAACCCTCCTTCCCCGGCGGCGCCCTCGACCCCGAGGACGGCGATCCCGAGGGGCCCGGTCCGGTGCGGGCCGCGCTGCGCGAGGCCCAGGAGGAGACCGGTCTGGACCCGTCCGGTGTGCAGGTCTTCGGCGTGCTGCCGCGGCTCTACATCCCCGTCAGCGGCTTCGTGGTGACCCCCGTCCTGGGCTGGTGGCGCAGGCCGAGCCCGGTGGGCGCGGTCGACCAGGCGGAGACCGCCCGGGTGTTCACGGTTCCCGTGGCGGATCTCACGGATCCCGCCCATCGTGTGACAACGCGCCATCCGAGTGGTCACATCGGGCCGGCGTTCCTTGTCGAGAACGCCCTGGTCTGGGGCTTTACGGCCGGGGTCATCGACCGGATTCTGCACTACGCCGGGTGGGAGATTCCGTGGGACCGTGACAACCAGGTCCCGCTCGACTGGCGCTCGTGAGACGGTGTCCGGCGTGAACGTCCTGGACATCCTGCTGCTGGTCGCGGCCGTGTGGTTCGCGATCATCGGCTATCGGCAAGGCTTTGTCGTCGGCATCCTGTCCGTGGTCGGCTTCCTCGGCGGTGGCCTGATCGCGGTGTATGTGCTGCCGGTGATCTGGAACGAGATCACCGGCGATGCCACCCCTGGCACCTTCGCGGCCATCGCGGCCGTCGCCATCGTGATCGTGTGCGCATCCGTGGGCCAGGCGTTCACCACCCATCTGGGCAACAAACTCCGCCGCCACATCACCTGGTCACCGGCGAGAGCCCTGGATGCGACCGGCGGCGCGCTGGTCAACGTCGTGGCGATGCTGCTGGTCGCCTGGCTGATCGGCTCCGCGCTGGCCGGTACGTCCCTGCCGACGCTCGGCAAGGAGGTCCGTAACTCCAAGGTGCTGCTCGGGGTCTCCCGGGTGATGCCTCCGCAGGCCAGCACCTGGTTCGCGGACTTCTCCTCGGTGCTCGCGCAGAACGGCTTCCCCCAGGTCTTCACGCCGTTCTCCAACGAACCGATCAACAACGTGCCGGCGCCCGACCCCCAGCTGGCCACCAGCCCGGTGGCGGCGCAGGCCAAGCGCAGCATCGTCAAGGTCGTCGGCACGGCGCCCAGCTGCGGCAAGGTCCTCGAGGGCAGCGGTTTCGTCTTCGGACGGCACCGCGTGATGACCAACGCCCATGTCGTCGGCGGGGTGAACGAGCCGACGGTCCAGATCGGCGGCGAGGGCCGGACGTACGACGCCAAGGTCGTGCTCTACGACTGGCGGCGCGACATCGCGGTGCTGGACGTGCCGTCGCTCAACGCTCCGGCGCTGCGCTTCGCCGGCGGGGACGCGAGCAGCGGCAAGAACGCCATCGTCGCCGGCTTCCCCGAGAACGGCGGCTATGACGTCCGCGCGGCCCGGATCCGCGGCCGTATCCAGGCCAACGGCCCGGACATCTACCACCGCGGCACGGTCGGCCGCGATGTCTACTCGCTCTACGCCACGGTCCGTCAGGGCAACTCCGGCGGCCCGCTGCTCACGCCCCAGGGCGAGGTCTACGGCGTCGTCTTCGCGAAGTCGCTGGACGACTCGCACACCGGCTATGCGCTCACCGCCGACGAGGTCCGTCAGGACGTCCTCAAGGGGCGTACGGCCGAGCAGCGGGTCAACAGCCAGGGCTGCGCGATCTGAGGCGGCCTGCGGCGCTCTGAGGCGCAGCCTGGCCGTGTCCCCAGGCCCGCGAGCGGCTCAGCGTCGCTCCGAGGCGCCTGGACGCGTCCATAACCCGGACCATCCGGACCACCCGGACCACCCGGACCACCCGGACCAACGGCGCCCGGAGGCACCTGGGCTCGTCCACAGTCCGGCCCGGCGGCGCCCGGCAGGCGCACGCCCGCCCGTTTGGTCAGGTGCGGGGATGGCGCAGGCGCGCGCTCATCCAGCGCGCTCTGCGGCGCAGGATGCGCGGAATGCCCATCGGGTGCGCCGGATCGGGGGACGTGCCGGACCTGAGATCCGGGGTGCCCCTGTCCTGAGTGCCCACTACAGCGGCACTGCTGCGGCGGTTGCGTGCCACGTCACGGTAGTCGTGCGTCCAGCCCATACCCTCGACTCTGCCCGTGGCCCAAGGTCCGTAACCGCCGCGGGGACCGCCAATTGGCCTATGCGCCGGGCAAGTGGCCGTTCGTCATACGAACGTTCGACCTCGGTGTGATCGGGCTCCGCCGAGAGGCGCAGCGGGCGTGCGCCCCGTGGCGTTCAGGGGCCGTTCAGCGGTCGGGTTCCGGGTCCTTCAGCCAGTTGATCAGCTCGGTCGAGAAGGCCGCCGGGTCCTCCTCGTGCGGGAAGTGCCCCAGACCGTCGAAGAGCCGCCAGCGGTACGGCGCTTCGACGTACTCACCGGAGCCGGCCGCGCTGCGGGTGCGCATCACGGGGTCCAGCGAGCCGTGCAGATGCAGGGTCGGGACCCGTACGGGCAGCTTCATCCGGCGGTTGAACTGGATCCCGTCGGGGCGGGCCATCGAGCGCACCATCCAGCGGTACGGCTCGATCGAGCAGTGCGCCGTCGACGGGATGCTCATCGCCCGCTGATAGACCGCGATCGCCTCGTCCTCCGGCAGCCGGGGCCCGGACCAGTCCCGGATCATCCGGCCCACCAGCGCCGCGCCGTCGGCCGTCAGCCGCCGCTCCGGCAGCCAGGGCCGCTGGAAGTTCCAGATGTGCGAGCTCTGGGCGCTCTGCCGTACGTCGGCGAGCATCGCCGAGCGCCAGCGCCGCGGATGCGGCATCGAGGCCACCGCCAGCCGGCGCACCAGCTTGGGCCGCATCACCGCCGCCGTCCAGGCGAGATAGCCGCCCAGGTCGTGCCCGACGAGCGCCGCGTCCGGCTCGCCCAGCGACCGGATCACGCCGGTGATGTCCAGCGCGAGGTTCGCCGGGTCGTAGCCGCGTGGAGTGCGGTCGCTGCCGCCGACTCCCCGCAGGTCCATCGCCACCGCGCGGAAGCCCGCCTCGGCGAGCGCCGGCAGCTGGTGCCGCCAGGTCCACCAGAACTGCGGGAAGCCGTGCAGCAGCAGCACCAGCGGGCCGTCGCCCATCTCGGCGATGTGGAAGCGCGCGCCGTTGGCCGCGACATCGCGGTGGGACACCTCGTACCCGCCGGGGATGCCGAGCCGTACGACCGAGGCGGTGCTGTCAGGGGCTGTCATACCGACGAGCGTGTCACAGACTCCAGCGCCGGGTGCTCCTTGGCCTCCACACGGGGGTGCGGTTTGGCGTTCTGCAGCACGGCCGCGGTCAGCTTGGCGGAGTTGATGGACCGCTCCGGCTTCTTGATCTTCTTCATCTTGGCCATCGCCATCAGGGCCAGCAGCCCGGCGAGGACAAGGAAGGCACCGCCCACGATCAGGAAGGACCAGGCGAGCCCGAGACCGAGGTTGTGGATGCCGTACGCCGCCGCAAAGCTGAGCACCGGCAGCGCGAACAGCGCCAGTGCGCCCGCCACCATGAACGCGGCGCTGCCGATGCCCGCCCGCTTGGCGTCCTGCCGGAACTCCGCCTTGGCCAGCGCGATCTCGTCGTGCACCAGCGCGGACATCTCCGCGGTGGCCGCGGCCACCAGCTGTCCGAGGCTGCGGTCCGTGCCCGCGTCGGCTGCGCTCATCGCCGTCTCCCTCATCTCGATCACCGGATGCAAAGCCTCTCAGATCATGCCGGACCATCGTCCTCGGCGTGCGAGGCGGAGGCCACTTCGGCAAGCCGCCGGTGTTCGGCGGCCTTTGCTTCGTGGATCGCCGCCATCCGAAGGTGGTACTCCGGTTTGTCGAGTTCGTAGATGTCGGGGATGCCGTCCTGGTCCTCGTCCCGCTCCTCTTCCTCGCACAGCTTCCGGTACTTGGTGTTACGGACCTTGAGGAGGGTGCCGGCGAAGACGGCCGCGAGCAGCGAGCCGATCAGCACCGACGCCTTGATCTCTTCGGTCAGCGGAACGTCGCCGGAGAACGCGAGTTCGCCGATCAGCAGAGAGACGGTGAAGCCGATGCCCGCCAGGGAAGCGACCGCGAAGACGTCCGGCCATTTGAGGTCGGGGTTGAGTTCGGCCTTGGTGAAGCGGGCGGTGAACCACGTACCGCCGAAGATGCCCACTGCCTTGCCCACTATCAGGCCGAGCACGACACCGAGCGTCTCCGGCCGGGTGAAGACCGCATGGATGGCGCCGCCCGAGAGGGACACACCCGCGGAGAAGAGGGCGAACAGCGGTACCGCGAAGCCGGCGGAGAGCGGGCGGACCAGGTGCTCGATGCGCTCGCCGGGGGAGTGCTGCTCGTCGTCGCGGCGGGTGCAGCGCAGCATCAGGCCCATGGCGACGCCCGCGATGGTGGCGTGTACGCCGCTGTTGTACATCAGGCCCCAGATGACCAGGGCGAGCGGCACATAGACGTACCAGCCGCGGACGCCCTTGCGCAGTAGCAGATGGAAGACCGCGAGGCCGAGGACGGCGAGGCCCAGCGCCAGGAAGTTGATCTTCGAGGTGAAGAAGACCGCGATGATCAGGATCGCGAAGAGGTCGTCGACGACCGCGAGGGTGAGCAGGAAGGCGCGCAGCGCGGCGGGCAGGGAGGTGCCGATGACGGCGAGTACGGCCAGCGCGAAGGCGATATCGGTGGCGGTGGGGACCGCCCAGCCCTGGAGGGAGCCGCCACCGACGCTGTTGACGGCCAGGTAGACGGCCGCCGGCATCGCCATTCCGCAGATCGCTGCGATCACGGGGAGCGCGGCGGCCTTGGGGTTGCGCAGCTCGCCCGCGACCAGTTCGCGCTTGAGCTCGATCCCGGCGACGAAGAAGAAGACGGCGAGCAGGCCGTCGGCGGCCCAGTGCTGGATCGACAGGTCCAGGCCGATCGCGGCCGGGCCGAGGTGGAATCCGCGGACCGACTCGTAGCTTCCGCCGAGGGTGTTTGCCCAGATCAGAGCCGCTACGGCGGCGACGAGCAGCAGGATGCCGCCGAGGGTTTCGGTGCGTAGGGCGTCCGCGATGAAGTTCCGCTCCGGCAGGGGCATCCGCCCGAGGAATATGGAACGACGTGGGGTGGGCGCACTCACGCGGTGACCTCCGGCCTTCGGCAGCTGTGTACGGCTGTTGCAGTTGCCGACCAGACTTCCCGGCGCACCCAGAGCTTCTTAGCGCGTCATTGACGCGGTCCCCACTTTACCGGGCGGGCGCCTCGGAGCAGCCGGTGGCCTCACTTTACGGGCAATTCGGACGCCCGGCCGTCGGAGGGGCCGCGATCAGGGTGCTCCTGTAGAGGGAGGGCGGTCGCGGACATGACACCGCCAAGCCCAAGGGCAGCAGGTCGGAGGCATGGCAGGGCGGATGGTGCGACGAAGGGGGCAGCAGGCCGTCGTGGCTTGCTGCCCCCTCGGCGGGCAGTCCCGCCCGGTCCTCAGTCCTCGGCCGTCAGGGGTCAGTCCTCGGAGGCCGCGCTCGGCAGCTTCGCCTGGATGAGGTCCATGACGGAGGAGTCGGTGAGGGTGGTGACATCGCCGAGGGCGCGGTTCTCGGCGACATCGCGCAGCAGCCGGCGCATGATCTTGCCGGAGCGGGTCTTGGGCAGCTCCGCCACCGGCAGGATCCGCTTGGGCTTGGCGATCGGGCCGAGCTGCTTGGCGACATGCGCACGCAGCTCCTCGACCAGACCGCCCTCCGCGTCAGCCGACGAGCTCTCCGCCGCCGCACCGCCGCGCAGGATGACGAAGGCACAGATCGCCTGCGTGGTCTGCGGATCCGTGGCACCCACGACCGCGGCCTCGGCCACCTTCGGGTGCGAGACGAGGGCCGACTCGACCTCGGTGGTGGAGATGTTGTGGCCGGAGACGAGCATGACGTCGTCCACCCGGCCGAGCAGCCAGATGTCGCCGTCCTCGTCCTTCTTGGCGCCGTCGCCGGCGAAGTACTTGCCCTCGAAGCGGGACCAGTACGTGTCGAGATAGCGCTGGTCGTCGCCCCAGATGGTGCGCAGCATGGCCGGCCAGGGCTCGGTCAGGACCAGGTAGCCGCCCGCTCCGTTCGGCACCTCGTTGGCGTCGTCGTCCACGACGGTCGCGGCGATGCCGGGCAGCGGCAGCTGGGCCGAGCCGGGCTTGGTCTCCGTGACGCCGGGCAGCGGGCTGAGCATCATCGCGCCGGTCTCGGTCTGCCACCAGGTGTCGACGATCGGTGTGGCGTCCGCCCCGATGTGCTTGCGGTACCACATCCACGCCTCGGGGTTGATCGGCTCGCCCACCGACCCCAGGACGCGCAGCGACGACAGATCGAACTTCGCGGGGATGTCGTCGCCCCACTTCATGCAGGCGCGGATCGCGGTCGGCGCGGTGTAGAGGATCGTCACGCCGTACTTCTGCACGATCTCCCACCAGCGGCCCTGGTGCGGGGTGTCGGGCGTGCCCTCGTAGAGGACCTGGGTGGCGCCGTTGGAGAGCGGGCCGTAGGTGATGTACGAGTGGCCCGTGACCCAGCCGACGTCGGCGGTGCACCAGTAGACGTCGGTCTCGGGCTTGAGGTCGAAGACCGCGTGGTGGGTGTACGAGACCTGGGTGAGGTAGCCGCCGGTGGTGT
>NZ_JBVIST010000012.1:0-195787 GCF_055575375.1 Streptomyces sp. NPDC034111 | reverse complement strand
CTCGACAACGTCGAGGGCCTGCGCGAGCGCGCCGAAGCCGGCGACATCCTCTTCGGCACCATGGACTCCTGGGTCATCTGGAACCTCACCGGCGGCGTCGACGGCGGCCACCACGTCACCGACGTCACCAATGCCTCGCGCACCATGCTGATGAACCTGCACACGCTGGCATGGGACGAGAAGATCCTCGCGTCGATGGACATCCCCGCGGCCGTGCTGCCGGAGATCAAGTCCTCCTCCGAGGTCTACGGCCACTCCGCCGGCGGCGTGCTCGCCGGGGTCCCGGTCGCCTCGGCGCTCGGCGACCAGCAGGCCGCGCTCTTCGGCCAGACCTGCTTCGAGCAGGGCGAGGCCAAGTCCACGTACGGCACCGGCACGTTCATGCTGATGAACACCGGCCACGAGCCGGTCAACTCCTACAACGGGCTGCTGACCACGGTCGGCTACCGCATCGGCGACCAGCAGCCGGTCTACGCCCTGGAAGGCTCCATCGCCGTCACCGGCTCGCTCGTCCAGTGGATGCGCGACCAGATGGGCCTCATCAACAGCGCGGCCGAGATCGAGACCCTCGCCAGCACGGTCGAGGACAACGGCGGCGCCTACTTCGTACCGGCCTTCTCCGGCCTGTTCGCCCCCTACTGGCGCTCGGACGCACGCGGTGTCATCGCGGGCCTGACCCGCTATGTCACCAAGGCGCACATCGCGCGCGCCGTGCTCGAGGCCACCGCCTGGCAGACCCGCGAGATCACCGACGCCATGACCAAGGACTCCGGCGTCGAACTGACCGCGCTCAAGGTCGACGGCGGTATGACCTCCAACAACCTGCTGATGCAGACCATCTCGGACTTCCTGGACGCGCCCGTGGTGCGCCCGATGGTGGCCGAGACCACCTGCCTCGGCGCTGCCTACGCGGCCGGACTGGCCGTCGGCTTCTGGTCCAGCACCGACGAGCTGCGCGCCAACTGGCGCCGGGCCGCCGAATGGACCCCCCGGATGGAAGCGGCCACCCGTGACCGCGAATACAAGAACTGGCTCAAGGCCGTCGAGCGGACCATGGGCTGGCTCGACGACGAGAGCTGACGAGGAGCACATCATGAGCACCCTGCAGAGCGTCCCGGCACTCGGGACGCACCCGGCCTACGGTTCGAACGCGAGCCGCGCCGAGACTCGGGAGCAGCTTTCCAAGGCGACATACGACCTCCTGGTGATCGGTGGCGGCATCCTGGGCATCTCCACTGCCTGGCACGCCGCGCAGGCCGGGCTGCGGGTGGCCCTGGTGGACGCCGGTGACTTCGCCGGCGCCACCTCCTCCGCCTCCTCCAAGCTGCTGCACGGCGGTCTGCGCTACCTCCAGACCGGCGCGGTCAAGCTGGTCGCGGAGAACCACTTCGAGCGGCGTGCGGTGTCCCGCCAGGTCGCACCGCACCTCGCCAACCCCCTGACCTTCTACCTGCCCGTCTACAAGGGCGGCCCGCACGGCGCGGCCAAGCTCGGCGCCGGTGTCTTCGCCTACTCCGCGCTCTCCGCGTTCGGTGACGGCGTCGGGCACGTCATATCCCCCGCCAAGGCGCAGCGCGACGTTCCCGAGCTGCGTACCGACAACCTCAAGGCCGTGGCCGTCTACGGCGACGACCAGATGAACGACTCCCGGATGGCCCTGATGACCGTCCGCGCGGCGGTCGCGGCGGGCGCCACCGTCCTCAACCACGCCGAGGTCACCGGACTGCGCTTCACCCAGGGCCGGGTCACCGGCGCGGAGCTCAAGGACCGGATGGACGGTGAGGAGTTCGGCGTCAACGCCCGCCTGGTGCTCAACGCCACCGGCCCCTGGGTCGACCACCTGCGCAAGATGGAGGACCCGAACGCGGCCCCCTCCATCCGGCTGTCGAAGGGCGCGCACCTGGTCCTCAAGCGCACCGCCCCCTGGAAGGCCGCGCTGGCCACCCCGATCGACAAGTACCGCATCACCTTCGCCCTCCCCTGGGAGGACATGCTGCTGCTGGGCACCACCGACGAGGAGTACGAGGGCGACCCGGCGGACGTCGCGGTCAACGAGAAGGACACCGCCCAGATCCTGGACGAGGCCGCCTTCTCCATCCGTGACCAGCAGCTCTCCCGTGACCTGATCACCTACTCCTTCGCGGGTCTGCGGGTGCTGCCCGGCGGGCCCGGCGACACCTCCAAGGCCAAGCGCGAGACGGTCGTCACCGAGGGCAGCGGCGGCATGCTGTCGGTCGCCGGCGGCAAGTGGACGACCTTCCGGCACATCGGCCGTACGGTCATGAACAAGCTCGCCGCGCTGCCCGGCCACCCGCTGGCCGAGGACATGGAGCCGGTCTCCCGCCTGCCGAAGAAGCTGCCGCTGCCCGGTATCGCCAACCCCAACGCGGTCGCCCACCGGCTCCTCGTCGACGGTGGCACCCCCGGCCCGCACATGGCCCCGGACACCGCCCGCCACCTGGCCACCCACTACGGTTCGCTCTCCTTCGACATCGCCCGGCTGGCGAACGAGGACCCGGCGCTGGCCGAGCGCATCCACCCGGACGCGCCGGAGATCTGGGCACAGGTCGCCTACGCCCGCGACAACGAGTGGGCCGAGACGGTCGACGATGTGCTGCGCCGCCGTACGACGCTGATGATCCGCGGTCTGGACACGGAGGATGTCCGCACCAAGGTCAAGGACATGCTGGCCGGCTGACGGTCCGGCAGAGGGTCCGGCAGACGGCGTGCCGTAACGCCGGGTGACGAGGGGGCGGTTCCGCGAGGGGCCGCCCCCTCGTCGTCTGCGCTTTTGGGCGTGGGCCAGGGGCCGGAGGTGACTGTCAGTGGCGGGTGCCATGATGGTCACCGAGAGAAACAACGGGGGATTCAACGGGGGGATGACCATGGCTCGGCGGCGTGTGCGGCGGGTGGCGAAATGGGCGGCCTGGACGGTCGCCGTACTGATCGTGCTGCCGCTGACGGTGGCGGCGACGGCGCTGCGCGCCCAGTACGCGGGGGCGGCCGCGCCGGAGGCCACCACGCGCGGGCGGGACGCCTTCTGGCTCGGGCACGCCTGGGTTGACGGACGGCGGGACGACGCCGATGTGGCGGCGCTGCGCCGGCGCATCGAGGGCACCGGGATCCGTGATCTGTACGTCCACGCAGGGCCGTTGGAGCACGACGGCACCCTGCCGCCGGCCCGCCGGGCCTATCCGCGGGCGCGCTGGCTGATCGCCGCGGTGCACCGCGAGCTGCCGTCGGTGCGGGTGCACGCCTGGCTGGGCGACCGGCTGGTGTACGAGCCCGGGCAGCGGGGCGGGCTGCGGCTGTCGGACGCGGCGTCCCGTGCGGCGATCGTGGCGAGCGCCCGTCAGGTGCTGGCGGACGGCTTCACCGGGGTCCATCTGGATGTGGAGCCGCTGCACTCCGACAACCCCGACTATCTGCGGCTGCTGGACCGGCTCGGGCCCGCGGTCCACCGCCGGGGCGGGATCCTGTCCGTAGCGGTCCATCAGATCGATCCGCTGCCCGGGCTGCACACGGTCAGCGGGGCGGTGACGGGCCATCGCAAGTGGATATCCCAGCGGTTCTTCGGGCAGGTGGCGCGCCGGGTCGACCAGATCGCGCTGATGTCGTACGACACCGGTCTGCCGGCCGAGAGCCTGTACGGCGGCTATGTGGCGCAGCAGACCCGGCTGGCGCTGGAGGTGACCGGGCGGCACACCGATCTGCTGATGGGGCTGCCGTTCTTCCACACCGAAGGCATCGGCCATCACGCCTCGGCGGAGACGGTACGGGCGGCGGTGCGGGGCATACGGCTGGGGCTGACCCGCGAGGACCCGGGCCGCCGGCGGTTCGGTATGGCGCTGTATGTCGATTTCGCGGCCACGGAGGAGGACTGGGCGGCGTACCGGAGCGGTTGGGGCGGGTCCCGGAGGTCATAATGACCTCAGACATCGGATGTCTGTGCGGCATCCGGGCGGGCCCGGAGCGGGGAGGTCGGCATGGCGGTCACGGACGAGGCCATCGAGAAGATCAAGGGCATGATCGTCTCCGGTGCGCTGCGGCCGGGCGACCGGCTGCCGAAGGAGAGCGAGCTGGCCGCCGAGCTCGGCCTGTCCCGCAACTCGCTGCGCGAGGCGGTGCGCGCGCTCTCCCTCATCCGCATCCTGGACGTGCGCCAGGGCGACGGCACCTACGTCACCAGCCTGGATCCGCAACTCCTGCTGGAGGCCATGAGTTTCGTGGTGGACTTCCACCGCGACGACACCGTGCTGGAGTTCCTTGCGGTCCGCCGGATCCTGGAGCCGGCCGCCACGGCCATGGCGGCCGGCCGGATCGGGGCGGACGAACTGGACACCCTGGAAACCCAGTTGAACGCGCTGGGGCCGGACCCTTCGGTGGAGGATCTGGTCGCCTGCGACCTGGAGTTCCACCGCGGGATCGTCGCGGCGTCCGGCAATTCCGTGCTCTGCTCGCTGCTGGAGGGGCTGTCAGGACCGACCACCCGGGCCCGGATCTGGCGCGGGCTGACGCAGAAGGACGCGGTGACCCGCACCCTCACCGAGCACCGGGCGATCCTCGGCGCGCTGCGCGACCGCGATGCGGAGGCGGCGCGGGCCTGGTCGACGGTGCATATCGCCAGCGTGGAGCAGTGGTTGCGCGCGTCGTTGTGAGCGGGGCCGGCGGCCCGGACACCGCTGCCGCCCCGCCCCGTCCCGTCCTCAGACGGCGAAGCCCCCGTCCACCGCGATCGAGGCGCCCGTGATGTAGCGTCCGCCCTCGCCCGCCAGATGCGCCACGGTCGCCGCGACGTCCCAGGCCCGGCCGTACACCCCCAGCGTGGTCAGTCCGGCCTGGAACTCCGCGCTCTCGCCGTCGGCCGGGTTCATGTCGGTGTCGATGGGGCCGGGGGTGAGGAGGTTGGCGGTGATCCCGCGCGGTCCCAACTCCCTGGCCAGCGTCCTGGTCAGGCCGCTCAGCGCGGCCTTGCTGGTGGCGTAGAGGGTGCCGCCGGGGAAGGCGGCCCGCTCGGCCATGCAGCTGCCGATGGAGATGATCCGCCCGCCCTCGGTCAGATGGGCGGCCGCGGCCTGCGCCGTCAGGAACGGTCCCCGGACATTGGTCCGCAGCACCCGGTCGACATCGGCCAGGGAGAACGCCTCGAACGGGCCGAGCACCCCGGTCCCCGCGTTGTTGACGAGGATGTCCAGCCGTCCGAAGCGGTCCGCGGTGCCGGCCACCGCGGCCCACACCGCCTCCGCGTCGCCGCTGTCGGCCCGCACCGCCCAGGCCTGCCCGCCGGCCCGCTCGATCTCCTTGACGACCCGGTCGGCCGCCTCCTGCCGGCTCTGATACGTCAGGGCCACCGCCGCCCCGTCGGCGGCCAGCCGCCGCGCGATCGCCTCGCCGATCCCCCGGCTGCCGCCGGTGACCAGCGCCACCTTGCCGGTGAGCGGCCCGCTGCCGCTCTCCACCGCCCGCGCCGCCAGTACGGTCGCTGCCATCGTCCTCACCCGTCACCTTCGTCGTACCTCGGTCGTCCCCTCGGGACGAGCACCGCGGCTCGTCGCGGTACGACTCGATCCTCGGGCGCGGACGGGCCCGGAGCTGGCGGAATCCGGACGCCGACACCGCGGCCCCGGCGGCTGTTCCGGCTACGGCGTCCCGACTCCGTACACCCGCGCCGCGGTCCCCCCGAAGACCGCCGACCGCTCCGCCGGGCCGAGCCGGCCGGTGGCGGCCTCCGCGAGGGCGATGACGTCCTCGTAGCCGGCGGCCAGGGTGCACACCGGCCAGTCGGAGCCGAACATCACCCGGCCGGGGCCGAAGGCGTCCAGCACATGCCGGGCGTAGGGCAGGATCTGCTGCGGCCGCCAGGCGTCCCAGTCGGCCTCGGTGACCAGCCCGGACAGTTTGCAGCTGACGTTCGGCAGCCCGGCGAGGGCGCCGAGGGCATCGGCCCACGGCTGCCAGTCGCCCTTCCCCACCGCCGGTTTGCCGGCGTGGTCGAGGACGAAGTCCAGCTGCGGCAGGGCGCGTACCGCGGTGAGTGCGGCGGGCAGTTCGCGCGGGGTGACCAGCAGGTCGTAGACCAGACCGGCGTCGGCCAGCACCCCCAGACCGCGCAGGACATCGGGGCGGGTGAGCCAGCCGGGGTCCGGCTCGTCCTGGACCTGGTGCCGGACGCCGACCAGCCCGGCCGGCAGCGCCGCGAGCGCTTCGTCGAGCGCCGGGTCGGTGAGATCGGCCCAGCCGACGACCCCGGCGACCGGCCCCTCCCCCGCCGCGACGGCGAGGAGTTCGGCGGTCTCCTCGTACGAGGACGACGACTGGACGAGGACCGTGGCGTCGATGTGGTGCTCGGACAGATGCGGGGCGAGGTCGCTCAGCGCATAGCGGCGGCGGAGGGGATCGGCCCAGGGGCCGTCCATCCACGGCTGTGCGCGCCGGCCGGGATCCCACAGGTGGTGATGGGCGTCGATACGCATCAGGGCGCCCTCCCGGGGCGGGCTCGGTCGTTCAGGGGCAGCGGCAGGTCGGGGTCGAGCAGTCCGCGGGCGACGAGCGTATGCCACAGCGCGTCGGGGATCTCCCGGGTGAACAGGGCGGCGTTCTCCGCCATCTCCCCCGGTGTGGCGGCGCCGACCACGGCCGAGGCCACGGCCGGGTGCCCGAACGGGAAGCGGAGCGCCGCCGCCTTCAGGGGTACCCCGAACGCGGCACAGACGTCCGCGAGTTGACGCGCCCGGTCGACCAGCGCGGCGGGCGCGGGCGCGTAGTCGTAGGGCGCGCCGGGCGACGGGTCGGCCAGCAGACCGGAGTTGTAGACGCCGCCGACGACCACCGAGGTGCCGCGCCGCGCGCACAGCGGCAGCAGATCGTCGTAGGCGGTGCGCTCCAGCAGCGTCCAGCGGCCGGCGCAGAGGACCACGTCCACGTCGAGGTCCGCCACCAGCCGGGCCAGCACCCCGCTGTGGTTCATGCCGAAGCCGATGGCGCGCACGACCTGCTGGGCGCGCAGCTCGGCCAGGGCCGGGAAGCCGGTCTCGTACACCTCGGGCAGATGGTCCTCGACGTCGTGCAGGTAGACGATGTCGACGGCGTCCACCCCGAGCCGTTCCAGGGAGGCCTCCAGTGTGGCGCGGATGCCGTCGCGGGAGTGGTCACGGACGCGGGCCAGAGCGGGGGTGTCGACGAAGCCCTCGCCGGCCCTCTCCTCCCCCGGTGCGAGTGGGCGCAGCCGGCGGCCCACCTTGGTGGACAGGGTGTACGTGGCCCGGTCGCGGCCCCGCAGGGCCCGGCCGAGGCGCTCCTCGGACAGGCCCAGGCCGTAGTGCGGCGCGGTGTCGAAGTAGCAGGCGCCGGCGGCGAGGGCGGTGCTGACCACGTCCTGCGCCTGCCGCTCGGGCACGGCGCGGTAGAGGTTGCCGAGCGGTGCGCAGCCCAGGCCGAGCGGCGGGACGGTGACGCCGCTGCGCCCCAGCTCCCGTGTCCCGTAAGGGGGATGGTCCACGGCGGGCCTCCGTCTCAGTCCTGCTTCTCGCCGCTGGTGAAGCGGGAGATGACCAGTGCGACGATGATGATCATGCCGTTGAGGAACTGCGTCCACAGGGGCGGCACCCCGCCCAGGGTCATCACATTGATCACGAGCTGGAGGGTGAGGACACCGGTGAGCGCGCCGAAGAGGGTGCCGCGGCCGCCCTTGAGGCTGATCCCGCCGATCACCGCGGCGGCGAAGACCTGGAAGATCCAGCCGTTGCCCTGGCTCGCGGAGACCGCGCCGTAGTGACCGGTGTAGAGGATGCCCGCGAAGGCGGCCAGCAGCCCGCCGACGGCCAGCACGGTCCAGGTGATCCGGTCCACCCGTATGCCGGCCGCCCTGGCCGCCTCCGGGTTGCCGCCGATCGCGTACAGCGCCCGCCCGTGCCGGAGGTAGCCCAGGGCCGCGCCGCCGCACGCGAAGAGGGCGAGGCAGATCCACACGGCGGCCGGGACGCCCAGCCAGTCGGCCTTGCCCAGATAGGCGAAGGACTCCGGGACGTTGCCGATGGACTGCCCCTCGGAGATGCCCACTTGCAGGCCGCGCAGCATGGTGAGCATGCCGAGGGTGGCGATGAAGCCGTTGACCCGCAGGACGAGGATGAGGAAGCCGTTGAGGGCGCCGACGGCGGCGCCCACGGCCAGGCAGAGCGGGACCGCCGTCCAGGCGGGCAGCAGCTCCAGTCCGGCGAAGCGGGCGCCGTGCGCGGGCATCACCAGCCACAGCGCGAGCACCGGCGCCAGCCCGATGGTGGACTCCAGCGACAGATCCATTCGGCCGCTGATCAGGATGAGCGCTTCGCCGAGCACCAGCAGGCCCAGTTCGGTGGACTGCTGGATGACGCCGATGAGGTTGTCCTGGGTCAGGAACGCGGGCGAGACGATGAAGCCGATGACGCCGAGTACGAAGATCACCGGCACCAGGGACAGATCCCGCCAGCGGGCCGGTACGGTCCGGGGCCGGCGGCGCACCGGAGGGCGGTCCACCGCTCCGGCGGCCGGGGGCGAGGCGGTCTCGGTCATGGCGCGCTCCTTTCCGTTCGTTGTGTGTCCTCCGGGTCCCGGGGGCCGTCGGTGTCCGGGGGAACGTCGGTGTCCGGGGGGCTTTCGCTGCCCAGGCCCTCCATGGCGGCGACCAGTTCGTGGTCGCGCCAGCCGCTGCCGAAGACGGCGGTGACCCGGCCGTGGAAGACCGCCAGCACCCGGTCGCAGACCCGCAGGTCGTCCAGCTCGTCGGAGACGATCAGCGCGCCGCTGCCGCCGTCCGCGACCTGCCGTACGACGCCCAGCAGCGCGTCCTTGGACTTGACGTCCACACCGTTGGTGGGCCGGACGGCGACGAGTACGGCGGGCTCACGGGCCAGCGCGCGGGCGATCACCACCTTCTGCTGGTTGCCGCCGGAGAGCCCGGAGACCGGCTGGTCAGGACCGGTCGCCTTGATGTCCAGCGCGGCGATCATCCGCCGGGCGAACGCGCGGGTCCTGGAGGGCAGTACGGTTCCCGCCGGCCCCAACTGGTCCGCGACGGTCAGGGTGGCGTTCTCGGCCACGCTGCGGCCGGGGATCAGCCCCTCACGGTGCCGGTCCTCGGGGACGTAGCCGATGCCCGCGTCGAGGGCGTGCGGCACGCTGCCGGTACGGACCGGGCGTCCGCGGACCGCGATCCGCCCGCTGTCCGGGGCGCGCAGCCCCGCCAGCGTCTCGCCGATCACGGTGTTCCCGCTGGCCGTGGCGCCCGCAAGCCCGACCACCTCACCGGCCCGCACGGTCAGGTCGAGCGGTGCGAAGTGCCCCTCCAGCGCCAGTCCTTCGGTCCGCAGCACCGGCTCCCCCGCCGTACGCGCCGCCTTACGCCCCGGTCGCGCGGTGCCCGCCCGCTCCCCCGTCATCGCCGCCACCAGCTCGTCCCCGGCCAGCTCCCGGACGGGCGCGGTCAGCACATGCCGGGCGTCGCGGAGGACGGTGACGGTGTCGCACAGTTCGTGGACCTCCTGGAGGTGGTGCGAGATGAACAGGAAGGCCACTCCCTGGGCGCGCAGCGCCCGCAGCTTGCCGAAGAGCCGGCCGATGCCGGCGGCGTCGAGGCGGGCGGTCGGCTCGTCGAGGACGATCAGCCGGGCGCCGCACGACAGCGCCCGGGCGATCTCCACGAACTGCCGCTGCTCGACGTCGAGTTCCCTGACCCGGGCGGCCGGATCGGCCTCGACACCGTACTCGGCGAGCAGTTCGCCGGCCCGCTCGCGCAGCGTCCGCCAGCGGATGGTGTGCCGGCCCTGGAAGCGGCCCAGGAAGAGGTTCTCCGCAACGGTCAGCTCCGGCACGGTCATCGGCTTCTGGTAGACGCAGGCGACCCTGCGCCGCCAGGCGGCGGTGTCGCCCCAGCCGGGCGCGGGCGCACCGCCGAAGGTGACGCGGCCGGCGTCCGGGCGGGTCATACCGGTCAGCACCGACACCAGGGTGGACTTGCCGGCGCCGTTGCGGCCGACCAGGGCGTGCGCCTCGCCGGGCCGTACGGTCAGCCGGGCGCCGTCGAGGGCGACGGTGGGGCCGTAGCGTTTGACGATCCCCTCGGCGTGCACCGCCGCCGGCCGGTCCTCGGCCGCCCGGACGCCGGTATCCCGGTGGTCGCTCCCGCCGGCCACTACTTCTTCTTCTCCAGCTGGTTGGCCCACAGCTTCGGGTCGTCGACGGTGTCCTTGGTGACCAGCGGGGCCGGGAGCTGGTCCTCCAGACCGTTCTTGATCTTCACGATGGTGGAGCCGTGGCCGGTCGGGCCGGGTGTGAACGTCTTGCCCTTCAGGCCGGCCCTGGCGTAGTACAGCGCGTACTTGGCGTAGAGGTCGGCCGGCTGGGAGAGGGTGGCGTCGATCTTCCCGGCCCGGATCGCCTCCAGTTCGTCGGGTATGCCGTCGTTGGAGATCACGGTGATGTGCCCGTCGGAGCCGGCCGGCCTGAGCAGCTTCTTCTGTTCCAGGAGGGCGAGGACCGGTTGCAGGAAGGCGCCGCCCGCCTGGAGGTAGAGGCCGTCGATGTCGGGGTGCTGGGCGAGCAGGCTCTGCAACTTGGCGGAGGCCACCTCGCCCTTCCAGTCGGTGGCCAGCTCATGCACGGTGATCTTCGGGAACCTCTTCTTCATGCAGGACGCGAACGCCTCGGAGCGGTCCCGCCCGTTGACGGAGCTGAGGTCGCCCTGGAGCTCGGCGACCCGGCCCCTGCCGCCCAGCTTCTCGCCGAGGTAGGCGCAGGACTTCTCCCCGTAGGCGCGGTTGTCGGCGCGTACGACCATGTAGACCTTGCCCTCGTCGGGGCGGGTGTCCACGCTGACCACGGGGATCTTCTTCTCCTCCAGGCGCTGGAGTGCGGCGGTGATGGCGCCGGTGTCCTGCGGGGCCATCACGATGGCCTTGGCGCCCTGGTCGGTCAGTGCCTGCACGTTGGAGACGACCTTGGCGATGTCGTTCTGCGAGTTGGACAGCGGCAGCGCGGCCGGACCGCCGTGGTCCAGGTCCTTTTCGAGGTACTGCTGGTAGGAGTTCCAGAAGTCGGTGTCCGTACGGGGCATATCGATGCCGATCCGGCCGCCGGCGGTGTCGCCGCCGCGGTTGCAGCCGGCCAGTGGGGCGGTGGCGAGCACCGCGGCACAGGCCGCCGCGCCGGTGGTTCGCAGTCTCATGGGTGGTCCCTCGGTCGTGGTGTGCGGCTGGGTCGGGCCGCCTCGCGGCGGAACGGGTGAGGCGGCCGGGCGGTCGGATGGTCGGGTGGCGGTGCGGTCAGGTGGCGGGGCGCAGGCGCAGCCCCTGCATCCCGCCGTCCACGGCGAGCGCGGTGCCGGTGATGCCGGAGGCGGCCGGGGAGGCCAACGAGACGATGGCGGCGGCGACTTCGTCGGCGGTGACCATCCGGCCCATCGGCTGGCGGGCGTGGAGGGCGGCGCGCTCGGCGGCCGGGTCGTCGGCCCGGTCCAGCAGCCGGCCGACCCACGGGGTGTCCGCGGTGCCCGGGTTCACGCAGTTGACGCGGATGCCCTCGCGGAGGTGGTCGGCGGCCATCGCGAGGGTCAGGGAGAGCACCGCGCCCTTGCTGGCGCTGTACAGCGCGCGCTGCGGCAGACCGGCCGTGGCGGCGATCGAGCAGGTGTGGGTGAGGGAGACCCGGCCGGGCCGTTCGGTGGCGGCGGTGCGGCGCAGATGCGGCAGCGCGGCGCGGGCGGTGCGCACCAGCCCCAGCACATTGACGTCCAGCACCCGGCCCCACTCCGCCTCGTCGTTGTCCTCGACGGTGCCAACGGCGCCGATGCCCGCATTGCCGACGAGGCAGTGCAGCGCGCCGAGTTCTCCGGCCGCCTCCTCCACCGCGGCCCGTACCGCGGCGTCGGAGGTCACATCGGCGGTGAGCCGCACCGCCCCGGCGGGCGCGCCGGCCGGGTCCCGGTCCAGGACGGCGACCCGCGCCCCGCGCGCCAGCAGCAGCGCGGCGGTGGCCGCCCCGATCCCGGAGCCGCCGCCGGTGACGAGGGCACCCATGCCCGCGAAGTCGGCCGGCGGCCGGCCTGCGGGTGGGGGTGGCGCTGTGCTCATGCGGAGACCTCCTGCTCACCTCGGTGCGGATGGGGATCGTGCGCGCGGTGCCGGCCGGTTCCGGCGTCCGGGCGCTGCCGGGCGCGCCACACGGGCCCGTCGGGGAAGCGGTGGGCGGCGACCGAACCGGGTTTCATCCGGGCCGAGAAGCCGGGGGCGGTCGGGGCGCGGTAGCGGCCGCGTTCGACGACGACCGGGTCGGTGAAGTGGTCGTGCAGATGGTCGACGTACTCGATGACCCGGTCCTCCCAGCTCCCGGACACCGCCACGTAGTCGAACATCGCCAGGTGCTGCACCAGCTCGCACAGCCCCACCCCGCCCGCGTGCGGGCACACCGGGACGCCGTACTTGGCGGCCAGCAGCAGGATCGCCAGATTCTCGTTGACCCCGGCCACCCGTGCCGCGTCGATCTGTACGAAGTCCACCGCCCCGGCCTGCAACAGCTGTTTGAAGACCACCCGGTTGGCGACATGCTCGCCGGTGGCGACCTTCACGGGCTGCCCGGAGCGCACCGCGGCATGCCCCAGGACGTCGTCCGGGCTGGTCGGCTCCTCGATCCAGTGCGGGGCGTACGGCGCCAGCGCGGTCATCCAGCGGACCGCCTCGGCCACGTCCCAGCGCTGGTTGGCGTCGACGGCGATCCGTACGCCGGGGCCGACCGCGGCCCGGGCCAGCCGCATCCGCCGGGTGTCGTCGTCGAGGTCGGCGCCCACCTTCAGCTTGATCTGCCCGAAGCCGTCCGCCACCGCCTCCTTGGCGAGCCGTACCAGCGTGCCGTCGTCGTGGCCCAGCCAGCCGGGCGAGGTGGTGTACGCGGGGTAGCCCTCGGCCTTGAGGCGGGCGGTGCGCTCGGCGCGGCCGGGCTCGGCGGCGCGCAGCAGGGCCAGCGCCTCGTCGGGTGTCAGGGCGTCGGAGAGGTAGCGGAAGTCGACGAGCGAGACCAGCTCTTCGGGCGTCAGCCCGGCCAGGAACTCCCACACCGGCAGGCCCGCCCGGCCGGCCGCCAGGTCCCAGGCGGCGTTGACCAGGGCGCCGGCCGCCATCTGCATCACGCCCTTCTCGGGGCCGAGCCAGCGCAGCTGGGAGTCGTGGGTGAGGTCGTGGTGCAGCGCGGCGAGATCGGCGGCGGTGGCGGGCGCGGGGCGGCCGACGACGTACGGGGCGAGCGAGCGGATCGCGGCGGCCATCACCTCGTTGCCGCGCCCGATCGTGAAGCAGAAGCCGTGCCCCTGGGGCCCGCCGCCGGTGTGCAGCACCACATAGGCGGCGGAGTAGTCGGGGTCCGGGTTCATGGCGTCGGAGCCGGCAAGCCGGTCCGAGGTGGGGAAGCGGACGTCGTGCACCTCGAGCCGGGTGACGGTGTCGGTCACGGCCATACGCATGCCCCCTGGGACTGTGCGGAAGAACATCGGACCTTTCCCGGTCATCCGATGTATAGACCCGCGCACAAGACGACGTCCAGACCCCGTACGGAAGTTGGGCGATCAGCCCCGGAAACAGATCGGATGAATCGGATCTCATTCGTGCACAGGGGCTGCGGACCGGCACGGCACACGCCGTAGTCTTGGTGACGCACGCAATGGAACTGCTGCCGGCGGCCGCCCCCACACGGCCGAACCGGTCGGAAGGAGGCGCTGGGTGATCGAGCTCGAGGGGGTACCCGAGCTGATCGACCCGGTCATGGTGGCCGCGTTCGAAGGCTGGAACGACGCCGGCGACGCCGCCTCCGCCGCGGTCGCACATCTGGACCGGGAGTGGAAGGGCGAGGTCTTCGCCGCGCTGGACGCCGAGGACTACTACGACTTCCAGGTGAACCGCCCGACCGTCTTCCTGGACGGCGGGGTGCGCAAGATCACCTGGCCGACGACCCGGCTCTCCGTCGTCCGCGTCGGCAACGCCAACGGCAAGGGGCGGGCCCGCGACCTGGTCCTGGTCCGCGGCATCGAGCCCAGCATGCGCTGGCGCTCGTTCTGCAACGAAATCCTCGGCTTCGCCCACGAGTTGGGCGTGGAGATGCTGGTGGTGCTGGGCTCGCTGCTCGGCGACACCCCGCACACCCGGCCGGTGCCGGTCAGCGGTGTCACCTCCGACGCGGACCTCGCCCGCCGGCTGGATCTGGAGGAGTCGCGCTACGAAGGCCCCACGGGCATCGTCGGCATCCTCCAGGAGGCCTGCACACACGCCGGAGTGCCCGCGGTGAGCCTGTGGGCCGCGGTGCCGCACTACGTCTCCCAGCCGCCCAACCCGAAGGCCAGCCTCGCCCTGCTCAACCGCCTGGAGGACCTGCTCGGCATCAGCATCCCGCTCGGCGAGCTGAGCGAGGACGCGCGGGCCTGGCAGCTGGGCGTGGACCAGCTGGCCGCCGAGGACAGCGAGGTGGCCGAGTACGTCCAGTCGCTGGAGGAGGCGCGGGACACCGCGGATCTGCCGGAGGCGTCCGGCGAGGCCATCGCCCGCGAGTTCGAGCGCTATCTGCGCCGCCGCGACCCGCAGTCCGGCCCCGGCGTGGCGACCGAGGGCGGGCTCGCCGACGGCCGCGACAGCTCCTACCTCCGCGACACCACCAGCGGGCGCACCCGCCCGCCCCGGCCGGCCCCCAAGGAGCCGCGCGAGCAGCGGCCCGCCGACGAGACCGGCCCGGGCCCCAAGGAGTCCGGCCCGGCCGACTCCGCGGACCGGCCCGAGGACGACGGCCCCGAGGACAGCTGACCGCGCGGGCACCGCACCGCACACCAGGGGCGCCGGACCGGCCGTCGAGCCGGTCCGGCGCCCCTGCCCCTCCCCGCGGGTCACCGCTGCGAATACCGGGGCGGCGGGCTCAGCGCGAACAGTGGAAGCGCGCCCCCGCCCAGTCACCGTGATCGCCGGACTTCTTGCCGTCGGTGTCGGTCACCTTCAGCCGTACGTGCCGGGCGCCGCCGAGCGGCACGTCCACCGGCACCGGCGCCGACCTCCCCGTCAGCTTCGGCGAGGTCCACAGCACCTTGCCGTCCGCCTCCACGGAGAACGCCACCTCCCCGTGGTCGCCGATCTCGTCGTCGATCCCGACGTCCGCGGTGAACGACGAACAGCGCCCGCCGGCGAAGAACTCCAGGTCCGACGCGGCGTGCGCCCCGATGCCCTTGGCGTAGGTCTTCCCGGCGAGGGTGAGCGGGCGGCCGTCCGCGGGCCCCGACTCACCGTTGCTGCGGTCCCGCTCCGCCGGCCCGTAGCCGTTGACCGCGCTCAGCCACTCCATATCGCCGGCCCAGCTGTCCGCGGTGGGCGCCGCCGGGACGGCCCGTACCTCGAAGCGGTGCACCGCGGTGCGCAGCGCCCCCGCCGCCCGGTAGCGGACGGTCGCGGTGACGGTCACCGGGTCGGCGCTCCTGGCGTCCTTGGGCGCGGTCAGCCGCAGGGCGTCCCGCTGGGTGGCACCGGCCGCGATCCGGCCGTGGCGCACCGGCCCGGAGACGCGCCAGCCCTTCGGCGCGGACAGCGACACCGACACATCCGTGGCGGCACGGGTGCCCGCCGTCACCGCCGTCCGTACGGTCGTCGGCGTGCCCTTGGTGACCTCCTGGCCGCCCGGCGTCGACACCGCGACCCCGGCGCCGGGCACCTTGCCGCCGACCGCACTCGCACCCTTCAGCACCAGGCCGAAGGCGCGGGCGGTGCTGCGGGAGGCGGTCTTGATCTGCACCACACCCGCGCGGTCCGCCGGGTCGTGGTACCAGCCCTCGTCCGCCGCCCGGAACGCCCGCGCGGACGGCAGCCGCTTCAGCGGACGGCCCGCCAGCTCGACCCCGCGCGGCGCGTCCCCGGTGTGCACGGTGAAGCGGTACGGCCGGGCCGTCTGCTTGCCCCGGTAGGAGCCCTTGAGGGCGCCTACGTCGATACGTACCTCCCCGCCGCCGGAGCGCGGCGCGGTGACCTGCACCAGCTGGGTGGCGCTCGCCCCGTCCCGGTGCGCCCGCGTCACCCCGTCGTCCTCGTAGAGGGTGAAGGAGGACCGCCCCTGCGGATAGATGTCCCAGGCCAGCGGCGAGGTGGCCGTCCGGTCCTGGTACGACCTGATGCCCGGCCACATCGGCACCGCGGCGCCCGCCCTGACGAACAGCGGCAGGGTGTCCAGCGGTGCGCTGTAGCCGTTGACCGTCACCGGCCCCTGATAGGTGCGCCCCGACCAGTAGTCGACCCAGGTGCCCTTCGGCAGGTAGATGCCGTCGCGGGTGTCGCTGTCCCGGTAGACGGGGGCGAGCAGGAAATCCTGGCCGGAGAGGAATTCGTACTTGGCGGCGTCCGTACCGGCCTTGGCGTCCCCGGGGTACTCCAGCGACAGCGGACGCACCGGCCCGACCCCGGTCCGGGTCGCCTCGGCCGCGTAGGAGTACATGTACGGCAGCAGCGACTCCTTGAGCTTCAGATACTTCCGGTTGATGGAGGTATAGGGATCGCCGTAGCGATAGGGCTGTTTGTCGCTCTCCGCCCAGCCGTCCATCGTCATCACCGCCGGCAGGAACGACTTCCACTGCATATCGCGGACGTAGGTCTTGGGGCTGCCGCCGAAAATGCCGTCCACATCGCCGGTCGTATAGGCGAGTCCGGACATGGTCGCGCCCGCGTAGGTCGGAATCTGCCAGCGGATGTAGTCCCACGTTCCGCTCTGGTCACCGGACCACTGGACACCGCACCGCTGGGCACCCGACCAGCTCTCCGGGGCCCAGGTGAAGCCCCGCGCATCGCTGTTGTCCTCGATGCCCCGGTAGGCGTCCTTGCAGCCGTCCAGCGCGAATTTGTAGCCCTCGCCGACCCAGGCGACATCGAGTTTGGCGACCCGCTGGCCCGCCTTGACCTGCTCGGCGAGTTTGCCGATACCGTCCTCGGTCCACAGTCCGAGCTTCATCTTCCGCTCGCCGAGGCCCTTCGACGTCTCGGCGAGGTTCTCGTAGCCGCAGCCATAGCCGTCGTTGACCAGCATCCAGCCGTTGGGCAGATCGTTCTTGGTATATCCGTCGGCTATTTTCAGGGCGTCCAGGGTGTGCCGCTCACCGCGGTTCGCATTGTGCAGATAGCAGTCCGAATCGCCGAGCTCCAGACCGTACAGCGGCGGCAGGAAGGGCTTTCCGGTCAGCGCGGTGTACTGGCCCAGGACGTCCTTGGTGCTCGGCCCGGCGAAGTAATAGGCGTCGAAACGCCGTTCCTTGGCGGAGGTCGTCACCGGGTCCTTGAAGGCATAGGTGTTGGGCGCATAGGTATTGCGGAAGACGCCGTAGCCCGCGGACGACAGGTAGAACGGGACGGAGTTGGGGTGCCCGCCGTCGTTCCAGTTGTAGTCGACGCCGACCTCGACGGCCTTGCCGCGGTGCGAGGTGTTGCCGCGTCCGTTCTGCATCCCGGCGCCGTAGAACTGCTCACCGGCGCCGCGCGCGAGGGTCTGGGTGGTGGTCTTGTCGTCCCAGCTCAGCCCCTTCGTCTCGGACCACACCAACGACCCGTCGGCGCGCCGCAGTTCGAAGCGGAGCGGGGACTTGAAGGCCTTCAGGGTGACCTGGGCGGTGCTGATCTCGTAGGCGACGCCGGCGTCGCGCCAGTGGGTGGCCGGCGGGGCGCCCTGCGGCAGCACGATGTCCTTGCCGGTGGGGTCGGAGAAGGTGCCGTCGGGGGCGAGTTCGAGGCGGAAGGTGCGGTCGGTGACGAAGCTGACGCGCGCCTCGGCCGGGCCGGCGTGCAGATGGTAGACGGGCCCGTCGGCGGCGAAGCCGGTGAGGTCACCGACGGTCCGGGCGGGCGCGGGATCCGCGGCCCGTACGCTGCCCGCCGGGCCGGCGACGGACACCACGAGCCCGAGCAGCGCGGCAACGACCGCCGCCCGCAGTCCTGTTGGTTTTCTCATGCCGCAGCTGTAGCGCGCGGCCGTGGCGGCCCACCATGGACTCTTGGGGCCGGACTGCTGGATTTCCGCGCCCGCCCGCACGGGAAACACCCCGCCCGCACGGAAAAAAGGGGGCGCCCCCGCCGGGTGGCGGAAGCGCCCCTGAGGACGGAAAGGTCAGCGGCCGGCCGTCACAGGGCCACACCGAGCAGCGCGTCGACCGCGCGGGAGACGAGACCGGGAGCGCCCTCGTCGGTGCCGCCGCCGGCCTCCTGGGCGGCGGCCCAGCGGTCCACCGCGGCCAGCGCGGCCGGCGCGTCCAGATCGTCGGCGAGCGCCGTACGGATCTCCTCCAGGAGGGCATCGGCGGACGGACCGTCAGGGCGGGAGACCGCGGCGCGCCAGCGCGCCAGCCGCGCCTCCGCGTCCCGCAGCACCTCGTCGGTCCACTCCCAGTCGGCCCGGTAGTGGTGCGCGAGCAGCGCGAGACGGATCGCGGCCGGGTCGGTGCCCTCGCGCCGGACCGTGGAGACGAAGACGAGGTTGCCCTTGGACTTGGACATCTTCTCGCCGTTCAGGGCCACCATCCCGGCGTGCACATACGCCTTGGCGAACGGGTGCGCGCCGGTGAGCGCCTGGGCGTGCGAGGCGCCCATCTCGTGGTGCGGGAAGGCCAGATCGGAGCCGCCGCCCTGCACGTCGAAGCCCATGCCGAGGTGGTCCAGGGCGATGGCGACACACTCGATGTGCCAGCCGGGCCGGCCGCGGCCCAGCGAGCCGCCGTCCCAGCTCGGCTCACCGTCCCGGGCGGCCATCCACAGCATCGGGTCGAGCGGGTTCTTCTTGCCCTCCCGCTCGGGGTCGCCGCCGCGCTCCGCGGACAGCAGCCGCATCGCCTCGGCGTCCAGACCGGAGACCTCGCCGAAGTGCGGGTCGGAGGCGACCGAGAAGTAGATGTCACCGTCCAGCTCGTAGGCCGCGCCGGCGTCGCGCAGCCGCTCCACCAGCGGGACGATGCCGGGTATGGACTCGACGGCGCCTATGTAGTGGCGCGGCGGCAGCATCCGCAGCGCCGTCATGTCCTCACGGAAGAGGGCGGTCTCGCGCTCGGCGAGCGCGGTCCAGTCGTCACCGGTCTTGTCGGCCCGCTCCAGCAGCGGATCGTCCACGTCGGTGACGTTCTGCACGTAGTGCACCTGGCGCTTCGTGTCGAGCCACACGCGCTGAACCAGGTCGAACGCGTTGTAGGTCGCCGCGTGCCCCATGTGGGTGGCGTCGTACGGCGTGATGCCGCAGACGTAGATACGGGCGACGGGACCGGGGTCGAGGGTCACCCGTCCGCCGGTCGCGGTGTCGTGGATCCTCAGGTCGCGGCCCTGACCAGGCAGGGCGGGGACCTCAGAAGCGGGCCATGCATGCATGCCTTGAGCGTAACCGGACGGATGTTCCGCATACGAACCGGACCACGGGTCTTGGCCGGAAAGGCGCTCTTGCGTTTGACAGCTCGACATGCAAGGGGCGCCCCGCACCGCGCCGGCGGTCAGACGGGCGGCCAGGGGATGGCGGGCCACTCACCGCTCGGCTCGGGGTGCCGGCCGCTGCGCAGCAGCGCGTCCACCCGCGCCCGCAGCGCCTCGATCTCGGCGTCCGTGATCAGTTCGGCCAGTCGGGCGGCGAGCGGCGCGGCATCCTCCAGCGCCTTGCGAAGGCCCCGCAGGACCTCGGCCGCCTCGTCGGTCAGCGGCTCCCCCGCCCAGCCCCACAGCAGCGTGCGCAGCTTGTCCTCGGCGTTGAAGGTCACCCCGTGGTCGATGGCGAAGAACTGTCCGCCGGCGCCGGGCAGCAGATGGCCGCCCTTGCGGTCACCGTTGTTGATCACCGCGTCCAGGACGGCGAGGCGGCGCAGCCGCGGATGGTCGGCGTGCACCAGCAGCGCGGTCCGCCCCTCGCCGAGCTCCGCGAACCCGACGGCCTTCCAGCCGGGCCCGGGCTCCTCGTCCTCCACCAGCGCCAGCAGCTCGGGCACCTCGTCGCTGCTCTCCGGCGGATCGATCCACTCCTGCACCATTCCGGTGCCGTACGGGCCGTCGCGCAGCACCGTCGGCGGGATCAGGTCCCAGCCACAGGCCTGGGAGACCTCGTACGCGGCGACCTCGCGCTGCGCGAGCGTGCCGTCGGGGAAGTCCCACAACGGCCGCTCGCCGGCGACCGGCTTGTAGACACAGTCGGCGCTGCGGCCGTCGTACTCGACCGTGCAGAACAGTACGGCGTTGGACGCCTCCCGGATGCGGCCGCGGACGGTCAGCTCCCCCTCGGCGAGGAAGGCGGGCGACAGCCCGGCACCTGCCCGCGGGGCCGGCTCCGGGGCGGACGCCGTCGCGCCGGACGGGCCCGCGGGACCGGGCAGCGGCCCGGCCGGCTCCACGGCGGGCTCCCCGGCGCTCAGGCGTCCCGTCGGTATCCGTTCTGGCGCGGACATACATGTCCCTCCGGGTCGAGCGGCAGACTGCACAGCGGGCACGGCGGGCGGCCCGCGTTGACGACTTCCAGCGCCCGCTTGGCGAACGCCCTGGCCATGGTTCCGGTGAGCCGCACCCGCAGCATCGGCGGGCCGTTCTCGTCGTCCTGGAGCAGCCGCTCCTCGGCGTCGGCGAGGTCCTCGTCGCTGTCCGCGTCCAGCTCCACCAGGGCCTGCGCCTCGATGATCATCCGCTCGTCCTCGCCGTCCCAGGCCAGCGCCATCGTGCCGACCCGGAACTCCTCCTCGACGGGAGTCTCCAGCGGAGCGGTGTCGGTCATCTCGGCGGGCGACACGGCGGGCACCGGCGCGTTGCCGCCGCTGCGCCGCACCACCTCGTCCAGCAGCTCGTCGATCCGCTCGGCGAGCGCCGCGACCTGCGTCTTCTCCAGGGCGACGCTGGTGGTGCGGCCGGCCGCGGTGGCCTGGAGGTAGAAGCTACGGCGGCCAGGCAGCCCGACCGTACCGGCCACGAAGCGGTCCGGCGAGTCGTAGAAGAACACCTGACGGGACAACGTCCTGCTCCGATTGCTCGACTGCGGGGTCACTGCGGTCGCTGCACGTCCTGCGGAACGCAGGGGCGTGGCGGGCAGCGCCGTCGCACCACCCTACTGCGCCGACTGATCACGCTGCGCCTGCACCACCACCGACGGCCGCGTCCCGGTCGGCCCCCGGCACGGCGCCGCCCTCCCGGGGCACCAGGGACGCGAAGTCGCCGGTGTCCCCCAGGCGTACGAGGTAGGGCCGCAGCCGGGTGTAGCGGACCACGGTCACCGAGCAGGGCTCGACGGAGACCCGCTGGAAGAGGTCGAGGTGCAGACCCAGTGCGTCGGCGACCAGCGCCTTGATGACATCGCCGTGCGAGCACATGGCGTAGACCGCCTCGGGGCCGTGCGCCTCCTCGATCCGGGCGTTCCAGTCGCGCACCGCGTCCACCGCGCGGGCCTGCATCGCCCGCATCGACTCGCCGCCGGGGAAGGCGGCCGAGGAGGGGTGCTGCTGGACGGCCTCCATCAGCGGCTCGTCGTTCAGCTCGGCGAGTTTGCGGCCCGACCAGTCGCCGTAGTCGCACTCACTGATCCGGTCCTCGATGTGCAGGGTGAGCCAGGGCCGGGCCTCCAGCAGCGGGGCCACCGTCTCCCGGCAGCGCTGGAGCGGACTGGAGACGACGGCGGTCAGCGGCACCTGGGCCAGCCGTGCGGGCAGCGCGGCGGACTGTTCGGCGCCGCGCTCGTCGAGGGCGACACCGGGCGCCCGCCCGGCGAGCACCCCGGCGGTGTTGGCGGTGGAGCGGCCGTGCCGCAGCAGGATCAGCGTGGGCATGACCGCCAGCCTACGTTCCCCGGCCGCCTTCCTGGCAGGCGTCCCAAGGACGCGCGAGAATGCCAGGTGTGATCGTGGACTGCGCCATCTACCAGGAAGGCCGCCGCACGGAGTGTGCGACGGACTTCTCCGACGCCCTGGAGGCGGCGCGGACCGAGGGGCACTCCTTCATGTGGCTGGGGATGTACGAGCCCACGGAGGACGAGTTCGAGCTCGTCAGATCCGAATTCGCCCTGCACCCGCTGGCCGTCGAGGACGCCCTCAAGGCGCACCAGCGGCCCAAGCTGGAGGTCTACGACGACTCCCTGTTCATGGTGCTGAAGCCGATCACCTACGACGTCGAGGCCGACACGGTGACCGCTTCGGAGCTGATGGTCTTCGTCGGCGACTCGTTCGTGGTGACCGTACGGCACGGCGAGGCCAGCCCCCTGGCGGCGGTGCGGCACCGGCTGGAGGAGCACCCGGAGATCCTGCGGCACGGCCCCGGGGCGGTGCTGTACGCGATCAGCGACGCGGTGGTCGACCACTACATCGAGGTGGCCGCCGAACTCCAGGTGGACCTGGAGGAGTTGGAGGCGGAGGTATTCGCTCCGGTACGCGGCAAGGACACCAGGAACACCGCCGCCGAGATCTACGCGTTCAAGCGCGAGGTACTGGAATTCCGGCGCGCGACCGGCCCGTTGGCAGAGCCGATGGCACGGCTGCAAGGCCCGGGGGTGCCGTTCGTGCACGACCACGCCCGGCCGTTCTTCCGCGACGTCGACGACCACCTCACCCGCGCCAACGAGTCGGTCGACGGCCTGGACCGGCTGCTCTCGGACATCCTCGCCGCCCATCTCGCACAGATGGGCGTACGGCAGAACGACGACATGCGCAAGATTTCGGCCTGGGCGGCGCTGGCGGCCGTACCGACCCTGATCGCCGGGATCTACGGCATGAACTTCAACGACATGCCCGAACTCAAATGGCACCTGGGCTACCCGGTGATCCTCGCCGTGATGGCCCTCATCGAGGTATCGCTCTACCGCCTCTTCAAGCGCCGCGGCTGGCTGTGACGCCCTGACCGCCGGTGGCCGGCCCTCAGGGCGCGCGACCTAGGCGAACTCCGGCTCGGACGTGGCCGGACCACCCAGCGCATCCCGCCGCTCGGGCATCTCCAGGGTGACCATCCGCCGCCAGCCGGCCAGCCGCTCATAGCCGTACGCCGCCCGGATCGCCGCGGCCAGCACCATGGACTTCGCCCTCGGCCAGTGCAGCAGCCGGCTCATATGGTCCATCACCGCCAGGCTCACGTCCCGGTAGACGGCGATCTCGGTACGCGCACACTCGTGCAGGGTCCGCTGGATGGTCCGGCCGTGCCCCGCGCGGGCCAGCTTCAGCAACTCCTCGTGGCAGTACGCGAGATGGTTCTCCTCGTCGTCGCAGATCATCCGGACCGCCTTGCCCACCTCGGGATGATCACCGAAGTGCTTCCTGAGCATCGCCATCTGGTCCGCCGCCCGTTGCTCCGTGACCCGGCTGTGCGCGAGGTAGGTGATGACGTCCAGCTCGGTCAGCGGCTCGTCGCGGCGCAGCTTGTCGTGCGCCAGACCGATGCCCGCCCGCTCCAGGAGCATGGTGTAGTCGGTCTCCTCGGGCACCTCGGTGGGCGTCAGTCCGCGCCGGCGCATCAGCGCCTGGAAGATCCGGCCGTGCTTGTCCTCGTCGGCGCCGTGCCGGGCGGCCTTGGGCGCCAGCTCCCGCATCGACGCCGGCAGCAGCGCCGCGATCCGGCCGTTCTCCCACCCGCCCTGGGCCTCGCCGCTGGCCGCGATGGAGCAGAACAGACGGTAGGAGTTGTCGTTGTCCACGATCTCCTGGAACAGGCTTCGGGCCGAGAGCATCTGCGCCACCTCCGAATGGACACACCCGTAAAGAACGAGTCAAAGGGTGTGTTCCGGCCGGGGCAACCGCAGCGGTTCTCCCGTTCCCCCGTTCGGACGAATCGCGCCGCCCGTCGCGGCGTAACCAGCCCGCCCGTCGCCCCGTTGAGCAGCGCGACGGCCGTGGCGGGGAAGACCCCCGAGCCCCCACCACGGCCGTGGGGCCCCGGGCCCGGCGCCACGGACGCGCCGGGCCCCGCACGCCCCGCACCGCTCCTCACCCGCGGCTCACGCCAGCCCGGCGCGCTCCAGGGCCTCGGTGCCGGCCCGCAGCGAGGCCACCCGCTCCTCGAGCGTGAAGCCGGCCGGGGCCACCGTCAGGGTCGTCACCCCGGCCGCCGCATAGGCCTGCATCCGCTCCGCGATCCGCTCCACCGAACCCAGCAGCGTCGTCTGGTCGATCAGCCGCTCCGGGATCGCCGCGGCAGCGCCCTCCTTGTCGCCGGACAGGTACTTGCTCTGGATCTCGGCCGCCTCCTTCTCGTAGCCCATCCGCTGCGCCAGCTGGTTGTAGAAGTTCTGCTTGGGGCTGCCCATACCGCCGACGTACAGCGCGGTGTACGGGCGGAACATGTCGACCAGCGCGCTGACGTCCTTGTCCGCGCCCACGGCCAGCGGCAGCGTCGGGCAGACGTCGAAGCCCTCCATCGTCAGGCCCGCCTTCTCCCGGCCGGCCCGGAGGTGAGCGAGGGCGGTCTCCTCCAGGTGGTCGGCGGAGGGGAAGATCAGCAGCGCGCCGTCGGCGATCTCACCGGTCTGCTGAAGGTTCTTCGGGCCGATCGCGGCGATGTAGAGCGGGATGTGCTCGCGCTGCGGATGGACGGTCAGCTTCAGCGGCTTGCCGGGACCGCCGGGCAGCGGCAGCGTCCAGTGCTCGCCCTCGTAGGACAGCCGCTCGCGCGTCATCGCCTTACGGACAATGTCGACGTACTCACGGGTGCGCCCCAGCGGCTTGTCGAACTTGACGCCGTACCAGCCCTCGGAGACCTGCGGCCCCGACACACCGAGGCCCAGCCGGAACCGGCCCCCCGAGAGGGAGTCCAGGGTCGCCGCCGTCATCGCGGTCATCGCGGGCGTACGCGCCGGAATCTGGAAGATCGCCGACCCGATGTCGATCCGCTCGGTCTGGGCGGCGACCCAGGAGAGCACGGTCGCGGCGTCGGACCCGTAGGCCTCGGCAGCCCAGCAGACGGAGTAACCGAGGCGATCGGCCTCCTGCGCCACCGCGAGATTGTCGGAGTCCATCCCCGCGCCCCAGTAGCCGAGGTTGATGCCAAGCCTCATGCCGCTCCCCTTACCGATCAGTAACGTCACTGTTGCGGGGACTGTAGCGCGCACCCGAGTCTCGTCAAAGCCCCTCCCCGAGGCTCCTCCCGCACACCGGAACCGGCGCCGCCGCCCCCCTCCAGGCACCCCACCCGGCCGCACGCCCCGCCCTCCCCGTAGCTCCCGCGCAGGCCACGAAGGACGGCAGGACCGCCAGGACTTCGTCGGCGTCCCCCTCGCACGCCGGGCGCCCTCGGCGGGTTGTCCACAGGTCCACTGTTCCGGCCGCGTGGCGCGTAATCTCAAGCCCCATGGAGCAAAGGCACCTGGGCCGAACGGGCCTTCGCGTGTCCCGGCTCGGGCTCGGCACCCTGAACTGGGCCCGCGACACGGACGAGCACGAAGCCGCCGACCAGCTCAAGACGTTCTGGGAGGCCGGCGGCACCCTCGTGGACACCGCCGACATCTACGCCGACGGCGGCGCCGAGTACCTCCTGGGCCGGCTGACCGAAGGACTCGTTCCACGCCACGACCTGGTGATCGCCACCAAGGCCGGCAGCGTCCTGGAGACGGACCGCAGGGTCGACGGCTCCCGGCGCCACCTCCTCGCCGCCCTGGACGCCTCCCTGGAGCGGCTGGGCACGGACTACGTCGACCTGTGGCAACTGCACGCCTTCGACCCCCACACCCCCCTGGAGGAGACCCTCCAGGCCCTCGACCTCGCCGTCACCAGCGGCCGGGCCCGCTACGTGGGGCTGGCCAACTTCTCCGGCTGGCAGCTCGCCAAGGCCGCCACCTGGCAGCTCGCCGAACCCGGCCTACGCAACCGCCTGGCCGGCACACAGATGGAGTACTCCCTCCTCCAGCGCGGCATCGAACGCGAGGTCCTGCCCGCGGCCCTGGACCTCGGCATCGGCGTACTGCCCTCCTCACCGCTCGGCAGAGGCGTCCTGACCGGCAAGTACCGCCACGCCACCCCGGCCGATTCACGCGGCGCCTCGGACCATCTGGCGGGATTCGTCGCGCCCTACCTCGACGAGACCGCGGGCCGGGTCGTCGACGCCGTCGCCACCGCCGCCGACGGCCTCGCCGTCACTCCGCTCCATGTCGCGCTCGCCTGGGTCCGCGACCGCCCCGGAGTGGCCGCGCCGATCGTCGGCGCGCGCACAGCGCAGCAGCTCAGAGCGGCATTGTCAGTGGAGACCCTTAGTCTTCCTGACGAGATCCGCCGGGCGCTGGACGATGTGTCGGCTCCGGTGCACCACTACCCCGATCACGACTGGAGCACGCTGTGAGTACCGACCGCCGCGCCGGCGAAACCCCGCCCGAGCAGCAGGGAGCGAAGGAGCCCTCGGCGGCCGGACCGGACAAGGCGACCGCGGCGGCGCTGGCGGCGGCCGTACGGGCCGTGGAGAGCGGCGAACGCTCAGCCGCCTCGTTCTTCAACGACACCCCCCGCCCCACCAAAACAGCCACTCCCACCACCCCCCAGCCCCCCACAGCCACCAGCACCAACACCCCTCAGCCCACCTCCCCCACACCGCTGGCCCCCCAGCCGCCCCAGCACCGCACCGCACCCGAGACGGCGTCCAGGCCCACCCCAACTTCGGCCCCGACCCCGGCCGGAGGAGCTACAGCAGGCCCCACCCCGGCCCCCACCACCGCTCCCCCTGCCAACACTGCTCCCACCGCTCCCACCGCTCCCGGCATCGACGGCGTACGGCAGATCCTCGCGGCGGGCGGCGCTCCGGAGGCGCTGGCGGAGAAGGCCCTCGCGGTGCTCGGCGAACAGGCCGCCGAGGCCCTGCGCGAGGACCCCTGGCAGCTGCTCGGCGTACCCGGGGTGCGCCCCGAACAGGCCGACGGCTTCGCGCGGGCACTCCTGGGCGCCGCGGCCGGACCCGGCGACGACCGACGGGCCCAGGCACTGATCATCTGGCTGCTGGAACAGGCAGCCGTGGCCGGGCACTCCGCCCTCGAAGCCACCGCCCTGCGTGCGGCGCTCACCCAGCGCTCGGTACCCGAACCCGACGACGCCCTCCAGACCGCCATCGCAGAAGGCGCGGTGCTGGTCTTCCAGGACGCCATCGAAGAGCCGGGCCGCCCCCGCCCCGCCACGGACGACGACGAGGAGGCCGAGCAGCCGGTCCGGATCCTGCTCGGCCTGGACCGCTTCGCCATGGCCGAGGAGAGCGTCGCCGACGGCCTGGCCAGACTGCTCAACACCTTCGAACCCCCCACCCCCACCGAGACCGCCGCCGAGGCCGCAGACGACCGCCCCGAGAACGCCACGAGCGACCGGGCCGAGCCCGAAACCGCCACCGGGGCGGACGCCGGCGCGGACGCGGGCGTGGGCGCGGACGACCACACGGCAGCCGATACCGGCGCGGACGCGGACGAACGCACAGCGGACGCCTCCGGGGCGGACGCCGACGAACGCACACCAGCCGACACCAGCACGGACGCCGACGCACACACACCAGCCGACACCGAAACCCCCACTACCGATACCGACAACAGCCCCCCACAGGACGCTCGGCACGACGCAGCGGAGGCAGAGGGCCCGGCACCCGCCCGCCTGGCCCCCTCCCCCGCCGACTGGGAGGCCGCAGCTGCCGCCGTCCCCTCCCCCTGCGCCGCGGAGCTGATCCGCGCCGCCGCAACGAGCGGCCTGGTCGCACACACCGGCGCCGAGGCAGCCCGCGCCGAGCCCGCCGCGCTGATCGCCGCCGCCCGCTCCCTGGGCCTCCGGGCCTACGGCGCCACCCACACCGAGAACGGCCGCCAACGCCTGGCCGCAGACCTCACCAAGACCACACCCGTCGGCACCACGCCCGCCGGCACCACCCCCACAGACTCACCCGGAACAAACCCAACCCCGGCCTCAACCACGGCTGCGGCGCCGCCCCCCACCACGGCCGCCGCCCCGGGCGCAGCGGCGGTGACCGTATCCGGCCTGCTCTCCGGCAAGGAGGGCCCCGGCCGGGACGCGGACGGCGCGCTCGCCCTCGATGTGCTGGTCGTGCTGGACGCCCCGCAGCTGGATCTGGAGACCGCCGCGCTGCTCGTCGAGTCGCTGGCCGACGGCACCCGGCTCATCCTCAGCGGCGACCCCGGTGTCCTGTGGTCCGCCGGCCCCGGCCGCCTCTTCGCCGACCTGCTCGCAGCCCGCTGCTGCCCCCAGGTCGCCTCCCGTACCCCGGACTTCGGCCCGATCGGCGAGCTGGTGTCGGGCATCGGCATCGGCGAACTGAGCCAGGTCGAGGCGCCCGGCAAGGAGGTGGTGATCGTCCCGGTCCGGGATGCCGGCGAAGCGGTGCACCGCACCGTCCAACTGGTCGCCGACTCCGTGCCCCGCGCACTCGGTGTCCCCGCGGACCAGACCCAGGTCATCACGGTCGGCCACGGCGGTGCGGCCGGCACCCGCGTCCTGAACGCCGCCCTCAAGGAACGCCTCAACCCCGGCCCCGGACGCTTCGGCGGCTTCGACCCCGGCGACCGCGCCGCATACTCCCTGGCACCCGGCCGTACGCTCCCCGGCACGATCACCGGCGCGGACACGGCAGGCCTCCACCTCGATTGCGAGGGCACCACCCTCGTGGTCCCGCGCGACCAGGTCGCCGCCGGCGCCGTACGCCACGCCTGGGCCCTCACCGCCCACCAGGCCGCCGGAATGCGCTGGCCGGCCGCGGTGGTCGTACTGCCCGGTGACGCAACCGGCGGCCTGACCCGGCCCTGGGTCTACACCGCCTTCAGCCGCGGCGAACAACACCTATCGGTGGTCCAGGGCGCCGACCAAGCCCTCGCCCAAGCCGTCACCAACATCCCCGCCAAGCCCCGCACCACCCGCCTCCGCACCCTCCTAACCCCCGCCCCCACCTCCGACACCCCCGCCTAACCCGAAACCCAACAACCCAACAACCCAACGCACCCCACCCCCCACCACCCGTCACACAATGCAACAACGACCCGGAACTAATAACTCTCCGTAATCGTTGCCGGAAAAGAAGAGGCCCCCAGGCACCCACAAAGCCAGCACACAAGCCCCCCCCCCGCCCACGCCACCGAACCCCAAAACTCCAGAACCCGGACAGGCCTGGGCACCCCTCAACACAGCACCACGCCCCGCGCCCAGCCACTCCAGGCCACAGCTCGCACCCTGACAACGACCTAGCGGCCCGGCCGCCAGCCCGTCACCCACCCCACCCCCCACCCAACCCACCCACACCCACCCGAGGACGGGCCCGGCGGACACCACCCTGCCGCCTCGAAGTGGGGCAGCGGCCAGCTCTCTCCCTCGCTCGTGGGTACGCCCAGGGTGGATCCGCCTGGCTACGCCGTCACCGTTCCCGGTCGAGCGGTTCCAGTAGGTCGTCGTCGCCGCCCAGTTCCTCGTCGAAGACTGCGCTGACGTCGAAGCGGCAGACGACGCGTTGGGGATCTGCCTGGTCGAAGGGGGCGGACAGCCACTCACCGGGTTCGGCCGGTTCGTCGGCGGCGGCTACCCAGAGGGTGGAGTCGCCCTCCTCCAGGCCGAACTCCTTGTGGCGGGAGGCGATCTCGTCCGGTTCGAACTCGCCGAACAGGACGCCGAGGGCCGCGTGGACGCTGCTGCCGACGACGGCGGCCGCGTCGGCTCGCTCGCCGCCGTTGCCGACCGCTTCGTCGGCGGCGTCGGGGTCGAGGTCGGCGATGCGCTGGGCCTGGTGCAGCAGGCGCTGCGGTTCGGCGACGGTGTAGTCGCGGCGGATCAGCACGCTCAGCGCGCTCGGCTCGTCCGGGCCCGCGTAGGCGGGCAGGGTGTCGCTTCCCGGGATCTCGAAGGGGGTGACTTCGTCGTAGGTGTCGTAGAGCAGCTCGTCATAGACCTCAGCCGCCGCGGCGAGCTCGTCGAACGCGGCGTAGACAGCCGGGTCGTCCTGCCCCGAGCGGCGTTCGACCGCGTCGAGGTGACGGTCCAGCGCGGCTTTGACCGCCTCGGCGGCGGCACGTACCTCGGCAGCGGAAGGCTGCGCAGCATCAGACATAGTGCAGACGCTATCCGTACCTGGGCCGGTCCCGCACAATAGATGCGATGCCGGAATACGAATTCTGCGATGTGTATGTGCCACGGGGAGTGTCCCGGAAGGCCGCCACACGCCTGCTGACCGACCATGCCGAGTACGGACACTGGGAGTTGGACCGCTTGCGGCTGAATCCGGACGGGAGCCGCAAGGTGCGGCTGCGCCGGCGGATCATCCGCCAGCTTCGCGCCACGTGGTGAGCGCCCCGGCGGGGTGAGTGCAGCAGAGGCCGGGTGAGTACAGCAGAGCGGGCCCCGTGGTGGGGCCCGCTCTGTGGTGCGCCGGTGCACCGAGCGTGGAGGCAGCGGTGCGTGGGCGCGCCGGTGCGCCTGCGTACTGTCCGCGGTTGTTCAGTGGCGGACGGTGGGCGCGGTGGTGCTACCGCAGGTGGTTACCTGCGGGCGGCGCGTGCCCTGCGGTAGAGCACGGCACCTCCGAGCAGCAGTCCGGCGCTGGCCGGTACCGCGTAGCCGATCGTCCCGGCGCCCGTGTGCGCGAGCTGCTGCGGCGCGGCAGGCTTCGCGGGGGTCACGGTCGGGTTGTGCGGTCCGGTCTGCGGCCGCGTTCCGGGGTGCGCCGGGTGGTGCGGGGTGCTCGGGTGGTGCGTTCCCGGGTGGTGCGGCTTGCTCGGGTGCTCGGGCTTGCCCGGGTGGTGCGGCTTCCCGGGGTGGTGCGGCTTGCCCGGGTGGTGGGGCTTGCCCGGGTGTTCCGGGTGCCCGGGGTGGTGCGGCACCGACGGCGTCTCGTTGGCGCAGCCGTTGCCGAACACCGGGTTGAGCACCCCGCCGGCGTCGACGGTGTTGCCGCAGGCGTTCACCGGTACGTCGACGGGTGCCTGGACGTTGTTGCCCGAGCCGACACCGGGCGAGTTCGCGGTGCCGCCGGCGGCGCCGGCGCCGTGGTGGTTGCCGCCGCCCTGGTGGCCACCGTGATGGTTGCCGCCGTGGTGGTTACCGCCGACGTCGTTGGCGCAGCCGTTGCCGAACGCCGGGTTGAGCAGTCCGACCACGTTGACGGTGTTGCCGCAGGCGTTCACCGGTACGTGGACGGGTGCCTGGACGTTGTTGCCGGATCCCACGCCGGGTGAGTTGGCCGCGCCTCCGGCGGCCCCCGCATCCGCGTATGCGTAGCCGGCGGCTGCGGCGAGTACGCCGCCGGCCGCCGCCATCGTGATCAGGCCCTTTCGTGCGACCTGTCTCATAGATTGTTCCCCTGCCTAGTGCCTTACAGGAATACGTGCGAGTAGCGGCCCCTTTGGAGGGAACCGAGAGATCCACCCGCCCGCCGAAATACCCCGAGGTTCCGCAATGCATGGCGAGCATTCCGGAGCCGAGCCGGATCAGACCCTTACGGGTGCAGGTACAACGTCAAATGACGTCAGAAAGTCACTCGTTTACGCAGTAGTTGCCGAAGGTGGGGTTGAGCAGCCCGACCACGGAGATCGTGTTGCCGCAGACGTGCACCGGAACGTGCACCGGCGCCTGGATGTTGTTGCCGGAAACGATGCCCGGGGAGTGCACGGCAGCTCCCTGGGCACCGGAGTCGGCAGCGGCCAGGCCGGCACCGGCGAGCACGAGCCCGCCGGACGCCGCCACAGCAGCGACGATCCGCTTGATCATTGTTCCTCCTTGTTGGCAAATGCGATCCCAGCCGCGGATCACACCCACTGCAACGAGGAAAAGACCGTTGAAGCTACGAACACATCGGTGCGTTCACTCTTTTCGGGGAAGTCGGCGCGAACGGCAGGTAATCCGCGCCGAATTCAGCTCCGGAATCGGGGTCGGGTCCGGGTCGCCCCAGGGCGGTCCGGGTCGTTCGGATGCGGTTTCGGACGGGGTTTCGGGGCCGGTTCAGCTCTGGTCGATGAAGCGGTCGAGCACCCGGACCCCGAACTTGAGTCCGTCGACCGGGACCCGCTCGTCCACCCCGTGGAACATTCCGGCGAAGTCCAGTTCCGGCGGCAGCTTCAGCGGGGCGAACCCGAAGCCGCGGATCCCCAGATCGTCAAAGGACTTGGCGTCCGTTCCGGCCGAGAGCATGTACGGCACCGCGCGTGCGATCGGGTCCTCGGCCCGCAGCGCCGACTGCATCGCCTCCACCAGCGCGCCGTCGAACGTCGTCTCCAGCGCCTTGTCGGCGTGGACGTCCTCGCGCTTGACCCGCGGGCCCAGGAGCCGGTCCAGGTCGGCCAGGAACTCCTCCTCGAAGCCGGGCAGGAAGCGTCCGTCGATGTGCGCGGTGGCCTGTCCGGGGATCACATTGACCTTGTAGCCGGCGCCCAGCTGTGTCGGGTTGGCGGTGTTCTTCAGGGAGGCGCCGATCAGTTTGGCGATACCGCCGAGCTTGGCCAGCGTCTCGTCCATGTTCTCCGGGTCGAGTTCGGTGCCCAGTGCGTCGCCGAGCTCGTCCAGGAAGGCCCGCAGCGTCTTGGTCACCCGTACGGGGAACTCATGGCGGCCCAACCGTCCGACGGCTTCGGAGAGTTCGGTGATGGCGTTGTCCTTGTGGATCATCGAGCCGTGTCCGGCGTTGCCGTCCACGGTGAGCTTCATCCAGTGCATGCCCTTCTGGGCGGTCTCGATCAGATAGAGCCGCAGCTGTTCGTTGACCGTGAAGGAGAAGCCGCCGACCTCGCTGATCGCCTCCGTCACACCCTCGAAGAGCTCCGGGTGGTTGTCGACGAGGTAGCGCGCGCCGTAGGTGCCGCCGGCCTCCTCGTCCGCGAGGAAGGCGAGCACGATGTCGCGCGGCGGCTTACGCCCGGTGCGCAGCCGGTCACGGACGACGGCCAGCGTCATCGCGTCCATGTCCTTCATGTCGACCGCGCCGCGTCCCCAGAGGCATCCGTCGGCGATCTCACCGGAGAAGGGGTGGTGTGTCCAGTCGTCGGCGTTGGCGGGTACGACGTCGGTGTGGCCGTGGATGAGCAGTGCGGGGCGGGAGCGGTCCTCGCCCTCGATGCGGGCGACGGTCGAGGCGCGGCCCTTGTGGGACTCGAAGATCTTCGGCTCGAGGCCGACCTCGGCGAGCTTTTCGGCGACGTACTCGGCGGCGGCGCGCTCACCCGGGCCCGAGTGGTCGCCGTAGTTGCTGGTGTCGATCCTGATCAGGTCCCGGCACAGGTCGACGACCTCGTCCTCGCCGGTGACCGTACGGGACGGCTGCGACTCACTCATGCCGGAACCTCGCTTCGCCCGGGCCCGCATTCGCGGGGCTCGCACCTTTCGATGGTTCGCTCGCGGAGCTCGCTCATGCCGACACCTCGCTTCGCTCGGGCCCGCATGCGCGGGGCTCGCACCTTTCGATGGTTCGCTCGCGGAGCTCGCTCACAGTGCCTCCTCTTGGTTCACGGCCGCGTCGTGTGCCCCGTGGAGCGCGCTCCGCGGCGGGGGTCCACCGCCATCCTCCACCCGGCGGCCGCTGGGCCCAAGGCCGCAATACTGCCGACATCCGCTGGTCACAGCGGTGCGGTGGGCCGCCTGCGCGGGTGCCCCCGGCTGCCTGTGCGGGTGATCGACCACCCTCGAAGGTTTGCTATTGTTTTCCACGTCGGAACGGCCCAGGCCGCAACGGCAGACACCTTGTCCGGGTGGCGGAATGGCAGACGCGCTAGCTTGAGGTGCTAGTGCCCTTTATCGGGCGTGGGGGTTCAAGTCCCCCCTCGGACACTTCGCAGATCAACGCCCGTCTCGGCTCCGGCCAGGCGGGCGTTGGCCGTTTCCGGTCCTCGACGGCCCGACGGCACCGAGGCCACCGAGGCCACCGAGGCCACCGAGGCCACCGAGGCCACCGATGATGTTGGCCGGTTTCGGCTGGGTGTGACGGGATTCATTCCGTGCGCGTGCCGTCCGTTCGGGGTCGGTGGTTCCGGCCTTCCGAGGTGGCTGTTGTTGCTTCCAGTGTGATCCCGCCTGACCGTTTTCGTCCGGTGTGGCTTGAGCCCGCCGCCCGACCGAGGTTCGCTTGTCGCCATGAGACGCAGATCCCCCGTTCCGCCCGCGCCGCTCCCCCAGCGTGACGGTATCGATCCCGTACGGGTGCGGCTGCCGGCCGATCCGGGCGGGGTGTGGGGCACGGTCGGGGAGCATCTGATCGACCGGTTCGCGGGGGCGATCGGGGCCGGGCGGGTGGAGGGGATGCTGCGGACGGGGCGGTTCGTCGGGGTGGAGGGGGTGCTCACCGGGGGTGAGCCGTACGTGGCCGGGCGGTTCGTGTGGTTCCACCGGGACTTCGTGCCGGAGGTGCCGGTGCCGTTCGAGGTGGGGATCGTCCATCAGGACGAGCGGATCGTGATCGCCGACAAGCCGCACTTCCTGGCCACCACGCCGCGGGGGCGGCATATCACCGAGACCGCGCTGGCGCGGCTGCGGCGTGATCTCGGGCTGCCGGCGCTCCAGCCCGCGCACCGGCTCGACCGGCTGACCGCGGGGCTGGCGCTGTTCGTCGTACGGCCGGAGGACCGGGGTGCGTACCAGGGCCTGTTCGGCGGGCGGCGGGTGCGCAAGGAGTACGAGGCGGTGGCGCGGTACGACGGGCGGGTGGCGCTGCCGGTGACGGTGCGCAGCCGGATCGTGAAGGAGCGGGGGGTGCCGGCCGCGCGGGAGGTGGCCGGTGAGGTCAATGCGGTCAGCCGGATCGAGCTGGTCGGGCGGCGGGGCGGGCTGGGCAGGTTCCGGCTGACGCCGACGACGGGGCGTACGCATCAGCTGCGGGTGCATATGAACGGCCTTGGCTTGCCGATTCTGCATGATCCGCTCTTTCCGGGCCCTTCGGGGGATATCGATGAGGCCGCTGGTGCGGGTGGGGTGGAGCCGGCGGGCTTCGGGGCGCCGCTGCAACTGCTGGCGCGGGTGCTGGAGTTCAGGGATCCGGTGGACGGGCGGGAGCGCCGGTTCGAGAGCCGGCTGCGGCTGTCGGCGTGGGACGCGGACCCGGTGGTGGAGGACGCGGGCCCGAGGGGCTGAGCGGGGGGCGGGGCCAGGGTGATGAGGGGGGCGGCCCGTGTTGGGGCGTGGGTGCGCGGTCGCGCCGAAGGCGGGTGGTGGGCGCGGAATTTGTGGTGCGGGTGGGTGGGCGGGGTGCGTAGGGTGCGCGGGTCGATGGAGTGTGGGAAGGGCTGGCCGGCGGATGCTGATCTTTGATGCGGATGACACGTTGTGGGAGAACAACGTGATCTTCGAGCGGGTCATCGACGAGTTCCTGGAGTGGATGACCCCTCCGTCGGGGCTCGACCGGGCCGGGGTGCGGGCGGTGCTCGACGGGATCGAGGCGGCGAACGCGGCGACGCTCGGGTACGGCAGCAAGGTGTTTCTGCACAGCCTCGGGGAGTGTGTGGCGCGGCTGCGGGGGCGGGCGGCGACGGCCGAGGAGTCGGCGCGGATCGCGGGGTGGGCGGCGGCCTTCGACGGCGGCCGGGTGGAGCTGATTCCGGGGGTGGCGCAGACCCTTGCGGAGCTGGCCCGGCGGCATGAACTGCTGCTGCTGACCAAGGGGGACACCGAGGAGCAGGAGCGGAAGGTGGCGGCGTCCGGGCTGAGTCTGCACTTCCGGGACGTGCACATCGTGCCGGAGAAGAACGTGGGCACGTACGAGGAGCTGATCCGCGCCTACGATCTGGTGCCGTCCTCGGCCTGGATGATCGGGAACTCCCCCAAGTCGGATATTCTTCCGGCCCGTTCGGCGGGCCTGAATGCGGTGTTCATCCCGAATGACCACACCTGGGTGCTGGAGCACGACGAGCTCGATCCGGGCGATGGAAAAGTGCTCCGGTTGTCGGCGTTCGGTGAGTTGCTGCGGCACTTCTGAGTGAGGGGTGGGGGACGTGACTGCTGTGGTGCGGCGGCCGGCGGTGTCGTGTGTGTTCGTGTGCCATGACGGCCGTGGGCGGGTGCTGCTGGCGCGACGGAGTGCCGGTGCCAGGGACGAGCCGGGCAGCTGGGACTGCGGTGCCGGGGCGTTGGAGTTCGGCGAGAGTTTCGAGGCGGCGGTGGCCCGGGAGGTGTACGAGGAGTACGGGGTACGGCCGCTCGGCATCGAGCAGCTCGGGGTGCGCAATGTGCTGCGCGGTGATCCCGTCGATTCGCACTGGGTCGCGGTGGTCTTTGCCGTGCGGGTGGATCCGGCGGGGGTGGGGATCGGCGAGCCGCACAAGTTCGATGCGCTCGACTGGTTCGCTCCGGATGCGCTGCCGGTGCCGCTGCATTCGCAGTGCGGGGAGAGTCTGGCGCTGTTCGCCGGCCGGTAGCCGCCGCCCGAGGCCGGCGGGCGGCGGCCGGGCCGTGGGCCGGGCCGCCGCCCGCTCGGTGGGCCGGGTCGGGGCCCGGTGTGGCTACAGCGGTTCGATGTCGGTCAGTTCACCGTCCTCGAGGGTGAGCCAGCGGGTGATGCCGAGTTCGCGGAGGAACGGCAGGTCGTGGCTGACGACCAGGAGCGCGCCTTCGTAGGACTCCAGGGCGGTGACCAGGCTGCGGACCGAGGCCATGTCGAGGTTGTTGGTCGGTTCGTCGAGCATCAGCAGTTGCGGGGCCGGTTCGGCGAGCATCAGTGCGGCGAGTGAGGCGCGGAAGCGTTCACCGCCGGAGAGGGTGCCGGCCTGCTGGTCGGCGCGGGCGCCGTTGAAGAGGAAGCGGGCGAGCCGGGCCCGGATGCGGTTGTTGGTGGCATCGGGTGCGAAGCGGGCGACGTTCTCCACGACGGTGCGCGTGTCGTCGAGGACGTCCAGGCGCTGGGGCAGGAAGCGGTAGGGGACATGGACCTGGGCCTCGCCGGCCTGGGGTGGCAGTTCGCCGGCGACGGTCCGCAGCAAGGTGGTCTTGCCGGAGCCGTTGGGGCCGGTCAGTGCGATCCGTTCGGGGCCGCGTACCTCCAGGTCGGCGTGGGCGCCGTAACGGGCCCGCAGGGCGTGCAGGGTGAGCACGGTGCGGCCGGGCGGCACGGCGGTGTGCGGCAGGTCGATCCGGATCTCGTCGTCGTCGCGGACCGCTTGGGCGGCTTCGTCGAGGCGTTCTCTGGCCTCTTTGAGGCGTTCGGTGTGCATGATGCGGTGTTTGCCGGCGGATACCTGGGCCTCCCTCTTGCGCGCATTCATGATGATCTTGGGTTCGCGCTTGGTGGCGTTCATCTTGTTGCCGTAGCGGACCCTGCGCGCCAACTTGACGTGGGCGTCGGAGAGTTCGCGTTTCTGGCGTTGTACGTCGGCCTCGGCGGTCCGCACCATCCGCTCGGCCGCGTCCTGTTCGACGGCGAGGGCGTGTTCGTAGGCGCTGAAGTTGCCGCCGTACCAGTGGATGCCGCCCGCCCGTCGCCCACCACCACCCCGGGTCGAGGCGCTACGCGCCGCCTCTCTGGTCACGCGCAGGTCGGCGATCCGGTCGACGAGCTGGAGGAGTTCACGGTCGTGGCTGACCACGACGAGCACTCCTGACCAGCCGCTGACCGCTGTGTGGAGCCGTTGCCGGGCGGACCGGTCGAGGTTGTTGGTGGGTTCGTCGAGCAGGAGGACGTCCGGGCGGCGCAGCAGCAGGGCGGCCAGCCGCAGGAGGACGGACTCGCCGCCGGAGACCTCGCCGATGGTGCGGTCGAGGTCGAGGCCGGGCAGCCCGAGCTGGTCGAGGGTGGCGCGGGCGCGTTCCTCGACGTCCCAGTCGTCGCCGACGGCGGTGAAGTGTTCTTCGCTCGGGTCGCCGTTCTCGATGGCGTGCAGGGCGGTGCGGGTGGCGGCGATGCCGAGCGCCTGGTCGACGCGGAGGTGGGTATCGAGGGGGGCGTGCTGGGGGAGGTAGCCGATGTCGCCGGTGGTCCTGATGCTGCCGGTGGTCGGGGTCAGTTCGCCCGCGATCAGCTTCAACAGGGTTGATTTTCCTGCTCCGTTGAGGCCGATGAGGCCGGTACGGCCGGGGCCTGCGGTGAAGTTCAGGTCCTCCAGGACGGGGCTGCCGTCGGGGAAGCTGAAGCCGAGTCCGGTGCAGACGAGGGAGGCGGGGCCGGCGGGGGTCGCGGTGGATGCGGTGAGGGGCGGCTTTGACATACAGGTCTCCTGGGTGCGCGTGGTGCGTGAACGGGGAACTGCGCGGGGAGACACCGCGGGGGAACGCCGGAGCGCGCGTCGGGGTATGCCGGAAGGCGCGGGTGGCCGTGCGGTACGCCGAGGTCGCGGACGACGCCGCGCGATGCAGAGCATGCGCGGGCGCGGTGTCTTGCGGACCTCAGACGAGCAACGGCCTTCTCCAATCGGCGGCAATGGGACCGGTGATGACGGTACGGGGGGCGCCGCCGAAATGCAAACGCTATTTTCGTTGCGTTTGGCGGAGGGGTCGGGTGGCGGCGCCCCCGTGGGGGTGTGGTGTGCCTCGGTGGTGAGTGCTGTACGAGGGAGGGCTTACGGGGAAGTGCCCTACCGGGCGGAACCTCCGGGCGGCGGGGCGTCGCGTGGGGACAGCCGTACGCGGGCCGGGCCGGTGGCCTGGAGGGTGATTCCGGCGGCCACCGGGACCTCGTGGTCCACCGCCTGGAGTTCGTAGCCGCGCAGCAGCGTGGCCAGCGCCAGGACCGACTCCAGCATCGAGAAGTGCTGCCCGATGCAGGCGCGCGGGCCGCCGCCGAACGGGAACCAGGCGTAGCGGTGCCGGTCCGCCTCCCGTTCGGGCGTGAAGCGGCCCGGATCGAAGCGTTCCGGGTTCTGCCACAGCGCCGGGTGGCGGTGGGTGACCCAGGGCGCGACGATCACGTCGGCGCCGGCCGGGATGCGGAATCCGCCGATCTCGGTGGCCGCCACGGCCCGGCGGCTGATGACCGGCGCCGCCGGATACAGCCGCATGGATTCCTTGAGCGCCTGCGTCAGACACGGCAGCCGGTCCACATCGGCGGCGGTGGGGGTGCGGTCCGCCAGGACGCGGTCGATCTCCTCGTGGACCTTGGCCTGTTCGTCGGGGTGCCGGGCGAGGAGGTGGAGGGTGAAGGCCAGGGAGGTGGCGGTGGTCTCGTGCCCGGCCAGCAGGAAGATCAGGACCTGTTCGCGGACCTCGGTCGGGTCGAGGGAGCCGTCCTCGTCGTTGCCGGTGGAGGCCAGGAGGGAGAGCAGATCGTCGCCGTGGCCGTCGCCCGCCGCTCCCGCGCGGCGGGCGGCGACGATGCGGTCGCACAGGGCGTTGAGTTCGTCGGTGGCGGCGCGGGCGCGCAGATTGCCGGGGGTGGGCCAGTGCCGCGGGATCTTCACGGGTACGTAGGCGCGTTGTACGACATAGGCGTTGATGAGGGGGGCGCACCGGTGGATGGCGTCCACGGCCTCCTCGGTGTCGAGGCCGAACAGGATCCGGGCGACGGTGCGCAGCGCGAGCCGGTTCATCTCGGGGACCAGGTCGACGGTGTTCGCCGCCGCGGTCCGCCAGCGGTCGACGACGGCGCCGGCCTCGGTCGTCACGGCCGAGGCGTAGCCGTCCACCCGGCGTTTGGTGAACAGCGGCTGCACCAGCCGTCGCTGTCTGAGGTAGTCGGCGTCCTGGCTGGTGAGCAGGCCGTTGCCGAAGGACTGCCGGACCTCCTCGTAGAGGGGGTGGTCCTTGCGGAAGTTGGCGGCCTGGGTGGCGAGGATCTGCTGGACGCCGTCGGGTGCGAAGACGGCGTGGAAGACGCTGCGCATACCGGGCGGCCCGGCCACCAGGCGGACCACATCGCCGTGCTCGCGCTGGGCGTTCACAAAGGTGCTGAGGGAGTCGCGCCGCAGGTCGAGCATCGAGCCGAGGAGGGGGAGGCCGGCCGGGCCGGGTATCCCGGTTGCGGTCCCCGGTGCGGAGCCGGGCTGGGGGTGGGGTTCGGTTAAGGGCATGCCCGGATGTCTATCCCGGTGACGGGCGTTCCTATCCGCCGACGCCCGCCTGGATGCGCCTCCCTTCCGGTCCGGGAGTGCGGCGGTGGAGGTTCCCGAGGGCAGCCTGCGGAGGGCGGGGAGGGTCCGCGTAGCATGGGGCGGATGATCAACAAGCGTGCCGGGCGGGCGGATGCCGCCGGCGGAGCCCCGTGCCGGGTCACCGTGTGCCGTGGTTGCTGCTGCGGCGATGCGGCCAAGATTCCGGGCGTCGACCACGCCGGGCAGATACCGCGGCTGCGGGTGGCGCTGGACGGCGCGGCGCCGGTGCGGGCCTCGGAGTGTCTGGACGTCTGTGACCAGGCGAATGTGGTTGTGGTCCAGCCGTCGGCCGCGGGGCGGGCGGCGGGCGGGCGGCCGGTTTGGCTGGGGCTGGTCAACGACGAGGACGCGCTGGCGGACATCGCGGCCTGGATCCGGGCCGGCGGGCCCGGGCTCGCGGAGCCGCCGGGGGTGCTCGACCTGTACGCGATCACCGTGTCGCGGCGGGTGCGGGAGGGGCTGGAGGGCTGAGGCGCCGGCTGCTCCTGGCCGCTACCGATTACCGGGCCGGGTGCGGGTTACCGGTTGCCGGTGCCGTCAACCGGTTACCGGGCGCGGGTTACCGGAGTCTTACGGGGGCGGGCCGGGGTGCGCATCGCGGCGGCGGCTGGTGTTGGCTGGAGGCATGACGTACTTCCCGGCAAGGGCACGCTGACCCCATGCACCGCGCATCGCCGCCCGCCGCGTCCCCGGCCGTCCCCGCGCCCGGGCCGCCGCGCCGTGTCCTGGTGGTCGAGGACGATCCGACCGTCGCCGAGGTCGTCACCGGCTATCTCTCCCGCGCCGGCTACACCACCGAGCACGCCGCCGACGGCTTCGCCGCGCTCGACCGGGCGGCGGAGTTCCGCCCGCATCTGATCGTGCTCGATCTGATGCTGCCGGGCCTCGACGGCCTGGAGGTGTGCCGCAGACTGCGCCGCGCGGACGACGGGCCGGACGTTCCGGTGGTGATGCTGACCGCGCGCGGCGAGGAGGCGGACCGCATCCTGGGGCTGGAGCTGGGCGCGGACGACTATGTGACCAAGCCGTTCAGCCCGCGGGAGCTGGTGCTGCGGATCGGGTCGGTGCTGCGCCGCGCGGAGTCCGCGCCGCCGGCCGCGGCGCCCTCCCCCGTACTGCGGGCCGGTGATCTGAGTGCCGATCCGGGCGGGCGGCGGGCCGACCGGGCGGGGCGGGAACTCTCCCTCACCGCCCGCGAGTTCGACCTGCTGATCTTCCTGATGCGCAACCCGGGGCGGGTCTTCTCGCGGGAGGAGCTGCTGCACCGGGTGTGGGGGTGGGAGTTCGGCGATCTGTCGACGGTGACCGTGCATGTCCGGCGGCTGCGCGAGAAGATCGAGGCGGACCCGGCGGCGCCGCGGCTGGTGACGACGGTCTGGGGCGCCGGCTACCGCTTCGACCCGGTGGCGGACGGGGCGCAGGCATGACGGACTTCCTGGTGATCGTGGCGCTGGCGGCGCTCGGTGCGGCGCTGGTGGGGCTGCTCGCCGCGCCTGCGGTACGGGCGTTGCGGCGGCGTTCGGTCGCGCTGTCGCTGTTCGCGGTGGCGGCTCTGGCGGTGGCCGCGATGGCGGCGGGGACGGTGGCGGTCGCCCAGGCGATGTTTCTGTCCAGGCACGACCTCGGCGTGGTGATGGCCGTGGTCGCGGTCTCCGCCGTGGTGTCGCTGGCGGCCGCGCTGCTCTTCGGGCGGCGGATCGCGGCGGGCAGCCGGGAGCTGGCGCGCTCGGCCCGTACGGTCGGCAGTGAGGGCGGCTTCGTGGCGCCCGCCGAGCCGGCGACGGCCGAACTGGCCGCGCTGGCAGGGGCGTTGGAGGAGACCAGCAGGCGGCTCGCGGAGGCGCGGGAGCGGGAGCGGGCGCTGGATGCCTCCCGGCGCGATCTGATCGCGGGGATCTCGCACGATCTGCGGACCCCGCTCGCCGGGCTGCGGGCGATGGCCGAGGCGCTGGAGGACGGGGTCGCCGAGGACACCGCGCGCTATCACGCGCGGATGCGGATCGAGGTGGACCGGCTGGCCGCGATGGTCGACGACCTCTTCGAGCTCTCCCGTATCCAGGCCGGGGCGCTGGCGCTGACGTTGTCGCGGGTGTCGGTGTACGACCTGGTGGACGACGCCTTGGCGGGGGCGCGGCCGCTGGCGAGGGCCGGCGGGGTGCGGCTGGTGGACGGCGGGGTGGCGCCACTGCCGGTGCGGGTGGACGCCCAGCAGATCACCCGTGTGCTGGGCAATCTGCTGGTCAATGCGATCCGGGCGACGCCGGCCGACGGGACGGTCGCGGTCAGTGCGCGGCACGAGGAGGGCCGGGTGGTGCTGGCGGTGGAGGACGGCTGCGGCGGTATCCCGCCGGAGGATCTGGCGCGGGTCTTCGACACCGGGTGGCGCGGCGGCAGTGCGCGTACCCCGCGTGCGGACGGCAAGGGCGGTGCGGGTCTCGGGCTGGCGATCGTCCGCGGCATCGTGGAGGCCCATGAGGGCCGGGCGACGGTGTGCAACACCGGCGCGGGCTGCCGCTTCGAGGTGGCGCTGCCGGCGGCGGAGGCGCAGACACAGACGCCTGCGGAGCCGGTGGAGGGTCATACCGAGCCGCCGACGGTCTGAGCCTCGGCTTCCGCGCCGGCATGGCGCCGGGGCAGGTCGCGGACGGTGCGGACCGGTGAGAAGAGCAGGATGAGGGCGGCCAGCGGCACCCCGGCGGTGGTGATCCACATGGCGGGGCGGAGGCCGAGGGCGGAGCCGAGCGCGCCGCCGAGCAGGGCGCCCAGCGGCAGGGTGCCGTAGTTGAGGAAGGAGCTGCCGGCGACCAGCCGGCCGAGCAGCTGCGGCGGGCAGTAGCCCTGCTGGAATCCGGCCTTGAGGATGTTGCCGGCCACCACGCCCGCGGAGACGCCGAAGCTGCCCGCGACGTAGAGCAGCGTCCCGGCGCCGGAGGTGGTGAGCGGGATGAGCAGCGCGGCGCTGGGCACGGCCAGTTCGAACAGGAGCATGGCGCGGGCGGTGCCGAGCCGGGCGGCGGTGCGGCGGACGGCGAAGGCGCCCGCGACACCGCCCGTACCGGCGAGCGCCATCAGCCCGCCGACCGCGCCGGGTGCCAGGCCGACCTCGCGGACGAGGAAGACGGCCAGGAGGGACTGATAGCCCATGAGGGCGAGGTTGGAGGTGGCGCCGAAGACCGTGAGGGTACGGAACCAGCGGTCGCCGGCGATCAGCCGCAGCCCTTCGGCGACCTCCGTGGTCAGGGGCCGCGGTGTGCGGCCGTGGGCCCGCGGATGCGGTTCGCGGTGGCGGATGCCGAGCAGGCAGAGCAGCGCGACGAGGAAGGTGGCGGCGTGGGCGGACAGTCCGTTGACGGCGCCGCCGAGTTGGGCAACGGCGCCGCCCGCGCCCTGCCCGGCGATCTGTGCGGCGGAGGCGCTGCCGTGCAGTTTGGCGTTGCCCTCGGGCTGGTCGGCGGGCGCGAGCAGGGTGGGGAGGTAGGCGCTGTAGGCGGTCTGGAAGACCACTGCCGCGGCGCCGGTCAGCAGGGCCACCGTGATCAGCAGCCCGAGGCCGAGCCCGCCGGCCCGGGCCAGGACGGGTACCGCGGCGAAGAGCACCAGTGACACGGCGGCGGCGGCCAGCATCAGGGGGCGGCGGCGCAGCCGGTCCACCCATACGCCGACGGGCAGGCCGATGAGCAGCCAGGGCAGCCAGCTGCACGCGCCGAGCAGTCCGACCGCGAACGGCGAGGCGTGCAGGGTGGAGACCGCGATCAGCGGCATGGTCACCTGGGTGACCGCCGCCCCGAACTTCCCCGCCGTCTCACCGCACCACAGCAGCCGGAAGTCCCGGTGCCGGCGTAGCAGTCCGCTCACCGTTCGTCCCGGTGCCGGCCGATGACCTGCGGCAACTCCGCCTTGAACGGGGCGAGGTGATGGAGCGTCAGGCGTAGGGCCGGTCGGCGCAGGAGGGTTCCGGCGTCCCGCCACCGCGCCTCGCCGTCCTCGGCGAGGCAGGTGGTGGCCTGAGGGTGCAGGTAAGTGATCGGCCGCGCCATGTGGACGAAGATACGGGAACGGGACCCGGAACGCGCGCCCCCACCGATGGCGCACGACAGCAGGGCCGAAAACGTGCGGAGGCAGCAAAACGCAACGGGCTACCGGGACTTGTGGGTCTCGCCCTCGTGCTCCCACAGCGGGTGCTCCCGCCCGGCCCACTCCGCGTCCACCGAACCGGTACGCATCCCCCGGCGCGACTCGGGATCGGCGTACGCCTTCCAGACGTGGCCGGCGATCACGATGATCACGGCGAGGGCGAGCCAGTCGTGGACGAAGGTCGCGCCGGTGCGCCATACCAGCGGGGCAAGGTGCGTGAACCACATCAGCAGGCCGGTGCCCATCATGACCAGGACCGCACCGGCGATCCAGGCGGCGTAGAGCTTCTGGCCGGCGTTGAACTTTCCCGCGGTACGCCCGTGCCGGCGACGCAGGGCGAGCCGCAGCCAGCGGCGGTCGTGCGGGCCGAAGCGGTTGAGGCGGCGGAGGTCGGCGCGCAGGGCGCGGGAGCCGAGGCCGAGCAGCAGCGGGGCGGGGAGCAGGATGCCGGACCACTCGTGGACGGTGACCATCAGGGCGCGGCGCCCGACGAGTTGGGCGAGGAAGGGGAGGTAGAGGCAGGCGGCGGTGAGCACGCAGACGGCCATCAGGGTGGCGGTGGTGCGGTGCACCCAGTGTTCGGCGGGGGTGAAGCGCGGCACGCGGGGGCGGGGTGCGGGGGTTTCAGGTGGTCGGGACATCGTCGCGTCCGTTCGACCGGCCGACCCAGGCGTCGACGTCATATCCGAGCTGCTCCCAGTATCCGGGCTGGACGTGGTCGGTGACGGTGATCCCGGAGAGCCACTTCGCCGACTTGTAGAAGTACATGGGCGCGACATAGAGGCGCACCGGCCCGCCGTGGTCGTGGCCGAGCGGCCGGTCCTGCATCCGCAGGGCGACCAGGACGTCGTCGCGGCGGGCCTGTTCGAGGGTGAGGGATTCGCTGTAGGCGCCGTCGAAGCAGGTGAAGCGGACGGCCTTGGCGCCGGGGCGGACGCCGGCGGCGTCGAGGAGGGCGGAGAGGCGGACGCCCTCGAAGGGGGTGTGGGGCACCCGCCAGCCGGTGACGCACTGGACGTCGCGGACGAGCCGGGTCTGCGGCATCGCGCGCAGGTCGGCGAGGCGGTAGCTGGCGCGGTGGCGCACCAGGCCGTCGACGGTGAGGCGGTAGCTGCGCTCGTCCTTGTGCGGTACGGAGCCGGTCACCGAGTAGTAGCGGAAGCCGCCGCCGGCCGGGAGCAGTCCGGACAGGCCGGTGGGGTCCTTCTGGGCGGCGGCGCCGAGGGTGTTGTCGTAGGCGCGCTGAAGGACGGGGGCGGTGGCGACGCCGGCGGCGCCGGCGGCGAGCATGCCGAGCACGACCCGGCGGCCGATGGGGGTGCCGCGGCCGTCCGCGCCGCCTCCGTGGTCCGCCGCTCCGGCCGGATTCGCTTCCTTGGTCACCCTTCGATTCGAACACTCCGCGGGCGCCGGGGCCAGCGTCCCGGCCCCGGCGTCAGACTTTCGTCATCAGGTGGGCCCGGCCCGGCGGGCCGCGCGGGCGCAGGCCCGGCGGAGCGCGGTGTCGCGGGCGGCGCGGAAGGCGTCCTCGGGGTCGCGGGCCGGGTACGACCAAGGGGCACGGGTCGGGTGCGGGCCGATGCGCTGGAAGAGGGCGGCGGCCTCGGCCATCCGGCCTTCGCAGAACGTGGCGTGGGCGAGGAAGTTGAGATCGACCCGGCGGCGCGGGTGGTCCTCGCCCTCCCATTCCAGCCACCAGTCGAAGGCGCCCTGGAGGAGACGGTGGGCGCGCGGGGTGGACCAGTGGCCGGAGTGCGCGGGGTCGGCGGGCTCCAGGCCGGCGGCGGCCCGTACGCGGTAGCGCTCGGCGTGTGCGACGACGGGGAGCAGGGCGAGCGGGGAGTCGGCGGGTGCGCGGGCCGCGGCGCGGGCGGCGAAGGCGTCGGCGGGGTGCCGCGGGCCGTCGGCGGGGCCGGTGGCGTCCGGTGGCGCTTCGGCCAGGCAGGCGGCCATCAGGTGGTGGGCGTGGTGGTGGTCGGGGTGGCGGGCCCGTATCTGGTGGAAGGCGTGGGCGCGCTCGTCCGGGGTGCCGGTGTGCCGGGCGAGGAGCAGCGTGCCGAGCCAGGGGGTGGGGTCGTCGGGCAGCATCCGGGCGGCGGCCGCGCAGGCCTCGGCGGCGGCGCGGGGGCCGGCCTTGCCGCGCAGCGCGAGCCGGACGGTGGCGAGGGCCAGCAGGGTGGCGGCGTCGCCGCTGTCCGGTTCGGCGAGCTGCCAGTCGGCGGCCCAGGCAGCGCTGCCCGGGCAGGTGGCCAGGACCGTCAGACGGTGGCCTCGACGGTCCCAGTCGGTGCCGGTACCGGCGAGCAGGGTACGCACCGGGGCCCACTGGCCGAGGGCCAACGCCTCGGCTGCCTCGGTGAGTTGGGTGTCGTCCGGGGCCGGGGCCGGGGGGTGGCAGGTGGGTGCGAGGGGCGGCGGGGAGGGCGGCGAAGGGGCAAGGGACATCACGGGTCAGGGGGCTCCATGGCGCGCGGCAGGGGCCGGGGCACCGCACCGTCGTGCCGGTCGGGGCGGGGCCGGATCTGCGCGCGCATATACAGAGGGTGACGGATTGGTCCGCACCAGTCATCACCCACAGCAAAGCGGTACGCAGAGCTCCGCGTCAAGACGGAACGAGGATTGGCCGGATCCGCCAACTCTCCACCTCGGCAACGGCTTTGGTTCGCGACCTGGAGAAACCCGCCCGCAACCGGCGCCTTCGGGGGCGCCCCGGAGCCTCCGGTGTGGCGCACGCCCCACCTGACGCACGCCCCACGCACCGCCCCCGCCCACCGTCCCCTCAGCCCACCGCCCTGGCCGCCGCCCGGCCCGCGGTACGCCCGGAGAAGAGACAGCCGCCGAGGAAGGTGCCCTCCAGCGAGCGGTAGCCGTGCACCCCGCCGCCGCCGAACCCGGCCGCCTCACCCGCCGCGTAGACGCCGGGCAGCGGTGTGCCGCCGTCGGTCAGCACCCGGGAGTCGAGGTCGGTCTCCAGACCGCCGAGCGTCTTGCGGGTGAGGATGCTGAGCCGTACGGCGATCAGCGGGCCGGCCTTCGGGTCGAGCAGCCGGTGCGGGGCCACGGTGCGGATCAGCCGGTCGCCCAGGTACTTGCGGGCCCCGCGCACCGCGGTCACCTGGAGGTCCTTGGTGAAGGGGTTGGTGATCTCCCGGTCGCGGGCCACGATCTCGTCGCGCAGCGCGGCCTCGTCGATCAGCGGCTCCCCGGTCAGCTCGTTCATCCGCCGTACGAGATCGGTCAACGAGCGCTCGACGAGGAAGTCCGCGCCGTGGTCCATGAAGGCCTGCACCGGGCCCGGGGCGCCGGCCCTGGCCCGGCCGAGCACCTCGCGGATGCTCTTGCCGGTCAGATCGGGGTTCTGCTCGGAGCCGGAGAGGGTGAACTCCTTCTCGATGATCTTCCGGGTGAGCACGAACCAGGTGTGGTCATGGCCGGTCGTCATGATGTGTTCGAGCGTGCCGAGGGTGTCGAAGCCGGGGAAGAGCGGCACCGGCAGCCGCTTGCCGCGGGCGTCCAGCCACAGCGGGGAGGGGCCCGACAGGATCCGGATGCCGTGCATCGGCCATATCGGGTTCCAGTTTTCGATGCCCTCGGTGTAGTGCCACATCCGGTCGCGGTTGATGAGCCGGCCGCCGGCCTCCTCGGCGATGCCGAGCATCTTGCCGTCCACATGTGCCGGGACGCCGGAGAGCATCCGCTCGGGGGGCTTGCCCAGCCGCGCGGGCCAGTTGGCGCGCACCAGCTCATGGTTGCCGCCGATGCCGCCCGAGGTGACGATCACCGCCTGGGCCCGCAGCTCGAAGGCGCCGCTGACCTCGCGGCTGCTGGGCCTGCCGCGTGCGGCGTCCGACGGCTCCAGGATCTCGCCGCTGACCGTGTCCACGCCGCCGGCGCTGCGGGTGAGGCCGGTGACCCGGTGCCGGAAGCGCAGCTCCACCCGGCCGCGCGCCACACCGGCCCGCACCCGGCGCTCGAACGGTGCGACCAGGCCCGGTCCGGTGCCCCAGGTGACGTGGAAGCGGGGCACGGAGTTGCCGTGCCCGGTGGCGTCATAGCCGCCGCGCTCGGCCCAGCCGACGACGGGGAAGAACCGTACGCCCTGCCGGTGCAGCCAGGAACGCTTCTCCCCCGCGGCGAAGTCGACGTACGCCTCGGCCCATCGGCGCGGCCAGTGGTCCTCGGGCCGGTCGAAGCCGGCCGTGCCCAGCCAGTCCTGCCAGGCCAGCGCATGGCTGTCACGGATCCGCAGCCGGCGCTGCTCGGGCGAGCCGACCAGGAAGAGACCGCCGAAGGACCAGTGCGCCTGCCCGCCGAGGGACTGTTCGGGCTCCTGGTCCAGCAGGATCACCTTGCGTCCGGCGTCCGCCAGCTCCGCGGTGGCCGCCAGCCCCGCGAGGCCCGCTCCGATCACGATCACATCAGCGTCGTACGCCATCTCTTCTCCTCACCGGGGCACGCCGGCCGGCACCGGCCACCGTGGTGGCACGATCTTCAAGGCGCCCGAGCGGCGCGTCAACCGTTTGATTACCGCGCAGTACGCGGGGGCGCGCGGGAGAATGGTGAGTGACCAGGGCCACGCCCCGCCTGCCGCCGGATGACTATCCTCAGGCGCATCCCCCGCCCACGCGCGATATGAGGTGTGCGACGTGACGGTGATACTGCTCGCCCTTGGTGCGGCCTGCTGTCTGGGACTCGGCTTCGTTCTTCAGCAGGCCGCCGCACAGCACGCCCCGATGAAGGACTACCTCTCGCTGCGGCTGCTGCTCGATCTGGTGCGGATGCCGCTGTGGGTGGCCGGTATCGGCCTGATGGTGGTGGGGATGGCACTCGGCGCGGTGGCGCTGGGGATGGGCGACATCACTCTCGTGGAGCCACTGCTGGCGACCAATCTGCTCTTCGCGATGGCACTGTCACGACGGCTGACCCGGCAGCGGCTCGGCCGCACCGGCTGGGCCGGACTGTGGCTGCTGGCGGGCGGCGTGACGGCCTTCATCGTGGCCGGCCGGCCACAGGGCGGGACCCGCAGCGCCGACCATCTGTGGCAGTGGCTGATCATGGGAATCGTGCTGGGCACCGCCCTGCTGCTGGCAGCCGTCGCCAAACGCGAGCGCACCCATGTGAGCCTGGAGGCCGCACTGCTGGGCGTCGCAGCCGGCCTGATCTACGGCCTCCAGGACGCGCTGACCCGGATCAGCGGGGAGCACTTCGGCAAGGGCGGCTGGTCGGCGCTGCTGACCAGCTGGCAGCCGTACGCGATCGTGGTGCTCGGCGTGCTGGCACTGGTAATGGTGCAGAGCGCCTTCGAGTCGGCCCCCCTGCGGCTGTCCCTCCCGGCACTCACCGCGGCCCAGCCCCTGGCCGGGATCGCCTGCGGAGTGGGCTTCCTCGGCGACCGGTTGCAGGTGACGGCCGGGGCACTGGCATGGGAGGCAGCCGGAATCGTGGCCGTGGTCTCAGGCATCGTCCTGATCGGCACACATCCGGCGATGCCGCCGGGGGCGGGCCGGACGGAGGACGTACGGCAGCTCCAGCCGGGCTGAGTTCCTCCCACGTTTTTGGGGCCTCCCACGTTTTCGGCTGCGGCGCCGTGTTCCGTCTCGCCGTAACGCCTGCGGCGGGCGTGGGTTGTCGGGTGCGGTGCCGCTCCTCCGGACTTCGTCCTGCGGCGCGGCCCCTCCCGTGGTGGGTGGGAAAACCTGAGTGGGGGCGGGCGTTGAGTGTCCCGTGTGACTGGATCCATTAGCGTGCACCCGCCCACTTACGGGCACCCCCACCGGGCTTCTCCCCTCCCCTCAACGGGAGGGGACGGGCCGGAGGGGCAGGGTTTCCGGACGTAAAGCGAAGCAGTCCGGAAACCCTGCCCCGGAGGACCGTCACCGCACCCGACAAACCAACGCCCGCCGCAGGCGCAACGGCGAGACGACACACGGCGGGACGGCCGACAACGTGGGGAGAATAGCCACATGGCCAACACGCAAGCGCGAAACGCGGACGAGATCCTCGATGTCGTCGACGAGAACGATCAGGTCGTGGGGCAGGCCCCGCGCGCCGAGACGTACGCCCGCAGAATGCGGACCCGGGCCACGTTCGTGCTGGTCCGGGACGCCGAGGACCGGATCTTCGTGCATCGCCGCACCCCGCAGAAGCTGGTCTTCCCCGCGCACTACGACATGTTCGTGGGCGGTGTGGTCGGCACCGGTGAGAGCTACGACCAGGCGGCGCTGCGGGAGGCCGAGGAGGAGCTGGGTGTGCAGGGGCTCCAGCCGCCGGAACCGCTGTTCAAGTTCCTCTACGAGACGGCCGAGCACACCTGGTGGTCCGCGGTCTACCAGGTGCGTTGCACTCTGCCGGTGGCTCCGCAGGAGGAGGAGATCGACTGGTATGCGTTCCTGACGGAGGAGGAGCTGATCGGGCGGCTGGACCGGTGGCGGTGGACGCCGGACGGGATGGCCGCGTACCGGGAGCTGCTGGCCCGGCGGGAGGCGGGGACGGTCTGATGCGGGCGGAGCGGGCAACGGGCCGGCCGAGGCGGGTGCGGCCGTGACCCTCGCCGACGGGCTGCGGTCGGCGGTCGCGGCCGTACGGCTGTGGTTCTCGCCCGCGCGGGTCCGTGCGGAGGGCACGACTCCCGACTACCGCTTCTCGCTCGCCAATGAGCGCACCTTCCTGGCCTGGCTGCGTACCGGGCTGGCGCTGGTGGGTGGCGGGTTCGCGGTGGATCAGTTCCTGCCCCGGCTGCACGAGGGGGTGCGGCTGGGGTTCACCGTCGTGCTGCTGGCGGGCGGGGCGCTGTGTGCGCTGCGGGCGGTCAACCACTGGGTGCGCTGTGAGCGGGCGATGCGGCGCGGTGAGGACCTGCCGGTCTCCCGCTTCCCGACGGTGCTGGCGCTGGCCGTCGGGCTGCTGGCGGTGGCGGTGGTCGTGCTGGTGCTGCTGGGCTGGACGGGCTAGCCGATGGCCGGTGGCGCGCGGCCGGGCGGTGCGGGACCGCGTCCGGCGTCCGACCGGGATCCCGGGCTTCAGCCGGAGCGGACCAGGCTGGCCTGGCGGCGTACCACGCTGTCCGCCACGGCGGTGGCGGTGCTGGCCGGCCGGCAGTTGCTGGAGAGTGCGGCGCCGGGGCCGGTGGAGGTGGTCCTGGCGGTGCTGATGGGGCTGCTGTGGCTGGCGTTTCTGGCCGTTGCGCACCGCCGGATGCGGGCCATGGCCACCGGCCGCCCGCCGGATCTGCCGCCGCGGGCCGCCCTGCTGCTGGTCGGCTGCACGCTGGCGCTGGCGCTGGGCGGTGGGATGCTGCTGGTGCGGCCGGGGCACTGACGGCGGACCCGGCTCCCGGTGCGGGGTGCCGCGGGGTACCGTAACGCGACCCCGGTACGGACCAATTCCGGTCCCTTCGGGGGAGCGTGACGGGACATCACACGGAGGGCAGCACCCGCATGGGCGACACCAGCGCAGGAACCACGGCGGAGCCGTACCTCACCGAGCTCGCCGCCGGTGTCCATGCCTTCATCCAGCCGGACGGCGGCTGGTGCCTGAACAACGCCGGCTTCGTCACCGACGGGGACACCACCCTGCTCGTGGACACCGCCGCCACCGAGCGCCGGGCGCGGCTGCTCCAGCGGCGGATCGCGGAGAGCGGCGCGCCGGCGCCCCGCGTGGTGGTCAACACCCACCACCACGGCGACCACACCTACGGCAACGGCGTCTTCGCGCCCGAGGCGACGGTCATCGGGCACTCCGCCTGCCGCCGCGAGCTGCTGGCCGCCGGGCATCAGCTGCATGCGGTGTGGCCGCAGGTGGAGTACGGCGACATCCGGCTCACTCCGCCGACCGTCACCTATCAGGACGAACTCACCCTGCACGTCGGGGACATCGAGGTGCGGCTGCTCCACCCGGGCGTGGCGCACACCACCGGCGACACCCTTGTCTGGCTGCCGCGGCAGCGCATCGTCTTCACCGGCGACCTGGTCTTCCACGGCGGGACCCCGTTCATCTTCATGGGGTCGCTGACCGGTTCGCTGCGGGCCCTGGAGCGCTTGCGTGCGCTGGACGCGACCACCGTCGTGCCCGGGCACGGGCCGGTGACCGGCCCCGAGGTGTACGACGGGATCGAGCGCTACCTGGAGTTCGTCGGCCGGCTGGCCGAGGAGGGCCGGGCGGCCGGGCGTACGCCGCTGGAGGTGGCCCGGGAGGCGGATCTCGGCCCGTTCGGGGAGCTGGCCGAGAGCGAGCGGCTGGTGGCGAACCTGCACCGGGCGTATGCGGAGCTGGCGGGCGGGGAGCCGGGCGCGCCGCTCGATCCGATGGCGGGGTTCGGCGATATGACGGCGATGAACGGCGGGGTGCCGGTGGCCTGTCACGCGTGAGGGCCGGGGGCACTGTGCGGTGCTGATCCGTCGGAAAGGGTCGCAGGCCGGCCCTGTGGCGTGGCGGAAAAGTCTCGCCTCGGCGCTCGCGTGACCGATGCCCCATGCTTCGGCACTGGACTCCATACCGACTAGTCGGCATGATCGGGGCAGCGATCGACCGACCGATGGACCGTCCACTCCGTACGGAGGAGCACGATGAGCAAGAGCACCCCTCCCCCGCCGGCACCGGACCGGGAGGATCCCCCCGGTCTCGACCTGGCCCGCCTGCGCGCGCATCTGGACCGGGAACGGCCGGGGCTGGCCGGCGGGCCGCTGCGGGCGCAGCTGATCGAGGGCGGGCGCTCCAATCTCACCTACCGGGTCACCGACGGCTCCTCCTCCTGGGTCGTGCGCCGGCCGCCGCTGGGCCATGTGCTGGCCACCGCGCACGACATGCGGCGCGAGCACCGGGTGATCAGCGCACTGCACGACACTCCGGTGCCGGTGCCCGGGACGCTGCTGCTGTGCGAGGACGACTCGGTGATCGGGGCGCCCTTCTATGTGATGGAGCTGGTCGAGGGCACCCCGTACCGTACGGCGGCGCAGCTCGCCCCGCTCGGCCCCGAGCGCACCCGCTCCGTGGTGCTCTCCCTGGTCGACACCCTGGTGGAGCTGCACGCCGTGGACCCGCAGGCGGTCGGGCTGGGCGACTTCGGGCGCCCTGAGGGCTTCCTGGAGCGCCAACTGCGGCGCTGGGGAAAGCAGTTGCAGGCCTCCAAGAACCGGGAGCTGCCGGGGATCGACGAGCTGCACGAGGCGCTGGGCCGGGCGCTGCCCGCCTCCCCCGCGCCCACCGTCGTGCACGGCGACTACCGCCTCGACAACGTCCTGGTCGGCGCCGACCACACCATCAATGCCGTACTCGACTGGGAGATGTCCACGCTCGGCGATCCGCTGACCGATCTCGGACTGCTGGTGATGTACAGCTCGGACCTGGGCCTGCCCGAGTCGCCGGTCAGCACCACCAGCGGTGCGCCGGGCCACCCCTCCCCCGACGAGCTGATCGCGCGCTACGCCCGCCGCTCCGGCCGCGACACCTCCGCGATCGCCTGGTACACCGCTTTCGCCTGGTTCAAGCTCGCCGTGATCCTGGAGGGCATCCACTACCGCTTCACCCTCGGCCAGACCGTCGGCGCCGGGTTCGACCGGATCGGCGAGCTCGTCCCCGTGTTCATCGACCGCGGACTCACCACCCTCAAGGAAGGCTGAGGCACCATGGACTTCGCATTCGACGCCCGTACCGAGGAGCTGCGCGCAAGGCTCCTGACGTTCATGGACGAACACGTCTACCCGGCCGAGCGGACCGCGGATGAGCAGCGGGCCGCCCTCGCCTCGCCGTGGGACACCCCGCCGGTCGTCGAGGAACTGAAGGCCGAGGCGCGCCGGCAGGGGCTGTGGAACCTCTTCCTCCCGGACGAGGAGCACGGCGCCGGGCTGACCAACCTCCAGTACGCGCCGCTGGCCGAAATCACCGGCCGCAGCCCGCAGTTGGCGCCGACCGCGCTGAACTGTGCGGCGCCGGACACCGGCAACATGGAGGTGCTGGCGCAGTTCGGCAACGAGGCGCAGAACAAGCAGTGGCTGGAGCCGCTGCTGGCGGGTGAGATCCGGTCGGCGTTCGCGATGACGGAGCCGGAGGTGGCCTCGTCGGACGCCACCAACATCGAGACGCGGATCGTGCGGGACGGCGACCGGTACGTCATCAACGGCCGTAAGTGGTACATCTCCGGGGCGATGAACCCGCTGTGCCGGATCTTCATCGTGATGGGCAGGACGGCGACCGGCGAGGGCCCTGACGCCACCGACATCCGCCGCCAGCAGTCGATGATCCTGGTCCCGCGCGACACCCCCGGTGTGGAGGTGAAGCGGGCCATGCAGGTCTACGGCTACGAGGACCACTACCACGGCGGCCATGCCGAGGTGGTCTTCCACGACGTACGGGTGCCGGCGGGCAACCTGATCGGCGAGGAGGGCAGCGGCTTCGCCATCGCCCAGGCCCGGCTGGGCCCCGGCCGGATCCACCACTGCATGCGGCTGATCGGCATGGCCGAGCGCGCCATCGAGCTGATGTGCCGCCGCGCGGTGTCCCGTACGGCCTTCGGCAAGCCGCTGGCCCAGCAGGGCGTGGTCCAGGAGTGGATCGCGGACGCCCGGGTGGCGGTGGAGCAGCTGCGGCTGCTGGTGCTGAAGACCGCCTGGCTGATGGACACCGTCGGCAACAAGGGCGCGCACACCGAGATCCAGGCCATCAAGATCGCCACCCCGCGCACGGTCGTGGACATCCTCGACAAGGCGGTCCAGCTGCACGGGGCGGGCGGGGTCAGCCAGGACTTCCCGCTGGCCGAGCTGTGGGCGGCGGCGCGCACGCTGCGGCTGGCGGACGGCCCGGACGAGGTGCACCAGCGGTCGCTGGCGCGGCGTGAGCTGAAGCAGTACCTGTAGGGCGGCTTCCCTGCGGATCCGTCCTACGGGCGCAGTGCCCGCAGCAGGAGGTCGGCCAGGTGGTCGGCGACCTGCTGCGGGCTGAGGGGGCCGTCGGGGCGGTACCAGGTGGACAGGTGGTGCACCGACCCGAAGTGGTAGTCCACGACGAGGTCGGCGGGGGTGGCCGTGGAGAACACGCCGCTGCGCTGTCCCTCCTCGATCAGCGCCCGGAACCGCTCGTGGTAGCGGCGGCGTTCGGCGCGTACCTGCTTGTTCTTCTCCGGGCTGAGGTGGTGCATGGAGCGGAAGAAGATCGACGCGTCGTCGAGGTTCTCGATGGTGGTCACCACGACATCGGCCGCGGCGTCCCGCACCCGCTTCTCGACCGGCTCGTCGGCGTCCGCGAACGCGTCCAGCCGCTCCTGCTGAAGGCGCAGCACACGGGCGTACACCTCCTGGAGCAGGTCCTCCTTGGAGCCGAAGTAGTGGTAGAGCGCGCCCTTGGTGACGCCCGCCGCATCGACGATCTCCTGGACGGAGGTGCGGTCATAGCCCTGCTCCGCGAAGAGCTTGGTGGCGGTGGCCAGCAGCCGCCGGGCCACCGGCTTCGCGCCGCCGCTGCCGTTGCCGTTGCCGTCCTTCGTGCCGGCCATCGCCCTCACCTGTCCTTCGTCGTACGTCATGCGCGGTGGCGCAGCTCCCGTCGCAGGATCTTGCCACTCGTGGTCTTCGGGAGCTCGGCCAGGATCTCCACCTCACGGGGATATTTGTACGCGGCGAGCCGTTCCTTGCAGTACGCGGCCAGCTCGTCGGGCTGCGGCGTGGCGCCGGGCCGCAGGCTGACGTACGCCTTGACGGTCTCACCGCGGTAGGCGTCGGGCACCCCGACGACCGCCGCCTCGCGCACCGCGGGGTGGCTGTAGAGCACGTCCTCGACCTCGCGGGGCCACACCTTGAAGCCGGCGGCGTTGATCATGTCCTTCTTGCGGTCGACGACGTAGAGCCAGCCGTCGGTGTCCATGAAGCCGATGTCGCCGGTGCGCAGTTCACCGTCCGGCAGGGCCTCGGCGGTGGCGTCCGGGCGGCGCCAGTAGCCGGGGACGACCTGCGGGCCGCGCACCGCTATCTCGCCCTGTTCGCCGAACGGCAGGTCCGCGCCGTCCTCGCCGATGATCCGGACGACCGTGTCGGGCCCGGGCACCCCGACGGCGAGCGTCCCGGAGACCTTGTCGACCGGGGCCTGCTTGCCGGGCGGGACGCTGGCGCAGGGGGCGGTGCACTCGGTGAGCCCGTAGCCGTTGTGCACGTAGGGGCCGAAGTCGGACCGGAACTTCTCGACGAGGGCGGGCGGCAGCGGCGCGCCGCCGGAGGAGAGGGTGACGAAGGAGGCGAAGTGGTCGCGGGTGACGCCGGGGTGGGCCATCAGCGCCATGTAGGCGGTGGACGGGCCGACCGTGTAGGCGGGGCGGTGCTCCAGGAAGGCGTCCAGGACGACGCCCGCCTCGAAACGGTAGGCGAGGGCGAGGGTGCCGGCGTTGGCGAAACAGGCGGCCAGTTCGCAGACCATGCCGGTGATGTGGAAGAGCGGGGCGAGCGCGAAGTAGGTGGCGCCTTCGGGCAGGCCCAGGCCGGTGCGCTGGCGTTCGGCGTTGAAGGAGATGTTGCCGTGGGTGTTGGTGGCGCCCTTGGGGGTGCCGCTGGTGCCGGAGGTGTAGCTGATCAGCGCGATGTCGTCGGCGGTGAGCTCCGGGCCGTCGGGGACCATGGGGGCACCTCCCACGCCCTTGAGGCGGTGGGGGAGGATTTGGCCGCCGGCGCGGGCGACGGCCAGCAGGTCCTCGGCGCCCTCCTGCGGCCCGGGCGTGTCGAAGCGCAGCACCCGCGCGTCATCCCGGGTCTGGAGCTCCTTCTCGCAGGTGGTGAGCGCGATCCGGACGGACGGCGCCTCGGCGGCGGTGGTGCGCAGGAAGCCGTCCCAGGTGCGGTCGGCGCAGAGGACGGCGGTGACCTCGGCGTCGTCCAGGATGTGCCGCACCTCGGCGGACTTGTACATGGGGTTGACGGGCACGACCACGCCGCCGGCCTTCCAGACGCCGAGCAGCGCGAGCACGAAGTGCGGGGTGTTCTGGAGCATGACCGCGGCCCGGTCGCCGCGGTGGAAGCCCTGCGCGGCGAGGTGGGCGGCGATGCCGTCGGAGAGCGCATCGGTCTCGGCGTAGGACAGCCGGCCGTCGAAGTACGCCAGCGCCGTACGGCCGGGGTCGGCGCGGACCGCGGTCCGGAAGGCGTGCAGGGCCGAGGGGGGCGGCTGTACGGGGGCGCGCTGGGCGTCGGTCAGCTGTGCCAGCCACGGCTTGTCCTGGTAGGAGGTCATCGGGTGCGGCCCTTTCTTCCTGCTCGCCAGATCATGCACTGCGGGGAACACCTGCGAAGAAGCGGGGTGGCGCCCGGGCCCGGGCCGTGCGCCACCCCCGTACGGACCGTCCTAGGAGCGGCCCTCGGCCTGCTCCAGCTTCCGCTGGAGGTGGTTCATCCCGCCGAGCCAGCGGTCGGGGTCGGCGGCCCGTGCGGTGTAGTACTCCGCGACCTCGGGGTGCGGCAGTACCAGGAAGCGGCCGTCGGCCATCGCCGCGAAGAGCGCGTCGGCGACGTGGTCGGGTTCGACGGCCGTGGGGGTCAGCACGAGCTCCCCGGCGGCCCCGGTGGCGGCCAGCATGTCGGTGCGTACGCCCTGGGGGCAGATGGCGTGGACGTCGATGCCGCGGTGCCGGTAGGTCAGCGAAAGCCACTCGGCGAAGGCGTAGGCGCCGTGCTTGGTGACGCTGTACGGGGCCGCGGCGACCATGGTGAGCAGGCCGGCTGCGGAGACGGTGGAGACAAAACGCCCACTGCCGCGCGCCAGCCACTCCGGCACCAGCTCGCGGGCCGCCCTGACATGGGCCATCACATTGACGTCCCAGGCCAGCGCCCAGTCGTCCTCGGGCGCGTCGGGCCCTCCGCCGGTGCCGACCCCGGCGTTGGCGCAGAAGACGTCGATGGCGCCGCCCAGTGCCTCGCGGGCGGCGGGGACGACGCCGGAGGCATCGCCGGGCACCGCGACCGCCCCGATCTCCTCGGCGGTCTGCCGGGCCTTCGCCTCGTCCAGATCGTTGACCACGACGCGGGCGCCCTCGGCCGCGAACCGGCGCGCCAGGGCGGCACCGATCCCCCCGCCGGCCCCGGTGACGACTACGGCCTTGTCCCGTACGGCTTCCACTGCTGGGTCTCCCTCGGTCGGATCGGCTCGGCCCAGGGCAGACTAACCAGTCGGTATGTCGGAGCGAAAGGGTGCGTTTGCGCCGTGGGAGGGCCGCGGGTGCGTGCCATGGCGAGGCCTGTTCCCCGGCGCCCCCGGGCGCGTTAGCGTGCACACGACACATATCCGGGTGATTCTCTGATCACGGAGGTGGCGGATGGCTCTGTCGAGACGCGCGCTGCTGGGGCAACTGGCGGCGACCGGAGCGGCCGGCGCGGCCCTGACCACGGCCGCGGCGCCCGCCCGGGCGGCAGGGCCGGTGGCCGGAGGGGGCCGGCGCCGGGTGCACACCGGTTTCGAGCGGCTGGCCGCCGACGGCTACCGCCTGCTGGACGGCCACCGGGTCGGCATCATCACCAACCCCACCGGGGTGACCCGGCAGGTGCGGCACATCGTGGACGTGATGCACGCCGACGAGCGGGTACGGCTGACCGCCGTGTTCGGCCCCGAGCACGGCTTCCGGGGCACCGCCCAGGCGGGCGGCTCCGAGGGCCGCTACGACGATCCGGCCACCGGACTGCCGGTCTACGACACCTACAACAAGAGCGGCCGGGAACTCGCCGGCATCTTCACCGCCTCCGGTGTCGACACCCTCGTCTTCGACATCCAGGACGTCGGCGCGCGCTTCTACACCTACATCTGGACGCTCTACGACTGCATGGTGGCGGCCGTGCTCGCCGGCAAACGCTTCGTGGTCCTCGACCGGCCCAATCCGGTCACCGGCCGCGCGGCCACCGGCCCGGTGCTGGACAAGGCGTACGCCTCCTTCATCGGCCGGGAGCCGATCGCACAGGCGCACGGCATGACGGTGGCCGAGCTGGCGCTGCTGTTCAACGGCGAGTTCGTGCCGCAGGCCGCCGGGGGCCCGGTCGAGCTGGAGACCGTCCGGATGACCGGCTGGCGGCGCCGCGACCTCTACGACGCGACGGGGCTGCCCTGGGTGCCCCCGAGCCCCAACATGCCCACCCCGGACACCGCCCTGGTCTACTCGGGCACCTGCCTCTTCGAGGGCACCAACCTCTCCGAGGGCCGCGGCACCACCCGCCCCTTCGAACTGCTGGGCGCCGACGGCATCGACCGCCACTGGGCCGAGGCCGCAAGCGAACTCGCCCTGCCCGGAGTGCACTTCAGGGAGGCCTACTTCACCCCCACCTTCTCCAAGTTCCAGGGCAGGACGATCGGCGGCGTCCAACTCCATGTGCACGACCGGGAGTCGTACGACCCGGTACGCACCGGCATCGCTCTGCTGGTGACCGCGAAACGGGTCTGGAGCGGTTTCGCCTGGCGCCCGGACAACGCCATCGACCGGCTGACCGGCTCGTCGACGGTACGGAAGATGATCGACGCGGGCGCGGGGGCGGACGAGATCGTCGCCGCCTGGCAGACCGGCCTCGCCGCGTTCCGTGCCGTACGGGCCCGCTATCTGCGCTACCCGGCGGGACCCTGACGGGACGGCGGACGGGCCCGTACGGCACCGGCCGGGTCACACTGCCGTGACCCGGCCCGGGAGGGCAGCCACCTCGCCGATGGCTGCCCCTGGGACATGGTGTCCGGCCGGTCAGCGGATGAGGTGGACGTCCAGCTGTGTCACGGTGTCACTGACGTTGGTGGCGTGCACATAGCCGTGGGCGGTGCGGTAGCGCCCGGTGCCTCCGGTGATCGCGAGGTCGATGTTGCCGGGGCCGGCGTTGGTGATGGTGAACCGGCCCTGGAGGGTGAGCTGCCCCAGGGGAAGGGCGAAGTCGGCCGCGCACTGGAGGTCGAACTCGTCCGCGGGCGCGGTCCGGGTAATGGTGCAGACCTCGCTGAAGGTGCCGACGGTGACGCTGCCGCGGCGCAGATTCCCGGAGACGACGAGTTCGTCCCCCTGGCTGGACCCTGACGAACCGTCCACATCGATGAAGTTGAACTGGGTCGTCTCCGCGACCAGCTGGAAGACTTCTTCTCCCGGCAGATGGCGTCCGCCTCCGTGGTCGGTGGCAGCCGACGCCGGGTGAGTGCCGACGAGGAGGGCCGCCAGAGCGGTGGCCGCGCCCAGACCGACATGCTTGAAGTAACGCACAGTTGGACTCCTGTGGGACTAGAGGAGAGGTTCACTGGCTTTTGCCGTGAGCGGTGAGACGTTCGGGCTCCGGTTCGGCCGCATACACGCCGGCCCCGCCGGTGCGAGCGATTCCCCGGCATGGACACCTAAGGGAATTTCGGTTCCTGCCACGAACGCGGAACCGGAATCGAGGCCGCGCGCCAGAAATGCAGCGGCGACCGCGAAGTAAAGGCGAACATGACACTCCCTTGAACAGACGGGACTTCGCATCCCGACAATGGAAATGCCTGCTTCGCCGTATGGGCTGACAGCGAGCAGATGACCGGCCATGAACCGCACCGGCTAAATGCACTCAGCAAATTGAGAGTACCGCCCCCGGGAAACCCTTTAAAGGCCGTTCAAAAACTCCGATACTCGGATAATCGCTTTAACCGGGAGGCACTCCGCGCCGCCCGCCGCACCCGGATCCGCACCGGCCGCGCCACGGCCTGCACCGTCGCGCCGGGGCGGGCGCGGGGCCCGCCGGAAGGTCTCTAGGCCGTAAGGGTGAAATCGGGTCACCACCCTATGCCGGGGGTGCGTCGCGATGGGTGAATCGACCCGTTCGCGCTATGGGCCGCCCATTCCGCTGCACGGACACCGGATCAGTCGTGCACACCGATCCCCGGGCGGCCCTCTCACGCAACCCTCCGCAGGTGGGTGACGGTCATCGGCCTGGGCGTTTCCGCGCAGGAGGCCTGTATGCGTCATCTCTCCCGGTCGTCGTCCCGCTCGGGCTCCCCCTCCGGTACCGGTTCCGGTTCCCCCTCCCCCGCCGGCTCCGGCAACGGCCCCCGCCGGTTGCCTTCGCTGACCGGGCTGCGTTTCACCGCGGCCGGCGGAGTCGTCTTCACACACAGCATGCTGCTGATCGACCCGCACCTCGCCGCGTCACCCGGCCCCGAGGTATGGGTGGGGGCGAGTGCGGTATCGCTCTTCTTCATCCTGAGCGGCTATGTCCTTACCCACTCCGCCCGGCCGGGCGACACCGCACGCACCTTCTGGCGGCGGCGGGCCGCCAAAATTCTGCCCGGTCATGTCCTTACCTGGTGTGTGGTGATGGTGGCACTCGCCTGCGTCGGTACGGCCGCGCACAATTCCGGTACGGTGGCCAACCTTTCCAGCCTTTTTCTGGTGAACACCTGGGTGCCCAGTCAGCGTTTCCTCTCCGCGGGAAATCCCGTTTCCTGGTCGCTGGCCGCCGAGATGTTCTTCTATGCGCTCTTCCCGCTCCTCCGGCCACGGGTCGAGCGGCTGACGCGTCGTGGACTGCTGATCGGCATGGGGATTGCCGTCGCCCTCGTCTGGGCCCTTCCGCTGCTGTGCACTTCGCTCAGCGACCCCGGCGGATCGTCCTTTCCCGGGTATTGGTTCGTGCACATGCTGCCGCTGTCCCGGCTGCCCGAGTTCGTCCTCGGCATGCTGGCGGCCCGTATCCATGCGACGGGCGTCCGGCTGCCGCGGATGGGCGCGCTCGCCGCCGGGCTGGGCGTCATCAGCACGATCGTGGTGAACAGTTCGTTCCTGCCGCACACCTATATGTACGCGGCCTCGACCGTGGCCCCGCTCGTGGTGCTGGTCCTGGCCGTCGCGGATCTCGACCTGCGCGGCAAACCGTCGCTGCTGCGCACCCGGCCGCTGGTCTTCCTCGGTGAGATCTCCTACGCCATGTACCTCGTGCACCTCCTGGTGCTGGGACCGGCGTATCTGGGTCTGACCCACCAGGGCTGGAGCGCCGTGGCGGCGGTGGCGGCCGCCCTCCCGGTCGTGGTCCTGGCCTCATGGCTGCTGTACGCCCGGGTGGAGCGGCCGTGCACGCGCCGCTTCTCCGCGCCGCGTGCCGCTCTCCGGGGGCGGCACCGCTCGCCCGGACGGGCGGCCGGACGGGGGTCGCTGTGAAGAGGACGCGCGGGACACGGCGGGCTCCCAGGGCCCGGACGGCCCGGAGTGAGCAGATCGCCGCCCGCCGCGCCCCCTACCAGGACGAGTTGAAGCACGGGCTGGAGCGGTTCTTCGAAGCCCGGCGCACCACCTGTCCCTGGTGCGGCTCCGCCCGGCTGGGCCGGCGCCTGCGCACCACCGCCGACCCCCAGGGCAAACCGGGAACCTTTGTGCTCGATCAATGCCTCGGCTGTGGGCATGTGTTCCAGAACCCGCGGCTGAGCGCGGCCGGGCTCGATTTCTACTACCGCGACTGCTACGACGGCCTGGGCGAGGCGACGATGGCGCGGACGGCCGGTTCGCCGCTCGCCGTCAGGCTCTACCGGTCCCGCGCCCGGGCGCTGCTGCCGTTCGGCCCCGCGGCGCGCTGGCTGGACGTGGGCACCGGCCACGGCCACTTCTGCGCGGAGGCCGGGAAGATCCACCCGGGTTCCGAGTTCCACGGGCTCGACCTGGGCGAAGGCGTCGAACTCGCCGAGCGCAACGGCCGTATCACCCGGGCCCACCGGGGCTCCTTCCCCGACCTCGCCGGCCGACTGGCCGGCCGGTACGACGTGGTGAGCATGCATCACTACCTGGAGCACACACTGGACCCGCGGCGCGAACTGGCCGCCGCGCACCGGGTGTTGCGCCCCGGCGGGCACCTCCTGATCGAAGTGCCCGACCCGCAGTCCGCGGCGGCCCGGCTGCTCGGACGGTGGTGGGGCCCCTGGCTCCAGCCGCAGCATCTGCATCTGGTCCCGCTGGACAACCTGCGCGGCGCACTGGCCGAGCAGGGCTTCACCGTCGTGGCCACCGACCGGCAGCAGCCCCATGTCCCCACCGACCTGACGTCCGCGGCGCTGAACGTGCTCAAGGCCGTACTGCCGGGCGAGGACCTGCCCTGGCTGCCGCGGAGTCCTGGCCCGTTCAGCCGGTGTGTCCGCGCCGTCTCGCTGCTCGCCGCCGTACCCGCCGTCCTCACCCTCTTCGCCCTCGACCTCCTGCTGGCGCCCCTCGCCCGGCGCACCCGGCTGTCCAACGCCTACCGGGTGATCGCCCGCAGGGCCTGACCCACCACGGCCGGCCGCACCGCCACCACCACCACACAGACTCCCGGGAAGCGGGGTACCCACCATGCAGATTCTGATCGCCACCGCAGGTTCACGCGGGGACGTGGCTCCCTACACGGGCCTGGGGACCCGTCTTCAGGAGGCCGGTCACACGGTGACCCTCGCCGCGGACTCCCGCTCGGCCGAACTGGTCCGCCGCAGCGGCCTGGCCTTCCACGCCCTGCCGCTCGACCGTTACGCCGCCGAGGGCGACCGGGGGTCCCGCCTTTCCCTCGCCGACCAGATGCGGCTGGCGCGGGAGTGGGCGCCCACAATGGCGGATGCGCTGGCCGAGGCATGCCTGTCGGGTACGGAGGCGCTGCTGGTGTCCGGCAGTCTGGCCCCCCTGGGGCTGGTGGCGGCCGAGGGCCTGCGGCTGCCCAGCGCCGGCGTCTTTCTGCAACCGCTCGCCCCCACCCGGGAGTTCCCGCCGGTCCTCTTCGACATGCCGTCATGGGGGCCGCTGGGAAACCGGGCCGCGTGGCGGTGCGCCCGGTCCGTGCTGGAGCTCGCCTTCGCTCCGGGGGTACGCCATCTCCGGCGGCAACTGGGCGTGACCCGGGCCGCCCTCGCGCGGCGGAGCACAACATGGCCCGTCCACCACGGTTTCAGCCCGACGGTGGTGCCCCGGCCCGCGGACTGGCGGCCGGCGCTGGAGGTGGCGGGCTACTGGTGGCCGTCGGAGAGCCCCGACTGGACACCGGAACCCCGGCTGGCCGATTTCCTCAGCTCCGGCCCGCCACCGGTGTTCGTCGGCTTCGGCAGCATGGCGCCCGGCGACCCGGAGCAACTCGGCGATCTCCTCAAGCGCGCGTTCGAGCTCGCCGGGGTACGCGGTGTCGTCCAGACCGGATCGGCCGGTCTGGACGTGACGGGGGACGATGTCCTGACCGTGGGAGAGGTCCCGCACGACCAGCTGTTCCCGCGGATGGCGGCCGTGGTGCACCATGCGGGCGCCGGCACCACGGCCGCCGGCCTGCGCGCGGGGGTCCCGGCGGTGCCGGTGCCGGTGATGCTGGACCAGTACTTCTGGGCCTCGCGTCTCACCGCCCGGGGCGTCAGCCCGGCCCGCGTGCCCTTCCCCAACTTGACCGCCCGCTGCCTGGCCTCCGCCCTCCGCAAGGCCGTGCACGACCCTCGCTACGCCCAACGCGCCCGCCGGCTCGCCACCTTGATCAACGCCGAGGACGGCGCCGGCCATGTCGTCACGGCGGTGGAACACCTGACGGACCCCGTGGGCCGTAAGGGGGACCGGGATGTCTAGCCTTGGCCCCTCTTGACCGGCTCCCGCGCCCACCGGGAAAGTGCGCTCGTGAAGAACAGTGATGCGACATCAGCACCGGCAGCGGCCGACGACCGGGCCCGGACCGACGGGGCGGACGGCTCCGAGAGCCTGCGGCGGGTGGCTGTTGCCTCGTTCGTCGGGACGGCTGTCGAGTTCTACGACTTCTATATCTACGGGACAGCCGCCGCGCTCGTCCTCAACCAGGCGTTCTTCCCGACGCTCGCGCCGGTCAACGCCACGCTCGCCTCGTTCTCCACGTATGCGGTGGCCTTCGCCGCGCGGCCTCTGGGGTCGCTGGTGTTCGGGCACTTCGGGGACCGGGTGGGCCGTAAGTCCGTGCTGGTGGTGTCGCTGCTGCTGATGGGGCTGTCGACGGCGTGCGTCGGGCTGCTGCCGGGGTACGGCACGTTAGGTGTCTGGGCGCCGCTGCTGCTGACCGCGCTGCGCTTCCTCCAGGGCATCGGGCTGGGCGGCGAGTGGGGCGGGGCCGCGCTGCTCGCGGTGGAGCATGCGCCGCGCGGGCGGCGGGGGCTGTATGCGGCCTTCCCGCAACTCGGGCCCTGTGTGGGGTTCTCCGCGGCGACCGGGGTGTTCTGGCTGCTGTCGTCGGTGCTCGATGACGCGGCGTTCCGGGCGTGGGGCTGGCGGGTGCCGTTTCTGCTGTCGTTCCTGCTGGTCGGGGTGGGGCTGTTCGTACGGCTGAGGATCAGCGAGACACCGGTGTTCGCGAAGGTGCGGGACGCCCAGGAGGCCGGGCGGGTCCCGGCCGTGGAGGTGCTGCGCCGGCATCCGCGCGAACTGCTGCTGGGCGCGGGCGGCATGATCGTCGCTTACGGCCTCTTCTACACCGCGACGACCTACTGTCTCGCCTATGCCACCGCCACCCTGGGCATCTCCCGTAACACGATGCTGGGGCTCTCCCTGGTCGCCTGCCTCTTCCTCGCCGCCGGTACCTGGCTCGCCGCCACCCGCTCCGACCGGGCCGGCCGCCGCAGGCTGATCCTCGCCGGCAGCGGGCTCGCGGTGGTCTGGGGGCCGGCCCTCTTCCCGCTGCTGGACACCGGAGCGCCGGTGCTGATCGCGCTGGGCCTCGGTGGCGCGCTGTTCTGCATGGGCGTGGTGTACGGCCCGATGGGCGCGTATCTGCCGGAGCTGTTCGGCACGACGGTGCGGTACTCGGGCGCCTCGCTGGCCTACAACCTGGGCGGGGTGCTGGGCGGTGCGGTGGCTCCGCTGGTCGCCACCCGGCTCCAGTCGGCGTTCGGCTCCGCCTCCGTGGGCTGGTACGTGAGCGCCATGGCGGTGGTCTCGCTGGGGTGCGTGCTGGCGCTGCCGGAGACCCGGGGACGCGATCTGGAAGACGGGCCGGAGCGGCGCGGCCGCTGAGCGCCCCACTGGGCGCGCGAGATGTACGCGGAGACGAAGAGGGGAGCGCGACGCGGTCACCCGGCCCCGGTCGTCGGTCGGGGCGGGTGGCAAGAAGGCCCCCGTCCCACCCCCGAAGATGGCTACGGTGAGTACATGACCAGTCACGATGGCGATCACGTGAACCGCATCCTCAAGGCAGCCCAGCGGGGGCGAGACGGCAAGGCCGTGTGCTGCGACCGGTGTTCCGGCCCGCTTCAGATCGTCGGCCGTGAGCGGCCGGTGAACGGGCAGACACCTCCGATGGTCGTTCTCACCGCGTTCTGCCTGAATCCCGAGTGCGAGAACAGGAATCAACCACCAGCAGAGCAGTAATCATGCAACGCCCTTACGGGGAACGCGCTCTGGAACAGGTGCCGGAGCGGCGCGGCCGTTGAGCGCCCCGGGCCCGGCCGTCACGGCTTGAGCCACCACCGTTCGCTCTCCCGCGACAGCGCGTCCCACAGCAGGTTGAGGGGGTGGCCGGGCGGACTCGAGGCCCGCTCACCGCGCCGGATGAAGACCCCGACCAGCACCTCGGTCCGGGGCCCGACCTCCCCGACGATCTCCAGGGTGCGCAGCCCGCCGGCCTCCGGGAGCCGGCCGTCCGCGGCCGCCTCCCCGATGCCACGGGTGACCAGCATCGCCCCGCTCACCACCCCGGAACGCAGCAGCTCGAAGCCGTAGTGCGCGGCTTCTATCTCGGCCGCGACGGACAGCCTCTGGCGGAAGTCGGGGCCGTACCACGAGGTCAGGAAGCGGCCGATGAGACCGCGGGTGGAGATCACCAGCGGCAGCCCGGACAGTTCGTGGGCGCCGAAGGAGGTGCCGGGGAGCTGGTCCGGCGGCAGATTCGTCAGCAGCGACAGACCGCTGCGCCGCCACTCCATGACCTCGTACGGAGCCAGCAGTTCCGCTTCGTCGCCCTCCGTGACGACGACGCTGCCGCAGACCAGATCGAGCTCCTTGGAGCGCAGTTTGGTGAAGAGGTCGCCGGTGCGGACGTGGGTGACCTTGAGGTCGACCTCATCGCGTTCGTAGTCCTCGCTGACGCGTTCCACCGCGTCCAGCAGGAAGCCGAGCGTGTAGCGGGTGGTGCCGACCGACAGCGTCCGGCCGAGCCGGCGGCGGGCGTCGTGCACCGCGTCCGACCACTCGCCGAGCGTGCGCCGCGCCAGACCGACCATCGCCTCCCCGGTCGCGGTGAACAGGGCGTTGCGCCCCCGCCCCTGCTTGAGGACCAGTTCCTCACCGCACAGCGCGGCGAAGGTGCGGTTCAGCGTGTCCAACTGCTTTTGCACACTGGACTGTTCGCGTCCCAGCCGGCGGGCGGCACCGAGCGCGGTACCCGCCTCGTGGACGACGATCAGCGTACGCAGCTGGTCCATGGTGGTATCAAGCAGCTCCGTCGGGTATTGCTGCGGACCTGACAAGGCCATGCACCCCTACTCGCGTCCCGTCCCCTGGAATTCAGGACTGTGCAGCATAGCCCGAGGGGGCGGGCCCGTCCCGGCCGCGCAGGCACGAGGGCCCCGGGTGCGCGCCCGGGGCCCTCAGTGGGGGGTGCTGCCGGCCGGCTAACGGTGTGCCGGGAACTCCACGACCTGCTGATAGGTCGGCCGGTTCTGCCAGCTGATGGTGTCGTGGGTCAGCCCGCCCACCGCGCGGTGGATGATCGCGTCCGCGCACCACTGGTCGCCCGCCTTGCAGCCGGCGCCGCCCGGGTAGACCTGCTCGGCCGTCTTTGCGGCGGCCTGCCGGAGCGTGCTGAGCAGGGTGTCACGGCATGTGGAGAGGTCGCCGCCGCCGCAGTAGGGCTGCGCCAGCGGGCCGTTGACCTTCTCGCCGAGGACCGCGCGCAGGTCCTTGTCGGCGTAGCTCCACCAGCCGTACTGGAAGGCCGATCCGGCGTGCCCGCCGGTGGGGCCGTGGCCGGCCGACGGTGACTCGTCGATGGCCAGGCCGGCCGTGAGCGCGGTGTAGAGGTCGTCGCCGAGGCCCGGCTTGAAGACGGCCTCGGTCAGCAGCGGCCACCAGGCGTCCATCAGGCGCACCGCATCGGGGTGGGTGTAGGTGTGCGAGCCCGCGGCGGTCTCCCTTCGCTGTGCGCCGTCCTTGCGCCAGGCCGCCAGTTGCTGGACCGCGGTCTTCAGGCCGGGGTCGGTGACCGGCTTGCTGCCCAGCACCCGCAGGAGTTCGGGCAGTACGTCCTCGCCGCGCAGGTCGGTGACCGCGGCCTCGGACATGGCCCGGGTCAGCGACGCCCGGGTCACCCCGCCCTCCTCGGTCAGGGCGCGCACCCGGTCGTCGAGCAGATTGCCGCGGTGCACCGGGCCGTTGCCGAAGCCGGCCGAGTCGTAGTCCTTGGCCTGCTTGTTGTTCCAGGAGATGTAGTAGTCCTGGCCGATGGACTGCGGGTGCTGGGCGGGCGGGGTGTAGTCGGTGGTGTTGGTGGCGGGGTCGTAGCCCTGCCACTCGTAGGCGGTGTCGGCCTTGACGGGCAGCGACGGGTCGACGGCGGGGTTGCGGACCGGGTTGAGGCCGCTGTTGTAGTACGCGATGTCGCGGGAGTCGGCGTAGAACCAGTTGAAGGCGTAGCCGATGTGCTGGGCGGCCTTCTGGAAGGACTTCGCGTCATGGACGGCGGAGGGGTCGTTGAACATCTGGAAGCCGATGATCGAGTCGGCCTCGTGGCGGTAGGTGGAGCGCTGCGCGGTGTAGGCGACGGGTTTGCCGCCGATGGCCGCGCGATGGGTGACGGTTCCGTATTTGGTGCGGAAGACCTGCATCCGGTACGAGCCGGCCGCCGTCGGGTCGGCGATGGTGGGCTTCCAGGAATTGGTGCGCTCCAGCTTCTCCATGGGCAGGCAGGCGCCGCGGTAGCGGTAGGAGGTGGAGTCCTGGGTGGGCTTCGAGCCGTCGGCGTTGCACAGTTCGACCGCGTAGGTGTCGGTGATGTCCTGGCCGGCGGAGGTGGCGCTCCAGGCGTAGTCCTGGCCGCGGCCGAGCTGGACGTACATGCCGACGCCCGCGAAGGAGGCGCCGCGGGCGCTGATGCCGGGTCCCTGGATCTCCTGGAGCATCAGCAGCTGGGGCGCGAAGTAGCCGGTCTGCGGGCCGAAGACGGCGACCGGGTGGCCGCTGGCGGTGTGTTTGCCGGAGACCAGCAGGGCGTTGGACATCCCGCGGCGCTGGGTGGGGTTGAGGCTCCCCTCGGGCAGCACGCCGTCCTTGAAGAGCCCCTCCAGCTTCTTGTACTTCTTCGGGGCCCTGACCGGGTCCTGGGGCGGTGTCCGGTCCTTGGACGTGGCCGCGCCGGTGCGGTCGAAGACCAGCGGCTCGGGGGTGACCGAACCGCGGTCGGGCAGCGCGGTGCCCTTGGCCTTGGCCGGCTTGACGGCGTACGGGAAACTCTGGCCGTCGTGCAGGGTCTTGGCGGCCTCGGGGTCGTTGCGCTCCCGGAAGGACTCCCAGACCTCGGTGCCCTTCTGGACGCCGTACTTCTGCTGGGCGGCGAGCAGCGACAGCGCGTTGGTGACCTCCCCTCCCCCGCCGTTGCCGAAGAGCCCGCCGACGACGGAGGCCAGCGCGATCAGGTCGGTCATCTTGAAGGGCTCGATCTCACCGGCGTTGGTGATCGCGTCGACATGGCCGGTGAGCACGTACTCGCCGGGGAAGTAGCGGCCGTTCTTGGACTGTTCGCGGTAGGCGTTGATCCCGTCGACATAGGCCTGGGCGTCCGCCATGGCCTGCTTTCCGCGTGCGCCGTTGTGGTCCTTGATGTAGTCGACCTGCTCCTGGAGGTCCTTCTCGGTGTACGGCGCCTGCGGCCAGAACTGCTGCTCCAGGCCCTGGTTGGCGAGCGCGCCGCCGGCGAACGAGGTCAGCTGGCCGCGGCCGATGTGCCGGAAGAGGTCCATCAGCCAGAGCCGGTCCTGGCCCGCGGCGTACCCGGCGCCGAATTCGGTGCCGTAGCGGGTGGTGCCCTTGATGTGCGGGACGCCGGTCTTCTTGTCGCGCGTGATGGTGACGTCGTCACGGGGCGCGGTGACCTTGCCCACCTGATCCTGGGGGACACCGAAGGAGGCATCGTTGAAGAAGTTCGTCAGCGTCTCGTCGGTGAGCGACTGATAGCCGTTCGCCAGGGCGGCGTACGGGGCGAGTTGGTCGGTGGAGTGCTCGGGGTGGGTGCCGAACAGCTTGTGGCCGAGGATCTCCACCAGGGTGGCGTTGCCGGTGGCGCCGGGCGGCAGGATGTCGCCGCACTGGCCCTGGCAGTAGTCATGGGCCTCGTTCGGCGCGGCGGCCACGGTGGGGGGCGGGGCCACCACCGTGGCCCCCAACGCGAACAGGGCTGCCGCCGCGGCAGTCCTGAGCCGTCCGGTACGTCGTCGCATTCCTGCTCCTCGATGGGGGTCCCCCTGCTCGTTCAAGAGCTCGGGGGAGGGCGGGCGGGACGTTACCGGCGGTTATCCCTCACCGGAAGATGAACAACAGTCATGTTTGCCAATTCCCCACAGACGTCCGCCCGGCACCGCGGAGCACCCTCCGGAGGGACCGTCAGCCGAACCGCACATAAGTTCGGTGGATCCAGCTGGTGATCGGTTACGTCCCACCCCCGTCCACGTCGGGTCCTCCCCACGGAGGTGGGATGAAATGGCCGGTTTCAGAGCCCTCGCAGAACAGGTCCGCAATCCACGACTCGTCGCAGCTCAGCGGCGCACCGCCCTGCGCAAATGCCTGGAACGCTTCGCCCCTTACGGGCACCGGGCGACCTGGCACCACCTGTGCACCCGGGCCGGTATGGCACCCCAGGACCGCAACCCTGACCCGGAGCGGCTGATCGCCGCGCTCACCGAGCTCGAGGAGGCCCGTAGCCTCTGGCTCGCGTACGAGGAGGAGTTCGCCGCCCGGCGCCGCAAGGAGAAGCACGACGGCATCCGGCAGCCCAGCGCGCTCGACGACTGGCACCGCCGGACCTGGGGCGGCTGTGACATCGTGCCGTGCGAATCTCCGCAACGGCACCCGGCGGCACGCCTCGCGGTGGTGCTGCACAGCATGATCACGGCGATGGAGTCGGGGCGGCCGCGCCGGGACTGCCCGGTGTGCGGCTGCACCCGCTTCGCCTGGCTTCCCGAGACCACGGACGTCGCGGCGTCCGGGCCCGCCTGCCGGCAGTGCGGAGTGCTGCCCCCGGTCGCGGTGCTGGCACCCGAGGCGCTGACGGCCGCGGCCCACGCCCGGTTCGCGGCCGCCTGAGCGGCCCGGCCGCGGGCGGGAACACCGCAGCACGGTCCGTTGTCAGACCCTGATGCGATGCTGGGTGCATGATTCAGGTATGTCTCAACGGCCCCCGTACCGCGGCCGATTCGGCTGCCGTGCCGATGTCGCCTGCCGCGCTCGCCGAGGCGGCGCGGCAGGCGGTGGCGGCCGGCGCCGAGGAGGTCCATGTCCACCCGAAGGCCCCGTGCGGCAGTGAGTCGCTCTCGCCGCACGTGGTCGGCCCCACCGTCGAAGCCGTCCGGGCGGCGGTGGACGTCCCGATAGGCGTGACGACCGGTGCCTGGGTCGAGCCGGATCCCCTCCGCAGGGCCGAACAGATCGGGTCCTGGACGGTGCTGCCCGACTACGCCTCGGTGAACTGGCATGAGCCGGGCGCCGAGGAGGTCGCCGCCACCCTCCTGAAGCGCGGTGTCGGCATCGAGGCCGGCCTCTGGTCGGGCACGGACGCCCCGGAGCTGTTCCTCCGCTCACCGCTGGCGCACCGGGTGCTGCGGGTCCTGGCCGAAGTGACCGACCGCGACGCCGACGCCGCGTCCGCCCGCAGCACGGCCCGGGAGCTGCTGGCCACACTGGCCGCGGCCGGGCACGGCCGCCCGGTGCTGCTGCACGGCACGGACCGCAGCGCCTGGCCGGTGCTGCAACTGGCCCGGGAACTGGCCCTGGACACCCGGATAGGCCTTGAGGACACCCTGCTGCTCCCCGACGGGCGCCCGGCCGCCGGCAACGCCCAGCTGGTGCGGGCGGCGGTGGCGCTCAGGCTGCCCGGGTGAGTTCGGCGCGGCCGAACAGCAGGGCGTACCCGGAGGGGAGAGAGGCGAGGATACGGGTGAGGAGTTCGGGACCGGCGAGCTGGGCCACGGTCGTCAGGACCGCCCCGGTGTCCCAGCGCGCGGTGGCCGGTGTGCCGCCGGTGCGCTCGGCGAGGTCCTTCACGAAGCCCCAGCCGGTGAGCTGTTCGGTGTCGGGGATCTGGGCGGTGAAGACCCGGGCCGCCTCGACGGGCAGGCGGGCCGCGAGATCGACGCGTTCGTCGCCGGTGATCTGCCGGCCGAGTGCCGCCAGTACCCCGCGGACGACTTCCTCGGCCCGCTCGCGGGTGGGGTACGCCCCTTCGTACCGTACGCGTTCCAGCATCTGAGGGAATGTCATGCCCGGTGCGGGCCGTACCGGTTCGGACGGGGTGAACATCGGTGGAGTGGTCGCCTTTCTCCTCAACGGGCCCTCCTGAAGGGCCTCTTGACGGATTTCTCAAGGTGCTTCAGGAGGGCTTTGTGAAGGGCCCGGTTGACGGGCCCTGAAGGGTGGTGGTTCTCGGTAACACGGTTCGGTGATGCGGCCGGACGCAAGGCTCTGGTTCACCCATGCCCCGCGCCCGGTGCACTCTGCGCGTCAAGCCGGACGGGGGCGCCGAAGAGCAGGTCGTAGCCCGGTGGGAGCTGGAGCAGCAGGCGGCGCATCAGCTCCTCGCCCGCGGCGTCCGCGACCACACTGAGCACGGCGCCGGTATCCCACTTGGCGGTCTCCTCGGTGGCTCCCTCGATCCAGGCCGCGGTGGCGCGCACAAACCGTTCGGGGGACAACGGCTCGGCGGCCTGTAGCGGGTTGAGCAGGATCAGGGCGCACTCCTCGGGCAGCCGGGCGGCCAGCTCGGCCCGCTCTTCGCCGACCAGATGGGCACCCAGCAGCGCCAGGACGACCCGGGCCGCCCGCTCCGCCTCCTGCTGTGTGCCGTATTCGCCACGTTCCTGGACCCGGTCCAGGAACACCTCCCATCGCATGGACACCGCTCGTTCCCCCTTCTTCTCCGGAGCGCGGAGGACGGGGCCGAAGGGGAGGGGAGGTCACTTCCCCGTCCTCCGCCGTTGCGGGCGCGGCTCGGTCAGCCGCTGATCTGCTTGTGCTTCGCGTCCCCGCCGATGGCGATCTTGCGGGGCTTGGCACGCTCGGCGATCGGGATGCGCAGGGTCAGCACACCTGCCTCGTAGTCGGCCTTGATGTGCTCCGTGTCGAGCGTGTCGGCCAGCACGACCTGGCGGGAGAAGACGCCCAGCGGGCGCTCGGACAGCTCCACCTGCACATCGTCGCCCTTGGCGACCGGCCTGCGCTCGGCCTTGACGGTCAGCATGTTCCGCTCGACATCGATGTCGATCGCGTCCGGCGAGACACCGGGCAGGTCGAGGGCCATCACATACTCGTCACCGTCGCGATAGGCGTCCATCGGCATCGGGGAGGGCCGGGACCAGGTGCCGGACGTACCCAGGAGCTGCTGGGTGAGCCGGTCGAGCTCGCGGAACGGGTCGGTGCGCATCAACATCGCAAAACACCTCCAGTGAGTCGGGCACTACTGCCAATGCGCTTCACCTGACACCGTTGTATCATGTCATCCATTCGATGACAAACGAAGAAGTCATCCAAAGGGTGACAAGATCGGAGGAGACCACGGTGACCGCGCCCCACCAGTCCGCCCCGCCCCAGGACCCGCAGCCCACCCCGGCCTCCTTCCTCGCCGCCGCCGCGGCACTGGAGGCGATCGACCGGGCCGTACGCGCCGCGCACGCCACGGAAGCGGCCACCGATCCGCCGGCCGGCGACGGACCCGAGCAGGCGCTGGCCTCCCTGCTGCTGCTGCGCGAGGTGCGCGAGAAGCTGGCGGGCTGGGAGACGGGCCTGATCGAGGCGGCCCGCCAGGCGGGCGCCAGCTGGGCAGACCTGGCGCATCCGCTCGGCGTCGCCAGCCGCCAGGCCGCCGAACGCCGCTATCTGCGCCTGCGCCCGGGGGCCGCCGACACCACCGGCGAACAGCGCGTCAAGGCCACCCGGGACCGGCGCGCCGCGGACCGCAGCGTCACCGCCTGGGCCCGCCACAACGCCGCCGAACTGCGCCGGCTCGCCGGCCAGATCACCGCCCTGACCGACCTGCCCGCCACCGCCCGCGGTCCCCTCGACCACCTCGGCCGGGCACTCGCCGACAACGACGCCGCCAACCTGGTCGGCCCGCTGGCCGAGGCCCGGCCGCATCTGCACAAGCACCACCCCGACCTCGCCACCCGCATCGACGCCATCACCCGCCACACCGCTCAGCTCCGCCGGAACAGCGACGACGCGCGCCGCACCTCCTGAGGCCCACCGCGGACGGCGCACCAGGCCCCGGACGGATTCCGGCCATCCTCGCCGTCCCGGCGACCCCCGCCCGGTACGGCCCCGGGCCCTCCTTCCCACCGTCCGAGGGGGCACCGCACCACCCGGCGCGCTGCCCCCTCGTCCTCGTATGGCTGTGCGTCACCCTCCCGCCTCGGTACGGCCTTTACGAACGCGCCCGGAAACTGAAACAACGGTTCAGGGCCGCCACCCACCCGCCTCGCACCGGGCGGACGTCGGCCCTTCAGCCCGTGCGGCAGCAGGGCCGCGCGGGCGCCCGTAGGAGAGGGTGGACGTCCATGGCCGAACTGCACGATCTGACCGCGCTCGAACAGGCCGAGGGGATCCGGTCCGGTGAGCTCTCCCCCGTCGAGCTCACCGAGCACTACCTGGCGCGGATCGACCGGCTCGACGACACCCTGGGCGCCTTCCTCACCCGCACCCCGGAGATCGCCCGCAAGCAGGCTGCGGAGGCCGAGAGCGAGGCCGGCGCGGCCCGTCGCGAGGGCCGCGAACTCCCGCCGCTGCACGGCGTTCCGGTGCCGGTGAAGGACCTCAACCAGGTCGCCGGGGTGCGCTGCACGATGGGCTCACGGGCGCTGGAAGGGCAGGTGCCGGCCGTCGACGACCATGTGGTGACCAAGCTGCGCGCGGGCGGCACGATCCTGCTCGGCAAGACCAACACCCCTGAATTCGGGCTGCCCTGCTACACCGAGAACGGCGTCGCACCCCCCGCCCGCACCCCCTGGGACCTCTCCCGCTCGGCGGGCGGCTCCAGTGGCGGGGCGGCCGCGGCGGTGGCCGGCGGGCTGGCGCCCCTCGCGCACGCCAGCGACGGCGGCGGCTCGATCCGGATCCCGGCGTCGGTGTGCGGGCTGTACGGCATCAAGCCCAGCCGCGGCCGGATCAGCGGCGGCCCGCTGCTGCACGACGTCACCGGCCTGACCACCTCCGGCCCGCTGGCCCGTACGGTCGCCGATGCGGCCGCCCTGCTGGACGTCATGGCCGGCACCATGCCCGGCGACCCGTACACGGCGCCCTCGCTGCCGCCGGGCGAGACCTTCGCCTCGTACGCGCTGCGCGACCCCGGCCGGCTGCGGATCGCCTGGCTGGCCCAGGCCCCCGACCCCGACGTAGCGGTGCACCCCGACTGCCGTACGGCGGCCGCCGACACCGCGGCGCTGCTGACCGGACTCGGCCATGACGTCGAGGAGCTGACGCTGCCGCCCGACGGCGCGGTCCTGCACGCCTTCACCCGCGTCTGGTCCGTCCTGGCCGCGATCCGCCCGGTGCCGGCGGAGGGCGAGGAGCTGCTGATGCCGCTCACCCGGTATCTGCGCCGCCGGGGCGCCGAGGTGCCGGGCACCGACTTCGCCCGCTCGGTGTACACCTTCCGTGCGCTCGCCCAGTCGATCGCCGACCGTCTGATGCCGGCGGGCACCGGCTACGACGTGATCCTCTCGCCGACCCTGGCCGCGCCCCCGCCGGCGGTCGGCGGGCTGCGCAACGACACCGACCTTCAGGCCGAGTTCGCCGCCATGGGGGCCTTCACCCCGTTCACCGCGCTCTACAACGCCACCGGACAGCCTGCGGTGAACGTCCCGCTGCAGTGGAACGCCGAGGGCCTGCCGATCGGGGTGATGCTGGCCGCGCGGTACGGCGACGAGGCCACCCTGATCGCGCTGTCCGCGCAGCTGGAGCAGGCCCGCCCGTGGCTGGCCCGCAAGCCGGCGGTGTGGTGAGCGGACCGTAGGGCGCGCGCCCGTCCCGCACCGGGGCGGGCGCGCCACGCCCACCGGCTGCCGGGGCGCCACGCCCACCGACTGCCGGGGCGCCGCGCTCACCGCCGGGCCGCGGCGCTCACTCCCCCGTGCACTCCGGGTCCTTGGCGCCCCGGTCGACCCGCAGCCGCCGGGCGCCGGGGCCCTGCTCGCCGAGGTTGTCGTACGGGTTGGACAGGGCGCACCTCTCCAGCGAGAGGCAGCCGCAGCCGATGCAGTCGGTCAACCGGTCGCGCAGTTCGACGAGTTGGCTGATCCGCTCGTCCAGTTCGGAGCGCCAGACCTGGGACAGCCGGGCCCAGTCGTCGCGGTTGGGGGTGCGCTCGTCCGGCAGCTCCGCCAGTGCGTCGCGGATCACCGCGAGCGGGATCCCGACCCGCTGCGCCGCCCGCACGAAGGCGACCCGGCGCAGCGCGTCGCGGGTGTAGCGGCGCTGGTTGCCGGCCGTCCGGGTGCTGCTGATCAGCCCTTTGGACTCGTAGAAGTGCAGCGCGGAGACCGCGGCGCCGCTACGCGCGGAGAGCTGGCCGACGGTGAGTTCATGGACCTTGTACGGAAGCTGGGGCACGCCTTCAACCCTAGGCGCTCCTCTTCCCGATCTCCGCAGCCGTTGACAGCGGGTGCCCGCACTCAGCATCCTGAGCAAGCGCTTAGTAAGCGTGCGGCCGGTGCAGATGACGGACGGATCCCAAGGAGGCAGACGGAGATGGCAGAGCCCCGAGTGTTCGGATCGCTCGACGAGCTGCGGGCCGCGGTCGGCGCGGAGCTGGGCCCCAGCGACTGGCTGGAGGTCGACCAGAAGCGGATCGATCTGTTCGCCGACGCCACCGGCGATCACCAGTGGATCCATGTGGACCCGGAGAAGGCGGCGGCCGGCCCCTTCGGCACCACCATCGCGCACGGGTATCTGACGCTGTCGCTGCTGCCCGCCCTCGTACCGCAGCTGATGCGGGTCGACGGCGTGACGATGGGGATCAACTACGGCACGAACAAGGTGCGCTTCCCCGCCACCGTGCCGGTCGGCTCGCGGCTGCGCGCCACCGCCAGGCTCGCGGAGGTCGCCGAGGTCAAGGGCGGAGTGCAGCTCACCACGGTCGTGACGATCGAGCGGGAGGGCGGCGACAAGCCGGTGTGCGTGGCGGAGTCGGTCAGCCGCTTCTATCTGTAGCCGGTCAGCCGCTGCCGGCAGCGGGGCCCGCCCCGGCAGCGGCGCCCGGCGGTGCGCCCACCATGCGCAGGACGAGGTCGGCATAGAGCGTGCCGACCTCGTCGGGCGTGCGCCGGCCGTCCGCGGAGAACCAGCGGGCAACGTCCACGCACAGCGACAGCACCGCGAGGGTGGTGCCCGGTACGTCGTCGACCCGGAACTCCCCGGTGTCCGCGCCGTCCTGGATGATCTGCCGCAGCAGCCGGTCGGTCCGGCGGCGCAGCCCGGTGATCTCGTCGAGGTGTTCCGGGCTCAGCGCCTGGAGCTCGTACTGGATGACCCGCGCGGTGGTGTGGTGCTCGGCGTGCCAGCGGGCGAAGGTGCGGACCGCATCGCGCAGCCGCTCGGTGGCCGTGCCGCCGGCCTCCGCGGCGGCGCCCATGATGCGCAGCGCCTTCTCGTGGCCGATGCCGCTGATGCGGTACAGCAGCTCTTCCTTGGTCTTGTAGTGGATGTAGAGGGCGGCCGGACTCATCCCGGCCCGGCCGGCGATGTCGCGGGTGGTGGTGGCGTGGTAGCCGCGCTCGGCGAACGCCTCGACGGCGGCGCCGACCAGCCGCCGGGCGGCATCCGGGGTGACCCCGGCCCACTCCTCGTTCTCCTCCGCAGCCTGCTGTGCCGCCGCACCCATCGCGTACCCCGCTCCTCGATCCGCCAGGGACGTTCCCCTGACGGATCGAACACCATACCGCGCCACTGAGCAAGCGCTTAGGGGCTGTCCGGCGGGCGGCCGGGCCGACCGGCGCCCGACGGGCGGGTCAGAAGGCGGAGACCCCGGTCAGCGCGCGGCCGATGAGCAGCTTCTGGATCTGGCTGGTGCCCTCGTACAGGGTCATCACCCGGGCGTCCCGCAGCAGCTTGCCGACCGGGTACTCGTCGATATAGCCATAGCCGCCGAAGACCTGGAGGGCGTTGTTGGCGGCGCGCACCGCGGCCTCCGAGGCGAACAGCTTGGCCTGGGACGCGGCGGTCGCGAACGGCTCGCCGCGCTCGATCAGATCGGCCACCCGCCAGGTCAGCAGCCGCGCCGCCTCCACATCCACCGCGATATCGCTGATCAGCTCCTGCACCAGCTGGTGGCGCGCGAGGGGCTTGCCGAACTGCTCGCGCTGACCGGCGTAGCCGACCGCGGCGTCCAGCGCGGCCTGGGCGATGCCCACGCAGCCGGCCGCGACCGACATCCGCCCCTTGGCCAGGGCGGACATCGCCACCGAGAAGCCCTTGCCGGCGGGGCCGAGCAGGGCGGAGGAGGGCACCCGTACGCCGTCCAGGACCAGCTCGGCGGTGGCCTGGCCGCGCAGCCCCAGCTTCCCGTGGATCTCGCGGCGCGCCAGGCCGGGACTGTCGGCAGGGACCAGGAAGGCGCTGATGCCCCGGTGGCCGGGGGCGTCGCCGGTGCGGGCGAAGAGCAGTACGACATCGGCCCAGGTGCCGTTGGTGATGAACATCTTGGCGCCGTCGATGACCCAGTCCCCGTCGGGGCCGCCGTCGCGGACCGCCCGGGTGGCGAGGCCCGCGGCGTCGGAGCCGGTGCCGGGCTCGGTCAGGGCGAAGCAGCCGACCGCCTCGCCGGAGGTGAGCCGCGGCAGCCACTCCCTCTTCTGGCGCTCGTCGCCCCAGGAGGCGATCGTCTTGGCCACCAGCCCCAGGGAGACCGAGACGATGCCGCGCACCGAGGAGTCGCCGCGGCCCAGCTCCTCGGTCACCAGGACGTAGGAGAGATGATCGCCGCCGGAGCCGCCGTACTCCTCGGGGACGGTCAGCCCCAGGAAGCCGAGGTCACCGAGCTTGCGCACGATGCCGCGGTCGACCTGCTCCGCGCGGTCCCAGGCGGCGGCGTACGGCGCGACCTCGCGGTCGACGAAGTCCTTGGCGAGCTGCCGTACCGCGGTCTGCTCCGCGGTCAGCTCCAGATCCATCCCGGCCCCCCTCGTGGACGACAGCAGCGCCGCGGACGATTAATTAGCACTGCTAGTTTTCGCTGGGCAGCCTCTACTATGTGCGGCATGGCCCGACCCCGCAAGCCCCTGCTGAGCCGCGAGCGCATCGTCTCCACGGCGCTGGAGCTGATCGACGCCGAGGGGCTGGCGGCGCTCTCCACCCGGCGGCTGGCGGCGGAGCTGGGGGTCAGCGGGCCGTCCCTCTACAACCACTTCACGACCAAGGACGAGATCCTCGACGCGGTCGCCGACACGGTCATCGCCAAGGTCGATGTGTCGGCGTTCGAACAGGGCGACTGGCGCACCGGGCTGCTCGGCTGGGCCCGCTCCTACCGCGCGGCGCTGGCCGCGCATCCGCACATCGTGCCGTACCTCGCCCAGGGCCCGGGCCGCCGCCCGGCCGGGCTGAGGATGGCCGATGCGGCGTTCGGCGGCATGGTCGGGGCGGGCTGGCCGCCCGCGCAGGCCACCCGGGTCTGCGCGATGGTCCGCTACTTCGTCGCGGGCTCCGCGCTGGGCTCGTTCGCCCGCGGCTTCGTGGACGACCCGAGCGCCTACGACCCCGCCGACTACCCGCACCTGGGCCAGGCGCACCGCCTGGCGGAGCATCAACGCCAGGTGGACGAGGGCGCCTTCGAAACCGGCCTGCGGGCCCTCGTGGACGGCCTGTCCCTCCAGCACCCGGACCTCACCCCGGCGCCCGGCGCCCCCTAGACGACACCCCTAGAAGACCACCAGCGCCCGCCCGCCCTTCCCCGCCAGCATCGCGTCGAAGGCGGCCGGGATGTCGTCGAGGCCGATGCGGTCGGTGACCAGCATGGAGAGGTCCAGGGCACCGGAGCGGATGTGTTCGGCGATGACGGGGAGGTCGCGGGCCGGGTCGCTGTTGCCGTAGACGCAGCCGGAGAGGGTCCGGCCGAAGTAGAAGAGCTCCAGGGCGGAGAAGGAGACCTGCTGGTCCTGGCCGCCGATGCCGACGACCGTGGTCCGGCCGCCGCGCCGGGTGGCCGACCAGGCCGTACGGATGGTGTCGGCGCGGCCCACGCACTCGATGGCGACATCGGCGCCGACGCCCCCGGTGAGCTTGCGGATCCGCTTGGCGCCGTCCTTCTCGAAGAACGCGGGCCCGTCGGCGACCACGAAGTCGGTGGCGCCCGCCGCACGGGCCAGCTCCTCCTTCGCCGGGGAGACGTCCACCGCGACGATCGGCCCCGCACCGGCGATCCGGGCCGCCTGGAGCGTGGCCAGGCCCACCCCGCCGACGCCGAAGACCACCACCGACTCCCCCGCGCGCACCGCGGCGCTGTGGTGCACGGCGCCCCAGCCGGTGAGCACCGCACAGCCGAGCAGTGCGGCGTCGGCGAGCGGCACCCCGGCCGGCAGCGGCAGCGCGGCGTGCGCGGGCACCACCGTCTCCTCGGCGAAGGCGGCGGTGCCCAGGCCCGGGTAGAGCTCACCGGCACCGGCGGCCAGCGTGGCGTACGGCGCGTTCGCGGCGAGGCCGGAGTTGGCGCACAGCCAGGGCTCGTCGAGTCCGCAGAAGTGGCAGTCCCCGCAGGACGGCGCCCAGTTGAGGACGACGGGGTCGCCGGGGGCCACTGTGGTGACGTCGGGTCCGACCGCGGTGACGGTGCCCGCGCCCTCGTGACCGAGGACGGCCGGGACGGGCTGGCGCAGCGTGCCGTTGGACAGCGAGAGGTCGGAGTGGCAGACGCCGGCGGCGGCGAGCCGGATCCGGACCTGCCCGGGGCCGGGGTCGGGCAGGTCGATCTCGGTGACCTTCAGCGGGGCGTTGACGGCGGGCAGTACGGCGGCGCGGACCACGGGGTCTCCTTGGAGGCGGGGCGGTGCGGGAGGCGGAGAGCGGGGCGGGGCGGCCGCGCGGCGAGGGGGCCGCCTGGGCCCGCCCGCCGCGCGACCGGGTCAGAACTGGAGCGACTTGGTGTGCAGATACTCGGCCAGACCGTGCGGGCCCAGCTCCCGGCCGATGCCGGACTGCTTGTAACCGCCGAAGGGGGCGAGGGGGTTGAAGCGACCGCCGTTGATGTCGACCTGCCCGGTGTCGAGGCGCCGGGCGAAGGCGACCGCCTCCGCCTCGTCGCCCGCCCAGACGGCGCCGGCCAGACCGTAGACGGTGCCGTTGGCGATCCGGGCGGCGTCGTCCTCGTCCTCGTAGCGCAGGACCGACAGCACCGGGCCGAAGATCTCCTCCTGGGCGATGGTCATGTCCGGGGTGACCTCGGCGAAGACGGTCGGCCGGACGTAGTAGCCGGTCTCCGACGGGGCCTCCGGGCCGCCGGCGACGACCTGCGCGCCCTGGGCGATGCCCTGCTCGATGTAGCCGCGCACCCGGTCCCGCTGCCGGGCGTTGACCAGCGGGCCGAGCCGTTCACCGGGCACGTACTTGGCGGTCGCGGCGGCCGCCAGCTCGACGGCTTCCTCGTAACGGTCCTTGTGGACCAGCATCCGGGTCCAGGCGCTGCACGTCTGGCCGGAGTTGGCCATGACGTTGGCGACGCCGACGCCGACCGCCTTGGCGAGGTCGGCGCTGGGCAGGATGACGTTGGCGGACTTGCCGCCCAGCTCCAGCGCCACCCGCCGGACCGCGGCGCCGGCCAGCGCGCCGATCCGCCGGCCGACGGCGGTGGAGCCGGTGAAGGAGACCAGATCGACCCCCTCGTGCCCGGCGAGCGCCTGGCCGGCGTCCGGGCCGAGGCCGGTGACCAGATTGAACACCCCGGCGGGTATCCCGGCCGCGTCGACGCACTCGGCGAACAGCTGGGCCACCAGCGGGGTGTCCTCGGCGGGCTTGAGCACCATCGTGCAGCCGGCCGCCAGCGCCGGGGCGGCCTTGGCGACGATCTGGTGCAGCGGATAGTTCCAGGGCGTGATCGCACCGACCACGCCGACCGGTTCGAGCAGCACGGTGGAGCTGCCGATCCGCTCCTCGAAGGCGTACGTACGGGCCAGTTCGGCGTACGAGCCGCAGACCGCGACCGGCACCCCGGCGTGCACGGCCCTGCTGAAGGCGAGCGGTGCCCCGAGCTCGGCGGTGACGGTTTCGGCGATCTCCTCGGTCCGCGCCACGAGCTGGTCGCGCAGCGCGGCCAGCCGGTCGGCGCGTTCCGCCGGCGGGGTGGCGGCCCAGCCGGGGAGGGCGGCGCGGGCGGCGCGTACGGCGGCGTCCACATCGGCCGCGGAACCGGCCGGGACGGTGGCGATGACCCGTTCGGTGGCCGGGTCGACGACCTCGATCGTGCCGCTGCCCTCGGCGGGCCGCCAGCTTCCGTCGATGTACATCGCGTCGTGCTGCTTCACGTCGTGGTCCCTCCGTGGCTGATGGACGTCCGCTCCGAGGACAGGCTCCAAACTAGCGCCGGTAGTTTTGTGCCGCCAGGGAGCCCTCCTCGCGGCGGGCGCCCCTCACGAGCCTAGAAGAGCCCGCCCCGGTCAGCCTTTGGCGGACGCCTTGCGCATCTCCTCGATGACACTGACGAATCCCGCATTGCCGTGGCCGGCGGCGATGGTCCGGTCCACGAGGCCCTTGACCGCGGTGAGCACCTCGGTGTTGAGGCCGCGGGCCGCGGCCGCCTCGATGATGTGCGCGAGGCCCGCCGCCTCCATGACGATGTTGTCCTGGTCGCCGGAGTAGACCCCGCGGTCCAGGTCCTCGGCCATGCCCGCCGCGAGCGCCGGCAGGATGTCCACGATCGTCCCGGTGAACGGCGCGAACTCCCCGGCGGGCACGCCCTCGGCCCCGGACAGGGCGAAGGCGTGCATCAGCCCGGCCATCGCCGAGTAGAAGAAGCCGAGCAGGGAGAGGTCGAAGACCGCCGCCCGGCCGTGGTCCTCGCCGAGGTAGGGCGCCTGGCCGCCCAGCGCCTTCAGCGTCGGCCCGTACGTCTCGAACGCCTCCCGCGAGCCGCTGTAGAGGATGGTCGCCGCGGGCTGCCCGATGACGGGCGTCGGCACCATGATCGAGCCGTCGAGGTAGCCGATGCCCTGCCCGGCGGCCCAGGCCGCGGCGTCCCGGGCACGCTCGGGGGTGTCGGAGGTGAGGTTGACCAGCACCCGGCCGGACAGCTGTGCGCCGGCCGGCTCCAGGATCGCCCGGGCCGCCGCGTAGTCCAGCACGCACACGATCACCAGGGGGGCGGCGGCCACCGCCTCGGCCACCGTGTCCGCACGGACCGCGCCGCGTTCGACCAGTTCCCGGTCCCTGCCGGGGGTGCGGTTCCAGACCGTGGTGGGGTGCCCGGCCCGGAGGAAGGCCCCGGCCAGTGCGCGCCCCATGGCGCCGAGGCCGAGGACAGTGACGGGGGTGCGGGCGTCGTTCGCGCTGCTCATGGTGTGCTCTCCGTAGGTCCGCCGGGCCCGGTCGACCACCGGGCCCGCTGTGCACACCACCCTGCCGACCGGCGCTTACGGTTCCCTTCGGGTGTGCTTACGGTCCCTTCGGGCGGACCTGGGGAGCCCGGAGGTGCGGAACCCGGAAGTCCCCCGTGCCGGAACGGCTCGGGGGACCTCGGGGTGGGGGCTCAGGGGGCTCAGGGGACCTGGGCGTCGCAGCCGGCTAGATGATGCCGAAGAGCAGCCCGGCGCCCAGGACCACCAGCGAGGTCAGGGCGGCCCACTTGACGGTGAACCTGGTGTGGTCGCCGAACTCGACCTTGGCCATGCCGACGAGGACGTACACGGCGGGGACCAGGGGGCTGGACATGTGCAGCGCCTGGCCCACGAGGGAGGCGCGGGCGATCTCGATCGGGGCCACCCCGTGGGCGGCGCCGGCCTCGGCGAGGATCGGCACGATGCCGAAGTAGAAGCCGTCGTTGGACATGAAGTACGTCAGCGGGATGCTCAGGATGCCGGTGACGATGCCCATGTGCGGGCCGAGCGCGTCGGGGACGCCGGCGACCAGCCAGCGGGCCATGTGCTCGACCATGCCGGTGCCGGTGAGCACACCGGTGAAGACCGCGGCGGCGAAGACCATGCCGGAGACGTTGAGGACGTTCTCGGCGTGTGCGGCGATGCGGGCCTTCTGGTCCTTCATCTGCGGGAAGTTGACGGTCAGGGCGATGGCCGCGCCGAGCAGGAAGAGGACCGGGATCGGCAGGGTCTGGAGGATCAGCAGGGTGAGCAGCGCGGCGGTGAGCGCGGCGTTGAACCAGTAGAGCCTGGGGCGCAGGGTGGCGCGGTGGGGGTCCAGGCCCTGGAGGTCCGGCTCCTGGCTGCCGTCGTCGGCGCCGCTGCCGTCGGAACCGGTGCCCGCCGGACCGCCGGTGGCGGTCCGTGCGGCGGCCGGGGCGCCGCCCTTGGTGCCGGCGCCCGCGCCGACCAGGACCTGCTCGGTCTCCTTCTCCTCGACGGTCTCGGTGACCACCCGGGTCTCGCCGAGGGTCAGTACGCCCAGCCGCTTGCGCTCGCGGCGGCCGAGGACGTACGCGAGGGCGAAGACCGCGACCAGACCGACGGCCAGTGCCGGGATCATCGGGACGAAGATGTCGCCGGCGTCGAGCTTGAGCGCGGTGGCGGCGCGGGCGGTCGGGCCGCCCCACGGGAGGGTGTTCATCACGCCGTTGGCGGTGGCGGTGACGCCGGTCATCACGACCAGGCTCATCTTCAGCCGCTTGTAGAGCGGGTAGAGCGCGGAGACGGTGATCATGAAGGTGGTGGAGCCGTCGCCGTCGAGCGAGACGATCGCCGCGAGCAGCGCGGTGCCGACCACCACGCGCACCGGGTCGGCCTTGCAGAACCTCAGGATGCCGCGGACGATCGGGTCGAAGAGCCCGACGTCGATCATCACCCCGAAGTAGATGATGGCGAACATCAGCATCGCGGCCGTCGGCGCCAGGTCGCCGATGCCCTTGATGACGTAGTCGCCCAGGTGTGCGCCCTGGCCCACCAGGACGCAGAACAGCGCGGGGATCAGCACGAGCGCTGCCATCGGTGACATCTTCTTCATCATGATCAGCACCAGGAAGGTGGCGATCATGACAAATCCGAGGATTGTCAGCATTAGGGGTACCTCACGTTCGCCCTTGAACATCTGCCGGGGGTGGCGGTTGGGGTGACGTTAGGTCCCGCAAACTTTTGTTAACAAGGTCTTGACGCGCGAGCAATACGAGCAAAACCCCAGGTCAATACGGATCTCAGCGGACCGGCGTGAGCGATACGGGCAGTGCGTTGAGCACCGCGGTGCCCGAGAGCGGGTCCAGCAGCCGGCCGGCGTTGAGCTGGTTGACGTTGACGCCGGGGTCGGCGCCGGCCACCCCGAGCCGGGTTCCGGGCCGGTTGTGGCCCCAGCCGTGCGGCAGGCTCACCACGCCCGGGCGGACGGCGTCGGTGATCTCGACCGGCACCTGGAGCTCACCGCCGTCCCCCTTCAGATGTGCCAGTCCGCCGTCGGTGAGTTCCAGCCGCGCCGCGTCGTCCGGGTGGACCTGGAGGGTGCAGCGGTTGCTGCCGCCCATGAGGGCCGGGACGTTGTGCAGCCAGCTGTTGTTGGAGCGCAGGTGGCGGCGGCCGATGAGCAGCACCCCGTCGGGGGCGGCGCCGAGCCGGCCGCGCAGCCGGGCCGCCTCGGCGGCGATCGGTTCGGGGCACAGTTCGACCGCGCCGCTGGGGGTCCGCAGGACGGCCGGGACGCGCGGGGTGAGCGGGCCGAGGTCGATCCCGTGCGGGTGATCCAGCAGCCGGGCCAGCGAGAGCCCGTCGGGGTCGGCCCCGAAGCCGTCGCCGTACGGGCCGAGCCGCAGCATCATGTCCAGCCGCCGCTCGGCACCGGTCAGTCCCGTCAACTCCCGTGCCAGATCGGCTGGTTGACGTCCGTGCACCGGGGAGTGCGGGTCGGCGACGGCCTTGCCCAGCGCGGTGTCGATCACCATGGCGTCCACCAGGTCCGGGTCCGCCCCGTCCTGGCCGCCCAGGCAGAGGATCAGCCGGGCGTGGATCTCGCACTCGTCGGGCTGTCCGTCGGCGAGCGGCAGCACCGGCCGGGTGTAGCGGACCTGGTTGCGCACCGCCAGGGCATTGAAGGCGTGGTCGAAGTGCGCACTGCGGGAGGGCGGGGGCGGCGGCAGCACGACATCGGCGTGCCGGGAGGTCTCGTTGAGGTACGGGTCGACGCTCACCATGAAGTCGAGGGAGGCGAGCGCGGCATCGAGCCGGTCGCCGTCCGGGACGGACAGCACGGGGTTGGCCGCGACGGCGACGGCGGCCCGGACGCGGCCCTCGCCGGGGGTGTCGATCTCCTCGGCCAGCGCCACGATGGGCAGTTCGGACTTCGCCTCGGGGTGACCGGAGACCCTGCTGCGCCAGCGGCCCAGCGCGAAGCCGCGGCCGGGCTTCGGCGGGCGGGGCGCTGCGCCGGTGGCGGAGAGCGGGAACATGATGCCGCCGGGGCGGTCGAAGTTCCCGGTGAGGACGGCGATGACGTCCACCAGCCAGCTGGTGAGCGTGCCGAATTCGACGGTGGTGGAGCCGATCCGGCCGTACACCGCGGCGCTCGGGGCGGCGGCCAGCTCGCGGGCCAGCCGCCGGATCCGCTCGGCGGGTATGTCGCACGGCCCGGCGACCGCCTCGGGCGTGAAGTCCGCCGCCAGCCGCTCGACCTCGTCGAGCTGTACGAGGTGCCCGGCCCGCTCCCCCACGTCCACCAGCCCCTCCTCGAAGAGCACCCGCACCAGCGCGAAGAGCAGCAGCGCATCGGTACCGGGCCGGATCGCCAGGTGTGCGTCGGCGAGCGCGGCCGTGCGGGTGCGCCGCGGATCGATGACGGTCAGCCGTCCGCCGCGGCGGCGCAGCGCCCTGAGCCGGCCGGGGAAGTCGGGCGCGGTGCACAGACTCCCGTTGGAGTCCATCGGGTTGGCGCCGATGACCAGCAGGTGGTCGGTGCGGTCCAGGTCCGGTACCGGGATGGCCAGCGGGTCGCCGTAGAGCAGTCCGCTGGAGACGTGTTTGGGCATCTGGTCGACGGTGGAGGCGGTGAAGACGCTGCGCGAGCGCAGCCCGGCGAGCAGCACGGGCGGGTAGAGGGCGCCGGCGACGGTGTGCACATTGGGGTTGCCGAGCACCACGGCGACGGCATCGGGGCCGTGTGCCTCGATGACCGGGCGCAGTCCGGCCTGGACGGCGGCGAACGCCTCGTCCCAGGTGGCCTCGGTGAGCTGTCCGCCGCGCCGGACCAGGGGGCGGGTGAGCCGGTCGGGGTCGTTGTCCAGCTCGCCGAAGGACGCGCCCTTGGGGCAGAGGAAGCCCTTGCTGAAGACGTCGTCCCGGTCACCGCGGACGGCGGTGATCCGGTCGCCGTCGAGGGTGACGGTCAGCCCGCAGGTGGCCTCGCAGAGCGGGCAGATGCGCAGGGCGGTACGGGTCATCGGTCCCTCCCGGGGACGGTGCCGGCGGCGGGCTGCGTACCGTCCGACCATACCGACCGGTAGGCATGAGGGCAGCCCTCCGACGGAAATCCGCCGGCGACGGCCGGCGTCACCCGTCCTGGCCGGCCCCCTCACCGTCCAGATAGCGCGCCAGATAGGCCCGCAGCAGCTGTTTGGTCTCGGCGATGATGGCCGGGTCACCGGCCGGGTCCGTGCGGAAGGCGAGCTGGAGCAGCGCATCGGCCGTCTCGACGCCGATCAGGAAGGCGGTCCGCAGCCGCTCGTCGGCCGGGTCCAGCCCGAGCCGTCCGGCGAAGAGCGAGAGCAGCCGGTCGGCGACCAGGTAGTTGGCCTGCCGGGACTCGCGGGGCGCGGGGACGGTGAACTCGACCAGGGCGAAGCCCGGCACCGTCCGCTTCATGGCGAGGTACTCGTCGACCACCACGTCCATCGCCCGCCGCCACTCCAGCGGCTCGTCGACCTGGGCGGTCAGCCGGACGGTGATGTGGTCCGCGTAGGCGTCGAGGTTGCGCTGGGCGAGCGCCTCGGCCATGGCGCGCTTGTTGGGGAAGAAGCGGTAGACCGAGCCGATGGGGACACCGGCGCGGCCGGCCACCGTGCGGGTGCTCAGGTCCTCGTATCCGGTCTCCTCCAGCACTTCGGCACAGGCGTCGAGGATCCGGGCCAGGCGCTGGGCGCTGCGCTGCTGGACAGGCGCGCGGCGGAGCGGCATGGCCGGCTGGGCGGGGTGGCGGGTCTGCTGTTGCACCCGACCATCCTGCCTGCCCCACGGACCGCCGGCGCACCCGGCACCGTTCGGCCGGGCCGGCCGGCCTGGCCGGGAGTCTTCCGTTGACGGCACTCCACGGCAATCCTAAGGTCTTGCATAGGATTCCTTGAGCGGCGGGAGCGCGCGATGGCAGGCACGGGCAACGAGCAGGCGAGGAAGACGGCCGAGGCGCTGGTGTACAGCACCGGCTTCGGCAACGAGCACAGCTCGGAGGCCGTCCCCGGAGCGCTGCCGGTGGGCCGCAACTCCCCGCAGCGGGCACCCCTCGGGCTGTACGCCGAGCAGCTGAGCGGATCGGCGTTCACCGAACCACGCGGGACCAACCACCGCTCCTGGCTCTACCGCATCCGCCCGTCGGCCGCCCACCCGCCGTTCGTCCGCGCCGGACAGCGTGCGCTGCGCTCGGCGCCGTTCAACGAAGCCACCCCCGACCCCAACCGGCTGCGCTGGGACCCGCTGCCCGCCCCCGAGGGCCCGGCGGACTTCCTGGACGGCCTGTGGACGCTGGGCGGCAACGGCGATGCGGCGCAGCGCACCGGCATGGCCGTCCACCTGTACCACGCCAACACCTCCATGGACCGCAGGGTGTTCAGTAACGCGGACGGCGAGCTGCTGATCGTGCCGGAGCAGGGCGGACTGCTGCTGCGCACCGAACTCGGCCTGCTGCGCGCCGAACCGGGCGAGGTGGCGCTGATCCCGCGCGGCGTACGCTTCCGCGTCGAGCTGCTGGACGCTGGGTCCGACGGGCAGAGCCCGAGCGCCCGCGGCTATGTCTGCGAGAACTACGGCCGGCCGTTCCAGCTCCCCGACCTCGGCCCGATCGGCGCCAACGGCCTGGCCAACCCCCGGGACTTCCGGGCACCGGTCGCCGCCTACGAGGACGTCGAGGGCCCCGTCGAGGTCGTCAACAAGTTCTGCGGGAACCTCTGGACCGCGACCTACGACCACTCGCCGCTGGATGTCGTCGCCTGGCACGGCAACCATGTGCCGTACGTCTACGACCTGCGCCGCTTCAACGTCATCGGCTCGATCAGCTACGACCACCCCGACCCGTCGATCTTCACCGTGCTCACCTCCCCCACCGACACTCCGGGGCTGGCCGGCGTGGACTTCGTGGTGTTCGCGCCGCGCTGGCTGGTCGGCGAGGACACCTTCCGGCCGCCGTACTTCCACCGCAATGTGATGACCGAGTACATGGGCCTGATCGAGGGCGCCTACGACGCGAAGGCCGCCGGAGAAGGGGGCTTCGTCCCGGGCGGCGGCTCGCTGCACAACATGATGTCGGCGCACGGTCCCGACCGGGAGACCTTCGACAAGGCGAGCGCCGCCGAGCTCGCGCCGCAGAAGATCGACGACGGGCTGGCCTTCATGTTCGAGACCCGCTGGCCGCTGACGCTCACCCCGCAGGCCCAGGACGCCGGGCATCTCCAGCGCGGCTACGACGACGTATGGCAGGGTCTCCAGCGCCATTTCCGCCTGTGACACCGGGGAACCCGCCGTGACCACCTTCGCTCCCGACTCGCTCGACCTGAACCGCAAGCTGCCGCTGTGGTACCAGGTCTCGCAGTCGCTGCGCGCCTCCATACTGGGCCGCTCCCCCGAGGCGCCGCTGCGGCTGCCCACCGAGGACGCGCTCGCCGCGCACTACGGCGTGAGCGTGCTGACCATGCGGCAGGCCCTCAAGGAGCTGGAGACGGAGGGCCTGATCAGCCGGCACCGGCGCCGCGGCACGTTCATCGAGCCGAGTGCCCAGCGCGGTGCGCCGGTGCGGCTGCTCGGCTCGGTGGACGCGATCGTGGCCCAGCAGTCCGGGATGCGCACCGAGCTGCTGGACCACGGCCCGACCGCGGTGCCGGCCGAACTGTCCGAGCACTTCCCGCAGTTGACGGAGGTGACGGGCTACACCCGGCTGCGCAGCGACGAGGCGACCGGTGAGCCGACCAACCACGCGCGCAATTACGTACGGCCCGATGTCGCCGCGCGGATCGACCCGTCGGATCTGCTGCGCTGGCCGATGACGAAGGTGCTGCGGGACGCGGTGGGCGTACGGATCAGCCGGATCACCGACACCGTCGAGGCCCGGCTGGCCGACCCGGAGACCGCCCGGCTGCTGGCGGTCCCGCTGCTCAGCCCGATCCTGCACTACACGGGCGTCACCTACGACGAGGACGGCCGGGCGGTCGATGTCGCCCGGATCCACTACCGCGGCGACCGCTTCTCCTTCACGGTCACCCTGGACGCGCACTGACCCGCCCGCCGGCAGGCGCAGTGCGCCGGATGCGTCAGATACGTCAGATGCGTCAGATACGTTCCAGGCTGCGCCCCGTGGTGCGCGGCCCCAGCAGCGCCACGTCCAGGCACAGCAGCAGCATCAGCCCGGCGGAGCCGGTGAACACCGCGGCCGCCCCGAGGTGGTGGAGCACGCTCAGCGCCACGAACGGCAGCGCGACCGAGGTGAGCCGGGACAGCGAGTAGGCGATGCCGATCGCGCTGCTGCGCAGCCCGGTCGGGAAGAGTTCGGTCTGGTAGACGTGGAAGGCGTTGGAGAAGACATTGCTGCACACCGTCAGCAGGAAGCCGAAGGTGACGATCGCCCAGGTCGCGGTGGCGAACCCGAAGGCCGTACCGCAGCCGGCGATGCCGAGCGCCGAGGCGATGATCAGGGTGCGGCGCTCGATCCGGTCGATCAGCGGGACGGAGAGCGCGGAGCCGAGCGGATAGCCGCAGAAGCTCAGCGCCGCGTACAGCAGCGACTCGGTGACGGTGTGGCCCTTCGCGGTCAGCACCACCGGCGCCAGCGATCCGAAGCCGTAGTAGCCGACGGTCTGGAGCACCTGGAAGATCCACCACATGACGGTCCGCCGCCGGTGGTCGCCGCGGAACATCTCGCCCAGCGGCACCTTCCGTTCCACAACGGTCTCCGCCTCCGGTACGGACGGCAGACTGCCCCCGGTCTCCCGGGCCACCCGCTCCTCCAGCCCCGCCACGATCCGTTCGGCCTCCTCGCCGCGCCCCTGGACCGTCAACCACCGTGGAGATTCCGGGAGTTGGCGGCGACCCAGCTGGATGATCGCGGCTCCCAGCGCACCGGCGACCAGCAGCCAGCGCCAGCCCTCGATGCCCAGCGGCTGGTGGGCGGCGACCAGCCGGGCACCGAGCAGCGCAGCGACCGGCACCCCGACGAACCCCAGGGTGTACGCCCAGGCGAGGTAGCGGCCGCGTACCGCCCGGGGCAGGAACTCCGCGAGATAGGTGTCCACCAGCACGAGTTCGGCCCCGAGCCCCAGCCCGGCCAGGAAGCGCAGGGCCAGCAGCCACCACAGATCCGGGGCGGCGGCGCACAGCAGTGAGAAGAGCGAGTAGCCGCCGAGGTTGACGAGGAACATCCGGCGCCGCCCCAGCCGGTCGGCGAGCACCGACAGCACGTTCGCGCCGGCGAACATCCCGAGGAAGCCGGCGGCGATCACCCAGGACTTCGCGGTGGGCCCGAGGTCCCACTGTTCGGCGAGGACCGCGGCGAGCACTCCGCCGAGGAAGATCTCATAGAGGTCGAAGAAGGCACCGATGCCGACGATGAGGGTGATCCGGCGGTGCCACCGGGACGGTGGCAGCCGGTCCAGCCGGGCGGCGACCCGGTTGCCGGTCAGGGTGCCCCCGCGCCGTTCAGGCGTGGAGGAGGTGGTGTCCTTCATCGCGGTCCTCCCCTGAGCAGGTCCGGCGCGATGGGGATCCCCCGCGCTGTTCAGGCGTAGCGGAGGAGCGGCGTCCGCACCGTGCCGTCGGGCGTACGGCCAGGACCGTACTCCTTCAAGATCAGCAAGCGGAAGACCGCCTCGTCCGCCGCCCCGAAGGGAGGACCGCGGACCGCGGATTCGGTACGGCGCCGAGGCGCGCGGCTACCATGCCGGGGTCGAACCGAACGGTCCGGGAGGGGCTCCGCGTGACGGCGAAGCAGGACGCGCCACGGCTGTCCGATCTCATGCCGTGGTCCGTGGCGCCGCTGCGGCTCGGCCGTACCTGGGTGCGGGCCACGGATCCGGCCACCCTGCGCACCCGGTGGAAGGCGCTGGTGGACGCCGGGGACGCGGCGGCCCGTGAGCGGCTGTTCCGGCCGTCCCGCGCCCGGACCCTGTACTCCGCGGTCGGCCAGCTGCCGGGACAGGCCACGCCGACCGGGCGGCTCCACCGGGCCTGCGGGCCGTGCCCCGAGCCGGTGCGGATCCTGCACGGCCCGTTCGACCGGCAGTGGCTGCTGCCCGACCACCGGCTGATCGATGCGGCCCGCCCCGAGCTGTGGCGGGTGGCGGACGAACGGCAGCTGTACGCGGTGGAGTGGGGCGAGGCCGGGCAGGGACCGGGCCCGGCGGTGGTGTGCTCCGCGCTGCTGCCCGACGGCCGCTCACCGGCCGGCCGTCCGGGGCGGATCCATCCGCTCTACCGGCGTCCCGGCGGCCAGGAGCCGAACCTCGCACCGGGTCTGCTCGCCCTGCTCGCCCGCCGGCTGGACCGCCCGGTGCGCCCGACGGAGCTGCTCGCCTGGACCGCGGCGAGCGCCCTGCACTCCCCCGACGGGGTCACGGTGCCGCTCACCGCAGGACCGGAGGTCTGGGAGCGCGGGGTCGCGCTCGGCGAACGGCTGCTCTGGCTCGCCACCCGGGGCGCCTACGCACCCGGGCGCGGGCCGGCCGCCGGCGGCGCCTCCGGGGAGCGGCCGCGGATGCCTGGCGGCCGCCGCCCGTACGTCCGCTCCGCGCTGCCCGCCCGCGGGCTGCCGCCGGCCCTGGCCTACGACCCGGAGGAGGAGGCGCTGCTCCTCGGCTGCGGCCGGATCTCACCGGTTCCGGCGGGGGCCTGGGACTTCCACGCGGGCGGGGTACGCGTGCTGGAGGCGTGGTTCGCGGCGCGTGCGGGGACGCCGGCGGACGGGACGGCGCCGCCCGAGGCCGGTTCGCTGGCGGCGGTGCGCCCGGCGGACTGGCTCCAGGAGTGGACCTCGGAGCTGCTGGAGCTGATCACCGTACTGGCCCTGCTGGCCGAACTGGAGCCGGAGCGCGAGGAGTTGGTCCGCGCCACGGCGGACGCGCCCCAGCTGACGGCGCACGAGCTGCGCGCGGCCGGCATCCTTCCGGCGCCGCTCTCCGCCCGCCGCCCGGCCTCCGTCCTCGACCACCACGAGGAGGGCCCGGAGGGGCAGTTCGCGCTGCTGTGACCTGTTCCTCGGGACGGCGACCACCACACCCACCACTCCAGCACCACCACCAACGAAAAAACCACCCGTCACGGTGTGACGGGTGGTGCGGAGCGGCCGGCCAGGCGGGGACGGGCCGGCCGCCCGAGGTGCCGCAGGTGTAACGGTCAGCCGTGCCCGCCGAACAGCGAGCGCCGCAGCCTGCGCAGCGGGGCGAAGAGCGACACCCTGGCGCCACGGCCGTTCCTCGTACGCGAGTGATCGCGCGCGGTGAGCTCCTGCATCAGCGAGGTCGCGCCCTCCGTCTCGCGCTGCGGGATGGCGGGTCCACCCAGCACGGCGAGATGGCGGTCGAGACGCGCGCTGGACGCACTGCTCCCGCAATTGATGGCAGGGACTCTCGCCCTGCTACGCACTGTTATCTGTTCCATGACTCTCCCCACCCTTATGAGGGCACCCGGCCCGGGCAGGGTAACCCTATCTCTCTTGGAGGACACGCGTGCAGACCGGTCAACGGATTCACCTGCCTCGCCTTGACGTTGACGCACACCATACGGAATGTCACCTACAACGCGTGTACCAGGGCGAGTTGAGTGACCGTCGGACTCCGGCCGGGTGTGACGGGAAGCTGACGGAGCGTAGGAAAGGGCGAGGAGAGGCCGGAATCCCATGGCCTCTCCTCGGCACCGGGTGTCCGGATCGTCACGCAGCGGAGGCGAACACCGGCAGATAGCCGCCGGACTGACCGGCGGTGGTGGGGTGGTAGGACTCCACGATGGGATAGGTCACGCTGTGCAGCCAGGCGCTGCCCGAGCACAGCTCATGGCCGGCGAAGGTGGTGTTGACGTCGGCGAAGCCGAAGCCGTGGTCGGCGGCGCGTTTGGCGGTGACGGCGTTGATGTCGTCGGCGGCCGCGTTGATCGCGGCCCGGGACTTCTCGGAGAGCCCGGCGAAGCAGCTGCCGCCGAGTTTGTAGAAGCGGGGGTAGCCCAGGACCACCACCTGGGCGTTCGGGGCCTTGCGGGCGATCGCGTCGTACACGGTGTCGAGCCGGCCGGGCAGGGTGGTGCCGATATAGGTCCTGGCCTGGGCGACCCGGGACAGGCAGGCGCTCTCGCCCTGGAGCGCACAGGTCGTCATGGTGTCGGCGAAACCGGCGTCATTGCCGCCGATGGTGATGCTGACCAGACCGGTGGAGCTGTTGAGCGGGCCGAGTTGATTGTTCACCACATCACCCGTTCGGGCGCCCGAGCAGGCGGTGAAGGCGAAGGAGGAGGGGGTGTGGGCGGCGTTCCAGAGGGCCGGGTAGGCCTTGGTGCTGCGCTTGCAGGAGCCGCTGGAGGTGTCGTAGCTGCCGGCCCCGACACCCGAGGAGTAGGAGTCGCCGAGGGCCACATAGCCGGTTGCGGTGGGAAGTTGGGCGGACGCGGCGACGCTCGCGCCGGTGAGCGCGAGCGCCGAGGTGACGAAGAAGGCGGACGTCAAGGCCGCGAATCGGGACAGTCTCATGGAACCTCCCTTAGCAGGATCTCTGCCATATCCGTCGTAGCAAGACTCGCCGGTAGCCGGAAGTGTCCATGCCAAGAACGATTCACACTTCGCGGTAAATGTGCTGATCCGGGCGGTTGTTCACTGCCATGTCATGGCAGGCCGGACGAAGAAGACGTCATTCCGGTTCGGAGCGGGGGCCGTGCGCCAAGCCGGACACCATGAAGGCGGTGGCCCCGACGAACGCCGCCACCAGCAGGAGCACCAGTGTCGGACGCGTGCCCAGGCCGAGCAGCGCGGCCCCGATGAGGCCGCCGGCGAACATCGCACCGACCGAGGCCAGCCGGCGGACCCCGCCGTACCCCGGCCCCGCGTCCCGGCCCAGCAGCAATCCGCTCACCAGGGCCGTCATCGCCCGGGTCTCCACGGTCGTGGTGAGGTCGGGCGGGGCGGCCCGTATGGCGGTGACATTGCGCATGCCCATCGCCACCGCCATCAGACCGACGGCCGCGCAGCGCCGGTCCGGCGGCAGTTCGAGCGCCGGTCCGGCGCCCCATGCGGCCACCGCGGCAGCGGCCAGCAGCGCCGCCTCCACCACCAGCGCGACCGGGAACCACTGCCGGCGCCGGGCGGCCAGCACGGACTCCAGCCGGGCCCCGCCCGCCGCACCCAGGCAGAAGGCGCCCAGCGAGACGGCCGTCGCGACCACCGGCAGCCCGCCCTGCCCGGCGATGCCGAAGCCGAGGAAGAGCAGGTTGCCGGTCTGGGTGGCGGTGAAGACCTGACCGAGGGTCAGGAAGCTGACGGCGTCCAGCACCCCGGTGACCACCGTCAGACCCACCATGACCACCGTCAGCGCGGCTCCGCTCGGCGGCTCCACGGACGCTTCTCCCTCCACCGGACCCCTCACCTCGCGGACGTCCCTCACAGTCTCCGGACGGCGGGTCCCGCGGCCCGTCATTGCGCCGTCCGAGGGCGGCCCGCCATGGTCCGTACCCCTGTCCGGTTGCGCAGGTTTCCGGCCGTCTGTGCGGTTGACGGTGCTCTGGGCGCTGCGCGACATTGAGGCCCGGCATCCGGCGGTCACGGGGGGACAGAGCTGCCATGCACACCGACACCATCCACGGCCAGGGCGCGTACGAGGCGCCGGGCGCGGTCCGCCGGCGCGATGTCCGGCGGCCGGGCGGAGCGACCGGATCGCTGCTCGCGGGGATGGCGGCCGGTGTCGGCGGGACGGGCGCCGTGCTCTCCCTCGCCGACATCGGCTCGCCGCTGCGCGCGCCGTTCACCTTCTTCTTCCTCGTGATGGCGCCGGCCTCCGCGCTCGCCGCGGTGCTCGGCCGGATGGACCCGCTGGGGCGAGCGGTGGCGGCCGGGGCCGGTGCGCTCGCCGTCGATCTGCTGGTGGCGCAGACCATGCTCGCGCTGCATCTGTGGTCGATTCGCGGCGGAGTGGCCGCGGTCGCGGCGTTCAGCGGCGTACTGCTGCTGTACGCCGGATTACGGGGCCGGGCGGGCGGGGGGATACAGGGCCGGGCGGGCAGGGCGCGCGGACACCGGGCGGGCTGAGACATGGATCTGGTGGTGTACCGCCCCGGCGAACTGAGCGGGGCCGAACGCGGCGCCTGGACCGCCCTACAGGCCACGGCGCGGTCCCTGGGGGCGCCGCAGCTGGCGAACCCGTTCCTCTCCCCCGAGTTCGCGCTGGCCGTCGGCCGGTGCCGCGGCGACGTACGGATCGCGGTGGTGCACCGGGACGGCGGGCCCGCCGCGTTCCTGCCCTTCCAGCGGTCGGCGCTCGGCGTGGGGCGGGCGGTCGGGCTGGGCCTCTCCGACGCGCAGGGGCTGGTGCACCGGCCCGGCTTCCGGTGGGACGCCCAGGAGCTGCTGGCGGCCTGCGGGCTGTCGGTGCTGGAGTTCGACCACCTGGTGACGGACCAGGACGCCTTCGAGACACCCTCGTTCGTCCGTCACGCCTCACCCGTGATCGATGTGGACCAGGGCTTCGAGGCGTATCTGGCCGGGCTGCGGGCGCGGTCGCCCAAGTTCACCCGGACCACCCTCGCCAAGGAGCGCAGGCTCGGCCGGGACGTCGGGCCGGTGCGCTATGTCCACGACGAGCGCGACCCGGCGGCGCTGCGGACGCTCCTGCGCTGGAAGTCGGCGCAGTACCGCAGGACCGGGCGGAGCGACCGCTTCGCACACCCCTGGATCGTCCGCCTCGTCCAGCAGCTGTTCCACACCCGTACGGAGTCCTTCGCGGGTCTGCTGTCGGTGCTGTACGCCGGTGAGCGGCCGGTCGCGGCGCACTTCGGGCTGCGTTCCCCGTCCGTGCTCGCCTGCTGGTTCCCCGCCTATGACCCGGAGTTCGCGAAATTCTCACCGGGTCTGGTGCTGCATATGCGAATGGCACAGGCGGCAGCCGCGGAATCCCTGGCATATCTCGATCTGGGACGCGGGGCGAAGGAATACAAGGATTCCCTCAAAACGCGTGAACTCCTGGTATCCGAGGGATGGGTGATGCGGCGCCATCCGATTGCCCTGGGGCATCGGGCGCGCCGTGCGCCGGTGCGTGCGCTGCGCAATGCGGTGCTCGCCAGGCCGGAGCTGTTCGCGCCGGCGGACCGCCTGCTCAAGCGGGTGGGCCGGATCCGTTCAGCACGCTGACGACGTCCGCACCAGGCCCTGGGGCGTGTCCGCACCGGTATTTCCACGGTATTCAAGACGGCGCACAAGGGGCGTGCGCCGGGGCATGAATACCGGCGTACGCCACTCTGTACCGATTAATTGCGCCAAACCGTATTTGGCGCGGAAGTTCTTGCCTTAAAGTCCCGTTCATCAAAACCGACGCACATCCACCCGCACCGGACGATCATCACGAGACGGCTCAAGGGGAGAGCCCGAGCACATGATGAAGCGCCCGGTGCGGTGCGCGGTGGGGGGGTCCCGTACCGCGGTTCCTCGACGGCCGTCCGCGGCCGGAGAAGGACCGCGGTTCGAGCCGCGCAGCCGGAAACACGCATGCCAGCTCGCTCTGTCCGCACGGCGGTCTCCGCCGCGCGGACAGGGTGTGAACCCCCCTTTCGACCCGGATACCACAGCACGGACCGCCGGGGGTGGCGGTCCGCCGGACGAGAGGGAAAGCAACCCATGAGCTCGTTCCTTCGCCCCGCCGATGCGGAAGAACCACCGCTGACGCTGCTGCCGGACCAGGCCGTCTACCGTCCCGTCTCCTCACATCTGGCCATCGCGCCACCGGTGAGCGTCGTCATTCCGGCGATGAACGAGGCGGAAAATCTCCCGTACGTCTTCAAGACCCTGCCGGACTGGATCCATGAAGTGATCCTGGTCGACGGGAACTCCACCGATGACACCGTCCGGGTCGCCCGCGAACTGTGGCCGGACGTCACGGTCGTACCGCAGCGCGGCAAGGGCAAGGGCGACGCCCTGATCAGCGGCTTCGCGGCCTGCACCGGCGAGATCATCGTGATGGTCGACGCGGACGGCTCGGCCGACGGCGGCGAGATCGTCAGCTATGTCTCGGCGCTGGTCTCCGGGGCCGACTTCGCCAAGGGCTCACGGTTCGCCAACGGCGGCGGCACCGACGACATGACCCCGGTCCGCAAGCTCGGCAACCGTGTGCTGACCGCCCTGGTCAACGCCAAGTTCGGCGCCCGCTACACCGATCTGTGCTACGGCTACAACGCCTTCTGGCGGCACTGTCTGGACCATATCGCCCTGGACTGCGCCGGTTTCGAGGTCGAGACGCTGATGAACATCCGGGTGGTCAAGGCCGGTCTGCGGGTCCAGGAGATCCCCAGCCATGAGTACCTCCGCATCCACGGCGCCAGCAATCTGCGGGCGGTGCGCGACGGACTGCGAGTGCTGAGGGTGATCGCACAGGAGCGGGGCGCGCGCCGCAAGCGGCTCGCCCGGCCCGCGCTGATCACCGGGGACGCGCGATGACCCCGGCCGGACCGGCGGCCGGGCCGGCGCCGCGGATCTCCGTGGTGATCTGTGTGCACACCGAGGACCGGTGGAACGACATCCTGGCCGCGGTGGCTTCCGTACGGGACCAGTCCCGTACCGCCCATGAGCTGCTGCTGGTGGTGGACCACCACCCGCGGTTGCTCGACCGGCTCAGGGAGCACTTCACCAGCGCGCACACGGGCGCCTGCGCTCCACAAGCGCCCCCCACACCCGTGCACATCATGGCCAATTCGGGCCCCCGCGGGCTGTCCGCGGGCCGTAACACCGGGATCGCCGCGGCCGGCGGCGAGGTCATCGCCTTCCTGGACGACGATGCGGTGGCCGAACGGGACTGGCTGCGCCACTTCGCCGCGGCGTACGCGGACCCGGCGGTGATGGCGGTCGGCGGACGCACCGAACCGGCCTGGGCGTCCGGCCGCCGGCCGCCGTGGTTCCCCGAGGAGTTCGACTGGGTGGTGGGCTGCACCTACCGCGGCCTGCCCCCGGGCAGAGTGCCGGTGCGCAATGTGCTGGGCGGCAATGCGTCGTTCCGCAGGGCGGCGTTCGACCTCGTCGGCGGGTTCACGACCGGGATCGGCCGGGACGGCGACCGGCGGCCACTGGGCTGTGAGGAGACCGAACTGTGCATCCGGATCAGCCGGGCCCTGCCGGACGCGGTGCTGCTGATCGACGACCGTGCGGTGATCCACCACCGGGTGCCGGCCGAGCGCGAGCGGTTCCGCTACCTCTGCCGCCGGGCGTACGCCGAGGGCCTGTCCAAGGCGCTGGTGGCGCGGAGCGTCGGCGCCCGGGACGGGCTGTCGGCCGAGCGGCGCCATCTGACCCGGGTGCTGCCCGCGGGGGTGCTGCGCGGTGTGCGGGACGCCCTGCTGGGCCGGCCCGGCGGAGCCGGCCGGGCAGGAGCGATCGTGGCCGGGACGGCGGCCGCGGCGGCCGGCTGTGCATGGGGCACCGTACGGGCGAGGAGACGGCCAACTCCCGTTCTGCCACGTGCCCTTGACGGCGGGACGGCGACCGCGGCGCACGAGGGGGCGGTGGCATGAGCGCCGGCGGTCCGGCCGCGGTGCCGATCCTGATGTACCACGCGGTGACCGTCGCCCCGACGCCCGCCGTACGGGAGCTGTCCGTGACGCCCGCCGCGTTCGAGGAGCAGCTCGCCGTGCTCGCCGACGGCGGCTTCACCCCGCTGACGGTCACCGCCCTCGCCGCGGCCTGGCGGGGCGGCGGCCCGCTGCCGGAGCGACCGGTGCTGATCACCTTCGACGACGGGTACGAGGGCGTGTACCGGTATGCGCTGCCCGCCCTCGCCCGGCACGGCTTCCCCGCCACCCTCTTCCTCTCCACCGGCTGGCTGCGCGGCCCGTACGCCACCGGGGGCGCGCCGGACACCACGCTCGACTGGGACCAGGTGCGCAAACTGGCCGGGGCCGGGGTGGAGATCGGCGGGCACAGCCACACCCACCCCCGGCTGGACGACCTCGACGACCAGCGGCTGCGGTACGAGGTACAGCGCTGCAAGGAGATCCTCGCCGATGAGGTCGGAGCGGTGCCGGAGTCCTTCGCCTACCCCTTCGGCCACTCCAGCCGCCGGGTCCGGCACACGGTGCGCCAACTGGGCTTCCGGCAGGGGCTCGCGGTGGGCCATGCGCTCGCGGTCCGCCGCCAGGGGCCGTATGCGCTGACGCGGCTGACGGTCCGGCGGCGCACGGGTACCGAAGAGTTCGCCCGGATCGTCGAGGGCCGCGGGCTGCTGCGCGCCTTCGCCCGGGACCGGGTGCTCACCAAGGGGTACGCGGTGGTCCGCAGAGCGCGTCAGGGGGTCCGGCGGTGTCTGCCGGAGCACTGAGGCCGAGGCCGCCCCACGGCGGCGGAAGGGGCAGCCGAGCCGTTGTCTGACACGACCACCAGGGCCACGGAACGCGCGGAGCCGGAGCCGCTGCGGCCGGGCGGACGAGGGGGCGGCAGTCCGCTCCTGCGCAACGCCTACGCGCTGATGCTCAACACCGGTGTCTCCGGGCTGCTCGGTCTGGGGTTCTGGCTGGTCGCGGCCCATTACTACACGGAGTCCGCGGTCGGCCAGGGCTCGGCGGCGATCGCCGCGATGAAGCTGCTGGCGGGGCTGGCGGCGCTGACGCTGACCGGTGCGCTGGCCCGGTTCATCCCGGTCGCGGGACCGGCCACCGGCCGGCTGGTACGGCGTACCTACGCCGCCAGTTCGGTCGTCGTGGCGCTCGCCGCGACCCTCTTCCTCCTCACCCTCGACCACTGGGGCCCCTCCTACCGCTTTCTGCACGGCACCCTCAACGGCCTCGGCTTCCTGCTGGCCGTGGTCGCCTGGTCGCTGCTCACCCTCCAGGACGGCGTGCTGACCGGTCTCCGCAGCGCCCTGTGGGTCCCCGTCGGCAACCTCGCCTTCTCCACGGTGAAACTGGGCCTGCTCGTGGTCCTCGCCGCCGCGGTCCCCACCGCCGGGGTCTTCGTCTCCTGGGTCGCGGCGATCGCGGTGTCGGTGCTCCCCCTGGGCCTGCTGGTGTTCCGGCGCCTGATCCCCCGCCATGTCCGCACCACCCGGCACACCGCCCGCCCGCCGTCCCTCCGCGACATGGGCCGCTTCCTGGCCGGCGACTCCACCGGTTCGCTGTTCTCCCTCGCCGTGGTCCATCTCGTCCCCGTGCTCATCGCCTCGCAGGTCAGCGCCGCGGACAATGCGTACTTCTACATCGCCACCACCATCGGCGGGACGGTCAATCTGCTCGCCCTCAACATGGGTTCGTCGCTGACCGTCGAGGGCGCGCACGACCCGGCACAGCTGGCCCGGCACACCCGGGCCGCGCTGCGGCGGATGGCCCGGATCATGCTCCCGGTCTGCCTCACCCTGTTCGTCGGCGCGCCGTACCTCCTGGGGGTCTTCGGCGCCGGGTACGCCCAGGCGGCGACGCCGCTGCTGCGCTGGTTCGCGGTGGGCGCCGCGCTGCGGGTCGTGATGGAGGTGCACTTCGCGGTGCTGCGCGCCCAGAGCCGTACGTCCGGACTGGCCGCCCTCCAGGGCCTGTTGTGCGTACTGGTGCTCGGTCTGACGCTGGTACTGCTGCCGCGGATGGGCCTCACCGGCGCCGGCGTCGCCGAGATCGCCAGCCTGGCGGTCATCGTCGCCCTCGCGGGCGGACGGCTGCGCAAGGTACTGCGCGGCGAGGCGGCCCGGCGCCGGGCCGACGGCCTGCCGCCCGACGGCGACCTGTCGGACCTGGCCGTCCACGGGGACCCGGCGCGGCGGACCACGCCCTCCCACGGCACAACGGCGGGACAACGCCGCGGTACCACCGCACATGTGGGCGCCTGGATCCTGCTCGCCACCGCCCTGGCCCTCTTCTGGTTCCCCCTGCGGCACCTCGGCGACGCCGACCTGGACCGGATGACCGGACTGGGCCTGATCTCGGTGCTCCCTGCCGCCACCCTCGCCGGCGTGGTGCTGCTGGTCGCCGCGTTCGTCCGGGCGCTCTCCCTGCCCGTCCCACGGCGGGCCCTGCTCACCGCCGTACTGCTGCTGACCGTGGTGGCGCTGCACGCGCTCCCCGCCGTACTGGAGACCGAGCCGCGCTTCCCGACCGCCTGGCAGCATCTGGGCTTCCTCGACCACCTCGCCCGCACCGGCGCCGCGGTGCCCGACCTGGACGCGCGCTGGAGCTGGCCGGGCTTCTTCGCCGGGGTGCAGTTCCTCGCCGGGGCGTGTGGCGTCACCGACTTCACCGAGGTACTGCGCTGGTGGCCGCTTGCCGTCCAACTCCTCTACCTCGCCCCGCTGTTCCTTCTGCTGAAGGCGGTACGGGCGGGCTGGCGGGCGAAGTGGTGCGCGGCCTGGCTGTTCGCGCTGTGCGGCTGGGTGGGCCAGGACTACTTCTCCCCGCAGGGGTTCACCTACCTCTTCCACCTCGCCTTCGTGGCGATCCTGCTGGTGTGGTTCCGTGCCCCGCGGCCGCGCGCCGGGAAGCGCCGGCCGGGCGAGACGGAGCCCCACCCTGCGGGCCGCGCCCAGCTGACGGTCCTGCTCGGGGTGCTGATCGCGCTGTTCGCGGCGTCGGTGGCGGGCCATCAGCTCACCCCGTTCGTGATGCTGGGGGTGCTCACCGTCCTGGTGCTCCTGCGCCGCTGCACCCTGCGCGGTCTGCCGCTGCTGCTGGGTGTCCTGGTCACGGCGTGGGTGGGGTTCCTGGCCGAGCCGTACTGGTCGGGCCACTTCGACGAACTGTTCGGCGGGCTGGGCGGCGTCGGCGGCAATGTCTCCTCCTCGGTGACCGACCGGATCGGCGGCGACCCCACCCACAAGCTGGTGCTGTACACCCGGGTGGCGCTGGCCGGCGGCGTCCTGGCGCTCGCCTGCTGGGGAGTGCTGCGCCGCCGCGCGGCCGGCTTCACCGACCGCGCGCTGTGGGCGCTCACTTTCGTCCCCTTCCTCGCCTTCGGAATGCAGTCCTACGGCGGCGAAATGGGGCTGCGGGTCTTCCTGTTCGCGCTGCCCGGGGCCTGTGTGCTGGCCGCGCTGGCGCTGTTCCCGCGCGGTACGGACACCGCCCGGCGCGGGCTCGGGCCGCTCGTGGCGCTGCTGACGGGGCTGCTGCTGGCCTTCGGCTTCCTCGTCGCGCGCTGGGGCAACGAGCCGTTCGAGCGGATCAGGCCCGACGAGGTCGCGGCGATGGAGTACGTCGCCGCGCACGACCGGCCGACGGTGCGGCTGCTGTGGCTGAGCAACGACCCGGTGCGCAGCGTCACCCCGGCGATGCCGTGGGGTGCCAGGGACATGGAGCGGGTGCAGTACGAACCCGTCCTGGCGCCCCGCGACCCGGCCCGGGTCGGCCCCGTTCTGGCCGCCCTCCGGGACGCCGGGCCGCAGTCGTACCTCATCGTCAACCACGGCCAGGCGGAGGCGCTGCGGCTGGACTCCGGCTACCCGAAGGGCTGGGAAGGGCGGCTGCGCTCCGCCCTGGACCGGCGGCCCGAGCTGCGGCGGGTGGTCTCCACGGCGCATGCGGCGGTCTATGAGCTGACGCGGCGGCCGGCGGGCGCGGTACCGCCGCCGCGGCCCGGTCCGCCCGGCCCGAAGGTGACCTGGACCGCGTGGTCGGTGTTCGGTGCGCTGGCGCTGCTCGCGCTGCTGGTGGTGCTGGCGGCCCGCGAGGCGCTGCGGGTCGCCCTCGCGCCCGGGGAGCGCCAACTCCGCTGGCTCCAAGGGCTGTTCTGGTTCGCGGTGCCCCTGCTGCTGGCCTTCCTGACGTCACTGGTACAGCGCTTCTGGACGTTGTCATGAGCCCCGGTCCGGCCATGGCCCACGGGCCCGCGATGCCGCACACCCGCCCCAGGACGGGCCGGGCCGGCGCGCCGTCCAGCGCACCCACCGGCTCAGGAGCGGTCGATCCAGCGCACCGCGTACCCGTCCAGGGCCGTCTTCCTCCCGTCGACCGTCGCCGTGCCGCGCCGGTCCGAGGTGTTCACCAGCAGCGCCGTACGGTCGTCGGCCAGCCCCAGGACCGTACCGCTGCCGGTGTCCAGCCGACGCGGCCGGGCCTGCGGCGGAAAGGCCCGGGAGAACTGCGCCAGCAGCGTCAGCATCGGCAACTCCCGCCCGCCGTCGTCCCGTTCGGTGCTGCTCCACAGACACCCCGGGCAGTCCCCGCCCTCGCTCTCCGGGTTCCAGTAGAACCCGCTGGTGGCGCCGCCCGCCGCCATCTCGATCAGCGCGGTGGCGTGCGCGGCGACGCGTTTGCGTTCGCTCCAGCCGGCCCGCCGGGCGCCGCCTTCGTCCGCGACCTCGACGTACCACTCCGCCCACCACAACGGCAGCCCGGTCTCCTGGCGCAGCCATCGCCCCACGTCGGCGAACTTCCGGGCGGCGGTGAAGAGGCCGGGTGCGTACCGGTCGTCCTTGCTGTAGCTGGAGCCGTCGACGACCACGAAGTCCGCGCCGGCCTTGTGCCGGTTCCAGTACACCAGGGCGTCGCGGGTACGCCGGTCGAGGCTGCCCCAGGGCCCCTTGACACTCGACGCATAGGTGTCATCGCCCGGCACATAGCTGTCCATCACGAGATAGGGGCCGCCCACCTGATTGCGGGCGTTCACCTTCTTCAGCTCGCGGTGGACCAGGTTGTACATGCGGGTGTAGCCCTCGTGGTTCCAGCGTCCCTTCCGGTCGTCGAAGAAGCCCTTGAATTCGTTCCAGACGACGAAGTGGCGGACGTCCGGATACCGCCGGGCGACCTTTCCGGCGAGCGCCGCGAAATCGGCGTAGTGCTCCGGGCGGGGGGCCTTTTCCAGCGCGCTCCAGTCGGTGCTGCCCGCCCGGCCGCCCTTCATCCAGTCGGGCGCGCAGCACAGGGTCAGTACGGGGGTGCCGCCGGTGCGCCGGATCAGTGCGAGCCGGCGGTCCAGGTCGGCGAAGTCGTAACGTCCCGGGCTCGGTTCGGGGTTGTCCGCGCCCCAGCCCATCAGGTGCTGGTTCTGCGGCATCGGATGGCCGGCCAGCAGCCGGGCGGCCCGCTCGGTGGCCGTGTCGCCGCCCCGGTCCGCGCTGAACCGGGTGTGGGTGAATCCCCACCCCACGGCCGGCCCGGTGGGACGCGACGGTGCGGCCCCCTTGGCATCCCGCTCCCGGTCCCGGTCTCCCGGCACGGCGCACATGACCAGGGTGACCAGGGAGAGTGCCAGCGTGATCACCCCGGCCGCGATCACCAAGGCCGTTACCTGACGTTCCCCACCGTGACGTCGCACATAGGGAGATTAGCGGGCCAACCGCCTGGTACACCTGGTTTCCGGATAAACGGTTCCGCCCTGAGCGGAGAAAACACCGGGAAAATCCGTGTACGGCGCGGGGCGCGGTACCGGATCATGGCGGCATGTGTGCCGACCACGTCCAGCCGTCCGCCGCGCAGGATTCCGTTCCGATCCGTCTGACCCTGGACGACAGCGATTCGCCGTCCGATGTCATCGACGCGCTCTTCCTGGGGCGGTTCACCAAGGGCGAGCAGCCGCACTCCCGCAGCCGGTCGGTGGACCGGGTGAAGTCCGGGCGGACCCTGCTGCCGCCGGGCGCGCGGATCCTGCGCTCGGCGAAGGACGAGGACCGCAGCGCCACCCTCGCCGAGGGCGACGGCTACACCCTGCTGGTCTCCCGCTGGAACCGCGGCGCCGATGTGACGGTCACCGCCGTCACCGACGAGCTGGCCGAGAAGGTGCTGGGGCAGGCAGCGGACGGTGCCGAGGACGAGCCGGCCCCGCAGCCGGAGAACGTGCCGATGGGCTTCTGGTACTTCTCCCCGCGCCGTGGACCGCACCGTACGTCCCGGCAGATCTCGGCCGGGACCTGGGAGGAGATCCGGCCCAACTACACCGCGCCGGTCGCCGAGGCGATGGACCGGCTGATGAAGGTCTCGCCCGAGGAGATCGCCGGCCGGCTGCTGTTGCTGCACGGTCCGCCCGGTACGGGCAAGACCTCCGCGCTGCGCACGCTCGCCCGCTCCTGGCGTGACTGGTGCCAGGTGGACTGCGTACTCGACCCGGAGCGGCTGTTCAACGACGTCGGCTATCTGATGGACATCGCCATCGGCGAGGACGACAGCAGCGGCAAGAGCCGCTGGCGGCTGCTGCTCCTGGAGGACTGCGACGAACTGATCCGCGGCGAGGCCAAACACGCCGCGGGCCAGGCGCTGTCCCGGCTGCTCAACCTCACCGACGGACTGCTGGGCCAGGGCCGCAACGTCCTGGTCGGGGTGACCACCAACGAGGATCTGGAGCGGATGCACCCGGCGGTGGTCCGCCCCGGGCGCTGTCTGGCCCGCATCGAGGTGGGCCCGCTCACCCGCACCGAGGCGGTCCGCTGGCTCGGCGCGGACCGCGGTATCGGCCGCGAGGGAGCCTCCCTGGCCGAGCTGTACGCGCTCCGCCGCGGCACGGGCCCCGCGTCGGTCCCGGCCCAGGACGCGGGGGCCGACGCGGGGCTGTACCTGTGACCGGGAGCCGTACGCGATGAGCGGCCGGCCGCCGCTCAGCTCGGGGGCAGTTCGACCGACTGCCCGTGCCGGAAGACGTTCCGCGGGTCCCACTTCTTCTTGACCCGCTGGAGGCGGGGGTAGTTCTCCTTGTAGTAGAGCGCGTGCCAGGGCACCGAGGAGGTGTTGAAGCGGGGGTCACCGAGGTCGATGTCCGGGTAGTTCACATAGCACCCGTCGGTCACCTCGTTGGGCACCGGAACCCCGCCGGTGTCGGCGTACACCTCGCCGTAGCACTCCCTGGCCCAGTTCACGTACCTGGCGTCCTCGGCGGGGTCGTTCCAGAACACCTGCCACTGCATCTTGAACGCCGCCTCGCGGTGCGGGATGGCGGTGGCGGCGGGGTCGACCGCGGCGATCCGGCCGCCGTAGGACGTCATCTGCACCGCGGCATTCGGATTGCTGATGTCGTCGCGGGTGAGGTGCTTGTACAGCGCCTCGATCTGGCCGTCGGGGAAGTTGCCGCGCATGAAGGACGACTTGTACTCGGCGCGCAGCGTCGGGTCGTTGAGCGCACTGTTGGTGGTGCCGATCATCCGGATGGCCTGGAGCCAGGGCAGCTTCCGCGGGGCGGCGAACTGCGGCATGGCGGGAAGGTCTCCCATGTGCCGGGTGAGCGGGCCGTGTTCGACGCTGATTCCGTCGTTGATCCGGCGGAGGTAGTCCGTCAGCATCCGCTCGGCGTGCGGAGCCGAGGCGTCCACCATCGCGAGCATGCCGATCTGGCCCGCGGAGCGGTGGTTCAGCACCATCTGGCTGATCAGCGCGCGGTGCGGGTCGTCGGGTCCGCGGTGGTCGATGTGCCACTGGGCGTAGTTCCGCGCCAGTCGGCCGAACTCCTCCCGGCTCAGCTCGCTCCACGGCCAGCTGACCGCGCTGACCAGCAGTTCGGCCGGCGGCTTGGGCAGCAGCCCGCGCGGGTCCCGGCCCTTCGCCCCCGGTGAACGGAACCAGTAGCGGGTGACGACCCCGAAGTTCCCGCCGCCGCCACCGGTGTGCGCCCACCACAGATCATGGTTCGGGTCGTGTGGGTCCCTGGTGGCGACCACCGGCCTGGCCCGGCCCGAGGCGTCGACCACCACCACCTCCACCGCATAGAGGTGGTCGACGACCAGGCCGTGCTGCCGGCACAACGGCCCCCAGGCGCCACCGCTCACATGCCCGCCCATGGCCACCGAGTAGCAGAACCCGGCGGGGACGACGACGCCCCACTCCGGGTACAGGGTCTGGTACGTCTTGAGGATGGTGGCGCCCGATTCGATCGCGATGGCGTTGCGGACCGGGTCGTAGGAGATCTCGTGCATCCCCGACATGTCCAGGACGATCTGCACGTCCGGGTTGAAGACGAAGTCCTCGTAACAGTGCCCGCTCGACCGGACGCTGAGCCGCTTTCCCTGGTCGACGGCTTCCTGGACGGCGTCCACCACCTGCTTGGCCGAGGTGACGATCCGCACCGCTTCGGGCGCGCCGATGTAGCGCTGGTTGAGCCCGCTGGTCAGGTCGGCGTACTGCTTGTCGGCCGCCGACACCGAGATGATGCCGGAGCGCCGGTGCCTGCCGCCGGCCGTCGCCTCCTCGGCGCCGATGTCCCCCGTTGTCCCATCGGTCATTGCTGGTAACCCTCCCATGGACATGGCTCCCGGGATGGGTTCACCTGGCTCACACGCCCGTGCCGGCACCCTGCGCGCACGACACGCCCGCGGCGGAGCTCTCCCCTCTGCCCGCGCCGCGAAATCCCCCATCTCCGGCGAGACGGCACTCTCCGCCGTGCACGTCACGATAGGGACTGGCCGGAAGGTTCGGGGTATTCATTCGCAGGTTGGTGGCATCGATAGAGATATCGGTATGGAAGGGCGGCACCGGGCCACAACTGGCCCCTGCCTGTTGCTCGTTACGCTTCGAGCCAGATCTCTTCCATCGTGCCGGTGGCGTCTTCGGTGTGCTGCACGCGGAAGACGGACACGGTGCGGCCGGTGCGGTTGAGCGGTGCGACCTTCTTGAGGGCGAGGTCGCACAGGCCGTCCCAGGAGAAGCCGTTGACGGGGTCGTCCATCTCGACGCCCGCTTCGGCCAGTTCGGGCGCGGTGATACCGAAGGCGTCGGCCACATCGGCCGGGGATCCCGCGAAGTCCCAGTCGTCCTCTCCGTGCCAGCCGGCGGCGAACAGGCGTGTCCCGCCCGGGTGGATGATCTTCCAGGCGCCGTACGTCATATTGTAGTCGATGGTGCACGAGGCGATGATCACGGCTTCGGGGAAGCGCTCGGCGAGGGATTCCGCCTCTTCCTCGACCGGGTAGATGCCGTTGCAGTGCACGAGGCCGGGGTCTCCCGCCCGAAGTCAGGGGCAGGAGGGCGGTGGGCGTTCGGGGCGGCGACCCGGGCAGCCGGGGCGGCCGGGGCGGCCCGGGCTGCCTACGGTGTCTGCCGGATCTCGAAGCCCCGCAGCCCTTCCGGCTCCTCCTCCCGCACCGACACCGCCTCGACACGCGCCATCGGCGGCCCGGCGTGCGCCCACTCCACCACCCGCTGCACCGCCGCGGGCTCCCCCTCCAGCACCGCCTCCACCGTGCCGTCCGGCAGGTTGCGCACCCAGCCGGCCACCCCGTGCTCGCCCGCCGTGCGCCGGCAGGTGTCGCGGAAGAAGACGCCGTGCACGTCTCCGGAGACCACCACCCGTCTGCGGATCATCCACACCTCACCTCGTTCGCTCGCCCCGGCGGTACCAGCGCAGATATATCCCCGCCCCGCGCTCCGCCGGCGGAGCCACGCCCGTACCGCGCAGGGCTCACCGGGCGGCCGGCGTACGGGTCACCGAGCGCCCGGCTGCCGAGGCGGCGCGGGCGAAGCGGACGGCGTCGAGCACCGCCGCCCCGCCCGGATCGTTGTTGAAGTACGTGTAGACATCGGCCCGCTCGGGCCAGGTGTCGGCGATCCGCCGCGCCCAGGTGGTCAGCGCCTGGCCGCCGTAGCGCGGCCAGGGTTCCGCGCGGCCCTCGTGGAAGCGCAGATACCCCCAGTCGGCGGTCCGCCAGAGGGGCGTCACCGGCCGGGACCCCCGGTCCGCCCAGCACAGCGCTGCCCCGTGCCGCTCCAGCAGCGCACGGATCTCCGGCTGCCACCACGAGTCGTGGCGCGGCTCGACGGCCACCCGCGTACCGGCCGGGAAGCAGCCGAGGCAGGTGTCCAGCAGGTCGGCGTCGGCCCGGAGGGTGGGCGGCAGCTGGAGCAGTACGGGCCCGAGCCGGGGGCCGAGCGCCGCCGCATGCGACATCAGCCGCTCGACCGGCTCCTGCGGCTCGCGCAGCCGCTTGATGTGCGTCAGATAGCGGCTGGCCTTGACGGCCATCACGAACCCGTCAGGGGTCCGGTCCCGCCAGTCCGCGAAGGTCTTCTCCTCGGGCAGCCGGTAGAAGGCGGCATTGCTCTCGACGGTGGCGAACTGCTGCGCGTACTCCTCCAGCCACAGCCGCTGCGGCCGGTCCCGCGGGTAGAGGACATCGCGCCAGTCCTTGTACTGCCAGCCGGAGGTTCCTACCAGGACGGTCATGCCCCGATCCCTTCCCGCGCCCCGGCGCTCCCTATCAGCTACCACGTGTACGGGCGGCTCGGCGACGGCACCACCACCAACCGCACCACCCCCCGGGGAGTTGATCCCGCCAACCGGGCACGACGGCCGGACAACGGCCGCGAGCAGTACCGTGTTCGGTTGAGCAGGGACCTGTGACGACAGAGGTGACGTCCGCACGTGCACGACAAGAGGGCCTGGGACGACCCGGCGACACGCCAGGCATGGCGCCGTACCGCGATGTTCCGGTGCGCTGCCCTGCTGGGCTGGCTACTGGCCTTTCCGGCATGGCTGTTCGCCGTCGTCATGACCCCGGCCTGGCTGCTGGTGCTGTGGCTGCCGGTGCTGTTCGTCGGTATCTGGTGCGCCCTGCTCGCGGTGGTGGCAGCCGTCTCCTTGGTAGGAACGCGGCGAGTGCTGCGCGTCTACCCGTGGCAGGTGGGCATCGCTGAGGTCAGGTCGAGGAAGAGTGGAGGTACGCAGTTCGTCATGCCGGACCCGGAGCGGCCGGAGAAGTCCGTGAGCCTCGGCTTTGGCGGCATGATCGGAACAGGGCAGCACTTCTGGGTGCGCACCGTGAAGTCCGGCCAGGTCACCACGGCCTGGTTCGCCGGCGACCCCCGGTACCTGGGCGTGGTGGCGACTCCCGGGCCGCGGAACCTCCTGCGGGTCGCCCAGCGGGAGGCGACGGACTCACGGATGTCCCCCCGCAAGCGGGGCGTCAGCCCCGAGGCGCGGGCACTGGCACGAGCCGCCGGAGCGCGGGTCGGGGAGGACTGACACGGGCGCGCGGGGCGCGTTCCGGTTTTCGCCTCTGCGACGCCTCCGTGTCGGGTGGCACGCTCGCGCTTCGTCTGTCCTGGTGGGCGACCGACGGCCTTCACCGCCCGTTTCCCCTTGATAGCAAATTCGCAGCAAACGTGCATTCCTCACGGGTTCTTCGTGACAGTCATGACTGTTTTCACCTCCCGGCGCCGTGGCAGCGTGATTCCTGTCACCAGCCGAGGGAGAGCGATGAACAAGGGTTACGCCGTCTTCTGCGACGCCGACCGGCAGTTCTACGACGCTCCCCACCGGCTGCCGGCGAGCGGGACGGGCCGTGGCGCTCTCTTCGCCGCGCTGAGGCGGGAGTTGCCGGAGGGCTGGCAGCGGCACCGGTCCGGCGACTGGCTGGCGTTCCGGCCGCTGGACCGTGAACTCCCCAGCCAGGGCTGGAAGATTCACATATCGGCCTGTCTGGACAACGCCGAGAAGGTGCTGGAGAAGGTCTGGGACTACTGCGTACCGCGTGCGGTGGCCTTCAAGTGCATGCCGAGCCGCTATCTGCTGCACCTGCGCAACGCCAAGTACGCCGACCGCGGCGCCAGCGGCAAGTTCCTCACCGTCTACCCCGCGGACGAGGAAGCCTGCCGCCGTATCGCCGAGGAGCTGAACGAGCTGCTGGCCGGCGAGCCGGGCCCGTACATCCTGAGCGATCTGCGCTGGGGCGCCGGTCCGGTGTACGTGCGCTACGGCAGCTTCACCGAGCGGCACTGCTACGACGACAAGGGCGAACTCCGCCCCGCGATCGAGGACGACCGGGGCCGGCTGGTTCCCGACCGCAGGGAGCCCGCGTTCCACGTCCCGGAGTGGGTCACCCTCCCGGAGTTCCTCCAGCCCCATATGGCGGCCCGCTCCGCCACCACCGTCGCCGACCTGCCGTACAAGGTCGAGCAGGCGCTGCACTTCTCCAACGGCGGCGGGGTCTACCTCGCCCGGGATCTGCGCACCGACCGGCAGGTGGTGCTGAAGGAGGCGCGGCCGTACGCCGGTCTGGCCGCGGACGAGGCCGACGCCGTGACCCGCCTGGAGCGCGAACGGGACGCCCTGAAGAGGCTGTCGGGGCTCGGCTGTGCCCCTGAGGTGCTGGACTGGTTCACCCTCGGCGACCACACGTTCCTGGTGCTGGAGTTCATCGAAGGCCGGCCGCTGAACAGCTTCTTCGCCCACCGCCACCCGCTGATCGAGGCCGACCCGAGCCCGCAGCGCCTCGCGGAGTACACCCGGTGGGCGATGCGGGTGCACGCCCTGGTGACAGACGCGGTCACCGCGATCCACTCCCGCGGCGTCGTCTTCAACGACCTGCACCTGTTCAACATCATGATGTCCGAGGACGAATCCTCCGTGGTGCTGCTGGACTTCGAGGCCGCGGCCGTCGACGACGAGTCCAGGCGGCAGGTGATCGCCAACCCGGGCTTCGTCGCCCCCGCGGACCGCCGGGGCTTCGACGTCGACCGCTACGCCCTGGCCTGTCTGCGCCTGGCGCTGTTCCTGCCGCTCACCAGCCTCTTCGCGGTGGACCGCGGCAAGGCCGCCCATCTCGCGCAGATCGCCGCCGCACAGTTTCCGGTGCCCCGCGACTACCTCGACGAAGCGGTGGCGGAGATCCTCCGGGGCCACCGGCCGGCGAGCGCGCCGGTCCCCGCGGGCGGGCACGGGGAGGCGGACTACCTTCCGGTGGCCCTCGGCGACTGGCCGCACAGCCGCGACTCCATGGTCCGGGCCGTGCTCGCCTCGGCCACCCCCGACCGGGAGGACCGCTGCTTCCCCGGTGACATCGCGCAGTTCGCCACGGCCGGCGGTGGCACCTGCTTCGCCTACGGGGCCGCCGGGGTGCTCTACGCCCTCGCGGAGACCGGCGCAGAGCGCTGCCCGGAGGCGGAGGAGTGGCTGCTGCACAGAACGAAGACGCCCGCATCCGGCAGCCCGCTGGGCTTCTACGACGGCCTCTCCGGTGTCGCCTGGGTCCTGGACCGGCTCGGACACCGCGACCGGGCCCTGGACCTCCTCGACACCGTCACCGCCCAGAGCTGGCAGGACATCGCACCGGATCTGCACAGCGGACTGGCCGGCCTCGGCCTGGCCCTCGACTCGCTGGCCGCCGCCACCGGCGAAGGCACCCTCGCGGACGGCGCCCTGCACTGTGCCCAGCTCGTCGCCGACAAGCTCCGGCCCACCGCGCCACCGGCCGAGGGCGCCGCCCGGCCTCGTACCGGACTGCTGCACGGAGACAGCGGAGCGGCACTGCTCTTCCTGCGCCTGTACGAACGCACCGGCGACACCGCCCTGCTCGACCTGGCCGCCGACGCTCTGCGCCGGGACCTGGCCCGCTGTGTACGCGGCGCGGGCGGCGCCCTCCAGGTCAACGAGGGCTGGCGGACCATGCCGTACCTCGGCGCCGGCAGCGTGGGCATCGGGATGGTGCTGGACGACTTCCTCGCCCACCGTCCGGACGCCGAGTTCGAGCAGGCCCGGACGGATATCGTGCAGGCCGCGCAGGCCAGGTTCTATGCCCAGCCCGGCCTGTTCCGCGGTGCAGCGGGCATGGTGCTCCACCTCAGCCGCACCACGGCCGGCGGCCCCGGCACCCACGCCGCCGATCTACGCCGCCAGATCGACTCGCTGGCCTGGGGTGCCGTCCCCTACCAAGGCCATCTCGCCTTCGCCGGAGAGCAGATGATGCGGCTCTCCATGGACCTGAGCACCGGCACCACCGGATGCCTGCTCGCCCTGGGCAGCGCGCTGCACGACGCCCCCGTGCACCTGCCCTTCCTCCCGCCGCCACGGCGGCCCTGAAGCCGGCCCCGTCCGGGGCCGATCGAGAAACACCCCGTCCCCACCAGGAAAGGAACCACGATGACCCTTCTCGACCTGCAGACGATGGAGACCCCCAAGGCCGAGGCCACGGAGGAGCTCCACACCGGCTCCCGCGCGAGCCTGCTGCTCTGCGGCGACAGCAGCCTGAGCGTCACCACCTGTAGCTGACCTCCGCGCCGCGGGGCCTCGGCCCCGTAGTGCGCAGGTCGCGGCGAGCCCCGGGCGGCACCACCGCCCGGGGCCTGCCGCTGCCGCCCCTGTCCGTCCCCTGGAGGCGAGGTCCCCACCCGTATGCCCCGCACACCCGGGCCCTCCTCACCCCCGCAGCCGCCGGCCGGGCGGCGTGAGCCGGACACCGCCGCCCGCTCCGTACTGACCGGACTCCTCCGGCACAGCCCGGCACATACCCTCGCCGTCTGCCTCTTCAGCGTGGCGTCCGCGGGCGCCGCCCTCGCCCTCCCCGCCGTCCTCGGCCGGACCCTCGACCTCGCGCTCGACGGGCGTTCCGGCCTGGAAAGCGCCCTCACCCTCTGCGCCGTCCTGCTGACCGCGGAAGTCCTCCTCGACGCCCTGGTGGCCCTGACCGGCGGCGTCACCACCGCCCGCAGTACGGCCTGGCTGCGACGGCGCGGTATCGACCATCTGCTGGCCCTCGCCCCGCACCGGGTCGCCGACCGCTTCACCCCCGGTGACCTGGTGACCCGCCTCACCGGCAACGCCGCCGACGCCGGGACCGCCCCCACCGCCGCGGCGTCGGGCCTCGCCGCCCTCCTCACGCCCGCCGGAGCCCTGATCGCCCTGGCGCTCACCGACATCTGGCTGGCCGCCGTGTTCCTCGCCGGGCTCCCGCTGCTGACCCGGCTGCTGCGCGCCTTCGCCCGCGGCTCCTCCGACAGCGTCCGGCGCTACCAGCGGGTGCAGGCGGACATCGCCACCCGGCTCGTCGAGGCGCTGGGCGGCGCCCGGACCATCGCCGCCGCGGGCACCGAGGCGCGCGAGCGGGCCAGGGTCCTCGCACCGCTTCCCGAACTGGGCACGCAGGGGCGGCAGATGTGGCAGGTCTACGGACGCGCCGTGGTCAGCAGCAGCATCCTGGTGCCGCTGCTGACCACCGCCGTCCTCGCCGTCGGCGGGCTACGGCTGGCGTACGGCGGTCTGTCCGTCGGCGCACTGCTGGCGGCTTCCCGCTACGCCGCGCTCACCGCCGGCCTGGGCGGGGTGGTCGGCCAGCTCAACGCCCTCGTACGCAGCCGTGCCGCGGCAGGCCGGACCGGCGAACTGCTCGCCCTGCCCAGGGCTGCACGGGGCGTCCGCCCGCTGCCCGCCGACGGTGGGGGCCGGCTCGAACTGCGGGCGGTCACCGTCGTCCGCGGCGGCGTGCCCGCGCTGCACGGCATCGACCTGGTGGTGCCCGAGGGGACGACGGTGGCGGTCGTCGGCCGCTCGGGGGCGGGCAAATCACTGCTCGCCGCGGTCGCGGGGCGGCTGGCCGACCCCGACAGCGGGCAGGTGCTGCTGGACGGCGTTCCGCTCGACGAGGCCGATCCGGCCGAGCTGCGCCGGGAGGTCGGCTACGCCTTCGAACGGCCGGCCCTGTTCGGCGCCACCGTAGGGGCCGCCATCGGCTTCGGCCCCTACGAACCCCCGCGCCACGCGGTCGAGGCCGCCGCCCGCGCGGCCGGTGCGGACGCGTTCGTCCGCCTGCTGCCGGACGGGTACGCCACACCGCTCGCCGGGGCCCCGCTGTCCGGCGGCGAGGTCCAACGCCTCGGCCTGGCACGGGCGTTCGCCCATGCCGGCCGTCTGCTCATCCTCGACGACGCCACGTCCAGCCTGGACAGCGTCACCGAACTCCATGTCCGCAGGGCCCTGGTGCACGAGGTGCGGACCGGCAGCCGGCTGCTGATCGCCCATCGCGTCTCCTCCGCCGCCCGCGCCGATCTGGTCGCGTGGATGGAGCACGGCCGGATCCGCGCCGTCGCCCCGCACGACCGGCTCTGGGCGGACGCCGACTACCGGGCGGTGTTCGCCCACACCGACGACGAGGCCACCCGGACCGTCTCATGACGCCGCCGACCGCACGACTGCTCCCCCCGGCGCTGCGCTTTCTCCGCCGCCGCACCCGCGTACTGCTGCTGCTGGCCGGCTGGTCACTGCTGGAGTCCGCGCACACCTTCCTCGGCGGCTACGGCCTGGCCAAGGCCCTGGACCAGGGCTTCCTGGTGGGCCGTACCGGTGTCGGACTGGGCTGGCTGGCCGTCTCCGCGCTGGCCGTCGTCGTCGGCGGCCTGGCCGGACGGGGGGTGTTCCGCGGGCTGGCCGACCTCGTCGAACCGCTGCGCGACAGCCTGGTGCGCCATGTCGTGTCCGGGTCGCTGACGCAGGCGCTGGCGAAACCGGCCCGCGCGGCGGACAGCGCCGTGGTCTCGCGGCTGACCAACCAGACCGAGACCGCCCGGGACAGCTTCGCCGGACTGGTGCTGGTCGCCCGCTCCTTCGTGTTCACCACTGCCGGAGCGGTGCTCGGACTCCTCTCCCTGGCACCCCAGTTGCTGCTGATCGTGGTGCCGCCGCTCGCCGCCGGACTGCTGCTCTTCGTGGCCACCCTCCGGCCGATGGCGGCCCGTCAGCACGCCTTCCTCCAGGCGGACGAGGCCCTGGCGACACAGTTCGGCACCGTCGCGGAGGGGCTGCGCGACGTGGTGGCCTGCGGCGCGCAGCAGCAGACCGCGGCCCGGGCGTACGGCCTCATCGACGACGAGGCGCGCGCGGCACGCCGACTGGCGGGCTGGGCCGCCGTCCGTGCCCTGGCCCTCGGGGTCGCCGGGCAACTGCCGGTCCTGCTCCTGCTGGTCGCCGCGCCCTGGCTGCTGCGGCAGGGCGTCACCCCCGGTGTCGTGCTGGGCGCCCTGACCTATCTGACCCAGTCCCTGCTGCCCGCGCTGCACACCCTGATGAACGCGCTCGGATCGGCCGGCACCCGGCTGCTGGTGGTCCTGGACCGGCTCACGACCTCGGGGTCGGGCCCGGCCCCGGGGCCGGGCACCGCACCCCCACCGCCTCCTGCCACGACACCGCCCGATGCCGCCCCCCACACCCCGGCGCCGCCCGACGGCCCCCGCATCGAACTGCGCAAGGTCACCTTCGCCTACGGGCCCGGCGCACAGCCCGTGCTCCACGACCTTGACCTGGCCGTAGAACCGGGCGAGCACCTGGTCGTGGTGGGGCCGAGCGGGATCGGAAAGTCGACCCTGACCGCGCTCGTCGCCGGACTGCTCGAACCCGGCCACGGCGAGATCCGGGTCGACGGCCGGCCGGTCCGCGCGCGGCCGTCCGCCGACCCGTCCCTGCGGCGGGTGCTCATCCCGCAACAGGCCTACGTCTTCTCCGGAACCCTGGGCGAGAACCTTCGCTATCTGTGCCCGGACGGCGCGTCCGCGGCCGCCCTCGCTGCCTCGTCGGACGCCGTCGGACTGGACCCGCTGGTGCACCGGCTCGGCGGATTCGACGCCCCGATCGACCCGGCCGCGCTCTCCCAGGGCGAGCGCCAGCTCATCGCCCTGACCCGGGCCCATCTGTCCCCCGCCCCGCTCGTCCTCCTCGACGAGGCGACCTGCCACCTCGACCCGGCGGCGGAGATGCGGGCCGAACGGGCCTTCGCCGAGCGCCCCGGCACCCTGGTCGTGGTGGCCCACCGGATCACCTCCGCCCGCCGCGCCGACCGCATCCTGGTGCTCGACGGCACCCATGCCACCTGCGGCACCCATGACGAGCTGCTCGCCCGCTCGTCCCTCTACCGCGACCTGGCGGGCAGCTGGCAGCCGGAAGCACTGGAGCGGGAGCGGGGTTAGGGCGGGCGTGTCGCAGTGGGCGTGTCTCAGCAGGCTTGTCTCAGCGGGCTTGTCTCAGCGGGCTTGTCTACACCCAGCCCGCTCCCTGCGATATCCGTATGGCGTCCACCCGGTTACGAGCGCCGGTTTTGCGATTGATCGCCGCCATGTAATTGCGCACCGTCCCACTGCTCAGATGCAGTTCACGGGCGATCTCGGGAACGGATGCGCCTCCCGCGGCGAGCGACAGTACGCTCAACTCACGCGGCGTGAGCGGCATGTCGGCGGCCTCCAGAAAATCCGGGCTGAGCGAATGGTCGACATAGCGCTTCCCGGTCGCCACCAGATTTACCGCGTGCCGCAGCCGGGCCGGCGGTGCGTCCTTGTCCACAAAACCCCGCGCCCGGGCGGCGATGGCCCGGCGGAGGATTCCCGGCCGGGCGGCAGTGGCCAGGACCAGCAGCGCGCACCCGGGGCCGCCGGGGGGCTCCGTCGACGCCACCGAACCCGCGGAGTCGCCGTCCACGACGCACACCTGCGGCCGGAAGCCCCGGGCCCGCCCAGGGGCACTCTCCCAGCAGGCGGAGACCGCGTCGATGCCCTCCTCGTCGCGCAACAGCGCGGCGAGCGCCGAGCGCAGCAGCCGCGTTTCGTGCACCACTAAGACCCGGATCACGTTGGCCCTTTCGTTTCTTGCCTCGTCCCTGTCTGCCCCCGTGGCCGGACAGACGCCCGGAAAATCGACCGCGACGTGACGACAGCTACCCCACGAGCCCCTGTCGCAGCGCACGGTTTCAGCCCCGAACGGTGCCCTGCTGAATTGTCACGGCTGTCATTCCCGCCAGATGGAGTTTTGTTGGAGATGACCGGAAACCGTGTCATCGCGCGCGGCCACTGCCTCGTTCATTGCTTGTGAGGGTGGCCGGACTCCACAATTCCGCCCGGCTGCCGGTGACCAGGGGCGCACTCTTCGGGCAGTGCACGGGCGAAGTTTCCCCGGCCGTAAGGTGCTTGTCCACGGACGCGTTGTCGTAGGAACTTGACACACTCAGGAGTAGCTTTCCGGAAGGTATACGGACCGGCCGGCAGAGGATTCCCGCCAACTTTCGCGATGACCGCTTAGCAGGTTGTTTCCTGAGCGCCGTGGAGATCGCGGTGCCCGAGCCCTGCGCCGGCTGCCCCCGCCCCCGCTCCCCCGCAGGGCAGGGACGGCCGGCAAGAGAGACCGTCCCGAAGAGGTCCCTCAGGGCAGCAGCACGTCAAGGAAGGCGTTGGAGAACACACGTGCCGGGTCATAGGAGTTGAGGGTGTCCCGGGCCGTGCGCCAGCCGTCGAAGGCGGCCGGTACGGTGCCGCCCAGTACGGCGGGGTCCTTCCACGGCCCGCTGTCCGTATAGGCCCAGCCCTTGGACCACTCGGGACGCACGGTCGCATACGCACCGGTGTAGGTCCGCCAGATCCACTGCTCCAGCTCACGGAAGAACGGGGCCGCGCCGGGCGTACCGGGATAGGTCGCGAAGTCGAGCCAGACCACGGTGTCCCACTCGGGACGGTCCGGACGGGCCAGGGCCGGCGACAGCAGGGGGCCGTCCAGCGGGTCGGTCCCGGTGATGCGCAGCTCGATCGGGCCGTTGACCGGGTAGGAGCCACGTCCCTGATGAGCCGTCAGCACGCGCTGATAGCAGGAGTGGAAGTCGCTGACCACCCGCTGCACATTCGACCGGGAGGTCAGAACGGCCCACCCCGCCTCGACGATCCGCAGGGTGGTGGGCTCGACGTACAGCAGGGCGTTCTTCGACCAGCCCCATACGTCCCAGGTACCGGTGACGATCAGCCCGGAGCCGACGATGGACATCGCGAGCTTGGTGAAGGCGGGCGTCCTGTCGCCCCCGCCCGCGGCGATCTCCCCGAGCAGCCGCGACATCTCCTCGGTGACCCGGTTGGCGAAGCTGTAGGCGTACGGGGTGTCGATCTGCTTGGCGAACAGCGGCTTGGCGGGGGCCACGCTCCACACCTTCAGCCAGGGCACATCGGTGAACGGGAACCAGATGGCCTCGACGCGCCCGGTGCGGTCCAGGTAGGAGCCGATCGTCCGGCGGCCCGTACCGGGCGGGCCGAACACGGTGGCCACGTTCACGTCGTACCAATTCTGGCACCGCAGCCGGGTGTTGGCCGCCGCGGTCATCGTCACCTCGGTGACAAACGCCCGCCCCAGGTGCACCAGGAAGGCACGGATGTCCGGGTCGGCGCGGGTGAAGGTCTTGAGGACATAGCGGCCCGCCGCCGCGCTCCACACCACGGCGGTGAGGGAGGTGACCAGGGAGCTCAGGGTGCCGAAACCGGACCCGGCGGGCGGCTTTTCGCCGGCGGTGGGCACGCCGGTGCCGTGCCCGCCGATGGCCAGCACCCCGCCGATGGTGAGATCGCCGGGCGCGGTGGTGGCGGCCAGGCCGAGCCCCGACTCCTCCAGACGGGCGAGGATGCTGTCCAGCGTCGCCCCCGCCTGCGCGGTGACGCTCCCGGGGCTGCCTGCGCGCACCCGGACCGCGGTGAGGTGGGAGGCGGTGTCGACGAGGACCGTCCGGGCGGTGTCGGCCCCGGCGGGTAACACCAGCGGCGCCCAGGTGTGGCCCTTGCCCCGGGCCCGTAGCCGGTAGCCGTGCTCATGCGCCCAGTTGGCGAGCGCTACCACGTCATCGGGGGTACGGGCCGAGGCCGTCCAGACGCCCTCGACCACGATCTCCAGCGACCAGTTCCTGAAGGCCTGCTGCGCGAGCGGAATGCCCGCGGGAAAGCCGGGCGGAGGGGGAAGGGTGGCCGCGGCACTGCCGGCGGGGATGCGATGAGCGGGCCGCAGCCCGGCCGCGGCGGTCAGCCCCGCGGCGGCGGCCCCGTTCAGCAGCGTGCGGCGGGTGAGGGGGATTCTTCGAGCGCTGTCGTCGGACATGCCTGTCCTTCCGGCACGCGGCGCGCCGCCCCGTTGCACCGCGCACGGTTCGTAGGAGTGAGACCGTACGAGCGCCCCGGTGCGGTGGGGGTGTGCCGGAAGGGTAAGGTGACGCCCCATCAGTTGCAATGCCCGTGCGGCGCCGGCCATCCACGCCCGGCGCGCCGCACCTGCTCAAGCCCCCGCGGCCCGACGGAGCACACGGCCACGCCCCCGCCCATCGCAACCCACAGGCCAGCTATCACCCCGGGTCAGCGCACCCGTCCCCGCGGTTTCAGCGCCACCGGCGGCAGTTCGGGCGCCGCCAGCCGCTCACCGTCGTAGCCATGAACGGTGCCGAAGCGGGAGCCCGTCATCCAGTCGGCGCGGGCCTCCTCGATGTCCTCCTGCGACCGCCCCACGAAGTTCCACCACATGATGATCCGCTCCTCGAAGGGCTCGCCGCCGAGGAGCATCAGGCTGCTGTCGGAGTGGGCGCGCAGGGGGAGTTCGGTGCGGCCGCAGCCGAGGTAGAGGAGGGCGCCGGGGGCCAGGCGGACGCCGTCGACCTCGGTTTCGCCGGAGATGGTCAGGGCCGCGTACTCGAAGTCGGGGTCGACGGGGAGGCGGGTGTCGGTGTCGGCGGTGAGGGTGAGGTCGGCGCCCATCAGCGGGGAGTAGGTGGTGCCGGGTGAGGTGGCGCCGTCCAGTTCGCCCAGGATGACGGTGGCGGAGAGGCCGCCGCCCCCGGTGATCAGGGGGAGGTCGCTGTGGTGCTCGAAGTGCGCGGCGGTGTCGCGGTGTTCGGCGGGGAGCGCGACCCAGAGCTGGGCACCGTGCAGCAGCGGGCCATGGCCGTACGGGGACTCCTCCGAGTGGGCGATGGCCCGGCCCGAGGTCATCAGGCCCAGTTCCCGTGGCCGTACGGTCTGCAGGCTGCCGAGGCTGTCGCGGTGCAGTACTTCGCCCTCGTGCAGCCAGCTGACGGTCTGCAGGCCCATGTGCGGATGCGGCGGCACCTGCATGCCCGGCTCGCCGGCGATGTCGTCGGGGCCGTAGTGGTCGATGAAGCACCAGGCGCCGACCATCCGGCGGCCGAGGTTGGGCAGCAGTCTGCGGACGACGGTGCTCTCGCCGAGCGGCACCTGTTTGCCGGGCTGGACGTCGCGGACCGGGCCCGTACGGGCGGTGCCGCCGCACAGGCTGGGCGTGGGTCTGAGGTCGAGGTTGCTCATGGCGTCACGATAGGCACGGCCGGCGGACCAGCAGGGGCAGGCGCACGAGGTGGCGTGCGGGTGCGGGCCCCGTCATGCATACAGCTCGCGCAGTCGTACGGACAGACAGGTGACACAGCCCTCCAGCTTCTCGAACTCGCTGATGTCCACGACGAACGGCTCATAGCCGAGGTCGGCGAAGAGCTCGGCGCTCCTGGGCGCACCGGCGGCCATCAGCAGTCTGCCGCCGCCCAGAAGGACGACATGCGCGCCGGACTCCTCGGGGACGGGGAGGAAGCGGGGGAAGACGGACGGGTCGTCGACCAGGGGCGGGTAGCCGATGACGGTGCCGTCCGGGAGTGCGGTCACCGCGGACTTGAGGTGCAGTACGCGGGTCACCGGGACCGCCACCACACGGGCGCCCAACGGTTCGAAGGCGGAACGGAGTTGGCGTACCCCGTCGGCGTTGGTGCGGCCGCCGCGGCCGACGTAGACGGTGTCGCCGACCTTGAGGATGTCGCCGCCGTCCAGCGTGCCGGGCGGCCGGATCTCGTTGACGGAGCAGCCGAGCGCCTCGACGGCCGCCCGGGCGTCCGGCACCTCGGGGCGGCGCTGGTCGGCGCCGGGCCGGGCGAGCAGGGCGACATTGCGGAACATGACCATGGTGTCCTCGACGAAGACCGCGTCGGGGCAGTCGTCGGCAGGGGCGACCTCGGTGATCTGCCAGCCGTGGTCGCGCAACGTGGCCACATAGGCCTCCCATTGGCGCAGCGCGAGCGCGGGGTCGACCGGGCGCCGGTCGATATGGGTGACCAGGCCCTCGGCGAGGCGGGGGCCGGGACGGCGGACGAGTGCCTGTTTGCCGGTCATCTGCTGGGGCTCCTTTCAGATCCGGCTGGGTCCTGGGGCTCAGGAGCCCCCTGGGATCCTTTCAGGTGACGACGCCGCCCGTCCCGTGCTTCCCGTCCCGGCCTTTCTGTCCCGGCCTTCCCGTCTCGGGCTTCCCGTCCCGGCCTTTCCGTCCCGGCCTTTCCGTCTCCGTACGCCCCGGATCGCCTGCGCCTCAGGCGTCGGCGCCGTACGTCGCGCGCAGGGCGTTCTCGACGGCGGCGAGGGCGGCGCGGTGGTCCAGGCCGAGCCGCTGGGCGCGTCGGGCGTAGTTCTCGGCGGCCGCGGCGGCTTCCTTGTCCGCGGCGTCACCGGCCGCCGCGATGAAGCTGCCGTTGCGGCCGCGGGTCTCGATCACGCCGTCGGTCTCCAGTGCGCGGTAGGCCTTGGCGACGGTGTTGGCGGCCAGGCCGAGCTCTTCGGCGAGACCGCGGACGGTGGGAAGTTTGTAGCCGACCGGCAGACCGCCGCTCCTGGCCTGGTCCGCGATCTGGGTGCGTACCTGCTCGAACGGTGCGGCGGCGGAGGCCGGATCGATGGTGAGGGTGAGGGTCGAGGCCTGCGGGGACACGGGGCGCTCCTGGTGCTGGTGGCGGGGCGGGCGGGCGCGGGACCCGCGCTCCCGGGAAGCCCGGGGAGGCGTGGTGGGCCGTACCCGTCGGTGCGCATGTTTGTCGCATCCATTGTGCGGCAGGAGCGCTGGCCGGGCCGGGAGGCGCCGATATCTCTTCCGATCTCGTCCTGATCTCTTCCTGTTCTCTTCCTGCGGACGGCTCCACGGGGCAATGGCTTGGGCCTCTGCCCGGCTCCGAGTGGGTGGCGCAGTGGCGCCCGTCAGTCATGAGCCCCCGCCGCACACCGGTACGGAAAAGCCAGAAGCCCCCGGCATATCGCGGCTCAACCGCCGGAAAAGGAGCGGCAAAGCGGCGCCTCGGCGCGTACCGTCCGCAGCCATGACGCATACCGTGCGCGACTTCCGCCCCGCCGATGCCAAGGCCGTCGCCGAGCTGCGGCGGGCCGCCGTACCGTATCTGATCGCCACCCCGCAGAGCATCGCCTGGGGGGTCTCCTCCGCCTCCCCCGCGCAGTGTCTGCGGGTCTTCGTCGCCGAGCGGGACGGCAGGATCGTCGGGACGGTCCGCGCCGCCCTGCTGCACGACAGCAGCGTCCCGGCGCAGGCCGCGGCCACCCCGCACGTCCACCCCGACCACCGCCGGCGGGGCATCGGGCAGGCCCTGCTCGCCTCGGCCGAGGAGCACCTTGCGGAGGCCGGCGCCACCCATCTCTTCGGCTGGGCCGTCGACGAACCCGGCGCGCACTCCTTCGCCGAGCGCCGGGGCTATCGCCGCACCCGCCCGGCCCACTACCTCCGCCTCGATCTGGCCGCGGCCGCACTGCCGCCGCTGCCCTCCGCCCTGCCGGCCGGCGTCCGGCTGCTCACCGGCGCGGACCTGGAGGCAGATCCGCGACGGCTGTACGCGGCGGACGCCGAGGCTGGCGCCGACGAACCGGGCGATGTCGCGGCCGACGCCATGACCTATGAGGACTGGCTGCTGCGCACCTGGGAACACCCCCTGCTCGACCTGGACCTCACCTCGGTGGTGACCGTCGACGGTGCGGTCGCCGCCTTCAGTCTGGCCGCAACCGACGGACTGGGCCGCTACTCCTCCGCCATGACCGGCACCCGCCGCGCCTTCCGCGGCCGGGGCCTGGCCCGGCTGGCCAAGACGGCCTCTCTGCACCGTGCCCGCGACGCCGGCTGCACCGAGGCTTTTACCGGAAACGACGCCGCCAACGCCCCGATGCTCGCGATCAACCGGGCCTTCGGCTACCGGCCGTTCGCCGGGGAGTGGCGGTACGTACGGGAGCTGGGGCGGGGCTGAGGACCGGCTGGTCACGGGGCGTCCAGGGCGATCGCACGGTCCGGGGCCGAGGGGTCGTGGGCGACGGCGTCGCCGGGCCGGTGCCAGTGGAGCAGGAAGCGGTGCCCGGCACGCAGGCCCTCCAGGCCGGCCCGGCAGTACGCGACCATGTCGTCCGGCAGAGCCTCCAGCCGGTGCCACACCAGCTCGGCGCACTTGTCCGGCTCGCGGTTCGACGGCTCGCCGCCCGCGCCGTACGCGGCCTCGAAGAACCAGCCGATCCGTGGCTGCGCCGGGGGCGGGGCGCGGTGCTGCATGACGAGCACGACCCGCAGGTCCTCGGGCGCCAGCCGCAGCCCGAGCTCCTCCGCGGCCTCCCGGATCATGGCCTCCCGGACGTCCTCACCGTCCTCGGCATGGCCCGAAGGGGCGTGCAGCAAGCCGTCCGCATAGCCGGTGTTGGCCCGGCGGGCGAGCAGCACCTCCTCGCCGCGGCGCAGTACCAGGTGGACGTCGACCACTTCGGTGTGCCGCCGAGGGAGGCCGGCCCCTCCGGTGTCCCGGGGCGGGAGGCCGGCCCCTTCAGGGTGCCGCGGCGGGACGTGGGCGATGAGCGCGTACCGCTCGTCGGTCACCTCCTTGCCCCACAGTGCCGGGTCGCGGGAGAGGTCTTCCAGGACGCTGTGCGCGGCCAACGGGCGGACGAGAGCGGAGAGTTCGGTGGCGGCCAGGCCGGCCGGATCGACCTCGCCCCAGCGGCCCTCCACCAGGACCAGCCGTCCCCCGGGAACGAGCAGAGCGGCCCAACGGCGCAGCGCGGCCGCCGGATCGGGCAGCGCCCACAGCACATGGCGCACCAGGACGACATCGAACCGCCGCTCCCCCACGGGCGGTTCGGCGGCGTCACCGACCAGGAAGGCGGTCTCCCGGCCCGCCGTCTTGGCACGCGCCCGCTCGGTCATCCGCGGCGAACGGTCGATGCCCAGCACCCGATGCCCCTGCTCGGCGGCGAGCAGCGCCAGGCTCCCCGTGCCGCAGCCCAGATCGAGGATGTCGGCGGGCCCGGACGGCAGCCAGCCACGCAACCGGGCGGCCCAGGCGGCGCGGACGGCGGGATCGCGCAGCCCGTGGTCGGGCTCGTCGTCGAAGGTCTCGGCCGCCGCGTCCCAGTAAGCGGCATCGTTGGCCGGAAGCGGCGGTCCGGCCGGGCCGGCGGGGCGGTCGGCGCCCTCGCCGAGGAGCCGGCCGATGGTCTGCGGCGGCGGATCGCTGGATGCGTTGCTGGTCATACCCCGATGGTGCCAGCGCCCACTGACAACGACCGTGACCAGGGACGACGGCCCCCAACCGGTCGGCCGGCGGCGGGCGTTCGCCGCCGCTCCCGGCACAATGCCCGCTTTCTCCCCGCCTGCCTGTGCCCCCGCTTAGCCGTGTCTTAAGCGCGCCATAAAGATCCTCAGGAGCGGCCTTCGGGGCTCAAATCCGCTGTTCAGCGCGGCTAGCGTGCTGCTCGCAAGGCGGCGTTGCAGGCCGTCGGCGCCGCTTACCGGGGGGCGGCGCCGACGGATGCATCCCGACCCCCCACCCCCCGCTGCCGTGTGCCCCGTTCGACGCAACTGATGAAGGAGACCCCCACGATGACCGCTCCGATGACCCCTCCGAAGACCGCTGGGATGACCGCTCGCCGGAAGGCCGCCGCGTTCGCGCTGGTCGGCATTGCGCCGCTCGCACTGACGGTGCTCACCGCGAGCCCGGCCGCCGCGCACGGTTCGATGTCGGACCCGGTCAGCCGGGTGCTGGCCTGCTACGCGGAGGGGCCGGAGAGCCCCGACTCCGCGGCGTGCAAGGCAGCCGTGCAGGCCGGCGGGGCGCAGGCGTTCTACGACTGGAACGGGGTGCGCGACGGCAACGCGGGCGGCAAGTCCAAGGAGAAGATCCCGGACGGCAAGCTGTGCAGCGCCGCTGACCCCGCCTTCAAGGGGCTGGACCTGCCGCGCGCCGACTGGCCGGCCTCCAAGATGCGGGCCGGCAAGCACACGTTCCGCTACAAGGCCACCGCCCCGCACAGGGGCTCCTTCGAGCTGTACCTCACCAAGGCCGGTTACGACCCGCGCAAGCCGCTGAAGTGGTCGGACCTGGAGTCGAAGCCCTTCGCGAAGGTCACCGACCCGAAGCTGGTCAACGGGGCGTACGTCTTCGACGGGAAGGTGCCGGCGCGGTCCGGGCGCCATCTGATCTACAGCATCTGGCAGCGGTCGGACAGCCCGGAGGCGTTCTACACCTGCTCGGACGTCGTGTTCGGGAAGGGCACGGGCGGGGCGGCCGGGACGTCCACGCGGGCGGCCTCCGCGCCGACCGACGCGCAGCTCGCGGCGGGTGCGGACAAGTCGTCGATCGGCACCGGCCAGCACCACGGTCATCAGGGTGGCGGTACGGGCGGGCACGGCGCCGCCCCGCTCTCGGCGGGGGACGGTGAGCCGGCGCGGGCCGCGGGTCCGGACGCCGGCAGCAAGGCCGCCCACCCGGCCGCCGACGGCAACGCCGCGCACCCGGACGGCGGCGCCAAGCCGGTCGGCGGGCAGCGGCTGGCGGAGACCGGTGGCGACAGCTCCACCGCCCCGATAGCCCTCAGCGGTGCGGCCGTACTGGCCCTGGGCGCCGGGGTCCTGTTCGCCACCGCCCGCCGCCGGGCCGCCCGCCGGCGCGGCTGACAGCCGGCCCCCGGATCGCCGGTACCCGGCATCCCGTACACCCCGGCACCCCACGGCCCGGGGAAGCGAGGCCGCCCCCTTCGCCAAGGGGGCGGCCTCGCGCTGTCACGGGCCGTTCAGGGCAGCGGCTCGATGATGTCGTTGGCGACGTGCTGGTAGACGACCGAGCTGCGGCAGTCGACGACTTCGCGGCGCTTGAAGACCTGGTCCATGAGGAGAGCGTGCAGCCGGTCGACGTCCGGGACAGCGACATGGACCAGGAAGTCGTCGCCGCCCGCGACGACATAGACATTGAGCACTTCCGGCAGTGAGGTCAGGAAGGCCTTGAAGCGCTCGATGACCTCGCGGTTCATGGGGCGGATGCGGATCGTGAGCAGCGCCTGAACGGGACGGTTGAGGGCGCGCAGGTCGACCGTGGCGCGGTAGCCGGTGATCACACCGCGGGTGCGCAGCGCCCGGACCCGCTCCAGGCAGGTGGAGGGTGCGATATTGAGCCTGCGGGCGAGTTCGCGGTTGGTCTGCCGTGCATCGCCCTGGAGTTCGCGGACAATCGCCGAATCAATGGCGTCCATGGGGTCCATGGTGGTGCACCTGCCGAATTTCGTTCGGTGAAGAGTCGAATTGATCAATTGGACGGTTACCTTCTGCGCCTGTGACCGTACAACAGACCTCTCCCGCCGCTTGTGAACAGACGAATGTACGGCGGCTGGGCGTCGGCAGCGGGACCGCACTGTGTGCCGGCGCGGTGCTCGGCCCCGGTGTCCTGACCCTGCCGTCCCTGGCTGCCGCGGCGGCGGGGCCCGCCTCGATCCTGGCCTGGGTGGTGCTGCTGGCCATGTGTGTGCCGGTGGCCGCCTCCTTCGCGGCGCTCGGCGCGCGGTTCCCCGACGGCGGGGGCGTGGCCACCTATGTCCACCGGGCGATCGGGCCGCGCGCCGCGGCCGTGGTGGGGTGGTGGTTCTACGGGGCGGTGCCGATCGGCGTGGTCTCGGCGGCGCTGATCGGCGGGAAGTACACGGCCGACGCGGCCGGCTGGGGTGAAGGGGGCGCGACCGCGGTCGCCGGTGCGGTGCTGGTCGGCTCGCTGGTCTCCAACGCGGTGGGGCTGCGGATGTCAGGGCGGGTGCAGCTGCTGCTCGGCGGGCTGCTGGCGGCGGTGCTGCTGTGCACGGTGCTGACCGCCGCCCCCCAGGTGTCCGCCGCGCACTTCAGCCCGTTTCTGCCCGGCGGCTGGACGTCGGTCGGCTCGGCGGCGTCGGTGCTGTTCTTCGCGTTCGCCGGCTGGGAGGCGGCCAGCCATCTCTCGGGAGAGTTCGCCGATCCGGCGCGGGATCTGCCCCGGGTGACGCGCCGCACGCTCGTCATCATCACCGTGCTCTATCTGGGCCTCGCGGTCGTCACGATCGGTGTACTGGGACCGGCCGCGGCCCGCACCGAAACCCCGCTGACCGAGCTGCTGGCCCGCAGTGCGGGCACGGCCGCCCGTCCGGTGGCCGCCGCGGCGGCGCTCTTCCTCACCTTCGGCGCGGTCAACTCGTACCTGGCCGGAGCCTCCCGGCTCGGCGCGGCGCTCGGCCGGGACGGTGCGGCACCCCGCTGGCTCGCCAAGGGCGGCGCGCCGGGTGAGGTGCCGCGGCGTTCGCTCGCGGTGCTGGGCGGGGTGGCGGTGACGCTGGGGGCGGTGGCCGTCCGCGGCGGCGCCGATCTGGACCTGCTGATGAGGGCCACCGCGACCTGCCTGGCGGCGGTGACGCTGGCCGGCCTGGCCGCCGCGCTGCTGCTGCTCCCGCGCCGCACTCCCCTGTGGTGCGGCGTGCTGGCCAGCTCGCTGCTGACGGCGGTGGTCCTGGCCTTCGCCGGATGGCTGCTGGTGATCCCGGCGGCCCTCGCGTGTGCCGCGGTCGGCTTCCTGACACTGCGCCGGGTGCGGCGCTAGGCGGGTTCACCTGCTGAGGCGGCGCAGCAGGCGGACGTAGCGGTTCCAGCGGGCGGGGCGGGCGACGGTGCCCGTAACGGCGTGTTCGGCGCGGTCCAGGCTGTCCTCCAGGACCGCGTCGTGCAGCTGGCGGAAGGCCAGCGGCCAGGTCAGCCGGGCCGGGCCGTGGGCGCGCATGGCGAGGGTGTGGCGCAGCAGGGTGCGGTCGGGGCCGAGCGGGTGGACGGTGTACTCATGGAAGCCGTCGAAACCGCGCGGCCCTCGGAAGGTGAAGCGCACCCACTGCCCCGGGACGTACGCCGCCACCGTGTAGCGGACCGGGCCGTGGCCGCCGGCCGCCCCCGGCGCGAGGGGGCCGTCGAACCGCATCGGTGGCCAGTCGCGGCCCGGCCAGAGCCGGTCGTCGGCGCCGGAGAGGCCGTCGATCAGCAGCCCGGCCTCGGCGCCGGGCACCGGCAGTACCCGCTCGTGCACGTTGTAGACACCCATCTGACAGCCCTTTCCGCCCGTGCCCCCGGCGCGCCCGGAGGCGTTATAGAGATACGCCTCTAATATACTGGAGAGTACCCTCTAGAACATGGCCAGACCACCCCGCTTCGACCTGCCGCAGCTCCTCGACGCCGCCGTGCGGCTGGCCGCCGAGCACGGGCCCTCGGGCGTGACGATGTCGGCGGTCGCGGCGGCCGTCGGCGCACCCAGCGGCTCGCTCTACCACCGCTTCTCCGGCCGTACGGCGCTGCTCGCCGAGGTGTGGCTGCGTACGGTCGAGGACTTCCAGAAGGGCTACTTCGCGGCCCTGGAGTCGCGGGACGACCCCCGCGCCGGGGCCCGGGCGGCCTCCCGGCACGTCATCGCCTGGAGCCGCGGCAACCCCCAGGAGGCGGCGCTGCTCCTGTACGGGGCGCACGAATTCGGCCGGGACGACTGGTCGGAGGAGCATCTGCACCGCGCGGACGAGGGGAACATGCAGGTCCGGGCGGCCGTGGCGGCGCTCGCGGGGGCGCTGGGGGTGCACGGCAGGCTGGGCCTGGAGCGGGTCTCGCTCGCCGTCATCGACCTTCCGCTGTCGCTGGTACGCCGCCATCTGCGCGGCGGTGAGGCGCTGCCGCCGCACGCCGAGGAGCTGGCCGAGGAGTGCACCGACGCCCTGCTGGCGGGCGGCTGACCGGCGGCCGACGGCACCGGGCGGGAGCGCGGCCCGGCCCCGTGCGGGTGGCGGGCCGGGCCGGCTCCCGGTCAGGCGGAGGCGCAGGTGGTCGGGGTGGCGTGGGCCGGGTCGAGGGCGTTGGCCGTCTCGTGGAAGGCGATGCGGTCGGCGAGGCCGATCGCCAGATGCTCGGAGTGGTCGGCGGGACACAGGTCCTGGAGCAGGACGTTGCGCACATCGGGGCCGTCGAGGAACCCGCTCCGGTAGGGCGTGACGACCTCGTCGTACTTGGTCGCGATCACGGTGTAGTGCACCCCGGGGACGGTGTCGCCACCCTCGTTGAGGCGGTTCAGGACGGGGGAACCGGCGATCTGGCCGGTCAGGCCGGGGGTCAGCTTGTCGAGGTGGTCCTTGGCGCCGGGAAAGTAATCCAGCAGCCGGGTCAGGCCGCTCAGATCGGTGCCGTGGTTGTCGGGGGCCAGTCCGACCAGCGTGTTCACCTTGTCCGCGCCGCCGTAGAACTTCAGGTAGAGCCGCGGCATCATGCCGCCCTGGGAGTGGCCGACGAGGTCGGCCCGCTGCGTCCCGGTGGCGGCCAGTACCCGGTCGACGTAGGCGGCGAGCTGCTGGGCGGAGGTCTCGATCGGCCCCAGGCCGTGGAAGAACGGGACGCCGGGCAACTGGCCGTAGTCCAGGGAGAAGACGCAGTAGCCGCGGGCCATCAGGTAGGGCGCGAGGCCGAGCCAGTTGTCCACGGAGTTGCCGAGGGTGCCGTGCACCAGGATCACCGGGCGGGGGTGCGCGGCGGAGGGCTTGCAGGAGTAGTTGTTCCAGCCGCTGCTGACGGTGGGGGCCGCAGCGGCTGGGGCGGCGGTGGTGCCGAAGGCCAGCGCCAGGGCGGGGAGAAGGGTGAGCGCTCTTGACCAGCGCAGCTTCATACGATGCTCCTTGCGGGGTGAGGGGACTCCGAAGTGCTCGGTGAGCCGTTCACCTGCGATCCGGATCGCAAGGGCCAACGCAGTTGACTGGCAAGTAAGTTACGGCTGGGTAAGCAGGGTGGACCAGCGGTGTGACGGTGAAGGATCCGGCACACGGCCTTCACGGTACGTCCGGGGTCCGCAACCTCCGTTTCATGCCTGCGCCGTGTCCCGTACATCACTCCTGCGCCGCAGCGGCACGATTGTCAGACCGCTCGCCTACAGTCGATGACGCCTGACCAGGGCAGTGACCGAGGGGAGAGACCGATGGAGACGGCACGGACCGCGGAGCTGACGGGGATCGAGGAGATCGCGTCGGCGGCGGAGTTGCGCGAGCTGATCGGCGAACCCACCGCGCATGCCGCGAACAAGACCCGCCACCGGCTGCACGACCTCGACCGGCAGTGGCTGGCCCGCTCGCCGTTCTGCGTGATGGCCACCGCGGATGCGCAGGGCCGGTGCGATGTCTCGCCCAAGGGCGACCCCGCGGGCTTCACCCATGTGCTGGACGACACCACCCTGGTCATACCGGACCGCCCCGGAAACAAGCGCCTGGACGGCTTCCTGAACATCCTCGCCAATCCCCATGTCGGGCTGGACTTCGTCCTTCCTGGGCGCGGTGACACCCTGCGGATCAACGGCCGCGCCCGGCTGCTGCGGGACGCCCCGTTCTTCGACGCGCTGACCGTCAAGGGCAACCGCCCGCGGCTGGCGCTGCTGGTGGAGGTCGAGGAGGTCTTCTACCACTGCTCCAAGGCGTTCCTGCGCTCCGCGTTGTGGGACCCGGAGACCTGGCAGCCCGACGCGCTGCCCTCGCGGGCCCGGATCGTCAAGGGCGTGGAGGCCCAGGACGTGCCCTTGGAGACCCTGGAGGAGCACTACGGCCCGCGGTATGCGGAGCGGCTTTACGGCTGAGAGCGGGGCGGGGTCTTCCGGTGGAGGGTCGCCGCGGGGTGTACGGCTGCGGAGCCGAAGCGTGCCCGGGCGCGGTCGACGGCCGCCTCGATGCGGTGTGCCTTGTCGTCGGACGCGTCGAAGGTCAGCTGCCGGGCGGCGAGTTCGGCGCGGCACAGGTCCTCCGCCCGCAGCGCCACGGACCGGACCCGGGCCCGCTGGAGCCCGAGCGCGGCGTGCAGCGCATAGGCCGCCTCGGTCAGCGCGGGGCCGTGTGCGGTCGGTTCGGCCAGCCGCCGGGTGCGGGTGGTCGTGGAGCGGTCGGCGTAGCGGACGGTGAGGGTGAGGGCGCGGGCCACCTGCCCGCTCGCGCGCATCCGGGCCCCGAGGTCGTCGGCGAGCGAGAGCAGCGCCCGGCGGCGCCTGGCCGGGTCCAACTCATCGTGGGCGAAGCGGTGTTCGGCGCCCATCGAGCGGGCGGCGGCATTGGGCGTCACCGGCGTCGGATCGATACCGCGGGCCCGTTCGTGGACCATCCGGCCGGTCTTCGCGCCGAGGATCCGCTGGAGGGTCGCGGGCGGTGCGGCGGCGATCCGGCCGACGCTGTCGAGTCCGTACGCGAACAGGGCGCGCGCGGTCGCCGGGCCGACGCCGTGCAGCGCCGAGGCGGGCCGGCGGTCGAGGAAGGCGGAGACGGCCCGGGGCTCGTCCGGGACGACCCGGATCTCGCCGGGCGCCGCCCCCTGGGCCGCCATCCGGGCGAGCAGCGGGTTGGCGGCGACCCCGATCGTGCACCGTACGCCCTGCCAGACCAGCGCGCGCAGCCGGATCAGCTCGGCGATGCCCGCCGCGTCCCGGTCGAAGTAGCGCAGCGCACCGCGCACGTCCGCCAGCGCGGCGTCCGGCGGCAGCGCCTCGATCACCGGCGTGAACTGGGCGAGCAGCCGCAGCAGTTGCTCGAACTGCCCGGCGCTCACGGAGGTCCCGTCGACGGTCTCGAAGCGTACGTGGAGCAGGCCCGGCGGGCGCGGTGCGCCGGGGGGCTCCAGCGGTGCGGCGGGCGGCCGCGAGTCAGGGGTCATCCCGCGCTCCCCGGGCTGGAGTGCCACAACTTGCGGCCGGTGGCGGCGCGTTCACCCGGAGGCTGGAGGTCGGCCCAGGGGTGCAGTTCGTAGCCGGTCTCCAGCCGGATGGTGCGGCCCGGCGCGCCGGCCGTCTCGGGCTCCTGGCCGGCCCTCTCGTCCGGCCCCTCGCCGGTCTCCTCACCGGGCCCCTCGCCGGAGCCCTCGCCGGAGCCCTTGTCCGCCCCGGCCGCGGACCGGCCGGGCTCCGTGGCGAGCCGGGCGATGACCGCCTCCAGGCCGCCCGCACGGCGGAGTTCGGCCAGCTCGGCGAGGTTCCAGGCGGCCGCACCGACCACGCTGAGGCTGCGCGGCCCGCGCCGCTGGACGGTACCGCGCACCAGCAGCAGCCAGGAGTGGAAGACGGTGTGGGCGCAGGTCTCGTGGGAGTCGTCGAAGAAGGCGCAGTCGACCAGGCCCGTGCTGTCGTCGAGGGTGGTGAAGATGACCCGGCGGCCGGAGCGGACCGGCGGCGTCTGGGTGGCCGCCTTGGCCCCGGCGACCAGTACCGTCTCACCGTTCCTGGCGCCCTTCAGCCGCCGGGCCGGCAGCACGCCCAGCTCCGCGAGGAACTCCCGGTGATCGGCCATCAGATGACGGGAGGCGTCCATGCCGAGGACGCCCAGCTCGGCGCTGAGCCGTTCGGTGTCGGTGAGGTCGGGCAGCCCCACCGGCTCGACCGGTTCGGCCCGGTCCTCCTGGTCCGTGAGCAGCGTCAGCTGGCCGCCGGGTGCGTGGCGCCCGTGGTGGTGCAGCTCGCTGAGGTACAGCAGCAGGTCCCGTCGGTTCGCGCCGAAGGCGTCCAACGCGCCGACCCGGGCCAGGCGTTCGGCCACCGGACGGCTCGGCCTGGCCCGCTGCCACAGGTCCTGGAGGGAGCGGTAGGGCTGCCCGGCCTCGATCCGCCGCGCCTCGGCCTGGCTCATGCCGTGCACGTCGGAGAGGGCGAGCCGCAGCCCCCAGACGCCAGGGGAACCCTCCGCACCGGACACCAGTTCGATCCGGTGGGCGACCGCCGACCGGTTCACATCCAGCGGCAGTACCGGCACCCCGCGCCGCCGCGCATCCGCCAGCAGCAGCCGCTTCGGATACATCCCCGGGTCGTGGGTGAGCAGCCCGGCGTAGAAGGCGGCGGGGTGGTGCGCCTTGAGCCAGGCGGACTGGTAGGTGGGCACCGCGAAGGCCACCGCATGCGCCTTGCAGAAGCCGTACGAGCCGAAGGCCTCGACGATCTCCCAGGTCCGCGCGATCACATCGGGTGCGTAACCGCGCCGCTCGGCACACTGGGCGAACCAGGCGCGCACCCGGCCCTGGAGCTCCGGGTCGGACAGCGCGCGGCGTTTCTCGTCCGCCTCGTCCCGCGCACAGCCGGTCATGATCCGCAGCACCTCGATGATCTGCTCGTGGAAGACCACCACGCCATAGGTCTCGCGCAGCGGTTCCTCCAGGTCGGGGTGCGGATAGCGGACCGGCCTGCGGCCGTGCCGGGCCTCGATGAAGGGCCGCACCATGTCGGCGGCGACCGGGCCCGGCCGGAAGAGGGAGATGTCGACGACCAGGTCGTGGAAGGTGGTGGGCTGCAACCGGCCGAGCAGATCGCGCTGGCCCGGCGACTCGATCTGGAAGCAGCCCAGCGTCTCGGTCGAGCGGATCAGGCCGTAGGTGGCCGGGTCGCCGGGCGGCACCTGCGCGGGGTCGTCGAGGTCGAGCCGGCGCCCGGTGGCCCGGCCGATCTCGGCGACCGCATGCGCCATCGCGGACTGCATCCGCACCCCCAGCACATCGAGCTTGAGCAGCCCCATCTCCTCCACGTCGTCCTTGTCGAACTGCGACATCGCGAAGCCCTCGCCGCTGGTCGGCACGACGGGCGTACGGTCCAGCAGCGTGGCGTCGGAGAGCAGCACCCCGCACGGATGCATGGCGATCCCGCGCGGCAGTGCGTCCAGCGCCTCGACCAGCTGCCACAGCCGTTCCCCGCCGGCCTCCCGTACCCCGCGCAGCTCCGGCAGCTCGGTCAGCGCCGCCCGTGCGTCGCGGGCGCGGATGTGCGGAAAGGCCTTGGCGAGCCGGTCCACCCGGGCCGGGTCCATGCCCAGGGCGGCCCCCACGTCCCGTACGGCGTGCCGTACGCGATAGGTCTCGGGCATCGAGACCGTGGCGACCCGCTCCGCGCCGAAGCGGTCGAAGATCGCGCGGTAGACGTCCAGCCGGCGGGCGGACTCCACATCGATGTCGATGTCCGGCAGCGCCGCCCTCCGCTCGGACAGGAAGCGCTCCATCAGCAGCCCCTGCTCGACCGGGTCGGCGTGCGCGATGCCCAGCAGATGGTTGACCAGCGACCCGGCGCCGGACCCGCGGGCCGCAACGCGGATGCCCATCTCCCGTATGTCGTCCACCACTTGAGCAACCGTCAGGAAGTACGAGGGGTAGCCGAGCCGTTCGATCGTGCGCAGCTCGTCGTGCAGCCGCGCCCAGCGCTCCCGGTCGCGGTCGTAGCCGCGCAGCACCATGCCGGCGGCGCAGCGTGAGCGCAGCACCCGGGCGGCGGTGCGGTGCTCCGCGCCGACCAGCCGCGGCTCGGGGAAGTGGATCCGGCCGAGCCCGATGTCGTCCTGCGGGTCGACCAGGCAGGCGCCTGCGGTCTCCTCGGTCATGGCGAGCAGCCGGTGCGCCAGGCCGCGGCGGAAACCGGCCGCCTCGGCGATCCGCTCGGCGGTGCGGCTCATCGCGGCGCCGTCCTTGAGCCAGCGCTCGCCGCTGTCCCAGGACTCGGGGCGGTGCGGGTCCACCGGCACCAGGCGGCGGGCGGAGTCCAGTACGTCGGCGACCGGGCCCTGGCCGGGGTCGGCGTAGCGGACCGCGTTGGTCAGTACGGCGCGGATGCCCTGGTCGACGGCGAAGCCGAGGGTGCGGGCGGCCAGCCGGGGGGAGCCGGGGCCGCTGCCGGGCCGGCCGTGGTCGACGACCTCCAGGCGCAGCGCCTCGCCGTACAGCTCGCGCCAGGGGGCGACGATCCGGGCGGCGCGGTCCGGGCGGCCGGCGGCCAGCGCCCGGCCGACCTCGGAGTCCGGCCCGAGCAGCACGGTCAGTCCGTCCGCGGCGGACGCGAGGGCGCTCCAGGGCAGGACGGGCTGCTCCGCCTGTCCGGCGTGGGCGGCCGAGACCAGCCGGCACAGGGCGGCCCAGCCGGCCGCTCCGTCACGGGCCAGGAAGACGGCGCGGGCGGCGGACTCGTCGAGGAAGGCGCCGCCGCGCACCGGGGTGCGCCGCCGCGCGGTGCCGGTACCGGCCGCGGGCCCCGGCTCGCGCTCCGCCACGGCGAGTTCGCTGCCGAACAGCGGGCGGATACCGGCCTCGGCGGCGGCCTTGGCGAAGCGTACGGCGCCGGAGAGGCCGTCCCGGTCGGTCAGCGCGAGGGCGTCCATCCCGCGCTCGGCGGCACGCTCGGCCAGCCGCTCCGGGTGGGAGGCTCCGTAGCGCAGGGAGAACCCCGAAGCGGTGTGCAGATGCGTGAACCCTGGCATCCGCACCTCCTGCACCTCACCCGCCCCCGGCCGACCCGATGTCCCTCGTTCCTCACCTCCACCATAACCCGCCCATCGAACATTCGTACGAACAACACGCCGGGCCGGGTCGAAGACCGCCGTCGGCGTCCGCCGATCAGCCCCACCCGATCTGCGCACCCCGGCCACCGCCCGCAAGATGTGGGAGCGAAAGCCTCATATCCGCCGCCGCGAGTGCGAGGAGCGCTGTATGGGCCCGACGGACGACGGCACCCGCACCACCTTCGCCGGGGAGGTGCGCAGCGCGGTGACGCCGCATGCCGCGCTGCTGGTGCTCGGCGTTCTGGGCCTGATGATCGCGTTCATCACCTCCTACACCGGGGCCTTCCACCACCCCCGGCCGGCCGACGTACCGCTCGGTGTGGTCGCTCCCCCGCCCGTCGGCGGGCAGCTGGTGCGCACGCTGGACCGGCTGCCCGGCTCCCCCCTGGACCCGCGCGCGCTCCCCTCCGAGCGCGCCGCACGGCAGCAGATCGCCGACCGGAAGATCGACGGCGCGCTGATCGCCGGCCCGCGCGGCACCACCGACCGGCTGCTGGTGGCAAGCGGCGGCGGGGCCTCCCTCTCCCAGGCGGTCGAACTGGCCGTCCGCGCGGCCGAGAAGCGCGGGCACCGCACCGTACGCACGGTGGACATCGCCCCCGCCGACCAGGGCGACAGCCGCAGCCTGTCGTCCTTCTACCTCGTCGTCGGCTGGTGCGTCGGCGGCTATCTGTGCGCCGCGATCCTCGCGATCAGCGCGGGGGCGCGCCCCTCCAACGGGCACCGGGCGGTCATCCGGCTGGCCGCACTCGCCCTGTACGCGGTCGCCGCCGGACTGGCCGGCGCGATCGTCGTCGGCCCGGTCCTGGGCGCCCTGCCCGGCGCCTTCCTCGGACTGTGGGGACTGGGCGCCCTGGTGGTCTTCGCGGTGGGCGCCACCACCCTCGCCTGCCAGGCCCTGCTGGGCATCCTCGGCATCGGCCTGGCCATCCTGCTGATCGTCATCCTCGGCAACCCGAGCGCGGGCGGCGCCTACCCGTACCCCTTGCTGCCGCCCTTCTGGCGGGCGATCGGCCCCGCCCTGCCACCCGGCGCGGGGACCTGGGCGGCGCGCTCCCTCGCCTACTTCCGCGGCCATGCGATGACCGGGCCCCTGCTGGTGCTCGCCGCCTGGGCGGTGGGCGGCACGGTGCTCACCGTGCTGCTGTCGGTCTTCCGCAGGACGGAGCGGACGGCACAGGAGGGCACGGCCCACGCGCGGGCGCCGGCGGCCTGAACCCGCCGTTCACCCCCGAACGGCACTCCCCCCACCCGAACCACCCCAAGGAGCAACCACCATGACCCTCCCCGTCGCCCGGCTGTCCGACCCCGCGGTACGCGCCCTGGTCACCGCCATCAACGCCAACGACCGGGACGCCTTCCTGGCCGCCCTCACCCCGGACGCCACGATGTCCGACGACGGCTCCGACCGGGACCTGATGCACTGGTCCGACGAGGAGATCTTCGGCTCCCGCGGGCACATGGACGTGCAGTCGGAGTCGGACGACGGGCGCTCGCTGGTGGCCGACTACCGCAACGACACCTGGGGCCAGATGCGGACGCGCTGGCGCTTCACGGTGGTCGACGGCAAGGTGAGCCGCTTCGAGACCGGGCAGGCGTAAGGCGGGATCACGGATCCTGCGGGCATGAGGGCGGGCGCCCGGCGGGTGTGCTCCGCCGAGCGCCGGCGGAGCACACAGGCGCCGGGCGCCCGGCGGATCACATATGTGTGCCGCCGTCGATCCGGATCTCCGTGCCGGTGATGAACGCACCGTCCCGCGAGGCCAGCATCGCGATGACACCGGCGACGGTCTCCGGCCCCGCGAAGCCCTCACCGATGGCCGGGGCGAGCTTGGCGAACAGCGCCATATCGGCGTCCTCGGGCAGCCCCGGCCCGCGTCCTGTGGTCATACCGCTGGCGATGGAGCCCGGCGCCACACACACCGCGCGCAGCCCCTGCCTGCTGTACTCACTGGCGATGGCGTGCGTCATGGACTGGATGCCGCCCTTGCTCGCCGCGTACGCCGCCATGTACGGGTGCGCGAACGAGGCGGAGGTGGAGCTGAAGTTGACCACGACCGGCGCCTCGCCCTGGAGGAGGGCGGGCAGCGCCTCACGGATCATCAGGAAGGTGCCGGTCAGATTGACCGCGATGATCTGGTTGAAGAAGTCCAGGCCGGTCTCGTGGGTGTGCGAGGAGCGCAGGATGCCGGCCGCGTTGACCAGGACGTCCAGGCCGCCGAGGCCGGCCACCGCGGCGGCGACACCGGAGCGCACCGCCGCCTCGTCGGCGATGTCCAGCACCGCGGTCTCCAGCCGTCCCGCGGCCCCGTCCGCGGTGGCCCGTTCGGCGGTGCGCCGCAGCCCGGCCGCGTCGACGTCCGCCGCCACCACCCGGCCTCCCTCGGCGAGGATCCGCTGGACGGTGGCCTGTCCGATGCCCGAGCCGGCGCCGGTGATCAGGACGCGGCGGTCTGCAAAGCGGTTCATGGTGCTGCTCCGTTTCCCGGCGGGAGGCCGGGCGCCGCTTCCGCGCCGGACCGTTACGCCGTACCCGGGCGCACGGTACGCCTTGGTGGCACGATGTGCCAAGCGTGCTCGGTGTGACGAGGTGGCGTTGCGCTCCGTAAGCTGTGCCCATGCCGACCGAGCCCCGCCCCGGACCGTCGCCCCGCCCCTCGCTGACCGAGCGGCGCAAGGCCGAGACCCAGCTGGAGATCGCGCGCACCGCGGCGGACCTGTTCGCGGAGCGCGGTGCCGCGGTCACCGCCGACGAGATCGCCCGCACCTCCGGGGTCGCGCTGCGCACCTTCTACCGCTACTTCCGCACCAAGGAGGACGCGGTCGCGCCGCTGCTCGCCGCGGGGGTGCGGCAGTGGATCGACGATCTGGCCGCACCGCCGGCCGGAGCGGGCGCACGTCCCGTACGCGAGGAGCTGGAGCGGGCCGCCCGACGGGCGCTGACCCCCGCCGACGAGCCCGCCGCGGAGGCGCTGGACCGGACCCGGGGGCTCCTGAAGGCGATGCCGGGCGATCCGGCGCTGCGGGCGGTCTGGCACCGGGTCCACCACGATGCCGAGGAGGCGCTGCGGCCGGTCCTGGCCCGGCTGACGGGCGCGGACCCGCTGGAGGTGCGGCTGGCCGCGGCCGCCGCGAACACCGCGATGCGGGTCGCGGTGGAGGAGTGGGCAGCGGGAGACGCGCCGGCGGACGGGCCGCAGGGGCCGGGCGCCCTCGTGGTGCGGGCCATGCGCGCGCTGACAGCGGGACTGGCGGAGCCGGACGGAGCGTGAGGGCGGCGCTACCGGAGCCGGACGCGCGCGACGGCGGACGGCCGGAGGGGAGCGGACCGGGGCGGTAAGGCGGCGGGCGGCCGGGTGGCTCTTACCGCTACGGGACTCCACGGCCGGACGGAGGGTGCCTCCGGCCCCCCTCTTCAGCCAATCAGCGGAGATCGAAACCCTCCCGAACGACCGGTCGGCGGCCGGATCGCTTCCTTCCGGACCGTTCCGGCCCTTGCCAGCAGCATGACGGGCGGGGCATCAGCCCTGGCCGCACCCCGGTTTGCTGCAACCCCCTTGCGTCACCGCCGAATCGTTCGCGCCATTACCCTCAGCTTTCATCCAACGACTCAAAGCGATCGCCCGGTGACCGATCGAGATGCTTTTCGGGGTGTTGGTGAGCAAGACTCCCGTCCGGTATCTGCACACCTCGAGCAAGGGAGTGTTCGTCATGCGGTACACCACTGGGGCGATCGCGCTCGGCGCGGCGCTGGTTCTGGGCACGATGGCCACCTCCGCGCAGGCCGCCGCACCGGCGCAGCCCGCGCGGTCGGGTGGGCTCTACGCGCCCTCGGAACTGGTGCTGACGGTCGGCCAGGGCGAAAGCCGCGCGAACGCCACGGTGCAGCGCGCCGTGACGCTCAGCTGTACACCGACGGCCAAGGGCACCCACCCGAACGCAAAGAGCGCCTGCACTGAACTGCGCGCGGCGGCAGGTGACTTCAACGCGGTGACCAGCGCCAAGTCTCAGCGTCCGTGCACCAAGGAGTGGGCACCGATCGTCGTCACCGCCGACGGCGTGTGGCAGGGCAAGCGCGTCTCGTACACCTACACCTTCTCCAACTCCTGCGCGAAGACCGTCGCCCTCAACTCGGTCTTCGAGTTCTGATACGAGGCCCGGCCGGCACGCTGCGGGTCCCCGGGCATCGGAGCGTGATGCCCGGGGACCGTCGCACGGCGGCCTCGGTGCCGGCCCCCGGACCGCCAGCTCCGGGGGCCGGCGCCGTGCACGGTGCCGTGCACAGTGCGCCGTACGCGTCGTCAGCCGATCTGCGCGCCGTAGGCCTCCAGGGCCTCCGGGACCGGCTGGAAGAAGGTCTCGCCGCCGCCGGAGCAGTCTCCGCTGCCGCCGGAGGTGAGGCCGAGGGCGGTCTCGCCGTCGAAGAGCGCGCCACCGCTGTCACCGGGCTCGGCGCAGACGTCGGTCTGGATCAGCCCCTCGACCGTGCCCTCCTGGTAGTTGACGCTCGCGTTCAGCGCCTTGACCGTGCCGTCGTGCACCTGGGTGGTGCTGCCGCTGCGCTGCACCTTCTCACCGACGGTGGCCTCCGCGGCCTTGGTGATCTTCTGGCTGCTGCCGTTGTAGAGGTCGACCTCGCTGGGGTGCGCGGTGTCGCCCGTGTACTTGGCGAGGGAGTAGTCGTCGCCGGGGAACTTCGAGTCCTCGGTGGTCGCGATCTCCGAACCGCCCTGCTGGTCGGACCAGCTCTTGACGGCGTTGCCGCAGTGCCCGGCCGTCAGGAAGTACGGCTTGCCGTCCTTGACGACGTTGAAGCCGAGCGAGCAGCGGGCGCCGCTCCCCCAGATCGCGTCGCCACCGCCGATGAAGGGGGTGAACGTGCCCTTGCTGTGGCGCAGCTCGACCTTGTCGCCGAGGCTCTCGGTGACCTTGGTGAGCCGGTCCAGCTTGGCGCCCTTGACCGTGCGGTCGGCGGTCACCACGACCTTGTTGCTCTGCGGGTCGATGCCCCAGGACGTGCCGGGGATGGTCGCCTTCGTCTTCAGCGTCTGCCGGGCCGCGTCGAGCTGGGCCAGCGTGTGCTTGACGAGTCTGGCCTCGGCGCCCTTCGCCCGTACGGCCTTGGCCGCCGCTTCACTGACGACGTTGACCACCAGCTTCTTGGCCTTGGCGTCGTAGAACGCGCCGGCCGTGCCGGTCTTGAGCTGGGATGCCAGGGTGGTCGCCGCGGCGGAGGTCAGCTTGGCCACCGTGGGGGTGGGGGCCGGGGCGGCATTGGCGTTGGCGAGGGTCACGGTGGCGGTGGCGGCGAGCGCAAGCGCTCCCGCGCCTGCCACCAGGGCGCGCCGGTTGGGTATGCGTCGGTGCTTCAACTCAGAGCCTCCCGTGGGGGGATGGGCCCAGACTGTGGGGAGTCGCACGGGCCCGGAGAGTGAGGTTCGGAGCACGGACCGATCCGCCCCGGCGGGCAGCGCCTCAGGGGAGTCGCGTCCATGCCAACGTGCGGACCGAGTATTCCCATCCGCCTCACTCGTGCACAAGACCGAGATCCGGTCTCACATACGGGAGTTCACCTTTTCGTCACACGGTCATCACACCCGTGAACGCGCGCACCGGTCCCGAGGGCGGACATCAGAGGCGCGCGGAGCATCCGGGGGCGCACGGAAGTGTGAGGACCGGGACTGTCCGGAAAGCGCCCCCTCTCCGAGAGAGGGGGCGCGGGCGTACGACCTCTTAGGGGCGCGCGGAGGCGCTCTACGGCAGCTCCTCCGCCTCGGGAAGCTCCTCCAGCTCCGGCGTCAGCGCACGGTCGGCCTCCGCGCCGGCGGCATCCTCGGTCCGGATCCGCGGCTCTTCGAGGGCCGGCTCGTCAAAGGAGAGCCCTTCGATGGTGGGCCCTTCCGCCACGGGCTCCTCAGGGGCCGCCGTGGCAGCCGGCCGCTCCACGCCGGTCTGCGCCCCGGCCTGCCCGGACTCCGCCTCGGCCTGCCTGGTCTGCGCCTCGGCCTGTAGCCCGGAGCGCTCCAGGAACCGCAGCAGCTCGACGGGGAAGGGCAGGACGAGGGTGGAGTTCTTCTCGGCGGCCACCGCCACCACGGTCTGCAACAGCCGCAGTTGCAGCGCCGCGGGCTGGTCGGACATCGCCGCGGCGGCCTGGGCCAGCTTCTTCGACGCCTGGAGCTCGGCATCGGCGTTGATCACCCGGGCGCGCCGGTCACGGGTGGCCTCCGCCTGGCGGGCCATCGACCGCTTCATCGTCTCCGGCAGCGAGACGTCCTTGATCTCCACCCGGTCGACGGTCACGCCCCAGCCGATGGCCGGGCTGTCCATCATCAGCTCCAGGCCCTGGTTGAGCTTCTCCCGGTTGGACAGCAGATCGTCGAGTTCGCTCTTGCCGATGATCGACCGCAGTGAGGTCTGCGCCATCTGCGAGACCGCGAAGCGGTAGTCCTCGACCCGGACGACCGCGTCGGCGGCATCCACGACCTTGAAGTAGACCACCGCGTCGACCCGGACCGTGACGTTGTCGCGGGTGATGCCTTCCTGGGCGGGCACCGGCATCGTGACGATCTGCATGTTGACCTTACGCATCCGGTCGATGCCCGGAACGATCATGTTGAGGCCCGGCTCGCGCACCGGGGAGACCAGCCGCCCCAGCCGGAGGACCACACCGCGTTCGTACTGCTTGACCACCCGCGCGGCCGCCATGAAATACAGCGTGCCGGCGCACCCCACCGCCACCGCGGCCTGCACCAGTTCTTCGACCATCACGGCCCCCTGATGTGTGCCGTATGCCGTCCGAATCGGGCTTGTCTTCCATGGTATGCCCGGCTCGGAGAAGGGGTCGAGGCCGCGGCGGGCGCGGACGGCCCCCGTCCGCCGGCGGACGGGGGCCCGTACTGCCGGCCCCGGGCCCGGGGCATCGGCAGGACGTCGGTACGCGGCTCAGCCGGCCGGCGTCAGTAGACGCTCACGCCGTACGCGCTCAGCGCCTCGGTGACGGGCTGGAAGAACGTGGTGCCGCCGGATGTGCAGTCGCCGCTGCCGCCGGAGGTCAGGCCCAGCGCTTTGGTCCCCGCGTAGAGGGGTCCGCCGCTGTCGCCGGGTTCGGCGCAGACGGTGGTCTGGATCAGGCCGGAGACGATGTCGCCGCCGCCGTAGTTGACGGTGGCGTTGAGGGCGGTGACCTTGCCGCTGTGGATGCCGGTCGTGGAGCCGCGGCGGGTGACGGACTGGCCGACGCTCGGGGTGCCGGCGCTGGTGATGTCCTGGCTGCCGACCATGCCGGGGTGCGACAGGGAGGTGTTGGTGTACTTCACGATGCCGTAGTCGTTGCCCGGGAAGCTGGAGCCGGTGGTCGGGCCGATGCTCGTGGAGCGCGAGGAGTTGGTGTACCACGGCGGGTTGCCTTCGGTGCAGTGACCCGCCGTCAGGAAGTAATAGGTGCTGCCGCTACGGACGTTGAAGCCCAGTGAGCAGCGCCAGCTGGGGGCGTAGATGGCGTCGCCGCCGGAGATGAACTTGCGGAAGGTGCCGGAGATCCGGTCGATGCGGATCGCGTCGGCGTTGCTGCCCGCGGCCCGTTCGATCCTGGCGATCTCGTCCTGGGAGACGGTGCGGTCGGCGGTGACGACCAGGATGTGGGTCCTGCCGTCGACCCGCCAGGCGGTGCCGGCGACATCCGCGGTACGTACCGCGTGACCGGCGGCCGAGAGCTGGGCGGCGCTGAAGGTGGTTGCGGGGGCAGGGTCCTGGGCGTGGGCGGTCGGGATGGCGATGGCCCCGACGGCCACCAGTCCGGACGCGACGGCGGTCAGCCGGGTGCGTCTCGCTCTGCCGCTGCGGGGGGTGGTGCGCTCGTTCCTCACTGATTCCTCCGAGGGGGATCCGGGGGCCGCGGGTGAGCAGCCCGGTGAGGCGCAGCCGAAGGGCACGCGGAATCCGCACGTTCATTTTCGTCGTGCCCCTGACAAGCGCTGAGCGGAGTTTCGGGCGGCGCACCCCCACAGCGCAAGAGGACCGCACACATGACTTGTGCCGGACATCAGCCGATAGCACTGCGCGCCTCAACGCCCCGCCCCGGCAGCCACGTTGACGGCCCGTCGACACCCGCCACCCGGGCCACCGTCAACCGACCGAAGGGGGTGGGCACTTACGAGCGGATCCTGAAGAGGGCGGTACGAGCCCTCGGCGCTCACGATCCCGCGGATCGGCCCGCCGGGGATCACGTTCGGCCGGCGCCCTGCCGGGCGGTCCGTCCCACGTTCGAGTGGGGGGCGCACGCCCCTCCCGCGCCCCGGACCCGCGTTGTCCGATTATCCGTGTGCCGCGCTTTCGGGGGAGGCCGGACCCGCTGCGCGGCGCGGAATCCGCCGGGTCGTCCGCGGCACTCCGACGGGCCGCTCACCGGATCATCAGGCTCTTCTGCGTGCCGGAAGCCAGGACCGTGGGCATTTGCCCTGGTCCCCTGCGCGGGCCGGTTCCGGCGTTCACCCCGGCGTGCCGACCGGGTGTGCCCCTTATCCGGTATCACCCGGTCGGGTACCGAACGTAATGTTCTTCGTACTGTCAGTTTCCTTACCAGGCGCGCAAGGTGATGACGCGCCACCCTCTTTGCACCAGATGTGTCACGAACCCCCCGTGCGGCGGCTATCCACTTGGCACACCCTCCGCCTCATGGACGACGATAGGGGTGGACACACAGACACCGCGGGTGAGAGGAGGGCGTCAATGGGATCGGTGCGCAAGGCGAGTGCTTGGCTTGGCCTCGTCGACGACAGTGATGACGAGCGCTACTACGACGACGACTACGCCGAGGGACCCGATGCCGGTGACTCCGGTGGCAGCAGCCCCTGGGTGACCGACCCCCGGGTCCGGGTGGCCGACGAGACCGCCCAGGACCAGGGCACCCGCATCGCCACGGTCACCCCGGAAAGCTTCCGGGACGCCCGCGGCATCGGCGAGCTGTTCCGCGACGGTGTCCCGGTGATCGTCAATCTGACGTCCATGGAGCCCGCCGACGCCAAGCGGGTGGTGGACTTCGCGGCCGGCCTGACCTTCGGTCTGCGCGGGTCGATCGAGCGGGTCGCCACCCGGGTCTTCCTGCTCACCCCCGCCGACTACCGGGTGCTCAGCGGCGAGGTCCGCGACCACCGCAACGGCGGCTTCTTCAACCAGAGTTGAGGGGCCCGGTGCTTCCGGCCGGCAGTCCGGGGATCGCCCACCGGCCGTTGCAGCAGTCAGGGCTGTGGGCAGGACCGCTCACCGGAAGGCATCGAGACCGGTGAGCGCCTTGCCCAGCACCAGCTGGTGCATCTCGACGGTGCCCTCGTAGGTCAGCACCGATTCGAGGTTGGTCGCATGCCGCATGACGGGGTACTCCAGCGAGATCCCGTTGGCGCCGAGGATCGTCCGGGCGGTGCGGCAGATCTCTATCGCCTCCCGTACGTTGTTCAGCTTGCCGAAGCTGATCTGCTCGGGGCGCAGCCGCCCCGCGTCCATCCGCAGCCCCAGATGGTGGGCCAGCAGGATCCCCTTGTGCAGTTCGACGGCCATGTCGGCGAGCTTGGCCTGGGTGAGCTGGAAGCCGCCGATGGGCTTGCCGAACTGCTCCCTGGTGCGGGCGTAGTCCAGCGCCGCCTCGAAGCTGGCGCGGGCGGCGCCCATGGAGCCCCAGACGATGCCGTAACGGGCGTGGCTGAGGCAGCCGAGCGGGCCGCGCAGTCCGGTGACGCCGGGCAGCACCGCATCGGCCGGCAGCCGTACGTCGTCCAGCACGAGTTCGCTGGTCACCGAGGCGCGCAGGGACCACTTGTGCCGGATCTCGGGGGCCGAGAACCCCGGGGTGCCGGTGGGGACGGCGAAGCCGCGGATGCCCTCGTCGGTACGGGCCCAGACCACCGCGACACCGGCCACCGAGCCGTTGGTGATCCACATCTTGCGGCCGTTCAGCACCCAGTCGGTGCCGTCGCGCTTGGCGTACGTCCGCATCCCGGCCGGGTCGGAGCCGTGGTCGGGCTCGGTCAGGCCGAAGCAGCCGATGATCTCGCCGGCCGCCATCCCGGGCAGCCAGCGCTGCTTCTGCTCCTCGGAGCCGAACCGCCAGATCGCGTACATGGCGAGCGAGCCCTGTACGGAGACCAGCGAGCGGATGCCGGAGTCGGCGGCCTCCAGCTCCAGGCAGGCCAGGCCGTACTGGACGGCGGAGGCGCCGGCACAGCCGTAGCCGGTCAGGGACATGCCGAGCGCGCCGATCGAGCCGAGTTCCCGGGCCAGTTCGCGGATGCCGGGCAGCTCACCGGCCTCGTACCACTCCGCGATGTGCGGCAGGATCCGGTCGGCGGCCCACTGGCGGACGGTGTCGCGGACCGCCCGGTCCTCGTCGGTGAGCAGATCGTCGATGCCCAGCGGATCACCGGGGTCGAACGGCGGAACCGTCGAGGAATCCGAGGAAGCTGCGGACGGCTTGGCGGACATGCGGGCCTCCGGCGGGTTCAGCGCTCGCGCGTAAAACTAGCGGCGGTAGTTATGGCGGGTCCGACGGTACGGCCCGCGCTGCCGCGCGGCAAGGGTCACCGCCGCGCGGCACGCGAGGTCAGGAGGCCGTGCCGCGGCTCAGCGGCCGGAGCTCGCCGGGGCGGGCTCACTGCTGCCGCGGCCGGCGCCCGCCGGGGCGCTCTCCCCCTCGGCCTCCGCCCGCTCCGATGACTCCGCGGCCCGGCGCGGCAGCCGCAGCGCGATCGCGGCGCCGGCCAGCAGCAGTACGGCGCTGGCGACGAGGGTGATGTGCAGCCCGCGGACGAAGGAGTCGCGGGCGGCCTCGCGCAGCGCGGCCCGGGCGGTGTCGGGCAGACCGGCGGCCACCTTGTAGGCCTCGCCGAGGGAGTGCGCGGCCGAGGCGGAGGCCTTCGCGGGGACGCCGTCGACCCGGGCCAGGCCCGGCGCGTAGGCGGCGTTCATGACGCTGCCGAGCAGGGCGACGCCGATACCGGCGCCGAGCTGGTAGGAGGTCTCGCCGATGGCGGCGGCGCCGCCGGACTGCGCGGCGGGGGCCTCGCTGAGCATCGACTCGTACGCCCCGAAGAGCGTGGACTGGAAGCCGAAGCCGAGCAGGATGAAGCCGCCGGCCAGCAGCCAGGGGAGGTCATGGCTGGACATCGCGGTCAGACAGAGCACCGCGACGGCGGTCAGCACGAAGCCCAGCGAGACCATCGCGCGCGGGCCGAGGGCCTGGAGCATCTTCGAGCCGGTGAGGCCGGCGGCCATCGCGGAGAAGACCAGCGGCAGCATCCGCAGCCCGGTCTGGAGGGGACTGAGGCCCAGGACCAGCTGGAGGTACTGGACGGCGATCAGTTGCAGGCCCACCAGAGCGAGCATGGCCAGCACGATGCAGCCGACGGAGGTGCCGAACGCGGGCCGGGCGAACAGCCGCATGTCGATCAGCGGGTGCGCGCGCCGGTGCTGGCGCCGTACGAAGACGATCAGCAGCGCGATGCCCACGAGGATGGGCAGCAGCGTGGTCGGGCCGACCACGGCGGCGCCGCTGCCGATCCGCTTGACGCCGAGGACGATGCCCAGCACACCGAGCGCCGCGACGACCGCGCCGACCACGTCCCAGGGGCCGTTGCGCTCACCGCGCGACTCCGGCAGCAGCCACCGGCCTATCAGCAGCATCGCGGCCATCATCGGGATGTTGATGAGGAAGACCGAGCCCCACCAGAAGTTCTCGACGAGGAAGCCGCCGAGGACCGGGCCGACCGCGGCGCCGACCGCGGCCACCGCGCTCCACACGCCGATGGCCACCGCGCGCTCACGCCGGTCGGGGAAGACCTGCCGCAGGATCGACAGCGTGGCAGGCATGATCATCGCGCCGCCGATGCCGAGCAGGGCGCGGGCCACCATCAGGATCTGCGGGTTGGGTGCGAGGGCGGCCGCGGCCGAGGCCAGGCCGAAGAGTCCGTAGCCGAGGAGGAGGATGCGGCGGCGGCCGACCCGGTCGCCGAGGGTGCCGAAGAGGATCAGCAGCGAGGCCGCGATCAGCGGATAGACATCGACGATCCAGAGCAGCTCCACCGGACCCGGGCGCAGATCCTCGGTCACGGACGGCACCGCGACGTAAAGGATCGTGGTGTCCAGCGCGACGAAGAGCAGGCTGACGCAGAGCACGATCAGCACGGTCCAGCGGTTCACACCGCCGCTTGAAAGCCGGGGAACACCAGCCGTCCGTCCCCTGTCGGACGCGGTCGTCCCGGACATGCAGCACCTCCAGTCATGCTCTCGCGGCCACGGATCAGGGCGCGAAAAACGCCCCGGGGGAACCGGCGGCACAGGCGAGTAGAGACGTCAGACTACGCGAGTCCCGGAAGGGCTCGCGTGGCTCACCTCACGATGAGACGCTCATCGCAGGGCCATTCGTTCCCCCACCCGCGGTCGGCGGGCGTTCTTCGGCCACCTGGATAATCGTCCGGATGAACGATCTTGCCTCCGCCGCCGTTCCCGGCCCGATACTGCGCGACGGCTCCGGTGTACGCGCCGCGCTGCGCCGTGCCGCACCCGCGCTGGCGGCGTACGCCGCGATCCGGGGACTGGGCCTGGCCGTGCTGGCCGTCTGGTCGGCGGCGAACGGCAAGAACTGGCACACGCTGCTGACCGCCCGCTGGGACTCGCTCTGGTACACCCGGGTCGCCGAGCAGGGCTACGGCTACGCGGTCCAGCTGCCCAACGGCGATCTCCACTCCAACCTGGCGTTCTTCCCGCTGCTGCCATGGCTGGAGCGCGGGCTGTCGGCGCTCTCGCCGCTGTCGGCCGCGGACGCCGGAATGCTGGTGGCGTGGCTGGCGTCGACGGCCGCGGCCTGGGCGCTGTACGCGACCGGCGAGCGGCTGCACGGGCCGCGGGCCGGGATCGCGCTGGCCGCCCTGTGGGCCGCGCTGCCGGTCGGGATCGTGCAGTCGATGGCGTACTCGGAGTCACTGTTCACCGCACTGGCGGCCTGGGGTGTCTACGCCGTACTGACCGGGCGCTGGGTGTGGGCGGGGGTGCTGGCCTCGCTGGCCGGGCTGACCCGGCCGGTGGGTGCGGCAGTGGTCGCGGCGGTGTGGCTCACCGCGGCGTTCACACTGTGGCGCGAAAGAGCCGGTGGCGCGGGGCTGCGCGCGGGGCTCCGCAGGCACCCCGGCCTGCTGCCCGGCGTACTGCTCGCCCCGCTCGGCTGGTGCGGCTACTTCCTGTGGGTGGGCGCCCAACAGGGCTCGTTCACCGGCTATCTGGACGTCCAGGGCGGCTGGGGCAACGGCTTCGACGGCGGTCTCGCCTTCGGCACCTTCATCTGGCACCAGCTGACCGGGCCCGCCTTCCCGGCCGGTCTGGGACTGCTCATCGGCGTCGGGCTGGTGATCTGGCTGTACGTGCGCGGCGTACGGCAGGGCCAGCCGCTGCCGCTGGTGGTCTACGGCGGGGTGGTCCTGCTCCTCGCCCTGACCGCCAAGGGCTACTTCGGGTCCAAGCCGCGGCTGATGATGCCGGCCTATCCGCTGCTGCTGCCGCCGGCGGTGGCGCTCGCGCGGCTCCGCCCGGTGCGGTCCTGGGTGGTCATCGGGCTGGTGGCGGCCGGCTCCGCGGTCTACGGGGCGTTCTGGCTGAACGGATCGGGCCCGCCATGATCATCTTTCGGCCACGGCGACCGGATGATCCCGCTCCGCACGACCCGGCTCCGGGAAACGTCCTCCAACGCCCGGGCGAATGCCGGATAAACTCCTCCGGAGAAAAGAAGATAAGGCGCTGAGCGGGCCGACACGCGGCCGCCCGGAAGGGTTTGAGAATCGCTGGGAATTCCTTTCCAAATCCCTGTGGCGAAGCCTCGATTGAGACCCATTCCACATCACATCGTCATTACAAAGCGCACAGTTTGACCAAGCCGCTACATCACACGCGGTAACGTCGATTGAGTGCGTACCGATGAGAAGCTCGACCAGATGGAGGAGCGCCCGACCGATCGCGCCCGGCCACCGCAGATGACCCGGACCCGCCTTTGGCTGTTCGGCGGCACGTTGGCGGTGTACGCGGCGATCGTGGTCGGAGTGCTGGCCACTTCATGGCTGGTCACCTTCGACTGGCAAGTCATGTTCTTCAGGCCGTACAAGCAATGGCCCGAGATCCATGCCTTCCTGGACTACTTCGTCGTGCTCGGCCAGCGCGGACCGACCGCGGTGGCGGTGGCGGCCTGGCTGGGCTGGCGCTGCTGGCGGCAGCGCAACCTCCACCCCCTGCTGGTGCTCGGGGCCTCGCTGCTGCTGCTCAACATCACCGTGGGCGCCGCCAAGCTCGGCATGAGCCGGCTCGGCCCGCACTACGCGACGACCGTCGGCTCCAACGAGATGTGGCTCGGGGGCGACATATTCCCCTCGGGCCACACCGCGAACGCCGTGGTCACCTGGGGCGTACTGGCCTATCTGGCGACCACTCCGCTGCGCCGCCGCACCCTGTCGGTGATCGCCGCGCTGGGCGCGCTGGGCGTCGGTATGACCACCGTCTACCTCGGCACGCACTGGGTCAGCGACGTACTGCTCGGCTGGGCCGCCGGGCTGCTGGTGCTGCTGGCGATGCCGTGGCTGGAGCCCGGCATCCTCTGGGTGGAGGACCGCATCATGGGCATCCTGCTGCGGCTGTGGCTGCGGCTGCGCCCCGATTCGCTGCGCGGCCCGCTGCCGTCCGGCTCGCTGGCCCCTGGGGTCTCCCGGCAGCGCATCGCCCCCGATGGCGAGGTGCTGGTACGCGAGACCATCGGTGCCGGCACCGGCGCCCGCTCCGCCGCCCGCGCCCCGGACGGCTGGCCGCACCACCCCCCGCGGCCGCACACCCTCCGCTCGGAGCGCACCCCGGTCACCCCGGCGGGCAGCAGGCGGCCGCCGCACGCGGACCGCGTCCCGCGCACCACGCCGCTGAGCCCGACCTCCGGGCGCGGCCGCAACGGGAGCGGCTGACCGCCCCCATGGACCGCGGGGCCGGTACGCACACCCCACCCCGCGACGAAGGCCCCGGCCACTCCTCCTGGAGCGGCCGGGGCCTTCGTCGTCCCTGCGGCGGGCGTTCGGCATGCTCAGCCCTGCCAACTGCGGTGCACCGTGTCGTCCTTCACCTCGAAGTTGAGCCGCCCCGCGAGGTACTCCATGGTGATGATCGCGCCCGGCGGCAGCGAGCGGACGGTGGTCCAGCCGCGCTCCCGGGCCCGCTCCTCGGCGTCCTGCCGGGCGAGGCCGACATACGCCTCGATGTCGTCCTGGGGGTTGGGGGGAAGGTTCGGTACATCAGCCATGACAGCCACCGTAGGCGCCCGCACCGGCCCGTGGAAGGGCCGCCCTCGCACACCCCGGTGACTTACCGGTCCGCCAATGGTCACACTTGTGTCACAGCGGACGTTCCGTCGTTCGCCGGAACTTCCGTCACCCGTACGCGCCGTGTGACGGCGCAACCGGGTGGAAAATAAAACCGCCGGAATTCCACCTTGATCAAACACGGAACGGGCCCGGCCGATCGGGGCCGGCCGGTGGTCCGGGAATTAATCCGGCGTCAGCGCTGGATTTCCATTACCGGACGCCCTGAATCGACCGGCCGGAAATTGGCCAAGGCGACACACTCCACACACATTTTCCGCACATCGCCCAGCCCGCCGGATCACGGACACTCCCCCGGCGCCCGCCACCGGCCCTCCGGATCCGGTCATCACGGCCCGCCCGCCCGGCCGTCGGCCCGGCCGTCGGCCAGCGTCCGGGAGAGCCGGTCCCTGATCTCCCGGATCCGGTCCAGCAGCTCCGGCGGCTCACGGACCTCGAAGTCGAAGCCGGTCATGACGAGGTGGATCACCATCAGCTCCAGGCTCTGCGCCCCCGTGCGCAGCAGACACCGTTGCCCGTCCACCGCCTCCAGCATCCCCGCTGCCGGGCTGAGGCGCGCCGCGGCCTGCTCCGCCGAGGCGTGCAGCAGCACGGTGGCCTGCCGGGCGTACACCCGGGTGGAGATGCCCTCCGCGACGTACCCGGCCAGGTCCTCGGCGGGCGGGGGGCGGGGCGTGAAGCGGGGGCCGTGCGGCGGAGTGGGGGCGATCCGGTCCGCCCGGTAGGTGCGCCAGTCCGCGCGGTCGGTGTCCCAGGCGACGAGGTACCAGTACCGCCGGACGTTGACCAGCCGGTGCGGTTCGACGCTGCGGCGGGAGACCGTGCCGTCGTGCGTCGTGTAGTCGAACCGCAGCCGGCGGCAGTCCCGGCAGGCGTGCGCCAGCTCGGTGAGGACCTGGGGGTCCACCCGGGAGCCGCGGTGCTCGGGCAGCGCGACGGTGAAGGCGTTCAGCGCCCCGACCCGGCGCTGAAGACGGTGCGGCAGTACCTGCTCCAGCTTGGCCAGCGCGCGTACGGACGTCTCCTCGATGCCCTCGACGCCGCCGGCCGCGGCGGTGCGCAGCCCGACGGCGACCGCCACCGCCTCCTCGTCGTCCAGCAGCAGCGGCGGGAGCTGGGCCCCGGCGCCGAGCCGGTAGCCGCCGGCCGTCCCCGGCGCGGAGTGCACGGGGTAGCCCAGCCCGCGCAGCCGGTCGACGTCCCGGCGCACCGTGCGCGGGGTGACAGCGAGGCGGTCCGCGAGCTCCGCGCCGGACCACTCGCGATGGGCCTGGAGCAGTGAGAGCAGGCGCAGCAGACGTGCCGAGGTCTCCAACATGCCCCGAGTCTCGCAGCCTTCGCGGACAGCACCGGTCCTCGATGCGGCGCCGGACCGCGGACCGCTACGCCGTCAGCTCCCGTCCGGCCCGGCCACCCGTACGGCCAGGTCGTTGTCGAGCGTGTAATAGGGGCCGACCCTGACCTCTCCCCTGCCGGAGGGCACCGGGAGCGCCGGGTAGGCGAACACCTGCTTCTTGTCCGCGACATCGTCCAGGAGGCGGGCGATCCGGACCGGGCGGGCGCCCTCGGCGGGGCGCAGCCACAGGTCCCAGGGCTCGCTGCCGCTCTCCCAGCGGCCGGCCAGCTCCGCGTAGGGCAGGGTGAAGGTGAACTCCGGGCCCTCGGCGGTCAGCGGGACGGTGACGGTGGCCGGCTCCCCCGCCCCGGTCCCGGGTCTGCGCCGCACACGGGCCTCGGCCCGGGCACCGGCGGCCGGTACGGCGCCGTAGAGCCGCCCGGAGACGGTCATCCCGTCCGGCGCCACAAGGATGTCGCCGGCCTCCGCATGCGGCCCGCGCAGCCAGCTGCGCAGCGCCAGATTGCCGAACTTGGTCGCGTACGGGATCCGTACGCCGAGCCGGCCGATGCCCGCCAGCGGCCGGCGGTCCACCAGCGACCGCAGATCGTTGACGCCCGGCCGCAGCCGGCGCGGGTCCCGGCCGTCGCCGAGGTCCGCATAGGCGTTCCAGCGGCCCTCGGCGAGCGCGACGGTGCTGGGCAGGACGGCGCGCAGCCGTCCCGCGCCGTTCGGCCCCAGCGGCAGCCGCACCTCGTCGTCCGCGCCGTCACCGCCGCGCAGCCGCAGCACCAGCGCCGCGCTCCAGGCGACGGGGGTCTCCTCGGGCGCGGTCAGGTCGAAGGTGAGGCCGCCCGCGGAGTCCGCGATGCAGTCGGCGCGCAGTTCGCCGGGCGCCGGCGCCCCGTCCGGCCGCTTTCCCGGCTCGGCCCGCTGCTCGGTGCCGTGGGGCCCCGCACTCACCGCGACCGTGGGTTCCTGCTCGATGGCGGCCGACTCCTTCATCTCTTCTCCGGTCACGGTCAATTGGCTCGCTGCGGTCATGCGACCCGCACCCCTCCCAGCGCGGCGCGGGCCGCGTCCTTGGTGGCGTAGGCGCCGCTGAGCAGGGCGCCCCGGAGGCGGTGCAGGCTGCCGGGCAGCCGGCCGGACCGCCGGCGCGCCAGCAACTCGCCGAACAGCGCCTCGTAGCGGCCCGCGACCCGGCCGGGGTCGAAACGGGCCGACGAGACCAGCGCGGCGGCGCCCATCCGCCTGCGGGCCGCATCGTCGTTGATCAGTTCGAGCAGCGAGCCGGCCAGCGCCCCGTGGTCGCCGACCGGCACCAGCCTGCCGTCCACCCCGTCGGCGATGATCTCGCCCGGCCCGTGCGGACAGTCCGTGGCCACGACCGGCAGCCCGCACCGCATCGCCTCGACGATCGTCATGCCGAAGGCCTCCAGGCTGGAGGAGACCGCGGCGATCGAGCCCTTGGCCCACTCGGTCTCCAGGGGGTTGGCCGGGCCCATCAGGAAGACGTGGTTGTACAGGCCGAGTTCGGCTATCAGCCCGCGCAGTTCGGCCTTCTCCGCGCCGCCGCCGTAGATCCGCAGCCGCCAGTCCGGCCGCTCGGCGACGACCTGCGCAAAGGCCCGTATGAGCACGTCGTAGCGCTTGACCCGGGCGAGCCGGCCGGCCGCGACGACCCACTTGCCGCTGCCGTCGGCGGGCGGAAGGCCGGGCGCGGGCACGCTGTTGGGCACCGCTTCGATGCGGACGCCGGGCAGCCGGAGCGTCCCGCGGTAGGCGCGGGCGTCGGCCTCGGTGACGGTGGTGACCGCGTCCAGCCGCGGATAGGCGCCGCGCAGCGCCAGTTTGAGCGCCCGGCTGTGGGTGTCCAGGGTCAGATGCTCCTGGCCGACCCGGACCGGGCCGCGGCGGGTCTGCCGGGCGATGTGCACATTGAGCCCCGGCCTGGTGCCGACCACCACGTCCGCCTCCACCCCGCGCAGATGCTGGGCTATCCGGCGGTCGGTGAGCTCGCTGTACTGCCCGAAGCGGCCCTCGGCGGCGGGGAAGACCTTCGCGGGACGGGCGTGGGCGGGGTCGGCGCCGTCGAAGGTGGGGCTGGACTCCCTGAGGTCCACGAGGTGGCGCAGCGCGACGCGGGGGCCGAGGTCGAAGACCGGGGCGTCGCGGTGGCGCAGCACGGACACGATCTCGACGTCATGCCGTTCGGCGAGCGTGCGGGCCAGGTTGAACGTCGTGCGGATCGTCCCCCCGATGCCGTAGGCATTGTGAATCAGGAATGAGATGTGCATCCGTCCCCGTGTCCCCTGGTCTTCCGGTCGTTCGAGCGCCCCCCAGGGACCTCTCGCGCCCCCCGGCGGCGCAAGAGGTCCCTGCTCAACTGAACGCAAAGACCTCGGAAGGCGGTTCCGGGTTGGGCACTTTCGCCAAGATGTTCCGAAAGAGTTAGGACATCGGTAGCCATGACAGGCAACCACCATGTCCCGTATCCCGTCCGCCCCCGTAGAGCCTGCTCCGTCCCGGGCCGCCGGCGGTCCGCTTCAGGGCAGCCGCAGCCTGAGGCCGTCCACCAGCCGGTTCGGGTTGCCGCCCACGGCCTGTCTGTTGGCCTTGTAGAGCGCCCGCCAGCCGCCCTTGACGTGGTACCTGCGGGCGATGCTGCGCAGGGTGTCCCCACGCCGGACGACATACGTCCGCTCGGGGGCGATCAGCCCGTAGCGCCTGGCGCACACGGGCCAGGCGCCCCAGCCCTGGACGGCCTGTACCCGCTTGGCGATGTCGATCTGCTCCTCCCGGCTGGCGAGGTCGGCGCGCGGTGCGTAGGCGAGGCCGCCGAACTCCTCCCAGGTGGGCTGCCAGAACTGGAGGCCGCCGTAGAAGGAGTTGCCGCTGTTGACGTGCCAGTCGCCGCTGCTCTCGCACTCGGCGAGGCAGCCCCAGGGCCACTGGTCGACGGCGCAGGCGTGCCGCGCCTTGTCGTCGCCGCGGGCGGCGCCGCCCGCGCCGTCCCCCGGCGGCCCGTCGGCGGCCGCGCCGCCGGGCACGGCCAGGACCAGGGCGGTGGCTGCCGCGGTGAGCAGCCCGGCGGATCCCACGAGGCGCCGCGGCGCCGAAGAGTTGTCCGACATAGCCGGTGACGGTAGGCAGCCGCCGCCCGCCGGCCGGCGCGCCACGCCCTCCAGGGACCGGTCCCACCCGCTCCGGTGTACACAACGCCGCCAACTGCGCCACCTTCTGCACACCCGCCGATGGTAAGTGACCGCTTCTCAGGCGCCTTTCCGTGGTTTCCCGCTGTGCGGGGATTGGTTCGATTCTGTTCCCGTCGCCGCGTGACTCCGGCCGCAGGTCACCCGTTGTCCTTGTACGAGCCGGGAGACCGCCCGGCAGACGCTCAGAGATCGAGGAGCCACCCGTGCCGCGCATGCTCGACGTCAGCGACGACGTTCGCGCCGAGATCGGCGACGAAGAAGCCGACCGCCTGCTGGCCGGTGGCGACGCCCCCGGCAGCTATGACTGCACCTCCTGCCGGACCCCCGGAGACAGCGAGCAGGAGCGCACCAGCACCGTCCTGTTCGTGGGCGAGGAGACCGCGGTGCTCGCGTTCGCCCACGCCACGTGCATCCCCTCGCAGGTCGTCCCGGTATCGGAGGAGCAGCTCCAGGGAGCCGTGCGCTCCATCACCGGTGAGGACGCCACCCCCCGTACCCCCGGCGCGCAGGCCAATCCGGCCCCCGTGGGCGACCGCCAGGCGACCCTGGGGATCACCTGCGGTCTGGTGCTGGTCGAGAACGATCTGCGCCCGGCCCTGGTGGTCGAGCCGGACGGCCCGATCGCCCGCCCGGGCTCGGTCGGCCTGGACGACCAGTTCCTTCCGCTCCTCATGGAGCACGGTTTCCAGCCGGTGACGGACATGAACCAGCTCCCCGCCCTGAACCCGGGCTGGTCGGCGCTGCTGGCCATGGGCAAGCTGCACGCCGTCCTCCAGCCGGGCAACGCCGGCGCGCAGGCCGCCTGGTGGCAGGCGCATCAGCCGCTGGCGGTCTCCGACGGCTGGCGGGCCGCGGCCAACAAGGCCCAGGCGGTGCTGATGTACGCCGCGCCCGCGGGCACCATCGGCCACCAGCCGCGTGAGGACCTGATGCGGCAGGCGCTGGAGGATGCAGCCGCGAAGGGCGCCCTGGTCGCCGCGGCGCTGCCGCTCGCCGGCACCTGACGGTCCAGCGGTAACGACCGCGGGGGCAGAACCGCCGATCCGGCCGGTCCTGCCCCCGCGTTCGGCCATTTCCGCCGGAAAGCCGCATCCCACGGCCGTCGAGGTCGTTGGCACATACGTGCACGCATACGACCCGTCCTCCCGCGCCCCGTACCCCGCCCCGATCCCCGCCATGCGCCCGTCGCACGAACGCGGACCGACCCACACGACCGAGCGCGGCGCCACGCCCATCTACGACGCGCTGTACGCCGAGTACCGCCGCTCCTTCCGGGCGCTGCCCGGGGACCGTACGGACGAGCCGGAGCTCCCGGAAGCACTGCGCGGCAGCGGGAGTTGGGCCCGTACGGCGGCCTCCGCGGGCCAGTGGGAGGTCGTCGGCCGCCAGCCGTACCACCCCCGCGGCCACGCCCCCGCCCTTCCCCCGGCCCCACGCGACGCCCGGCGCCACAGCCACTGACCTGCGGGGGGCCAGGGAGCCGGGGCGTGGCCGGGCAATCCTGGGCCGGGGTCCGGCCGGCAAGCCTCGGCGGGACCCGCCGGGGCGTTACTTCTTCCTGCTGCGCTTCTCCCGCACCCGCACCGAAATGTGGATCGGCGTCCCCTCGAAACTGAACTCCTCACGCAGCCGGCGCTCGATGAAGCGGCGGTAGCCGGCCTCCAGGAAGCCGGAGGCGAAGAGGACGAAACGCGGGGGCTTGGTGCCGGCCTGGGTGCCGAAGAGGATGCGGGGCTGCTTGCCGCCGCGGATCGGGTGCGGGTGCGAGGCGACGATCTCGCCGAGGAAGGCGTTCAGCCGCCCGGTGGGGATACGGGTCTCCCAGCCGGCCAGTGCGGTCTCGATCGCCGGGACCAGCTTCTCCATGTGGCGGCCGGTGCGCGCGGAGACGTTGACCCGCATCGCCCACGGGACCTGGACGAGGTCCCGCTCGATCTCCCGCTCCAGGTAGAAGCGGCGCTCCTCGTCGAGGGTGTCCCACTTGTTGTAGGCGATGACCAGGGCGCGTCCGGCCTCCACGGCCATCGTGATGATCCGCTGGTCCTGGACGCTGATGGATTCCCCTGCGTCGATCAGGACGACCGCGACCTCCGCCTTCTCGACGGCCGCCGCGGTGCGCAGCGAGGCGTAGTAGTCGGCGCCCTCCTGGAGGTGCACCCGGCGGCGGATACCGGCGGTGTCCACGAACTTCCAGGTCTTGCCGCCCAGTTCGATCATCTCGTCGACCGGGTCGCGGGTGGTGCCGGCCAGTTCGTTGACCACCACCCGCTCCTCGCCGGCGACCTTGTTCAGCAGCGAGGACTTGCCGACGTTCGGACGGCCGATGAGCGCGATCCGGCGGGGGCCGCCGACGGCCTGGCCGAAGGTCTGCGCGGGAGCCTCGGGCAGCGCCTCCAGCGCGGCGTCGAGCATGTCGCCGGTGCCCCGGCCGTGCAGCGCGGAGACCGGGTAGGGCTCGCCCAGGCCCAGGGACCAGAGCATGGCCGCGTCGGCCTCGCCGGACGGGCCGTCGACCTTGTTGGCGACCAGCACCACCGGCTTGCCGGCACGGCGCAGCAGCTTGACGACCGCCTCGTCGGTGTCGGTCGCGCCGACCTTGGCGTCGACGACGAAGATGACCGCGTCCGCGGCCTCGATGGCGAACTCGGCCTGCATCGCCACGGAGGCGTCGATGCCGAGCACGTCCTGCTCCCAGCCGCCGGTGTCGACGACCTTGAAGCGGCGGCCGTTCCAGTCCGCCTCGTAGGTGACCCGGTCGCGGGTGACGCCCGGCTTGTCCTCGACGACCGCCTCACGGCGGCCGATGATGCGGTTCACCAGCGTCGACTTGCCGACATTGGGGCGGCCGATGACGGCGAGGACGGGCAGCGGACCGTGGCCGGCCGCGGCGATGTCGCCCTCGACCTCCTCCAGGTCGAAGCCCTCCTGCGCGGCGAGCTCCATGAACTCCGCGTACTCGGCGTCGCCAAGCGCACCGTGCTCGTCGCCGGTGGGGATCTGGTCGTTCATGAAGTCCGTTCCTCACGCATTCAATGTGCGGCTACGCCGCGTGGTCTTCGTGAGCGGTGGGCCGCTCGTCCGCGGTCCACCACTCAAGTGTGGGTCAGCGCCCGGTCAGGCGCCGTGCCTCGGCCAGGTGGGCGGTCAGCCGCTCCTGGATCCGTACGGTCGCCTCGTCGAGCGCCTTACGGGTGCGCCGGCCGCTGCGGTCGCCCGGCGCGAAGGCGTCGCCGAAGACGACGTCGACGCGGGACCGCAGCGGCGGCACGGCCGACGTCAGCCGGCTGTGGCGGTCCTTGCTGCCGAGCACGGCCACCGGCACGACCGGTGCGCCGGAGCGCACCGCGAAGTACGCCAGGCCCGCGCGCAGCGAGGCGAAGTCGCCCTCGCCGCGGGTGCCCTCCGGGAAGATCCCCAGCACGCCGCCGCGCTCCAGCACCCCGAGCGCATCGGTGATCGCCTTGCGGTCGGCGGTGCTGCGGTCCACCTTCAGCTGCCCGATGCCCCGCAGAAACGGGTCCAGCGGGCCGACGAAGGCTTCCTTCTTGATCAGGAAGTGCACCGGCCGCGGCGCGGTACCCATCAGCATCGGGCCGTCGATGGCGTGCGAGTGGTTGACGGCGAAGATCACCGGGCCGGTGGACGGCACCCGCCAGGCACCCAGTACCCGCGGCCGCCACAGCCCGTACATCAGGCCGATACCGATCCGCCGGCCGACGGCGGCGCCGGCCGCACTCGGGAGGCCGGGCCGCTGCCCGGCCTCGCCCGCGGTGCTCAGCACCCTGTCAGGGTCGGTCACCGGGCGAGCCCCGCCTTTTCGGCGCTGACGCCCTCGATGAGGGTGACCACACACTCGATGACCTGCTCCAGCGTCAGCTCGGTGGTGTCCACCTCGACGGCGTCGTCCGCCTTGGCCAGCGGGGAGGTCTTACGGGAGGAGTCGGCGGCGTCCCGCTTGATCAGCGCCTCGCGGGTGGCGGTCAGATCGGCGGCCTCCTTGCCCTTGAGCTCACCGCTGCGGCGGGCTGCCCGCGCCTCGGGGGAGGCGGTCAGGAAGACCTTGAGGTCGGCGTCGGGCAGGACCGTGATGCCGATGTCCCGGCCCTCGACGACGATGCCGTTCGGCGCCTCGGCGGCGATGGAGCGCTGGAGGTCGGTGATCAGGGACCGCACCTCGGGGACCGCGCTGACGGCGCTGACCGCGGCGGTGACCTCCTGGGTGCGGATCGGGCCCGCGGCGTCCAGGCCGTCGACCGTGATGGTCGGGGCGGCCGGGTCCGTGCCGGAGACGATCACGGGCTTGGCAGCGGCGTCGGCCACCGCCGTCGCGTCCTTGACGTCGATGCCGTTGTTCAGCATCCACCAGGTGATCGCACGGTACTGGGCGCCGGTGTCGAGGTAGCCGAGGCCCAGCTTGGCGGCCACGGCCTTGGACGTGCTGGACTTGCCCGTGCCAGCGGGGCCGTCGATGGCGACAATCACTGCTGCCGGGGCGGTCCGAGCGGCGGTTTCCACGGTGACGAACACCTTTCTTGTACACGGGGCGGGGGTCCAAGGGCCATAAGGGCCTCGCACAAGGTTACTGGCTCACCCGCACGGCGCCGTCCACGGTCTCACTGCCGGATCGACCACCCCCGCTCCCGCAGCTCCGCGGTCAGCACCGGCACCGCCTGCGGCTTGACCGTGAGCTGGATGAAGCCCGCCTGCTGGCCGGTGGCGTGCTCGATGCGGACGTCCTCGATGTTGACCCCGGCCCGGCCGGCGTCGGCGAAGATCCGGGCCAGCTCACCGGGCTGGTCGCCGATGTAGACCGCGACGGTCTCGTACGCGGCGGGGGCGGCGCCGTGCTTGCCGGGGACCCGGTCGCGGCCGGCGTTGCCGCGCCGGAGCACGTCCGCGATGCCGCTCGCACCGCCGCCGCGCTTGTCCTCGTCGGCGGACTCGAGGGCGCGCAGGGACCGTACGGTCTCGTCCAGATCCGCGGCGACCTCGCTCAGCACATCGGCGACCGGCCCGGGATTGGCGGAGAGGATGTCGATCCACATCGCGGGGTCGGAGGCCGCGATCCGGGTCACATCGCGGATGCCCTGGCCACAGAGGCGGACGGCGGTCTCGTCGGCGCCCTTGAGGCGGGCGGCGACGAGGCTGGAGAGTAGCTGCGGGGTGTGCGAGACCAGGGCGACGGCGCGGTCGTGGGCGTCCGCGTCCATCACCACAGGGACGGCACGGCACAGCGCGATCAGCTCCAGGGCGAGGTTGAGCACCTCGGTTTCGCCGTCCGGGGTCGGGGTGAGCACCCAGGGGCGGCCCTCGAAGAGATCGGCGGTGGCGGCCAGCGGGCCGGAGCGCTCCTTGCCGGCCATGGGGTGCGTACCGAGGTAGCTGCTCAGGTCACAGCCCATCGCCTCCAGCGCACGGCGGGGTCCGCCCTTGACGCTGGCCACGTCGATGTACGCCCGGGCCGCCCCGCGCCGGATGGCGCCGGCGAGCGCCGCCGCGACATGGGCGGGCGGCACGGCCACGATGGCCAGATCGACCGGCTCCGGGGGCGGCTCGGCGGTGCCCGCGCCGAGCGCGGCGGCCGTCAGGGCCTGGGCCTGGTCGTGGTCCTCCAGGAAGACCTGGACGCCGCGCGCCTCGAGCGCGAGCGCGGCGGAGGTGCCGATCAGGCCCGTTCCGATGACGAGTGCGGTTCTCACTGCGCGATGTCCTTTCGCAGCGCCGCGGCCGCGCCGAGGTAGACATGGGCGATGCCGGCCTTGGACAGTCCGGTCTCGACGTGGGCGAGCACCCGCACCACCCGCTCCATGGCGCCGGCGACCGTCAGCTCCTGGGCGCAGATCAGCGGGACGTCCGTGATCCCCAGGGCGCGGGCGGCGGCGGCCGGGAAGTCGCTGTGCAGATCGGGGGTGGCCGTGAACCACACGCTGATCAGGTCGTCCGCGAGCAGCCCGTTGCGCTCCAGGATGGCGGTGAGCAGCTCGCCCACCTGCTCGTGCATATGCTCCGCGTCGTCCCGCTCCAGCTGGACCGCCCCGCGGACCGCTCGTACCGCCACGTCACTGCTCCCCTTGCGTCGTGTGCTGCGTCTGCTGCGTCATCCACCTGCTGCACGCACTGATCAGCGTAACCAGCCGCACTGACATTCCGTACGCGACGGGTGACGGCGGGATGAGCCGGGCCGGCGGTCCACGCGGGCGGCGAGCGGCCGCGCACCGAGGGTGGCCGGGCCGCCCGGCCACCCCGCATTCCGCCGCTTAAACCTGGTGACATGCGCCGCCCCACCAGCCACAATCGCCGCCATGCCGGAAGCCGCCACAGGTCACTCGCTGGTCGTCGAGCACACCGTCTATGCGTGTGTGATGGGCTCACGCGCCTTCGGGCTGGCGACGGAGAGCAGCGACACCGACCGGCGCGGGGTGTTTCTCGCGCCGACCCGCCTCTTCTGGGGCTTGGAAAAGCCGCCGACGCATGTGGAGGGGCCGCGCGAGGAGGAGTTCTCCTGGGAGCTGGAACGCTTCTGCCAGCTGGCGCTGCGCGCCAACCCCACCGTCCTGGAGTGTCTGCACTCGCCCTACGTGGAGCGCATCGACGCCACCGGCCGGGAGCTGCTGGAGCTGCGCGGTGCGTTCCTGTCCCGGCAGGCCCATCGCACGTTCACGGGCTATGCCGTCGGGCAGCTCAAGCAGCTGCGGGCCGATGTGCGCCGGCACGGCGCCCCCCGCTGGAAGCACGCCATGCATCTGCTGCGTCTGCTGGCCGGCGCCCGCGATCTGCTCCGTACGGGCGTCCTCACGCTGGACGTCGGTGAGGCCCGGGAGGAGCTGCTGGCGGTCAAGCGCGGCGAGGTGGCCTGGGACGTGGTCGAGCGGCGGATGGCGCGGCTGTCCGAGGAGGCCGAAGCGGCGGTGTCCGGCTCGCCGCTGCCGGCCGAGCCGGACCGGGACCGGGTGGCGGACTTCCTGTTCCGGTCCCGGCGGGCGTCGGCACTCGGCTGAGGCCGCGCCCGCCGCCCCGGCCACGCAGGGGCCTCACCGCGCCGCGGGCAGGCCTTCCAGCCGGGCCCGGACGATGAGGTCGTGCAGCGCGTCGCGGGCCGCCGGGGCGTCCGGCAGGGCCGTCGCGGCCTGGGCGGCGTCCAGCCGGGCGTGCAGCGCCTCGACGTCCGTACGCAGCCGTGCCGGGTCCACCAGGTCACCGGCCGCGCCGTGTTCGGCCGCCTCCTTGGCCGCGATCAGCTCCGGCACGTAGGCGGGCGCTGCCAACTCGCCCACCAACGTGGGCAGATGGGGCTGTACCCGGCCGCTGGCCATCAGATGGATACCGGTGAGCAGCACCCGCAGGGTGTACAGCAGCGGCTTCAGCTCGCCGGTCTTCTCGAAGAGCCGCCACTGGGTCAGCGCGAAGCCGCGGTAGTGGTGGGCGTGGTGGGCGGTGAGCAGGTCCGGGGCGAGCGCGATCAGCTCCTGGTGCACCTGTGTGGTGTGCACGACGAGGGGCGAGAGCAGCTGCTCCAGTACGTAGCCGTTGCGGCGCAGCAGGAGCCGGGCGAACTTCCGCAGGTCGTGCGAGACGAGGTCCATCTCGACGCGGTCCCGGTCCCACATCCGGGTCCGGGTCTCCTCCGGCTCGTGCAGTCCGACGAGCGCGGCCGGCGGCAGCAGATGCGCACCGCGCAGGTCGACGTCGGAGTCGCGGGAGGGGAAGCCGTACAGATGCGCGCCGGAGACCGTCGCGAAGACCAGCGGATCATCCTGTTCCGCGACGACGGCCCCCAGGTCGACGGCGGGCAGCCCGGCTGCCCGGAGACCCGCTCCCCGCCCCGTCTCCGTCACGTTCTCAGTCATCCCAGGCCTCCCCCAGTGCCAGCAGCTCCTCGCGGTACTCGATCCGGGCGGCCCACTCCTCGGGCCAGGCGCCCGGTCCCAGGTGGGCGCCCGCGAAGGCGCCGGCCAGGCAGGCGATCGAGTCGGAGTCGCCGGAGCTGCACGCGGCCCGGCGCAGCGCGGTCAGCGGCCGGTCGGGGAAGAGCAGGAAGCACAGCAGTCCGGTGGCCAGCGCCTCCTCCGCGATCCATCCGGCGCCGGTGGCCGCGCACGGGTCGGCCTCCGGGTCCGGTGCGGCGAGCGCCGCGTCCAGCCGGTCCAGGACGCCCAGGCACTCGTCCCAGCCGCGTGCGATGAACGCCGTCGCGGACGGGTCCTGGCCCCGCCGCCACAGGTCGCCGAGCCAGTCCTCCCGGTAGACGGTGCGCTGGTCGTGGGCGTACGTACGGAGCAGACCGGGCAGCGCGGCGGGCCGTGCGCCCTCTGCCAGCGCACGGACGGCGAAGGCGGTCAGATCGCTCGCGGCGAGCGCGGTGGGGTGCCCATGGGTCAGCGCGGACTGGAGCTGGGCGGCGCCGGAGCGCTGCTGCGGGCTCAGCCCCGGCGCGAGCCCGAGGGGCGCGACCCGCATATTGGCGCCGCACCCCTTGGACCCGGCCTGGGTGGCCTCCACCCAGGGAAGGTCCTGGTCGCTGAGCAGCTGACAGGCGCGCAGGCAAGTGCCGCCCGGGGCCCGGTTGTTGTCGGGCGAGCGCCACCAGGACACGAACTCCGCGCGCACCGGGGCTTCGAGGCCGGCCGCGGTGAGCTCACCGCGCTCCATGGCCGTGCGCAGTCCCCGCCCCAGGGCCAGCGTCATCTGGGTGTCGTCGGTGACGAAGGCGGGGTCGGGCAGCGCCATCTGCCACCACGGCCCGCACTTCGCGAGGATCGCCGGTACGTCGTTGAACTCGGTCGGAAAGCCCAGCGCATCGCCGAGCGCGAGCCCGATGAGCGCGCCCGTGGCGGCGGACCTCGTTGCCCCCGTGAACCCCATGAAAAAAACCACCCCTTAATCGTCACAGTGACGTTAAGGGGTGGCGGGGCAGCGCGCAAGGCACTTTCGTACGAGCGCGCGCCGGCCGTCCTGTTTTTTCCCCGCCGCCCACCCCCCTTCGGGGGGTGGGCGGGTGTAGTGGGGACCCCCACCGGGGCAACGGACCGCTCGCGGTCCCTACAGCTCCACCTCGCGCATCAGCATGCCGACCTCGGTGTTGGTCATCCGGCGCAGCCAGCCCGACTTCTGGTCGCCCAGGGAGATCGGTCCGAAGGCCGTCCGCACCAGCTTGTCGACCGGGAAGCCGGCCTCGGCCAGCATCCGGCGCACGATGTGCTTACGGCCCTCGTGGAGGCTCACCTCGACGAGGTAGTTCTTGCCGGTGTTCTCCACGACCCGGAAGTGGTCGGCGCGCGCGTAGCCGTCCTCCAGCTGGATGCCGTCCTTGAGCTGCTTGCCCAGGTCGCGCGGGAGCGGGCCCTGGATGGCGGCCAGGTAGGTCTTCTTGACGCCGTAGCGCGGGTGCGTCAGGCGGTGCGCCAGCTCACCGTGGTTGGTGAGCAGGATGATGCCCTCGGTCTCGGTGTCCAGCCGGCCGACGTGGAACAGCCGCGTCTCACGGTTGGTGACGTAGTCGCCCAGGCACTGGCGGCCGTCCGGGTCCTCCATGGTGGAGACCACCCCGGCCGGCTTGTTCAGCGCGAAGAAGAGGTACGACTGGGTGGCGACCGTCAGGCCGTCGACCTTGATCTCGTCCTTCTCGGGGTCGACCCGGACGCCCTGCTCCGTGACGATCCGGCCGTTGACCTCGACCCGCGCCTGGTCGATCAGCTCCTCGCAGGCCCGCCGCGAGCCCATACCGGCCCTGGCCAGCACCTTCTGGAGCCGCTCGCCCTCCTGCTCCCCGAACGTCTTGGGAGTCTTGATCTGCGGCTTGTTGTGCCGGGCGCGGTTGCGCTCCTCGACCTGGGCGTCGTACTCACGGGGCCGGGCGGGCGCCTGGCCACGGCCGCGCTGGGGACCGCCGCCCTTGCCGCCGGAGCGGGCCGCCTTGGACGCGGCGCCCGTACGGGGACCGCCCTTGGCACCGCCGCGGGCCGCCGCGCCACGGCTGCCGCCGCTCTTGGCACCACCGCCCCCGCGCTCGTCCTTGGAGCCCCCGGGGCCACCGGTTCCGCCCACGTCGTAGCGGCGCTCCTCAGGACGGGGGCGGCCGGCGCGCTGCTGCTTCTCGTCCTTCTTTCCCCCAGCCTTCGGCCGGGAGGTACCCCCACCCGCGCCGCGGTAGTCGCCGCGCCCGCTGTCCCTGTTGTTCCTGCCGCTGCTTCGCATCAATGATCCGTCTGAGAGTCGCCGCTGTCGTCTACGTCGAACGACGGGATACCTTCCGGCGAGTCGCCCTCGACCGCGTCCGCCTCCGGGAGGAACGGTGCGAGCTCAGGGAGCTCGTCCAGACCACGCAGGCCCATCCGCTCCAGAAAGTAATTCGTCGTCCTGTACAGGATCGCACCTGTTTCAGGTTCCGTCCCCGCCTCCTCCACCAGGCCGCGCTGGAGAAGCGTGCGCATCACGCCGTCACAGTTCACACCGCGAACGGCGGAGACCCGGGAACGGCTGACCGGCTGACGGTACGCGACCACGGCCAGAGTCTCCAATGCGGCCTGGGTGAGCCGGGCCTGCTGCCCGTCCAGGACGAAGCTCTCCACGGCGTCGGCGTACTCGGCGCGGGAGTAGAAACGCCAGCCGCCGGCCACCAGGCGGAGATCGAATCCGCGGCCCTGGCGCGCGTAGTCGTCGGACAGCTCGCGCAGTGCCAGGGCGACCGCCCGCCGGGGCCGTTGCAGCACCCTGGCCAGGTGCTCCTCGGTCGCCGGCTCGTCGACGACCATGAGGACGGCCTCCAGCGCGGGCTTCAGCGCCAGCTCGGCCACGCCCAGCGCCCCGGCCGGCGCCTCCGGGCGCTCCCCGGGGCCGCCGTCGTCCGCACCGGCCTCCGTGATGTCGTACGCCTCGGGGCCGCCGGGCGCCCCGGGGGCTGCGTACGTCCCGGTGGTGCCGTCCTGCCCGCCACCGGCGGACGTCCCGCCGCCGGCCGCCGCGCCGCTCATGCCTGCTCCTCTTCCGCTGCCTCGCCTGGTTCCGCTTCCGCGGCCCGTTCCGCCGCGACGGGCGCCCGCTCCCCCGGTTCCTGGTCGAACTCGTCCGTGACCTGTGGCGCGGCCCCCTCCGCACCCGTCCAGCGGACCGTGAGCGCGCCCAGGGCCTCCTCCTGGTCCAACGCCACCGCCCGCTCGCGGTAGAGCTCCAGAAGGGCCAGGAAGCGCGCCACGACGGTGAGGGTGTCCGGTGCGTCCGCGACCAGCTCCTGGAAGGTGGTCTCGCCCGCCTCCCGCAGCCGCGCCATCACCACCGCGGCCTGCTCCCGCACGCTCACCAGCGGGGCGTGGATGTGGTCGACATAGACCTGCGGTTTGGCCTTGGGCTGCATCGCCTTGACCGCGAGCCTGGCGAAACCCTCGGCCCCGATGCTGATGACGACCTCGGGCAGCAGCTCGGCGTACTGGGGCTCCAGCCCGACCGTACGGGGGTAGCGGCGCGCCTCGTCCACCAGCCGCTCGCTGAAGATGTCCGCGATGCGTTTGTACGCGCGGTACTGCAGCAGCCTGGCGAAGAGCAGATCGCGGGCCTCCAGGAGCGCGAGGTCCGCCTCGTCCTCCACCTCGGCTGCGGGCAGCAGCCGGGCCGCCTTCAGGTCCAGCAGGGTCGCCGCGACCACCAGGAACTCGGTGGTCTGGTCCAGGTCCCAGTCCGGCCCCATGGCCCGGATGTGCGCCATGAAGTCGTCGGTCACCTTGGACAGCGCGACCTCGGTGACATCCAGCTTGTGCTTGGAGATCAGCTGGAGGAGGAGATCGAAGGGGCCCTCGAAGTTGTCGAGACGGAGGGTGAACGTCCCGTCCCCGCCCTCGGCCGCAGACCCGGCCTCCCCGCCCTCGGCGGGAGCTTCCGTGACCTCGGCGGGGGCCTCCGTCACCTCAGCCTCGTACGGCGCCTCACGCCCCACCGGTTCCTCAGGCGCCGCAGGCACTTCAGGCGCCGCCGGCACCTCGGGCACCTCACGCACGGAAGGCTCGTCAGGCTCTTCAAGCACCACAGGCGCCTCAAGCGCCTCCCGTGTCCCCGGTTCCTCCGGCCCGGCGCCCGGCCCGCGCCCGAGTCGTCTGCGGGCGCGGGGCGCGGGGGCATCGTCGTTGGTCGTCGGCATCGCGGTCCATGGTGCTGCGGTCCCGCGCCGGGGCGACGGGCTGGTCACGGGCGGAAGACCCGCCGGAAGGGCAGGCTATCCCGTACGCGCCCCGGACACGCCTCAGGCGCCGCCCGGCTAACGTCCGCGCAGCCGGCGCACCAGGATGCTGGCGTCGCCGCGGGACTCCAGGTCGGCGAGGACCACGGCGACCGCCTCGCGGACGATCCGGCCGCGGTCGACGGCGAGGCCGTGTTCGCCGCGCAGGACCAGGCGGGCGTGCTCGAGGTCCATCAGCTCCTCGGCGGAGACATAGACGGTGATCTTCTCGTCGTGGCGTTCCCGGCCGCTGGGGCGGCGGTTGGCACCGCGGCCACCGCGGCGGCGGCTCTGTCCGCCGGCCGCGGCGTCGGTGGCGGACTGACCGGCCTGACCCGAGGAGTTCGCCTGGGCCCGGTGGCCCTTGGCGCCGTCGCTGTCCGTCTCGCGGCCGCTGTGCTCGGCCGGGGGCGTGACCGCGGGCACCCGGGGCGGGGTGGCAGGTCCGCCGTCACCGGCCGTTGCCGGGGTGTCCGAGCCGCCGTTCCCGGGCCGCCGCTGCCGTGCGGCGGCGGGCGTCTCCGGCGCCTCCGCGGCCGGATCGGGTTCGCCGGCCGGCGACGGCACCCGGGGCGCCTCGCCGTTGGCCGCGGCCGCCGAACCGTTCGCCGTACGACGGGGGCTGGAGGGCTGGAGCCCCCCTCCCCCGGTGGTGCGGAACAGTTCGTCGGCTCCCGGCAGACTCACTCGGCGTGACACCGGGCGAGCACCTCCCTGGCGAGCTGGCGATAGGCGGCGGCACCGACGGAGTTGGAGGCGTACGTGGTGATCGGCTCGCCCGCGACGGTGGTCTCCGGGAAGCGGACCGTGCGGCCGATGACGGTGTGGTAGACGTGGTCGTCGAAGGCCTCGACGACGCGCGCCAGCACCTCGCGGCTGTGCACCGTACGGGAGTCGTACATCGTCGCCAGGATGCCGTCGAGCTCCAGCTCGGGGTTGAGCCGCTCCTGGACCTTCTCGATGGTCTCGGTGAGCAGCGCGACACCGCGCAGCGCGAAGAACTCGCACTCCAGCGGCACGATGACCTTGTGAGCCGCCGTCAGGGCGTTGACGGTGAGCAGGCCGAGCGAGGGCTGGCAGTCGATGACGATGTAGTCGTAGTCGGCCAGCAGCGGCTTCAGGGCGCGCTGAAGGGTCGACTCGCGCGCGACCTCGCTGACCAACTGCACCTCGGCCGCGGACAGGTCGATGTTGCTGGGCAGCAGGTCCATGTTGGGGACCGCGGTCTTCAGCAGCACCTCGTCGGCCGACATGCCCCGCTCCATGAGCAGGTTGTAGACCGTCAGGTCGAGCTCCATCGGGTTGACGCCGAGTCCGACCGACAGGGCGCCCTGCGGGTCGAAGTCGACGAGCAGCACCCGTCGGCCGTATTCGGCGAGTGCGGCGCCCAGGTTGATGGTCGAGGTGGTCTTGCCGACCCCGCCCTTCTGGTTGCACATCGCGATGATTTTCGCCGGGCCGTGGTCCGACAGCGGTCCGGGAATGGGGAAGTAAGGGAGCGGGCGTCCGGTCGGGCCGACGCGTTCGCGGCGCTGGCGCGCGGCGTCCGGCGCGAGCGTCGCGGCGTATTCGGGGTCCGGCTCGTACTCCGCGTCCGGATCGTAGAAGTGCCCCTCGGGCAGGTCGTCGTAGTCGGCGAGACGGGCGGGTTCTCCACTGCCCCGGTCGCCGGCCATGGCGTTCACGTGATGGCCGTCCATGCTCTGGTGGGCTGTCGTGGAAATGCTGTGTTGGGCTGCGAAGGTGTGGACCGCGACGGAGCCGACAGCCTCGCGCCCCGAGGGACCCTGGGCCCGTGCAACCACTCCTGGTTGAGCACCTCCGGGAGAAAATGTCGACTCATTCACAAGTCGTCTTACCTCCTTGGATGTGACCAGGAAACTTTATCGATAGGTCAGCGTGGCACCATGCCGACGGTTGGCGACTCTATGGCGTGTCGGGCGTCCGCAGCAACACAATCCACCGGACCCGGCACGATGTGTCGGTAACCGGACCCCCCGATGTCAAGAGCGCAAGCGGTATCGGACCGATGTTTCGGGGGTACCCGAATCGGTTAAACGGTTACGTTCGCGGCGAGTTGAGCGCCGGCGATCCGGAATGGTGCGCACCGCAGGTCGCACACGCGACCGGCCGGGCCCTGTCGCCAAGGCCCGGCCGGAAGTTCAGCGTTGACGCGTGTCGTTGACGTCTCAGCCGAGGAGCGTGCGCAGTTCGACGGTCTCCAGGCCGTGCGCCTCGGCGACCGGACCGTAAACCACCTTGCCGTCGTGCGTGTTCAGGCCCTTGGCCAGCGCCGGGTCACGGCGCAGCGCCTCGACCCAGCCGCGGTTCGCCAGCTCCACGATGTAGGGCAGCGTGGCGTTGGTGAGGGCGTGGGTGGAGGTGTTCGGCACCGCGCCGGGCATGTTGGCGACGCAGTAGAAGACCGAGTTGTGGACCTCGAAGGTCGGCTCGGCGTGCGTGGTGGGACGGGAGTCCTCGAAGCAGCCGCCCTGGTCGATCGCGATGTCGACAAGGACACTTCCGGGCTTCATCTTGGCGACGAGCTCGTTGGTGACCAGCTTCGGGGCCTTGGCGCCGGGGATCAGGACGGCACCGACGACGAGGTCGGCCTCGACGACGGCCTTCTCCAGCTCGTAGGCGTTGGAGACGATCGTCTGCACCTTGGTGCCGAAGATCTTGTCGGCCTCGCGGAGCTTGTTGATGTCCTTGTCGAGCAGGGTGACGTGGAAGCCGAGACCCACGGCGATCTGCACGGCGTTCCAGCCGGAGACGCCACCGCCGATGACGACGGCCTTGCCCGCGTGGACACCGGGGACACCACCGGGCAGCACACCACGGCCGCCGGCCTGGCGCATCAGGTGGTACGCGCCGACCTGCGGGGCGATCCGGCCCGCGACCTCGGACATCGGGGCGAGCAGCGGCAACTGGCGGCCGGCCGTCTCGACGGTCTCGTAGGCGATGGCGGTGGTACCGGACTCCAGCAGGGCGTCCGTGCACTCCTTGGAAGCGGCCAGGTGCAGGTAGGTGAAGAGCGTCTGGTCCTTGCGGAGGCGGTGGTACTCCTCCGCGATCGGCTCCTTGACCTTCAGCAGCAGGTCAGCGGTACCCCAGACCTCGTCTGCGGTGTCCAGGATGGAGGCGCCGGCGGAGACGTACTCCTCGTTCGTGATGGAGGAGCCGAGGCCGGCGTCCTTCTCGATGAAGACCTGGTGGCCGTGGCGGACGAGTTCGTTGACTCCGGCGGGCGTGATGGCCACGCGGAACTCGTTGTTCTTGACCTCGCGGGGGATGCCGACCTTCACGTCGATCACGGTCCTTGAAAGAGAGGGTGCAGGAGGAATTATCCCCTCATGCGATGCATGACGGAACTGACCGCGCCGTACGCGGCCCAGCCAGTCTATTGAAGGAGCTCTCGTTGTCTAGCCTTGCAAAGCATTAATTTCTGACGGAAGCGCCACCGATTTCGCAGGTCACTCCGGGTGATCTTCGAGGAGCTGCTCCCCGACGGAGCGGTGGAGCCGTGCCGCGGCCGGGTCGCCGAGCCGGTCGAGGGTGTCCGCAATCCGTAGCTGGAGCACCGCCTCCAGCCGTCCGTCGCCCGCCGTGCGGGCCATCTCCAGGGCCTCACGGCAGGTCCGCAGAGCCTCCTCCGGCCGCCCCGCGCACTCCTGCACCCGGGCCACCTCCCCCGTCGCCCGTGCCTGACCGGCCACCTCGCCGAGCCTGCGGTACGTCCTGGCGGCCACCCGCCACTGCTTGAGCGCCTCGCCCCACCGGCCCGCCGCGGTGTACGCGCCGCCGATCCGGCCGTGCAGCCGCGCCGCGTCGGCGCGCTCGCCACGGGCCAGCCGCAGCTCCAGCGCCCGTCCGTACCAGTCGGCGGCACGCTGCCAGTCGCCCAGCTCGGCGTAGGAGGCGCCCAGCGACTCCAGCGCCCGGCCGGTGGCCACCGGATCCTTCACCGACCGTGCCGCCTCCAGCGCGCCCCGGTAACGGGTGGCCGCCTGGGCGGTCCGCCCCGCCTGCGCATCCAGGTCGGCGAGGTTCAGCAGGGCGGCGGCCTTCTCCCGCGCCAGCCCGCGCCGCTCGGCGACCCGGAGCACCAGCCCGTGCAGTGCGTACAGGTCCGGGGCGGCGGCCGCTGCGCCCTCGTGCACCAGCAGCGTCCGGGTGAGGGTGGCCATCAACCGCCGGTCCAGGGTGTCGAGTTCACCGTCCTCGACGGCGATCCGGGCGGCGTCGAGCAGGGCGCAGCGGCGGCTGTGCAGCCAGTGCGCGGCGGCGCCCCGGGAGCTGAAGCGCAGCGAGCGGGGCAGCCCGGCGACCTTGTGGCGGGCCGGGGAGTCGGCCGGCTCGCCCATCGCCCGGCACGACTGGAGCAGCCGTACCGTCCGCTCCAGCATCCGGGCGCGGGCCAGCTGGATGTCGGCCGGCCGCTCGTGCGCACCGAGCAGCGCGCGCACCAGCGGATCGAGGCAGCCGGGGAGCAGGTACCTGGGGTGCAGCGCGGCGTCCGGCACCCGGGTGCCACGGTCCGCGTCGTCCTCGTCGGCCACCGGCCGGAGCAGCCCGAGCGCGGCGAAGTCGCCCAGCGCGGTGGCGGCCACGGCCACCGAACAGCCGGCCAGCGCGGAGGCGATATGCGCATCCACGAGGCCGGCCGGCGCCAGGGCGGTCAGCCGCAGTATCCGGGCGGTGGGCGGCGGCAGCGCCTCGTAGGCGAGGTGGAAGGCGCGGAAGAGCGGGTGGGCGCCGCTGGGCAGATCCGGCGGCACCGGGACGGCCCGCAGCGCCTGGTGCAGATCGGCGACCGAGGACTTGGGGCGGGCGGCGAGCCAGGCACCGGCCAGGACCAGCGCGGCGGGCTGGCCGCCGCACTCCTCGGCGACGCTGTCGGCGGTCCGCGGGTCGACGGTGATCCGGGTCGGCCCGGCGTACCGGGCGAGGATCTCGACGCAGGCCGCGTTGTCCAGGCCGCCCAGGGCGCACGGCCGGACGTCCGGGATGCCGGTCAGCGGCCCCTGGGAGACCACCACGACCAGGCAGTCCGGGGCGTCCGGGAGCAGCGGTGCGACCTCGTCCGCGCCGGGGGCGTCGTCCAGGAAGAGCAGCGCCCGGCGCCCGGCGAGGGCCGCGCGCAGCTGCTCGGTCAGCTCGTCCTCGTCCGCGCCCGGCGGGGCGTCCGCACCGAGCGCCGCGAGCAGGTCCCGCGCGGTCCGGGCGGTCCCGGCGACCTCGCCGCGCGGCCCGGTCAGCCGGGCCCGCAGCACCCCGTCGGGGTAGCCGTCGGACAGCTCGCGCAGCAGCTCCTCGGCGAGCGCGGTACGTCCGGAGCCGGGGCGGCCGGCGATCAGCAGGACCCGGCTGCGGGCGCCCTTGCGGCCGGAGAGGGTGTCCAGCCCGGCGCGGGCGATATCGGCGTGCAGTTCCTTGAGCTCGCGGCGGCGGCCGGAGAACCCGAGGGCGGACGGCGCGGGAGCGGCGGCGGGGACGACCGGACGGGCAGGCGGTGTCCGGCGGTCCGGCGGCGCCGCGGCCGGCACCCGCTGTGTCCCGGGCGGGAGGTGTCCCCCGCCCACCGCCTGCTCCGTCACCGGCCACGCTCCCGTCCACCTGCGCGTACGAGCCCGCCGCGCCACGCGGACGGGATCGTTGTCGAGCGTAGTTCACGGGCCGTCACGGTCCGTACGGACCACGGCGGTTGGGTCACTCGATCGGATCGGCCGATCATCCGACCGGTAACCGATCGGGTGGCGAAGGGCCCGGCTCAGGCCTCGAAGGGACGGGCCGGCCAGGGCGCCTCGGCCGGCCGCAGGGCGTCCAGGCCCGCGCCGCCCCGGGCGGCGGTCAGCGCCAGCACCCCCACCACCAGGCAGTTGTTGTGCAGCTCACCGGCGAGTACCCCGCGCACCAGCTCGTCCAGCGGCACCCGCGCCAGCTCCATGTCGGCCTCCTCCTCGGAGACCTCGAAGCGCTCCCCCTCCGCGTCGGACAGGTCGCGGGCCAGGAAGATCCGTACGGCCTCGTCGCAGCCGCCCGGCGTCGTATAGACATCGGTCAGCACCCGCCAGTCCCCGGCCTTGACGTGTGCCTCCTCGTACAGCTCGCGCTGGGCGGCGTGCAGCGGGTTCTCCCCGGGGACGTCGAGCAGCCCGGCCGGGATCTCCCACAGCCGCTGGCGTACGGGGTGGCGGTACTGGCGCAGCACCAGCACCCGGCCCTCGTCGTCGAGCGCGAGGACGGCCACGGAACCGGGGTGGACCTGGTAGTCGCGGGTGACGGTGGCGCCGTCCGGCATGACGACGGTGTCGGTGCGCACGCTGGTCTTGTTCCCGGTGAACGGCGTCGTGGTCGCGGTGACCGTCCACTCCTCGGGGGTGTCCTTGATCGCCATGGCGCGTCCTCCTGTGCTGAGCATTGACCCACGCGGAAACCGGGGTACGACCTCGCAGGGCGAGGCCGTACCCCGGCAACCGTATCCGGCGGGCGGCAGGCTACTTCGCGGCACCCGTCTTGCGCGCGACCGCGGCCTTCACCAGCCCGGCGAAGAGCGGGTGCGGGCGGGTCGGGCGGGAGCGCAGCTCCGGGTGCGCCTGGGTGGCGACGAGGTAGGGGTGCGTCTCGCGCGGGTACTCGACGTACTCGACGAGCTTGTTGTCCGGCGAGGTGCCGGAGAACTGGAGGCCGGCCTTCTTCTCCAGCTCACCGCGGTAGGAGTTGTTGACCTCGTAGCGGTGGCGGTGGCGCTCCTCGACGTACGGGGCGTCGCCGTAGACCTCGCGGACGATGGAGCCCTCGGCGAGCTTGGCCGGGTACATGCCCAGCCGCATCGTGCCGCCCATATCGCCCTCACCTGCGACGATGTCCAGCTGCTCGGCCATGGTGGAGATGACGGGGTGGGCCGTCGCCGGGTCGAACTCGGTGGAGTTGGCACCCTCGATGGCGGCCAGGTTGCGGGCCGCCTCGATGACCACGCACTGGAGGCCCAGGCACAGGCCGAGCAGCGGGATGCGGTTCTCCCGGGCGTAGGTGATGGCGCCGACCTTGCCGTCCACACCGCGGTCGCCGAAGCCGCCGGGGATGCAGACCGCGTCGCAGTCGGAGAGCTGGGCCTCGGCGCCCGCCGGGGTCCGGCAGTCGTCGGAGGTGACCCACTTGATCTTCACCCGGGCCTTGTTGGCGAAGCCGCCGGCCCGCAGCGCCTCGGTGACCGAGAGGTAGGCGTCCGGCAGGTCGATGTACTTGCCGACCAGAGCGACATTGACCTCGTGGTCGGGGTTGTGGACACGGTCGAGCAGGTCCGCCCACTGGGTCCAGTCCACATCACGGAACGGCAGGTCCAGCTTCCGGACGACGTAGGCGTCCAGGCCCTCGGCGTGCAGCACCTTGGGGATGTCGTAGATCGACGGGGCGTCGATGGCGGCGACCACGGCGGCCTCGTCGACGTCACACATCAGCGAGATCTTGCGCTTGATCGCGGTGGGGACCTCGCGGTCGGCGCGCAGCACGATCGCGTCGGGCTGGATACCGATGTTGCGCAGCGCCGCGACCGAGTGCTGCGTCGGCTTGGTCTTGAGCTCGCCGGACGGGCCGATGTAGGGGAGCAGCGAGATGTGCACGACGAAGACGTTGTCCCGGCCGACCTCATGGCGGACCTGGCGGACGGTCTCCAGGAACGGCAGCGACTCGATGTCGCCGACGGTGCCGCCGACCTCGGTGATCACGACGTCGACGTCCTCGGTCGCCATCCGCCGGATGCGGTGCTTGATCTCGTTGGTGATGTGCGGGATGACCTGCACGGTGTCGCCGAGGTACTCACCGCGGCGCTCCTTGGCGATCACGGTGTTGTAGACCTGGCCGGTGGTGACGTTGGCCGAGCCGTCGAGGTCGACGTCGAGGAACCGCTCGTAGTGGCCGATGTCCAGGTCGGTCTCGGCGCCGTCGTTGGTGACGAAGACCTCACCGTGCTGGAACGGGTTCATCGTTCCGGGGTCGACGTTCAGGTACGGGTCGAGCTTCTGCATCGTGACCCGCAGGCCCCGCGCCTTCAGGAGAGCACCCAGGCTGGAGGCGGTGAGGCCCTTGCCCAGCGAGGAGGCGACGCCCCCGGTGACGAAGAGGTGCTTGGTCGTCGTGGCTGCGTTCTTTCGAGAAGCAGAGGGCGGCATGGCCAAGAGGGAGCTCCCGTGGTCGCGAGGTGGAGAGGTGCGAGGCGGCGCCGTCCGGGTTTTCAGGGGTGCCGTCGCTGCGGTTCGGGGGTTCTCGTGCCCACCGGTCCACGGGGTACCAGGCTATCAGCGCCGGGGCATGGTCGCTCCCGGCCACGCACCAGATCCTCGCACACCCCCCTCGCCGGTCACCGTGTGTGACGATTCCGCTTGACCGTGTCACGTGACGGAGGCCACCCGTTCGGAGCACCGCACTCCTTGCCAGGGGCGCGCGCATCGGCCGCGGTGCGTCGTATCCTGCTCGGACACTCGCAACGAGCCGTCCGGGAAGGCACCACCCCCGCCCGATTTCCGGTCCCGCTGCTCGGCGACGTTTCATGGGCAGGACGGACAGATCACAACGTCCCATGGGGGGCGTGACTCCAGTTCGACGGGAGATGCACGTGGCCGGGCGCATCGAGGACTACGCACTTATCGGCGATATGCAAACCGCCGCTCTAGTGTGCAGAGACGGGACGGTCGACTGGCTGTGCCTGCCCCGCTTCGACTCGCCGGCGGTCTTCGCAGGGCTGCTGGGCACGGAGGAGCACGGTTTCTGGCGGATCGGCCCTGCCAACGGCGCCGCGTCCAGGCCGGCCGACCGCCGCCGCTACCGGGGCGATTCGCTCGTCCTCGAATCCGAGTGGGACACCCCGCGCGGTACCGTCCGGGTGATCGACTTCATGCCGCCGCGCGACGGTGCGCCGCAGGTGATCCGCATCGTGGAGGGCGTCAGCGGACGCGTCCCGATGCGCTCGGAGCTGCGGATGCGGTTCGCCTACGGCTGGGTGGTCCCCTGGGTGCACAAGATCGACGACCGTACGGTCGCGGTCGCGGGCCCGGACTCGGTATGGCTGGACACCGAGGCCGAGACGTACGGCAAGGACCTGACCACCTTCTCCGACTTCACGGTCTCCCCGGGCGAGCGGATCGCCTTCACGATCAGCTGGCAGCCCTCGCACCACCAGCCGCCGGCCGTGGCGGACCCCGAAGGGTCGCTGGAGGCCACCGAGGAGTTCTGGCGCGAGTGGGTCGAGCAGTGCACCTACCACGGCCCCTACCGCGATGCGGTGGTGCGCTCGCTGATCACGCTCAAGGCGCTGACGTACGCGCCGACCGGCGGGATCGTGGCGGCGCCGACCACCTCCCTGCCGGAGTGCATCGGCGGCGTCCGCAACTGGGACTACCGCTTCACCTGGCTCCGCGACGCGGCGATCACCCTCTCCTCCCTGCTGCGCACCGGCTACCGCGAAGAGGCGCGGGCCTGGCGGGAGTGGCTGCTGCGGGCGGTCGCCGGCGACCCGGAGAACCTCCAGATCATGTACGGCATCGCCGGTGAGCGGGAGTTGGGCGAGAACGATCTCAACTGGCTTCCCGGGTACGAGAATTCACGTCCGGTGCGGGTCGGCAACGGCGCCGCCGGACAGCTCCAGCTCGATGTCTACGGCGAGGTCACCGAGGCGCTGCACCTGGCACACATGACGGGCCTGGCCCGTAACGACTACGCCTCGCTGCTCCAGCTCAAGCTGATCCAGTGGGTGGAGAAGCACTGGGACGAGCCGGACGAGGGCATCTGGGAGGTCCGCGGACCGCGCCGGCACTTCGTCCACTCCAAGGTCATGACCTGGGTCGCGGTCGACCGCACGGTGAAGCTGATCGAGTCCGGCGATGTCGACGGCCCGCTGGAGCGCTGGAAGGACCTGCGCGAGACGATCCACCGGGACGTCTGCGAGAACGGGTACGACAAGGAGCGCAACACCTTCACCCAGTCCTACGGTTCGCAGGAGCTGGACGCCTCGCTGCTGCTGATCCCGCAGGTCGGCTTCCTGCCGCCGGACGACAAGCGCGTCATCGGCACCATCGAGGCGATCCAGCGGGAGCTGTCCACCGAGGACGGCTTTGTGCTGCGCTACCCGACGGCCGGTGAGGGCGTCGGCGTGGACGGCCTGGAGGGGGACGAAGGGGCGTTCCTGGCCTGCTCGTTCTGGCTCGCCGACGACCTGGCGATGATCGGCCGGGTGGACGAGGCCCGCAAGCTCTTCGAGAAGCTGCTCTCGCTCCGTAACGACCTGGGGCTGCTGGCGGAGGAGTGGGACCCCAAGCTCAAGCGCCAGGTGGGCAACTTCCCGCAGGCGTTCAGCCATGTCCCGCTGATCGACACCGCACTGCGGCTGACGGCCAGCGGGGCGTACGGCGGTTAGCGCGGCACCGGACGAGGGTGCCGGCGGCCTCGGTCAGGCGCCGACATAGGCCGCCAGGTGCTCGCCGGTGAGGGTGGAGCGGGCGGCGACGAGGTCGGCGGGTGTGCCCTCGAAGACGATCCGGCCGCCGTCGTGGCCGGCGCCGGGGCCGAGGTCGATGATCCAGTCGGCGTGCGCCATGACCGCCTGGTGGTGCTCGATGACGATGACCGACTTGCCGGAGTCGACGAGCCGGTCGAGCAGGCCGAGCAGCTGCTCGACATCGGCGAGGTGAAGGCCGGTGGTCGGCTCGTCGAGGACGTAGATGCCGCCCTTCTCCGCCATGCGGGTGGCCAGCTTGAGCCGCTGCCGCTCGCCGCCGGACAGGGTGGTGAGCGGCTGGCCGAGGGTGAGGTAGCCGAGCCCGACGTCGGCGAGCCGGCCGAGGATGCGGTGCGCGGCCGGCGTGCGCGCCTCGCCGGCACCGAAGAACTCCTCGGCCTCGGTCACCGGCATCGCGAGCACCTCGCTGATGTCGCGGCCGCCGAGGTGGTATTCGAGGACCGATGCCTGGAACCGCTTGCCCTCGCACTCCTCGCAGGTGGTGGCGACACCGGCCATCATCGCCAGGTCGGTGTAGAGGACGCCGGCGCCGTTGCAGTTGGGGCAGGCGCCCTCGGAGTTGGCGCTGAACAGCGCCGGCTTCACGCCGTTGGCCTTCGCGAACGCCTTGCGGACCGGGTCGAGCAGGCCGGTGTACGTCGCCGGGTTGCTCCGTCGCGAGCCGCGGATCGCGGTCTGGTCGACCGACACCACGCCGTCCCGGCCCGCCACCGAACCGTCGATCAGTGAGCTCTTGCCCGAGCCCGCCACTCCGGTGACCACGACCAGCGTGCCGAGCGGGATGTCGACATCGACGTCCTGAAGGTTGTGGGCGCCGGCGCCCCGGATCTCCAGCGTGCCGGTGGGCGTGCGCACCGTCTTCTTGAGTGCCGCGCGGTCGTCGAGGTGTCTGCCGGTGAGCGTGTCGCTGGCGCGCAGCCCCTCGACGGTGCCTTCGAACACCACTTCCCCGCCCTCGGTGCCGGCGCGCGGGCCGAGGTCGACGACGTGGTCGGCGATCGCGATCGCCTCCGGCTTGTGCTCCACGACGAGGACGGTGTTGCCCTTGTCGCGCAGCTGCCGCAGCAGGTCGTTCATCCGCTGGATGTCGTGGGGGTGCAGCCCGATCGTGGGCTCGTCGAAGACATAGGTGACGTCGGTGAGCGACGAGCCGAGGTGGCGGATCATCTTGGTGCGCTGTGCCTCTCCCCCGGAGAGGGTGCCCGACGGCCGGTCGAGCGAGAGGTACCCCAGCCCGATCTCCGCGAACGAGTCGAGGAGGTGTTGCAGCCCGGTGAGCAGGGGAGCCACCGTGCCGTACGCGGGGGCGGTACCCCCAGGTTCGTCGAGGCCCCTGACCCAGTCGGCCAGATCGCTGATCTGCATCGCGCAGACGTCGGCGATGTTCTTCCCGCCGATCTTCGACGACCGGGCCTCCGCGCTGAGCCGGGTGCCGTCGCAGTCGGGGCAGGTCGTGAACGTCACCGCCCGCTCCACGAAGGCGCGGACATGCGGCTGAAGCGCGTCGACGTCCTTGGCGAGGAACGACTTCTGGATCTTCGGGATCAGCCCCTCGTACGTCAGGTTGATCCCGTCGACCTTGATCTTGGCGGGCTCCTTGTGGAGCAGGTCGTACAGTTCCTTCTTGGTGTACTTGCGGATCGGCTTGTCCGGGTCGAAGAAGCCGCAGCCGCGGAAGATGCGGCCGTACCAGCCGTCCATGCTGTAGCCGGGGATGGTGAGCGCGCCCTCGTTGAGCGACAGGCTGTCGTCGTACAGCGCGGTCAGGTCGAAGTCGGTGACCGAGCCCATACCCTCGCAACGGGGACACATCCCGCCGAGGCGGTGGAACGTCACCTTCTCGGCCTTTGTCCGGCCGGCGCCGCGCTCGACGGTGATCGCACCGCCGGCCTTCACCGAGGGGACGTTGAAGGAGTACGCGTTGGGCGGGCCGATGTGCGGCTGCCCGAGCCGGCTGAAGAGGATGCGCAGCATCGCGTTGGCGTCGGTCACGGTGCCGACGGTGGAGCGGGCGTTGGCGCCCATCCGCTCCTGGCCCACGATGATCGCGGTGGTCAGGCCGTCGAGGAAGTCGACCTCGGGCCGCGCCAGGGTCGGCATGAAGCCCTGTACGAAGGCGCTGTAGGTCTCGTTGATCAGCCGCTGTGACTCCGCGGCGATCGTGTCGAACACCAGCGAGCTCTTGCCCGAGCCGGAGACGCCGGTGAACACCGTCAGGCGGCGCTTGGGGAGATCGACGCTGACGTCCTTGAGGTTGTTCACACGCGCGCCGTGCACGCGGATCAGATCGTGGCTGTCGGCCCTGTGCGGCGCAGGCGACCGCGTGTCCGACCTCGTGGCCTTGCTCATCGTGTCTCCCTCTGTCGGGCGGGGCCGCCTGGCTCGATCTGACCGGGGTCGAGCGTACGTCTGATTCCTTCGCGGCGTCAGACGAATCAGCGGCCGTCACGCATCAGGTCGCACACGGCTGAGGGGATCTGCACACGGGGCGCCGGCCGCCCGGCAGGCTTCGGTGCCGCCCGGCAGCCGGGCGGCACCGCCCTGTGCGTCAGAAGGGGGTCAGGGTGAGGGTCAGCTCCTTCGGGGCGCCGTCCTCGATGTACGAGGCGAAGCCGGCGACGTCGTCGAAGGCGAAGCCGTAGGCCTTGCCGTCCCGGGTCGCGGCGTGCATGGCCTTGGCGTAGTGGTTGGTCAGCCGCGGCCGGTAGAAGGCGGCCGGGTCGGTGGTGGGCTGGTGCGCCTGGGAGGCCAGGGTCGAGCGGTTGAGGGCCGCTCCCAGGACGGCGGCCACCGGACCGGTGGTGCCGTCGTTGGGGGCGGCGAGGGTGCCGTCGCAGAAGAGGACGTCGCGGGTGGAGGGCTTGTCGAAGGAGACCGTGCCCGGGCCTGTGAAGACGAGCTTGCCGTCGCGGACCCGGCCGGTGAAGGTACCCGCGTCGGTGGTCACGGTCAGGTCCTTGGCCTCGTAGGCGGACCAGGCCTCGTCGATGGCCGGGGCGAGGTGGTCCTTGGCGAAGAGTCCGCTGTCCAGGCCGTGGCCGGGGGCGATGACCCGCTTGTCGTCGATGACCAGGGCCTCGAAGCCCTCGGCGGCCTTGACGTCGGCGAAGACCTTGGCGCGGGCGCCGTCCTTGAGCGTGCCGGTGGTCTGGTCCTTGGCGCCGGTGAGCTTGATGGCGAGCGGCACGCTGAACATGTCGACCATGGTGGTGTTGCAGTACATACCGCCGGAGTTGTACGTGAACTCGGCGCAGTCGTGGAGCACGTCGTAGTTGGGGTCGGACGCGACCCAGCCCGCCGGGTAGGCCAGTGCCGCCTTGCCGTTGCCGTCCTCGACGGCCTTGAACTTGAGCTTGCCGCCGAGCGCGGTGTAGATCCGGCCGGACATCCGGGGCAGTTGGAGGGTGGTGGTGCCGTTGGCGGCGAGCGGTATGGCGTAGTCGGTGAAACCGTCCGGGCCGTTGTCGGCCAGGGCGACGGGCTTGAGCTCGCCCTCCGGGGTGACGTGGACCTGCTGGGTGCCGTCATTGCCGACGATATAGATCCAGACCGAGGAATTGGCGTACGCACCGGAGTTGTTGACGAGGTGCAGGGGCATGCCGGCTGCGGTCCGGCCGTCGGGGGTGGGCCGGCGGGCCGGGGCGGGTGCGCCGGCCGCGCGGCCGGCCAGGGCGATTCCGGAGGCGGTGGCGGCGCCGGCGGCGAGGCCGCCGAGCAGGCTGCGTCGAGTGATCACGAGGTGGCTCCTTGCCGGGTGGGGGGTTGCAGGGAGGACTGCCGGGTGGGCTGCTGTACGGAGACGGCAACGTTGTCGACGAGCAGGGAGCCGCCCGGCTGCGTCGCGTCCGTGGGTGTCGCCCGGCCGGCCGCGCCGTCGGGGAACGCCCCGCCCATCGCGAGGTTGAGCAGCAGGAAGTGGCCGTGGTGGGTGGCCTTCGCCCAGCTGTCGGCGTCCATCTCGGAGGCGTTGACGGTGTGGAACTGCTGCCCGTCGACGTACCAGCGCAGTGATTCGGCGGCCGGGTCGGCGCGGTCCAGTTCCAGCGCGTAGGTGTGGAATCCCGCCTGACAGGCGCTGCCCGGGCACGGGCGGGAAGTGCCCCTGCCCTGGGTCTCGTTGCACGGCCCGCCGGGGTTGACACCGCAGTGCAGTACGCCCCAGACCTTGTTGATGCCGTTGACGTTCTCCATGATGTCGAACTCGCCGATGCCCGGCCAGTTCCAGTAGGTGCCGCGGTATTCGGCGCCCAGCGTCCAGAAGGCCGGCCAGTAGCCGAGCGCGCCGTCCCCGGAGACATCGGGCATCCGGATGCTCGCCTCGATACGCAGCGTGCCGCCCGCCGGGGCGGCGAAGTCGCTGCGCCGGGACTCGATACGGCCCGAGGTCCAGGTGGTGCCGTCCTTCAGCGCGGTGATCCTGAGGTGGCCGGCGCCGTCGAGCTGGAGGTTGTCGGGGCGGTCGGTGTAGGTCTGGCGCTCGCCGGTGCCCCAGTTGGCCGGGCCTCCCGGGTAGCCGGTCCCGGTGTCGGTGATCCAGTCGTCTCCGGACGGCCGCGATCCGGCGGCGCCGTCGAAGTCCGTGCGCCAGACTTCCTGGAAGGCGGCGGGGGCGGTGGTCGCGGTGCGGGCGGCTTCCGCTGCGGAGGCCGAGGGTGCTGCGGGGAGGGTGAGGGCGGAGGTGGTGACAAGTGCGGTGCTCGCGGCGAAGAGCGCTGCTCTCCTGGCGTAACCGGCCCGTTTTCCGGCCCGATTTCCGGCCGGATTTCCGGACCGCATTCTCATGCTCATGACATTCTCTCCTCGGCACGGTGGGGGGGGTAGTGAGGAGCTCCGCGGGGGGTATGCGGTATGAGAGCGCTCTCATACGGTGCTCCGTGCACCCTGCCGACTCGACGGCACACCGTCAAGTCACCGCGGGGAAAAACCAGTTGGGCGTAGGTCCGGAAGGGGTGGCCCGGTGTCCGAGGAGGAGGCGCACGGTGAGTGAGAAGGAGACGCACGGTGGGCGACGAGGAGGCGCACGATGAGTGAGCCGAACGGTCCGCGGCCGACGCTGGAGGCGGTCGCGGCGCTCGCCGGGGTCTCCCGCGCGACGGTGTCCCGGGTGGTCAACGGCGGTACGGGCGTACGGGAGGCCGTCCAGGAGCGGGTCCGGCAGGCGGTGCACGAACTGGGCTACGTACCTAACAGCGCGGCCCGCACCCTGGTCACCCGCCGCACCGGAGCGGTCGCCGTGGTGATCGCCGAACCGGAGAGGCGGGTCTTCTCCGACCCGTTCTTCGGCCGCCAGCTGCGCGGGATCAGCCGTGAACTGGCCGCCGCCGACACCCAGCTTCTGCTGATGTTCGTCGAGCACCGCGCCGACTACGACCGGATCGGCCGCTATCTGGCGGGCGGCCATGTCGACGGTGCGCTGATGTTCTCGCTGCACACCGACGACCCGCTGCCCGCCATGGCCGACCGTGCCGGGCTGCCCACCGTCTACGGCGGCCGGCCCGGCTGGGCGGGTGCCGACCGCGCCCCGCGGCCGCTGTACGTGGACACCGACAACCGCGACGGCGCCCGTCAGGCCGTACGCCATCTCCTCGGCCGCGGCCGGCGCCGGATCGCCGTGATCACCGGACCGCTGGACCAGACCTCCGCGATGGACCGCCTCGACGGCTACTGCGAGGCACTGGGCACGGCGGAGCCGGACCCCCGGCTGCTCGCGGACGGCGGGTTCACCGCATCCGGCGGTGAGCGCGCCATGGCCCGGCTCCTGGACTCCGCACCGGACCTGGATGCCGTCTTCGTCTGCTCCGACCTGATGGCGAGCGGCGCGCTGCGCACCCTGCGGGCGCGCGGGCGCCGGGTCCCCGACGACGTCGCGGTGGTCGGCTACGACGATCTGGAGCCGGCCGCCTGGGCGGATCCCCCGCTGACCACGGTCCGCCAGGACGTGGAGGAGATGGGGCGGCTGATGGCCCGGATGCTGCTGCGGCTGCTGGAGGTGCGGAGGACGGAGGGAGCGCCGGGCGGGGCGGGTGCACCCGACGGAACGGGCCGGGCGGAGGACGGAGCCGGCGGGACGGGCGGGACGCCGTCGCGGGCGCGGGCCGCGGGAGCCCGGCGGGCCGCCCCGGTCGAACTGGCACCGGTGATCACACCGGCGCGGCTGGTGGTGCGGGAGTCGGGGTGAGCGGACGCCGGGGCGGCCCGTCGGGCTCCCGCGGCCCGCGCGACCACCCACCGCGGGCCCGTGGCCGCGCGCGCCCCGGACCGTGCGGCTCCGCTCTGCGGACTGCGGGTAACGTCCCCGCGCCGGACTGCGGGTACCGTCCTGGCCATGGGGCCGGAAGCAACGATCGAAGCCGAGATCACGGTGCGCAGGGCGCTGGAGCTGCCCGCGCTGCGGCGCGGGCTGCCGGAGGTGCTGGCCGGCGGGGACCGGCTGGACCGCCCGGTGCGCTGGGTGCACGCGGGCGAGGTCCCGCATATCGCCTCGCTGCTCAAGGGGGGCGAGCTGCTGCTCACCACGGGACTCGGACTGGGCGCCCGTCCTTCCGAGCAGCGCGCGTTCATCCGTAAGCTCGCCGACCGCGAGATCGCCGCTCTCGTCGTGGAGCTGGGCTCGCGTTTCGCCGCACTGCCCTCGGCACTGGTCGAGGCCGCGCGCGACTGCGGGCTGCCGCTGATCCAACTGCATCGCGAGGTCCCGTACGTCACGGTGACCGAAGCGATCCACACCGAGATCATCAACAGCCACTACGCACTGCTGCGGCGGGCCGACGAGATCCTGCGGCGCTGCACGGACGTGCTGCTGCGCGGTGGCGGCGGGCCCGAGGTGCTGCGGCTGCTCGCCGACTTCACCGGCAACCCGCTCTGTCTGGAGGCCCCCGACGGCAGCCCGCTGTACGCCGCGGGCCCCGGCAGCGACGACGACGGGGGCCCCGCGGACGCCGATCCGCTGCTGGCCTGGGAGGGGCTGCGCGACACCGGCGTACGCATCGACGTGCCGGGCGGCGGCCACGGCCCGGACGCGGTCCGCGCCCGCCTGGTCCTGCTGCCGGTCAACACCCCCGTGGCGCCGGTGCACCGGATCGCCGCCGAGCGCGCGGCCGATCTGCTCGCCGTGGTCATGCTCCAGTCCCGTCAGGAGGAGGTACTGGCCGCCCGGGGGCGCGGTGACTTCCTCGCCGACCTTGCGGAGGGCCGGATCTCCGCGGCCGAGGCACCGGCCCAGGCCCGCCTGCTGGGCTTCCGCCCCGGCCCGGAACCCGTCCTCCCGGTGGTCATGCGGCTGCCCGCCGGGCTCCCCACCCCCGGCAGCTGGGCCCTGCTCGCCCAAGCCCTGCGCGAGGAACTCGCCGCCCCCGGGGTGCCGGTGCTCCTCGGTGTACGTCCCGTGGAGGGCCGGGTCCCGATGCTGGTGGCGCTGCGCACCGGCCAGGACCGTGCGGCGCTCGCCGACCGGATCGCCGAGGCGCTGCGCGCGGGGGTCGTCCGCGCGGGCCTGGACCGTCCGACGGCGCACCGCCCGGTGGTCGTCGTCGGTACGGCCGGCGACTGGGCGGCGGCCGGCCCCGGACTGCGGCATGCCGCGGAGGCGGCGGCCGCGGCCCAGGGCCTGCCGGAACAGCCCTGGTACGACGCGCGCCGGCTCGATATCGAGCTGCTGCTGTGGCGGATGCGCGAACACGGCGAACAGGGCGTGCTCAACGACTTCGTGGAGCGCGCCATCGGTCCGCTGCTCGCGCACGACCGCGGCGCCCGCCAGCCCCTGCTGCCCACGCTGGAGGCGTATCTGGCGAGCGCCGGCCGCAAGGCCGAGACCGCCCGTGATCTCAACGTCAACCGCCAGACGCTCTACGACCGGCTGGCCCGCATCGCCCAGCTCCTGGGCACGGACCTGGACGACCCGCAGACGGTTCTGGGCCTGCGGCTGGCCCTGCGCGCCCGACGCCATACGGACAAGCCGTAGCGGAACGGGCCACCCCTGGGGGGCGGGCTACCCCGCGACCGTCTCGGCTGCCGTCCCGATCCCGAGCGCGACCAGCACCCCGCCCGTGGCCCGCTCCAGATTGCGCTGCACCCGGGGCCGCCGCAGCCGGCGCAGCACCCGCCCCGCGCAGCCCACGACCAGCAGCAGCCAGCCGGCGGCGATCACCGCGTCGACGGCCCCGAGCAGCAGCGTGGTGCCGAGCACCGAGTGCCCCTCGGGGAGGAACTGCGGCACCACGGCCACGAAGAAGATCCCGACCTTGGGGTTGAGCAGACAGCTCAACAGCCCCTGCCGGAAGGCGGCTACCGGGGCCAGGACCACCGGGGCGGTCCGCCCGTCCGCTCCGGTGAGGTCCACCGGGTCCGCGGGCGCGGGGCCGGTGACCTTCGCGGCGGAGCGCCGGTGTGCCCACAGCGCCTGTCCGCCGAGCACCATCAGGTAGGCCGCGCCCGCCAGCCGTACGACCGTGAACGCCGTGTCCCAGCGCTGGAGCGCCGCCGCCAGCCCGACGGCCGCGGCCACCGCCCAGGCGAGCGACCCGGCGCCGGCACCGAGGGCGGTGGCGGCACCCGTACGCCGGCCGCCACGCACACAGTTGCGCAGCACCAGGAGGGTGTCCGGCCCCGGAGCCACCGTCACCAGCAGGGCGAACAACGCAAAACCCGCTACCGCAGCCGTCACAGGGCTCTCCTGTCTCCTGTCCCGCGCCGTACAAGGTCCGACGGCAAGGACCGTACCGCCCGGCTACAGGGGCTGGACGGGCGGGCCCGGCTGCGTCAACTCGTCGTAAACGCTGAGGACCTGGGTGACCGTGTCGTTCTCGCTCGGCCAGCCGGCGGCCTGGCGGCGGCCGGCAGCGGCGAGCGCTTCCCGGCGTGCCGGGTCGGCGAGCAGCGCCAGTACGGCACGGGCCAGGGCGGCGGCGTCCCCGTAGGGGACCAGCTCCGCGGCCCGGCCGACCAGTTCGCGGGTGCCTCCGGTGTCGGTGGCGACCAGCGGCACCCCGGCCCGCAGCGCCTCCTGGGCGATCAGCGAACGCGCCTCCCACTTGCTGGGAAGCGCCACCAGATCGGCGGCGGCGAGGAGTTCGGGCACATCGTCGCGGCGGCCGAGGAGCTGGACCGGCAGCTGTTCGAGGTCGATCCGCCGCTGGAGCGCGGCCCGTTGCTCCCCCTCCCCCGCGATGGCGACCAGCGGCTGCGGATCGAGCGCACACCAGGCGTGTGTCGCGTCCAGCAGCAGGTCATGGCCCTGGCTCGGGTCGAGGCGGCCGACCGCGAGCAGCAACGGGCGGTCCACCGCGCCCAGTTCGGCACGCTCCTTGTGGCGCGTCCGGTCGTGGTCCTCGGGCTCGGCCTCCCCGCCTCCGGACCGGGGGCGGGGAATCGCGACCGGTGCGAGCCGTGCGTCGCGGGCGCCCCGCTCACGCGCCCGGTCCACGAGATCGGAGCAGGCGCCCAGGACGACGGCGGACGCCCGGGCCACCCGCCGCTCCATCAGATGCACCAGCCCGGCCCGGGCGCCCTCGAGGTGTGCCTTGGTGTGCCAGGTCATCACCAGGGGAACCCGCCCGCCTCCCCTGGGGCCGCGCAGTCCGCTCAGCGCCATCGAGGCGCGCAGCCCGGCCCGCAGGCCGTGCGCATGCACCAGGTCGGCGTCCCAGCAGGCGCTGCGCAGCACGGCCATGCTCGCCGGGTCCGTCCGCGGAGGAACGTGTACGAACCGTGCGCCGGCGCCGGTGAAGTCGTAGGCCTCCTCGGTTTCCGGCGTGGCACAGACGGTCACCCGTACGCCGCGCGCGACCAGCCCTTCGGCCAGCGAGCGGACGTGTGCCGCGCTGCCGGCGCTGCCGTGTCCCAGCACCTGGACCGTGCGCAGCGGTGACAGCCCGTGCGTCGAGGTCGGCGTGCTGATCACGTGGTCGGAGCTCCTGGGTCGGGGCGGAACGGACCATACCGGTAGGTCGGTCCGCTACTGCGGGGCACTGCGGTGCAGAACCGGGCGACCGCCGTCCCGCCCGGTATGAGGGCACAGGCACACGGCGAGCGCGGCCGGAACCGGGCACCGCGCCCAGGATGCCAGTCCGACGACGCCAATTCGGCACCGTCGGCCCGCCGTTCCGGTGGGAAGTCTCACCCCAGCGCTCACCGGATCACCCACATGGGCGACAAACCGCCCGCGCGCATGAACGGTTCCTACGGGTGACCCGGGCCTCCGGGGTACGCCCACCACCGCGCCACCGGGCGCACGCGCCGCTGTCCGGGACACGCCCCGCGGACCCCTTCAGACCTCAGACCGCCGCTGCCGCCCGGCTCACGCGGTCCCCCGCGGCCGCGGCGGCGATCAGCCCTGCGGCGTGCGCGGCCAGTCCACGGCGGCCGTTCGCCGTGACGACGGCGAGGCCGAGAGCGGCACCGAGCGCATGCGCCCCGGCGTCCCCGAGCATCGTGCGCTCCCCGAGGTCGTCGCCGACGACGGCGGCCGCGGCCCCCATGGGCGCGGCGGCCAGGGCTCCCGCCGGGCCGCTCCGCAGCACCCCCGGCGCACCGGCGGCCAGTACGGCGCCGACTGCCCGGCCCGGCCGGACGTCCAGGAGGTTCACCAGATGCGCCGAGCCCGCGATCACCACGCCCGCCAGCAGCTTGTCGGCCGGGCGCTCCTTCAGCAGGGCCCCCGCGGCCAGCCCGGCAGCGCCGATCCCGAACAGCTTCACCGCACCGCTGGTGACCTCGCGGTGCCGCAGCGCCGAGAGGTGCGCCCGGAATCCGCGCCGGGGGTCGTCGGCGCCGAAGACGTCGTCGTAGGCCCCGCAGCCGCCGGCGGCCAGTACGGCCAGCGCCGTCGCGGTCCGGGCCCGGGCGGGCAGACCCGGTGCGGTGGCGGCGGCCAGCGCGGTACCGGCGGTCGCCGCGAGTCCGGCGTGCAGATGCACGGTCCGGCCGGCGTGGTTCTTGCGCTCCCACAGGACGGCCCCGCCCGGCGGCCTGCTCTTCAGCGCCCCGTATACCGCGCGCGTCACCCCTGCCGCCCCGAGCAGCGCCGGGATCCGCCCCCGCACCTTGCCACCTGCCACCGTCCCGCTCCCCTCGCCCGGCATCCTGCCCTAACGTCCCGACCGCGCCGTCTCCAGCAGCTCCTCCGCATGGGCGCGGGCCGTTTCGGAGTCCTCCTGGCCGGCCAGCATGCGGGAGAGTTCGCGGACCCGCTCCTCGCCCTCCAGGACGGTGACCCCGCTCCTGGTGACCGAGCCGTCATGGGTCTTCGCGACCAGCAGCTGGCGGTCCGCGAAGGCCGCGACCTGCGGGAGGTGGGTGACGACCACGACCTGTGCCGACTTCGCGAGCCTGGCCAGCCGCCGGCCGACCTCGACGGCCGCCTTGCCGCCGACGCCCGCGTCGACCTCGTCGAAGAGGTACGTCGGTACGGGGTCGGAGCCGGCGAAGACCACCTCGACGGCGAGCATCACCCTGGAGAGCTCACCGCCGGACGCCCCCTTGGCGATCGGTCGCGGCGGTGCGCCCGGGTGCGGCGCCAACAGGAGTTCGACCTCGTCGGCGCCGGCCGGTCCGTAGGCCACGGTGCGGCCGCCGACCTCGATGCCGTCGGCGTCCTCGGCGACCTCGGTCTGGCGGATGTCCACGGTCACGCGGGCGTGCGGCATGGCCAGTTCGGCGAGTTCGGCGGTCACCGCGTCGGCGAAACGCTGCGCCGAGGCCGTGCGGGCATCGGTCAGCGCCTGTGCCAGCTCGCCGAGTTCGGTGCGCAGGGCGTCCCGTTCGGCGGTGAGCTCGCCGATCCGGTCGTCGTCACCGTCGAGTTCCCCGAGCCGGGCGGCGCTCTGCTCGGACCACGCCAGTACCGCCGCGATGTCCTCGCCGTACTTACGGGTGAGGTGGTTCAGGGCGGCGCGGCGTTCCTCGACCGCGGCGAGCCGCAGCGGGTCGGCGTCCAGGTTGTCGGCGTAACCGGCGAGCTCGCCCGCCACGTCGGCCATCAGGATGCCGATCTCGCCGAGGCGCTCGGCGAGCGCGGCGAGCTCCTGGTCGTGGCCGCGCACGGCCTCCAGCGCGCGGTGCGCACCGGCGACCAGGGTGGTGGCGTCGACGCCCTCGGGGTCCTCCGGGTTGCCGGCCAGCGCAGCGTGCGCGGCGGTCGCGGCGCCGGCCAGCGCCTCGGCGTGCCCGAGCCGCTCGGCCTCGGCGGCGAGTTCGGTGTCCTCGCCGGGCTGCGGTTCGGCGGCCGCGATCTCGTCGAGACCGAAGCGCAGCAGATCCGCTTCCTGGGAGCGCTCGCGGGCCCGGGTGGTCAGCTCCGCCAGCTCGGCGGCGACGGCGCGCAGCCTGCGGTGGGCGGCGGTGTACTTGGCGAGCGGGACGGCGACCGCGTCCCCGGCGTAGCGGTCCAGGGCCTGGCGCTGCCGGGCCGGCCGCAGCAGGCCCTGCTGGTCGGTCTGACCGTGTACCGCGACCAGGTCGTCGGCCAGCTCCCCGAGCAGTCCGACCGGTACGGAGCGGCCGCCCACATGGGCGCGCGAACGGCCCTCGGCGGAGAGCGTACGGCTGATCAGGAGGGCGCCGTCGTCCAGTTCGGCACCGGCCTCCTCGGCCCGCACCGCGGCGGGGGCCTGGGGTCCGACGCTGATCCTGCCCTCCACGACCGCCGATTTGGCGCCGATCCGCACCAGGGCGGGGTCGGCGCGCCCGCCGAGCAGCAGGCCGAGGCTGGTGACGACCATGGTCTTGCCCGCGCCCGTCTCGCCGGTCACCGCCGTGAAGCCCGGGGACAGCTCGACAACGGCGTCATCAATGACACCCAGGGACCGGATCCGCATCTCCTCCAACACGGATAAGACCTTACGAGGTCCGGGGGGCACCCCGCGACGGCCTCCCCCCGACTCCTGTGACTCCCGCGCCCGGCACTGCGGAAAACCCCACCGGAAGCCGGAGGCATTCCTCATGGTGCCCGCGCACGCCCGGACGCCACGCTGAGGCAGGTCCGAGACGAAAGGTGCAGTCATGTGCGCCACGGAAACCCTGTCCTCGGCCTGACCCCGGAGAGGTACTCCCGATGAACAGCCCACGGCGCCCCCGCCGCACCGGCGGGACGGCCCTGCTACTCGCCGCCCTGACCGCCCTGACCACCACCGCCGCCTGCGCGGCCCCGGGCGCTCCGGCCCCGGCCCGGTCCGCGCCGGGCACGCAGGCCTCCGCCCCGTCCACGTCCCTGGACGGTGTCTGGCGGACGGACGGCTACGGCACCCTCGTCACCGTCCACGGCCGCAGCCTGCGGACGTACGACACCACGACCCTCAGCTGTCTGCCCGGCTCGGTCACGGGCACCCGTACGGGCGGCCCCGACGGGCACGGCCGGAGCGTTTTCACGGTCCCCGACGCGGGCCGCCTCACGGTGACGCCGTCGGGCGCCGACCGGGCCCGGCTGTCCTTCGAGGACGGCGCCGGCCACCGGGGCCTGCACCGCATCGGCGCTCTGCCCGACCGCTGCCGCAAGCGCCCGCCGCACGATCCCCGGGCGGTCTTCGACGTCTTCTGGCAGACATTTGCCGAGAATTACCCCTTCTTCCGTGCGAAGAAGATCGACTGGCGGGCGGTCCGCGACCGCTACCGCCCCCGCATCACGGCGAAGACCACCGACGACGAACTCTTCGCGGTGCTGCGCAAGATGATCGAGCCGCTGCACGATGCGCACACCCGGGTCATCGCGGGTCCCGACCGGTGGTTCGCGGGCAAGCGGCCGGGCACGGTGCTGCCCACCCCGGAATTCACCGCCCGTGTCGACAAGGCGATCGCCGCGCATCTCGGCCCCGGCACCGTCCAGCGCCACTGGGCCCAGGGCAAGCTGACGTACGCCGATCTCCCCGGCCGCATCGGCTACTTCCGCGTCACCCAGTTCGCCGGCTACACCAAGAAGGGCGACTACGCCGGCGACGTCGCCGAGCTCGACCGCGCCCTGGACTCGGTGTTCACCAAGGCCCGTACGCAGGGCCCGACGGCCCTGCGCGGCCTCATCGTCGACGTACGGCTCAACGGCGGCGGCTCCGACCCCCTCGGTCTGCGCATCGCCTCCCGGCTCACCGACCGCCGCTACCTCGCCTACCGCAAGCGGGCACGCAACCACCCCCACGAGCCGGGCAGGTTCACCGTGCCCCAGCCCCTCACGGTCCGCCCGCACCAGGGCCCGGTCTACACCGGCCCGGTCGCGGTCCTGACCGGGCGGCTGACGATCAGCGCGGGCGAGACCTTCACCCAGTCCCTGATGGGCCGCTCGCTCTCCCCCACCCGCATCGGCGAGAACACCCAAGGTGTGTTCTCCGACATCCTGGACCGCAGGCTCCCCAACGGCTGGTCCTTCGGCCTCCCCAACGAGGAGTTCCTGACGGACGACGGCCGCACCTTCGACGGCGGCGGGATACCCCCGGCCCTCTCCACCCCGGTCTTCACCGACGAGGAGCTCTCCGCGCGGCGCGACTCCGCCCTCACCCGCGCCAGGGAGCTCCTGACGGCGCGCGGCGCCGGAGGGGACGGCCGGTAGGGACTGCCTGCCTGGCTGCCTGGCTGCCTGGCTGCCAGGGGCGTCTAGGCCGTTTCTGATGGCTCTTGGACGGTGTCGCGGAGCCAGATGACGATGGCTGCAACGGCCAGGGTGCCGTTGAAGATGTAGTCGCGTTTGTCGTACCTGCTGGCCACTGCGCGGTACTGCTTCCACTTGCTGACGCATCGCTCGACGGCGCTGCGGTGGCGGTACTGGGCCTTGTCGAAGGCCGGGGGACGTCCGCCGGCCCTCCCCTTTCGCCGGCGCTTGGCCCGCTGGTCGTCGGGTTGGGCGATGGTCGCTTTGATTCCCCGCCGTCGCAGGTAAGCGCGGTTGTCGTAGCTGGAGTACGCCTTGTCACCACGGACGCGATCTGGCCGGCTGCGGGGTCGGCCTGGTCCGCGCCGCTGGATCCGCAGGCTCTCCAGCACGGGGATGAACATGGGGCTGTCGCCCCGCTGGCCCGGGGAGGTCTGCCAGGTCAGCGGGCGGGCCCGGTCGTCGGCCAACAGGTGGATTTTGCTGGTCAGTCCGCCTCGTGAGCGTCCCAGCGCCTCACGCCCATCGGCTTCCACACGCGAACCGCCCCCTTTTGCGGGAAGTCACGCGGCGGCCGGCGGCGGGCACCGGCCGCGTGCTGGTGGGCCCGGCAGGACGTGGAGTCGATGCTCACCGCCCATTCCCGCCGACGCTGCACGCTTTCCTTCTCGACGTCCTTGGCCAGCGCCCCGTCGGGGTCGGCGGCGTCAGCCTCGATCTGTAACTCGGTCAGGATCTGCTGCCAGGTGCCGTCAGCTGACCAGCGGCGGTGACGCTCGTAGACGGTCTGCCAGGGGCCGTACCGTTCGGGCAGGTCTGGCCAGGGCACACCGGTACGGGCCCGGAACAGCACCCCGTTGATCACTTTGCGGTGATCGGCCCACTGCCCGCCGGGCTTGCCGTTGGCGGGCAGTAGAAGCCGTCCGGAAACAACCTCACGGTTTCGCATGGGCATTCGATTCCTCCGTGGACTCAACGAACCGGAGCACTTCTTCCGCGCTGTAAAACCG